>CAZSTW010000003.1:0-104978 GCA_964609845.1 uncultured Planctomycetaceae bacterium | reverse complement strand
AGTGATGTGAAGAACTTTCTGACGGCATGCAAGATGACGTCCAGTTCCGCCGTCATCACGATTACGGTCAATGACGTGAAGGCTGACGTATCGACGGCCAAACGTAACGATAAAGTCAAAGTCACCGTGTCGGTACCCATTACCGCAATCTCCTGGACAGGGACGCACTGTTTCGTCCCGAAGAACTCTGCTGTTACCAAGTCGATTGTCATGCTTCGCCAGGGATGAAGCATCAGCAGGTTCATCAGGTTTAATGGCCAAACTTCGAAACTTACAGTCTCGTGACAGGAGGGAATCATGAAAAAATTCGCGAAGGCAGCACATCAAGAGCCATCGTCAAGACGAGGTGCAACGGCTGTTCTGGTGGCACTCTTGTTGATTCCGCTCATGGCGTTTGTCGCGTTATCCGTTGATATCGGATGGATGGCAACCACGAAGAGCACCCTGCAAAATGCGGCCGATTCGGCTGCGGCTGCGGGAGCGCGCCAATTGACCGATAACTATGCGGCCTATTCGATTCCTGGCCAGACACAACGTCAGTCTCTGATCAGCGGGGCCGAGACTAGTGCGTCTACTTTCAGCAAGCGGTTCTGCGGCTATAACGGTGCAGGGGGAGTGACATCGTTAAACCTGCTGGCAACTGACACCGTTTTCGGGTTCACTGATGCGACAAATTCATTTACGTCGACAGCGGCTTATGCAGGATTTCCCAATACAGTCCAAGTCACAGTCCGTCGGGATGCGAGTTCCAATGGCCGCTTGCCATTCTTCTTTGCGCCTGCAATCGGCAGGAAAGATACTGGATTGACCGCCGTCTCCTCAATGACAATCTTCACTGGCCTGATCACAGCGTTTGGACCACCCAGCCAGGTCTCGGGGGGGGCGGGAGGTGTCGGATCGGGAGTCGGAGCGGGTACGAGTGGTGGTGCCTGGGGAGACGATTACTGGAGTGACGGTGGTTCCGCTTTTGATTGCACGTTGCTGCCAGTGGCGTTCGACGTCAATACCTGGAACACTTACTTTGCAACAGGCGCTTCCCCGGACGGATCAGTCCACAAGGATGCGACGGGAACGCCAATCATTCAGATCTATCCCAGCCCCAAGCAGTCGCCGGGCAATTTCGGATTGCTCTGCATTGGCCCCTGGACCAATGCGGACCCGACTTACAAGAACTGGATTCTGAACGGTCCCAGCCCCAGCGATCTGCAGTATCTGGCCAGCAGCGGGGCTTATCCAGTAAGCTTGACAACTCCAAAGCCCTGGAAGGGAACTCCCGGTCTACGTTCAACACTTGGAACTTCCTTTGCGGCAATTATCGGACAGCCAAGACTGCTGCCCTTGTTTAAACCGGCATCAACCACACCTTATCAGGCAGCCAGTGGTAACGGCAGTAACACCACTTACAGCATCGTTGGGTTTGCAGGCGTCACCGTGACCAGCGTTTCTGGAAACGGCAGCAATATGAACATCAGCGTTCAGCCTTGCAGTGTTCTGGACCCGACAGCCGTTTTCGACCCAGCGACCATTTACCCCGCCGGTGCACAGCCATCGGGACAGTTGAAAACCTTCACATTTGTGTCGCCCAAGATCTCTCGCTGAACCAGATATCTTCAAAAAGTCACGGATTCGAAACAGGGGTTACGATGCACAAGTATGCGACGATGGTTTGGAGCTTTCTTGTTGCCGAGGATGGACCGACTGCGGTTGAGTACGCGATTATGCTGCCATTGATTGCCATTGTCTGTATCGGAGCCGTCAGAAGCATCGGACAGACAACAAACGGCAAGTTCGCGGCCGCGGTCACTGCGATGCAATAAACTGCTGACTGGTCCGCCTGGATCACGTGGGGCGGAAAGGCATCGTTGGCGCTTCGGTTGTTTCGAAACGTGTCATTCCCAGTGCTTTCAGCCCGGTCTCGCTCACACTCGAGAAACGGCCTCATCCTCCGAGGCAAAAATGTGGCTAACATTGACTCCACGGAGAGCGCCTCTGCAACTCCAAATGCGTCCCTTTTTCTCACTCGCCTGGTACTGCGGGAGAGGGCCGGGGTGAGGGTGCCTTCAAGTCCGGAGAGAACCCTGACATTGAAAAAGACGATAGTGCCTGTCTGAATCCGGCGGGCGACTTGACTTTATGGCTCAAAACCCAGTACCGTGTTGACACTGAGTCTCAGTGTCAATGCCACTCCGCCAGCCCATCCGCAACCTGCCAGCCAATGTGGTGACCACTCAATCCTTTGCTTCAAGCTTTAAGGAGATAATGTGGCTGCCATTACTGTTCGACGCCGCGCTTTTACCCTCATCGAACTGTTGGTTGTGATCGCAATCATTGCGGTTCTGATCGCCCTCCTGCTTCCAGCGGTACAGCAGGCCCGCGAGGCCGCAAGACGCATGCAATGCAAAAACAATCTCAAGCAGATCGGCTTGGCACTGCACAATTACCACGATGCGTACAACACTTTTCCACCCGCGATGTGTCTGACGTTGTCGGGGGCCAACTATGGGCAATGGGGGCCCCAGGCCCGCCTGCTTCCGTTTTTGGATCAGGCGAATCTGCAGAAGCTCATCGATTTCTCACTCCCCTACGACACGCAACTGGCCGTCGTCAAAGTTCGCGTTCCGACATACATGTGTCCAAGCGAACCCAATGATCGAAAAAGCATTGAAGACGGAATTGAACAATATCCCATCAACTACGGTGCGAATTTTGGGACCTGGATGGTGTTCAACCCCGTGACCGGTCAGCCAGGAGATGGCGCATTTGGACCGAATGGCAAGATCGGCACGCGAGATTTTATCGACGGTACGAGCCAGTCGTTGGCATTCAGCGAGGTCCGAGCCTTCCAGGCGATCATCAAGGAGGGAGGTTCGCCGACGATATCACCTCCCAGCACTCCAGCGACGGTCGGTGCCTGGACCGGCAATTTTGAAGCAGATAATGGACACACAGAATGGGTTGAAGGCCGGGTCCATCAGAATGGTTTCACGACAACGTTTGGGCCCAATACACGGGTGTCGCACACCGAATCCGGTCGCGTATATGACATTGATTTCACATCGGTCGAGGAGGGGGATTCCACGACTCAGTCCACTTATGCCGCGATTACCTCCCGCAGTTATCACGTTGGTGTCGTTCATTCCTTGTTAGTGGATGGATCCGTGCGTCCGATTTCGGACAACATCGACACCAAAGTCTGGCGAGCCTTGGGGACCCGAGCTGGCGGCGAAATCATTGGTGAGTTCTAGTACTGAAAAAAGGCTGAGCGAATTGGAGAGGGAACGACTGGGCCGAATTCTTCGGACACGATGGCAGGTGACCATCTGCCTGAAGAATCGAGTTAACCAGTTGCAATTCCTCAGTTCAGGGGCGCCCAGATGATGTCCAACATCAACTCCACACGACGCCATAATGATCATCAGTACGGATACGTTCCATCCTTCGCGCAGCCTAACGAGCATGCTGAACAGCTGGAAGTATGAGAGCAATCAATACGGCAATGATGGCGATTACGACCGGGGAGTTCCACGAGTGTGAATCCTGATCGACGGGCACTCCGGAATTTTAAGTGCATCGACGTCACGGATCGGCTCTGAGAAAATGGTGGGAACGGGCAGTTCGTCCAGCGGGTCAGAACCATCATACTGATGTCGCATCTCCCTTCAAATCGAAAATGACTCGCGCTGATTCGACCATTCGACCTCGCGAATGAGGTCGCGATGTTATCCGGCGGCGGATGGGTCAGAGTCGCTACCGAGATGTTCTCGATTCAATGGGAAATCGTCGGTATTTCGTCCGCCGCAATGCAACAACGTGGCATTCTTGTATTGTGTCATGCGTGAATACGACTTCCCTGCGCCAAGAAATCGTTCTTCGATCCAATCGATATTCGAATGCCAGATATGAGATTGCTCACATGATTTTGACAGATTGCCTGTTGATTCGCTGTTATCCCACTTCACCCTTGCACGGTGTTGTCTTGTGGTTGGCCCTCGGCATCTTCTGTCTTTCAGGACGCGTCACCGACGCCGCTGATGCATCGGTCGTTGGAGTTACGTTTGATGCGAATCGAAACATCCGCTATCCGGACTGTCACGCTGTGGTCGATGTCACAAACGCTCCGTACCTGGCCAAGGGGGACGGAACCACGGACGACACCGATGCCATTCAGCGGGCACTCTTCGACGTCATGGGACAACACAAACTGCTTTATTTCCCGAATGGAACTTATCTGATTTCCAGGACGCTGAACTGGTCGAAAAAGAACTCGGCCGGGAAGGAGGCCTGGGGAATGAACTTTCTTCAGGGACAGAATACCACGAAGACCGTGATCCGACTGAAAGACGGCGCCTTCACCGATGCAAAGCAGCCCGCAAGCATCATGTGGTGTGGCGGTTTCGGGTCGGCTGACTGGTTTCATAATTACGTCCAGGACATCACGTTTGATGTTGGCAAGAACAATCCAGGCGCGATCGGTTTACAGTTCTACTCGAACAATTCCGGTGCTGTGCGAAACTGCCGATTTCTTGCCAGCGAAGGGAGCGGCCTGGTGGGACTCGACCTTGGCCATCGTGACATGAACGGGCCACTGCTCTTGCGAAACTGCGAGGTTATTGGATTCCAGCGCGGCATCAGTACGTCACGTGCTGTCAATGGGCAGACCTTTGAAGGGATTACCCTCCGTGGTCAGGCCCAGTTTGGGTTTGATAACGAGGGCCAGGCGATCAGCGTCCGACGACTCTACAGCGAGAATTCTGTCCCCGTGATCCGCAGTTACGGGACCTTCTGTCTGGTCGATGCCAAGCTGGTGGGACGTGACGGGGCCAACCGATGGCCTGCGATGATCAATTACAACGGTGGCCGAATCTTTCTGCGTGATATCCAGACCTCTGGTTATGCCCGCGCTGTCGGTGATGTCGCGACACCCGACTGGTTCGCAGCAGTGAAGATTCGCGGAGACGATAAGCCCGGCAGTGCGGGGCCGACAATCCACGAATACTGCTCGCATTCAGTAACGAGTCCGTTCCATTCGACGACGGGTTCTTTGCGGCTGAACATCAAGGAGACTCCTGGTGTTCCGTGGGATGATCCACAGACCTGGGCCAACGTCGACAACTTCGGAGCGGACCCGACGGGACAAGCCGATTCGTCGGCCGCTATCCAGAAAGCGATGGATTCGGGTGCGACGACGGTCTTCCTGCCAGGTTCCTATTCGCTGCATTCGACCGTCATCATTCGTGGCAAGGTCCAGCGAGTTATCGGCGTGGGGGGCATGATTGATTATGCGAGCAAAGTCAAACCCGACTTCCGGATCGCAGACGGTTCTTCAAAGGTTGTTTCGTTCGAGCATTTCGGAGCGATCCATGGCGGGGTCGAAATCGATACGCAGCGTACGGTCGTGTTCAGCAGTGTGTCTGACTGCGACCTCACCAGCACGCGCAAGGCCGAAGGTGGTGAACTTTTTCTTGAGGACTTCGTCACACACAGCCTGGTGCTGAAAAAGCAACGGGTCTGGGGACGTCAGCTCAATGTCGAGAATGAAGGGACGCACATTGTGAACGATGGCGGGCAGCTTTGGGTCCTCGGCTACAAGACCGAGCGAGGCGGAACACTGCTGGAAACCCGTGGCAGCGGCCGCAGCGAGATTCTCGGCGGGTTCAGCTATACGACCACCGCTGGAAAACTCGCCCCGATGTTCGTCACCAGCGATTCATCCGTTTTCACGTTCTTCAGCGAGGTCTGCTACAACGGCGACCCCTTCGCGACCATCATCCATGAAGTCCAGAAGCGATCAGAAGTGACAGTGAAACGTGGCGAGGGAACGACTGCGCCGTATGCTTCGCGACACGAAGACAGATGACTCCTTTCAGAGGGAATCTGGTTTCATGATCGGCTCACGCCTTCTCCTTCTTTCCTTTTCCACCCTGGCCGCCGCCTCGATTGCCACCACCCTGCTGCCCGCCTCGGGGACGTTCGGCTTTCGGGTCGTAATTCGGGTTCGCTTGATTGGGGATTGCGGCGCCCGTTTCGCTCTGCCAGGACCGTAGAGTCCGATAGAGTGCGGCGGCTTTTTCGGGCTGAGTCTTCGCCAGATCGCGTTCCTCGTTGGGATCGTTCTTCAAGTTGTAAAGTTCGCGGCGACCTCCGTCTTCGTAGAACTCGATCAGCTTGAAATCTCCCTCACGAATGGCACTCGATGGAGTTGCTTTGCCGACATAGCAGGGGAAATGCCAGAACAGTCGTTGTCGTTGCAGGTCAGATTCGCCGCGCAGGGCCGGGACCAGGCTGACTCCGTCCAGAACCTGATCCATTGGCGCGGCAGCCCCTGCCAGTTCCAGTAGAGTCGGGTAAATGTCGACGCTCGATACGGGGGCGTTGCACTGCCCTCCCGGCTTCTTGATGCCTGGCCATGAGATGACAAGGGGAATCCGGATTCCTCCTTCATACAGTTGGCCTTTGCCGCCACGCAGTGGAGACGTGTATTGGTCGGTTCCTCCGTTGTCCGATGTGAAGATCACAACGGTGTTATCCGTCAGCTTCAATCGAGTCAATGTCTCCACGATCCGGCCGACATTCTGATCGACGGCTTCAATCGTCGCTGCATAGGCGGGGTCGTCGCGACGGTCCTTATTTGTCGATGCTTTTCGCTCATACTTCTTCAGCAGATCTTCCTTGGGTTCAAACGGGGCATGGACTGCATGATCTGGAAGATAGGCAAAAAACGGGCGGTCCTGATTTGCTTCGACGAATTTCAGGACTTCATCCGTCAATCGATCACTGAGATAGTTGCCGCTCTTGTCGAAGTACGCGTCCTTGGCGAAACCGATGTTTTCGGGAAACACCACCGTCTGAAAGCCCTGGCCACCCGGTGTGACCGGGCCACTGCGACCTCGTCCGAGATTCCACATCCCAAAGAAGGCGGTCGCATACCCGCCCGATTGCAATGATTCTGCAATCGTCACTACTTCAGTGGCGAGATCTGATTTGCTGTTGGCAGCCGTCAGCTTATGCCAGGGGGAACCGACCGGCTGACGTGGATCGACGACTGTGTAAATGCCGTGCCGTGGTGTGTACTGGCCCGACATCAGACAGGCACGTGTCGGAGCACAATTGGGAGCACTGGCATACGCCTGTGAAAAGATCAGTCCCTTTTTGGCGAGCCGGTCGATGTTTGGTGTTTCGACAAACCGATTTCCCATGAATCCGACATCGCGCCAGCCCATGTCATCCATCAGGATCAAGATGATATTGGGTGGCCGCTTTGCATCGGCAGCGAAGGCAGCGTTCCCGATCAAGCCAACAATGGTAATCGCCAAATACAAGTTACGAAGCATATTATTCTTTCCCTTTCTCACCGCGCTTCCCTCCCTTTTTTACAGGTGTCGAAGGTTTGCTCGGGTCGAAATTCGGATTGGGGGTCGGATACTGAGCCTTGACCGATTTCAGGTAGTCGGTCAGTCGCGCGTTGAGCCGCTGGGCATCGCGAGGCATCTGCTTTGCCAGGTCATTCTGTTCGCGAAGGTCTTTGGAGATATCGAACAGGGCGACTCGATCATCTTCATAGAACCGGATCAACTTCAAATCGCCGATGAAGATTGCGGAATGAGGCCCATCGTCACTCTGGTAATGCGGGAAGTGAAAGACGAGTTCTTCGCGTGGTCGTTTGACTGAGCCTTTGCCGTCGTGCGTCAGCAAACTCGCGATGCTGCCCCCTTCAATTCCAGCAGGAAGCTTCTTTTCTGAAATTCCGGCCCATTCGCAATAGGTCGGCAAAAAGTCGAATCCGACCACGCGTTCATGGCACCATGAACCAGGTTTGACTCCAGGTCCCCGGATGATCAGCGGGACTCGAATTCCTCCTTCCCAGACTGATCCCTTACCACCATTCAGCCCGGTTCGCTTGCCACCACCAGCACCATTGTCAGACATGTAGATGACATAGGTGTTTTTGCTCAACCCCAGGCGTTCAATCGCGTCCATCACACGTCCGACACCCGTGTCGAGGTCTTCTGTGATCGCTGCCGTCGTCGCCTGTTTGGGGTTATTCCCTTTGTTCAGATGTTCGTACTTTGCCAGCGTTGCCTTCATGGCGTTTTCAGAGGCATGGAGCGCGTTCCATGAAAGTTGAATGAAAAAGGGTTTACCTGCTTTCGAATTCTTTTCCATGAACGCGGCCGCTCGATCGGCCATCCCGAAGATGTCGACCGGATTGGGATCTTTGAACTGAAAGGCGTTTTCATTTCCGGTGTCACCGTCATGTTCGTCGTAACCATGAGCCCCAGGGCCGCCACCACTGATGTGCCATTTTCCATAGTGCGCCGTGGCATAACCTGCACCGTGCAGCAGTTCAGCAATCGTCGTTTCGTTTGCAGGCAGACTCTTGATGATCCGTGGTTCGAGCAGCTTGTGTCCTTCCTCGGCCGGTGCCGCTTTCGTCCAGTGCAGTTGAGCCGGACTCTTGCCGGTCTGCAGGCTGCTGCGCGTTGGCGAACAGACGGGGGCGGGGGCATAAGCAGCGGAAAATCGCATGCCCTGAGCCGCCAGCTTTTCGAGATTGGGAGTCCGATAGATCTCCCCTTTCGAACCAGCGAAATCCGGGTGCATCGGAACCGACAGCCCGGACCAGCCCTGATCATCCGAGAGCATGAACACGATGTTCGGCCGATCCGCCGCAAGGCTCACGGATGCCACCGTCAACAGGACGATCCCTGCAGCGAAACCGAATCCGAATCGGTGTCGCCATCCAACCCCAGAATTCCACATCGTTTCGGTCATCCTGTCAGAATTCACGATATGCGAGCCCGATTTGTCTGCCCGCCCAAGCTATTTATCCGACCGTGCAGAATTATGACAGGGTTTCAGATCATATGAACAAGAAACGGCAGCGAAGGGACGATTCATTGGTGGCTATTCGGCCTCTTCAATCTGAGCAGAAACGGAGGTCCGCAGGCTGTCGGTGACGGTCACCGACGGATCACCTGACGTCAACAGAATCACTCCATCGATCAACAGCAATTCTCGCAGCATCTGTGGTGGATGAGGTGAGCGAATTCTGGAGACCAGGTCGTCCAGTAAAACTCGCTGATTGGCGACGAGCAGTTCCTTCAGTGCGGCCGCGACCAGTGGAATATCCATTCCATGAGCGGCGATCGCGGCCCGGGCAAGCTTGATCGAAAGAGCGACCAACGATGGCCCGATCAACAGAATCAGGCAGATCAACTTCACAAACGAATGCATCGTTTCGGGGCCCGCGGCCAGCGCCAGGCTGCTGATCCCGGAAACATAGGCTGCATACCTCGCGGCAACCAGCTTTCCTTCTGATTCGAATTTGAAGTTTTCCAGACGCTGCCAGTTCGCCGTGGCATGGGCAACAAACAGCAATCCCCAGATGACCCAGGTCACCCTGGAAAGATTTGCCAATGGAATCACAGCACTGAAAGCAAACAACAACACGAACCAGATGACATTCCAGGTGACGTAAAGTACCGGGACAGCCAGTAGCGCCGTCCCCAGGCTGCCGAGCCACAACAGAATAATTCTCTGCCGACGATAGCGCTGAAGCCAGTTTTCAATGCGAGCGTCTGATTTCTTCCGCTGCTTTTTTTGTGACATGTCAGACAATTTCATTCCCCAGGAACTGAGTTGTCTGAGACAGGCTTCGGCATCCGGAGAATTCGCCGGACCCACGTTTCGCCGCGGGCAGCAATCGGCCAGCCGATCAGTAAGCCAATGGCTGCTCCGAAAATGTCCGCGACCCAATCGACGAGATCAGCATGACGACCTACCAGCGGCTGAGTCACCTCGTCAAATACGCCATATCCTGCGACGAGGAACCAGACGAATACCAGTTGGCGAAAGGTGATTGGCTGTCGGCTGCCAATCGCGAGGATCAGCAGAAATGCCAGGCCACCATAGGCACAGCAATGCAATAACTTGTCGGCATGTTCAGCGATCACACTGGGAAGTGTCGGGACATGCGTTCCGACATACATCGAAATCCAATAGGTCGCCAGAACAGCGATCAGCACACGGCGGACTGACTTGCGTATCATGATTTCCGTGAGTCCGCTTTGGATTCGTTAACCGATCAGGACAACCGGAACCAGCAACATTCCAACCATAAGCAACGCAACGCCCGTCAGGATTGCCCCTGTTGTGTTTGCCCGCGCCTGCATCAACTCCATCTGCTCAGGTGTCGTCGCGTTCTTTGCCGACGGCAGGCAGCAGATCACAATGAGTCCGATTGGCCCTGATGCAAATAACCAGAAGTATGGCGCGTATCCTTTTGCCGTGGCAACAAACGGTGAAACCACGAACGAAATAAACGACAGCCCCGCAACGACGAAAAACACCAGTGCTAAGCCACTGAAAATCGGTGCGGGACCCATGTCATGCTCCTCACGTGCCAACAGGACGGCCTCGATCGGCCGTCCCAGTGACTGGCGTTCATAAATTCCTGTCAGGCGACTGGATACGGGGTCGCCAGGCGGTATTTCGGATTCTTCTCCAGGTACGCTGCAATGCGATCCGTTCGCGAAATCCCGATCGGCAGGAAGTCCAGCGCCTGCTGCAGTCGATCATCGGGCTCTGCACAACTGAACCGCAGGAATCCCCCACCTGCGTCACCGAAGCATTCACCACCCAGACAGGCGACGCCGAATTTGTCATCAGCACCTTCCAGCAGGTAAAGAGCCAGACCGTGACTGGTGATCCCCAGGCGATTGCAGATCGGCGCCACATTCGGGAAGACATAGAACGTCGCTGCGGGATCGAGTGAATGGAATCCATCCAGTCGATTCAGGCCGCTCGTCAGCAACTCCACTTTCTTGCGGAACTTCTGCATGACGGTGTCGCGTTCGGTGGTGTCTCGTTCGAGAGCCGCCTTACCTGCCAGTTGCACCAGTGGAGGTGTACAGGAGAGCGTTGTGTTGATCATCTTTCCGATCGCATCCGAAACTTCATTCGATGCCACAGAAAAGCCGAGTCGCCAGCCACTCATGCTGTAACTCTTGCTGAACGTGTACGCGGCCACGGATCGTTCCAGCATGCCGGGTTCCGAAAGCAACGATTCGTGCGTCCCCTTCCAGACCATGTGGCAATACGGTTCATCGCTGAAGACGGCGACGTTGGTTCCGCGGAGCAGATCCGCGACGTCACGCAGGTCCTGACGAGTCATCACCCCGCCGGTCGGATTGTGGGGCGAATTGAAGAAAATCGCCTTGGGAGAACGATCCGTCTTCAAAAAGTTTTCGATCGCCGAAATCTCGGGCCGGAAACCGTTTGACTGCTTCAACGGAGCCAGCACGGGCCGGGCATTACGGCGGAGAATGTTGGGCAGATACGTGGGGAAGTAGGGACTGAAGACCAGCACACCATCGTCTGGATTCAGGAATGCTTCGCAGAAGTACTGTTCGAAGACTTTGGCACCCGGAGCAACGACGATATTGGAGGCTTGTGCCGGGATCCCGAATTCGTGTTTGACAAATGCGGCTGCCGCTTCGCGAAATTCAGGAAGGCCGGGGGAAGGACAATAGTGCGACTTGTTCTGCTGGATCGCTTCCACGCCCGAGGATTTTGCGGATGCCGTGCTGTCAAACGGGCTGTCACCGATTTCCAGTTCCACGACATCTTTTCCAGTGGCCTTTAACGACTTGGCGATAGCAAGGACGTTAAACGCTGTTTCGACAGACAGTGACTTGGCAAAGTCGCTCAGTTGGACAGACATGCTTGGAAACCCAGAATTCAGGAGGAGTAGAACAATCGCAGTGGCAAACGCCGCTGTTGCAGGTCTCGACTCCGACAGGCTAACGAATCGGCACGAATCCTTGCAACAATCGGCAGGCTGCGGGAATGCTCGATTCGGGGTAGCATCGAAAGGACTCGGTCTATATCTTCGACGGATTCAGGATCAAACACCTTCCGTCACAGATCAAGACTTGCCATTGTTATGACCGAAAACGCATCCCAACTTCGCCAAGATACTGTCAACCGGACGAAAACCATCGTCGTCAAAGTCGGTACGAATGTCCTGTCGACTGATGATGACCAGCTGGATTCGGTCCGTATTGCTTCCTTGGCCGAACAGCTCCATGGGATTTGTGCCTCAGGCCGGAAACTGGTGCTGGTGTCGAGCGGTGCGATTGGGGCGGGGATGGGGCTGCTGGGTTTGAAGCAACGTCCCAAAGACCTGCCTCACCTTCAGGCCGCCGCGGCGACGGGCCAGGCACACCTGATCCACATCTACGACAAGGCACTTCAACCCCACGGTTATCACGCTTCGCAGATTCTGCTGACAGCGAACGACTTCAAACAGCGTTCCCGTTACCTGAATATGCGTAACACGCTGCGGACACTCGCCGAATTCCCGGTAATTCCGATCGTCAATGAAAATGACACCGTCAGTACGGAAGAGATCAAGCTGGGTGACAACGACCGCCTGGCCGCGATGGTCGCAGGACTGATTCAGGCAGACCTTTTGGTGATCCTGTCGGTCGTCGATGGGTTGCTGACGGGTGACCCGACCGATCCGAACAGCCGACGCCTGCCGCTCGTCGAAAAATTCGACGATGAACTTTTGAACCTCGTGGGAGCCTCCAAGAGTTCCCGAGGGACAGGGGGAATGAAAACCAAGTTGGAGGCAGTGCATACAGCGACCGCCGTCGGCGTGAATGTGATTATTGCCAATGGAAAACGCCCGGACGTATTGAACGAGATCATGCGCGGGGACGATATCGGCACACTCTTTCTGGGGGAAGGTGATGGCGTTTCTGCCTGGAAGCGCTGGATCGGTTACACGATGCCTCCCAAGGGACGATTTGTACTCGACCATGGAGCCCGTCGAGCGGTCGAGCAGCAGGGAAAATCGCTGCTGGCAGCGGGGATCGTCCGAGTCGAAGGGGAGTTTGCCAAAGGGGAGGTGGTGTCACTGGTCGACATGGAATCGGGCGACGAGTTTGCTCGTGGCTTGTCGAACTACGATTCGGTCGCTGCCCGAACGATTGCCGGTCAGCGCAAGGACGAGATCACGCGGACAATCGGTACTATCCCGTACGATGAAGTGATCCACCGCGACAATCTGGTTGTAACGAGTTTAACGAAAAGTTGAGCACGTGATGGTGGGTTAAGCGTGATCGTGATCGGCGCGGGTCTCCCGACCCCGCCGAAACCGACGACCGAAGGTCTCCTCTTTTCCCCATCGACCATTTTCGTCGAAAGTCCGTCGTTTAATTAAGCCGGATTATTGGGCAGAACAATGGGGGGCAGAACGATAAAGGCAAGAATTCTGATTCTTCATCATTCTGCCCCCCATCATTCTGCCCAAATTCAAAAGCACACGATCGGCGCGAGTCACCCGACGACGCGGAAACGCTCTCCATCCGTTTTTACAGTCGCCTGGCAACAAACTAACCACATTCGCCATTTGCCCGGCCCCAGATTCTGACGTAGAGTTTCCCAGTGCTGTCTCAGAATCATTTTCGGGTTCAGCACCAGGCAATTTGCCGCCGCGAATTCTGGATCAGCCATGTACTCCATCATCACCGATCACCTGCACTACTACAGGAAATTCCTGTTTCGAGCCTGGAATCACATGGGCCCGCAGGAGTATGTCATTATCCTGATTTGTGTTGGTGTGATTGGTTGGTACATGATGCGTAAAGCGGCACGCCTGTGAGTTGATCGACAGCGTGGGTCCAGTGGCGTTTCGCTCCGCAGGCCCACCATCAATTCGCGAACTTTCCTATTGGTGGGCCGGCGCTCGAAGCGAGCTTGTCCCACCCTACTTTGAAAAAGCCGATTGCCCAGTTCTCCCCACGTTTGACGATGGCGAAACGGGTCATCGTTGGCTTATGATCTGGTGGAAGACGGTTGCCTCGTTCGAGGTGCGTCGTTCGGTTCCGCTCTTGAAAAACACTTTGAGACGTCTTCAGGACTCCCCATGATCTGTATTTCTGTGACTCCCGAATCACGGCAACTGGCCAAAGTCGATATCTATAACGCTGCAAACCAGTGTGATTTGGTTGAGCTTTGTCTGGACCGCCTGCACAAGGAACCAGACGTCAAGGACATGATTTCCGGCAGCAAGAAACCAGTCCTCGTGTCCTGTCGCCAGCCGGAAGAAGGAGGTCATTTCGACGGGACAGAAGACGAACGGATGACGCTGCTTCGCCAGGCAATTCTGGCCGAACCAGCCTATATCGAATTGGACCCGATCACCGCTCAAAAGATCCCGCGCTTTGGTAAGACCCAGCGCGTCATCAGTTTCGCCAGTTCCACGCGCCCGCTGGGAAATATCGAAGAAGCGTTTGATGAAGCTGTCCGCTGCAAGGCAGACGTCATCAAGTTTACCTGGCCTACAGAAACCATCGAATCTGCCTGGCCGCTGCTGGCCGTCGTCAGTCAGAAACGTGCTCTTCCCGTCGTCGGTCTCGGACTGGGCCGCAGTGGGCTGACCTTTTCACTGCTCGGACGAAAATACGGTTCTCCGTGGATCTATGCCGCACTCGAAAAAGGGATGGAAGCGTTTCCCGGTCAGCCGACCGTGGGGGAACTCGACAACATCTACCGCTGGCGTCAGGTCGATTCCAAGACGCGGTTCATTGGGATCGCAGGAGCTGGCGTCGCAGAAGTCGCGACTTCGAAGATCTTGAATGCCGCCTTCGACAAACTCGGCATGAACACTCGCTGCCTACCGATCGACTTCAAGTCGCTCGATCAACTGCCGAAGATGCTCGATATCCTGAAGATCCCTGCCGTGATTGCCACCCCCTCCATGGGGCGCCGACTGATGGGGATCGCAGCAAAGGGAGACGAGATTTCGACTTCGGCCCAGCAATGCGACGTCGTCATCAAGCAGGCCGATGGCTGGCAGGCTCATAATCTGATTTGGAAGCCGGCACTGCGAGCTCTCGAAGCAGCGATTGGTCGCAAGTCGGCAGACGATCGCCCCCTCGATCGCAAGAATGCCATCATCCTTGGTTCAGGTGGACTGGCGATCTCACTGGCTCATGGAGTCAAAAAGCGGAACGGTCTGGTCAGTATCGCATCGGGCGACGAAGTCGAAGCCCAGCAGATTGCTCAGCAGGCAGAATTGCGATACGTCCCTGCTGCCAAAGTTTATGAAACGCTGGTCGATGTTGTCGTTGTCACGGTTCCGAATATGGATTACGGCACCAAAAAGTCGCCGATCAATCCGTCCATGTTCCGACCGGGCATGACAGTCATGGATCTGAGCGAACTCCCCGATGAATCGCCGCTCGTCGAAGAAGCCAAGATGCGTGGCTGCAAGGTCGTCGAACCTTCCGAAGTCTTTGCGGATTACATCGGTGGCCTGTTCAAATCACTCACGGGTCAGGATCTTCCTCCGGAGGCCTTTGCCGCAGGGTTGATGGAATGACCGGGGCGTTCCTGGGACTGGGCGAACTGCTTTGGGACTGCTTTCCTGATCGACGGTTACCGGGGGGAGCCCCGGCCAATGTTGCTTTTCACGCTCAGCAACTGGGGTTGAGTGCCGCGACTGTTACTCGAGTCGGTTGCGACGAACTCGGCGACGAAATCTGCCAGTTCCTGAAGGGACAGGGACTGAGCCTGGATCTGGTCCAGCGCGACCCGATCCATGGGACAGGGACCGTCACCGTCGAACCTGCAGCAACAGGGACCAAGTACACGTTCAAGCCCGATTCCGCCTGGGACTTTCTGGAGCCACAACCAGCCTTACTGCAGGCGATGCGATCCGCGACGGCCGTCTGTTTCGGGACGCTGGCCCAGCGCTGCCCGGTCAGCCGTGAAGCGATCCATGCCTGCCTGGCCGCAACCTCCAACGACTGCCTGATCATCTATGATGTCAACCTGCGGCCTCCTTTCTTCGATCGAGAATGGATCGAAAGGTCACTGCACAAAGCCCGGATCGCGAAACTGAACGATGATGAGGTTCGCCTGTTATCCGATATGCTCGGCGCGAATCGACCTGACAATGCTGATTTCGCGCACTGGCTGATAGATCAATACAGTCTGGAACTGGTTTGCGTAACGCGTGGAGCGGCGGGTTGCCTGGTGGTGAGTGGTGATGAGATCGTCGATGTCCCAGGTAATCCCGTTCAGGTCGTCGACACTGTCGGAGCGGGCGATTCCTTTACGGCGGCATTGATTCAAACACGACTGGCAGGCTGGCCACTGAAGCGATCCGCCGAGTTTGCCAACCGCGTGGGAGCACTCGTCGCCAGCCGACCGGGGGCGATGCCCGTTCTGACGGATGAACTGGCCGCACTGCGTCACGAATTCAACTGATTCTCAAAGAGTCGAAAATAAGAGATCACGATGTTCACAGGTTTGGTCGAAGGTCTGGGTCGAGTTGTCGCAACGGAACCTGAAACAGCAGGAATACGATTGATCATCGCTCCTCCCGCAACAATGCTGGGGATCGAGGGAGATCGATGCCAGCTGGGTGACAGCGTCGCCATCAATGGCTGCTGCTTGACCGTGATCGAAATCCGTCACGACTGCTGGGCCTTTCAAGCAGGAACTGAAACCCTGTCGAAGACGAACCTCGGTTCCCTGAAGGTGAATGATCCTGTGAATCTCGAACGCTCGTTGCCAGTCAACGGTCGTCTGGGAGGTCACTTTGTTCAGGGCCATGTGGACGGAGTCGGTCAGGTTGAAGCGATTGAACGGGAAGGGGAATGGGTCGCGATGTGGTTCCGCGTCCCCGAGAGCCTGGCTCGGCTGATGGTCTCCAAGGGTTCTGTCGCCGTCGATGGGATCAGTTTGACCGTCGTGAATGCGGAACAAAACCGCTTCAGTGTCGCCCTGATTCCACACACACTGACAGTCACCACTCTGGGAGTCCGCCAGGTCGGCGACACCGTCAACATCGAAACCGACATCCTGGGAAAATACGTTCAGAAGCTGTTGGCAGTGAGCACTGCAGTACACTGACCGAACAGCGGGACTGTCCGGCAACCTCAGTAACAATCCGCGTCGTCAGTGTCCTCCGTGTCCAGTTGTCTTGGAGAGCAGTCTACGGGACACGGACGACGCAGACGGCGCGGAAAAGAACTGAATGCGAAGTTATCGCGGTGCGATGCGTTGTACTGTTTCTGGCAGTCAGTCTGGCTGCTTCGTCAGGTAGATATCAAAACCACCGTCACGGTTGGAGACGAAGCCGAGTTGGCCGTCGGCAGTGAATGTCGGGAAATTGTCAATGCCCGGGTCGTTTGTGATATTCTTCGCGGGTCCTTCCAGCGGCTGAATGTAGACTTCGCAATTGCCATCGCGCTTGGACATGTAAGCGATCGATCGGCCATCGGGAGACCAGGCCGGGTAGTCATCCATGCCGCGACTTTCCGTCAATCGACGTAGGTTGGAGCCATCGGGGTTGATCAGGGCGATTTCCAGATCTCCCCATCGGCTGGTAGCAAACGCGATTGTGTTTCCGTCAGGTGACCATGCGGGGTGGGCGTCGATCGCCGCATCATCCGTCAATCGCTGCCACTCGCCACCCGCAGTGCTGGCGACGTACAGTTCCTGATTGCCATGACGCGTCGATGTGAATGCAAAGCGTTTTCCATCCGGAGCCCAACACGGGGATTCCTCGTGTGACAATCCCTGCTGGGTACCTGCCACCAAGATCGATTTGCGGTCAGTCAGCAGCAGACGGTGAACGTCGATATCTCCCTGCCCGGGCGAGACCTTGTCGAAGGCAAACAGCAGTTCTTTGCCATCTGGTGAAAAAACAGCGTCGAACTCCGGGTGCATGCTTTGAGTCAGGCGTTCCTCCTGACCTGTCTTCATGTCATGCAGAAACAGGAAGATTGTGTTACCACGGTGGCGTGCAAAGACGAGGGAGTGCTGATCGTTCGACCAGCAGGGACGCTGTTTGAAAAAGCCATCACTGGTAATTCGCAGGGGCTTCTCTTGAGCCGTTGACGACTGCACGAATCCCAGGCCGATGATGATCGCAAAGAGAGTCATCACAAAGGAAGTTCGGTACGTGTTCGAATGGCGCAGTCGGGAATTGCCGTTCACAACAACTCCTCGATCAACGATCCCTGAGGAAGCAGTCCATTTGTGGTCAGTGCCGTCGTGGTAATACCAAGCTGTCCCAGGACCGTGGCGAACAGATCTGCAGGGGTATACGCCCGTGAAACGGGATATTCTGCCAGCCGGTCACTGGCTCCTATCACATGGCCCGACCGCAAACCGCCTCCAGCGACGAGGGCGGAATAACAATGCTCCCAATGGTCTCGTCCTGCCTTGTTGTTGATTTTCGGCGTTCGTCCGAATTCACCCACCGCCACGACGACAGTTTCTGACAGGAGTCCACGTTCCTGCAGGTCATCCAGCAATTCGGCGAGTGCCTGATCGAGCATCCACGAATGCCGGTCCTGGTATTGCTGGAAGTGTCGGTCGTGTGTGTCCCAGCCACCATCGCCAGCATCTTCAACCGGTTCGACATGGGAACTCCAGTTGACTTGAACGAATCGGGCACCTGCTTCGACCAGGCGTCGAGCCAGCAGGCAGCATTGTCCAAATCGAAACCGCCCGAACTTCCGACGGACCGGTTCGGGTTCACGTTCGACGTCAAACACATCGCGCGCCCCGGGCTTCGTGAGCAGCGAAAAGGCCTGCTGATAATTCTGATCCAGTCGTTCGACTTCCCTCGAACGGTCGAACTTCCGGGCAAGTTGATTCACCGCACCCAACAGTTGCTCGCGGGCATCGATTCCACTGGCCGACAATCCATCCATCAATTGCAGATCGGGAATCTGAATCCCCTTGTCGGGGTCATAGTCCAGACGAAACGGATCATGCAAGGTCCCCAGTCTGGCTCCTCCTTCCCCGCGAATAGGCCGCTTCCCCTGGTGTAGATGGCCACCCAGCGTCAGGAATCGTGGCATGGCGGGCGAGAACCCCAGGACCTTCGAGACGATCGACCCGTGTGCTGGCTTCAAGGTGCCGGGCAACACCAGTCCACCCAGGCTGGCGCCACCGGCGATGTCGCCTGTCAGACCGATGGTACCGGCAATCCCATGATCGTTCGAAGCCGCTTTCATGGAGCGGATGATCGTATACGTTTCCGCACGACGTGCCGTCAGAGGAAGCAGTTCGCAGATGTCGAGTCCCGGGACTGTGGTAGCAATGGGACGATATGGCCCGCGATACTGAACGGGAGCATCGGGCTTCATGTCGAAGGAATCGAGATGACTGGGGCCGCCCCACAGCCAAAGCAGGATGACCGACTTCGCAGGAGTTTTGACCGCCGTTTCAGTCCGCTCGTTCGCTTGCAGACGAAGGAGATCTGCGAGATTAATACCCGCAGCGGTCAACGCCCCGGCACGCAGCAACGCCCGTCGAGTCCATGTTCGACAACTGCGAGTCGAGATCTGACCAATCCCCAACATGCGTTCTGCCCCCCGTACGATATTAAACATATCTTGCGGTACGAAGTCGGCTGACGCAACAGGGACACGGCATTCAATGCGATTTCATCCGTGTCGTCGGTGTTCTCCGTGTCCCATCGTCTTGAAGGGCGGATTAAAGGACACG
The DNA here is from genome assembly GCA_964609845.1 of uncultured Planctomycetaceae bacterium. GTDB lineage: Bacteria > Planctomycetota > Planctomycetia > Planctomycetales > Planctomycetaceae > Schlesneria. Next base: position 85,439 of record CAZSTW010000003.1, on the reverse strand, counting down.
GACGACGTGGACAGCACGGAAAGACCTGAACGCGAGATGCGTCAGGGCGATTACTGCTCCGCAACGACCGGACGCAGCAAGTTATCGACAGGAGCAAAGTCGTCTGTCAGGACGTGTCCTTCGCCTAGGGTCAAGACGGCTGCCATCTGTCCCAGTAATTTTCGCTGCGACTTGTCCGCAGGTGTTTCCAGAGCGGCGAACCAGTCTCCTGTCCAGTCGCCGGTGTCGGCCAGCCCTTTCAAGTCCAGCGGTTTCCGGGAACAGACCATGACGAATGTGTCGCGGCCATTGCCCGGATGGTGACTTGATGTGCTGAACAGGTAAATGTTTGGAAACACGGCCGAGGCGGTCTCAACGTAGCGTCCCATGAATCGGCCTGGTCCACCGGAAAGTCGTGACTGGCTGGCTCCCTGCTTGACCGCTTTTACCCACGCTTCGTTGTGTCGATCGAGTGCAATCAACTCATTTTCGATCGCGACAGGTACAATCCCCCGAAAACCAAGGGCGTATTTTGAAGTCTGGTCAATTGAACCGAGGCGGCAGACTTCCACGCATTCCCACGGAGCCGTTGCCGAGATCCACGCTTCCAGGGGACCATCCGATGCTTGCAGGCTGGCGGGAATTGAGCCTTCGAAGGGAAGGGGCGAACGAGTCTGTCGGGCCAGTGATTCGATCGCGTCTGCCCATTCCACCGGGACGCGATTCGTCTTTGAAAAGATGACCCGCAACAGGCGATTCTGCATCTTGTCATCGATGGTCCGGGTTGCTCTCAAGCGGAATTCACCTGACGCATATGCCTTGATTTCCAGCGGTTCAAATCCCTTTCCTGCCGATTCGTATCGGTCGAACGGCAACGAGACACTCGCCAGAGCAATAGGAAGTGGCCCCTTGTAGCTTACTTCGCCTATGCCTGCCGTGGTCCCCGGGTAGTCGACTCGTGGATAGATATCGATGATGTTCGCCTGATAGACACCATCGTCCGAAAGCAGATCATGGATCTTCTGCAGGAATTCACGCGTCGTCAGGTGGAATGGGATGCTGAAATCGTTGAAGGCATCGCCATAAATGAAGTCATATTTGACGGGCGTCTGTCCTGCGGCAACCAGACGCTGGTTCTCACGCAGACGATCATCAATAAAATTGCGAGCATCACCGATGGACGTCAGGATGCGTTGCTGTTCCGACGAAGTCAGGCCCAGGGCCTTGATCGAAACGTCGTAGACAGCCTGGTCGAGTTCCGCGACTTCAACACGCGGGCTTCCCGGGAATTCTTTCAGGAACCAGCGTGGAAAGATGAATCCCCCTCCACCCACGAACAACCCCGTCGCACGCCGCGAATCCCCTCGGGCGCGCTGGACTTCGTTGTACCACGCGGCCGAAGGCGTTCCCTGGATCAGACGGTCACGAATCTCGGCGGTGACGATGTCGTAAGCGGTAACGACCTCAAGCGTCCGGTCATGACGAATCGTCAGATTCAGCTCTTCCGGGATCGTGATTCCCTCGGGCATCTCTTCCAGGGAACTTGCCGAGAATCCGCCCCACAGCGGACTGTTCGTGTCCTTATGCAGATCGTTCACGGCTTTCCAGAAGGCTGCTTCGGGAGCCAGCGTCAAAAGAGTATCAAACACATCCTGAGTCGGAAGATCGACGCGTAACGCCTCGCTTGCGGGGTCATAGGACACACCGGTTGGCAGTCGGCTGGCACCGAAGGCTTCTTTTGGCAAAGACTTTGTTGAAAGCGTGACGGGTTGTGTCAGTAACCGGGCCGTTCGCTTTGTGACCGCGGCATAGACCTGTTCATACTCGTAGTGCAGGGCCGTGGGAACAGCCGGATCGTAATAGCTGTGAATCAGTTTATCGAGGTGCAGATGCTTGACGGGATGTCCCTGATGCTCGCCGTCGGTGACGACAATCGTCGAATAGTTGCTTTCGTCGTAATAGGTCCCAATCTGGTCATTGCGCAGTTTCAGGACCAGGCCAAGTTCGTGAAATCGCGTCCCGAGTTCGCCGCCGAACGTGGCCCATGTCTCGCGAACCTCGGCCGCCCGGCCGCTCGATTGTGCGACGGTCATGACCAGTCCGACTGTTTCAGCGACATTTGCCATCGCCTGCTGAGTGCAGGTGGCGGCCACAACCGTCCAGCCCAGAAACTGTAACCAGCCGCACACGACAGCCGTTCGAAACAGCCTGGGTGAACCGGCGACGACAGCCGCCAGAATTCCCAGTGTCCCGGCAGTCAGGCCGACGATCGCCCGGCTTCCCCAGACATCGATCAGATAAAAGCCGGTCAGAAAAGTTCCGATGATGGAACCGAGTGCCCCCCAGGCATAGACGTTGCCAACGGTTGTACCGACGCGAGAACTTCGTGCCAGAGCCATGCTGGCGACCAGTGGCGAAATCGTGCCGAGTGCCAGTGACGGCAGCAGGAACATCATCGAAACCACTGTCAACACCCATGTCGGCCAGTTCATCATCGTCGGACGTTGTAGAGGGGCAATCATCTGATCCAGCCAGAGGACACTGGCACACGACACACTGCCGAACAGGTACATCCAGGCGAGTGCCTTTTTCCGGTCAAACCTGTCGGCCATCCAGCCCCCAAGAAAATTCCCGAGCGTGATTCCGGCCAGCACGACACCAATAACGGATGTCCACGTGTAAAGAGACGACCCAACGGTCTTCGCAATCAGTCGCGATGCGGTCAGTTCAAGCGTCATGACGCAGACGCTGGTCAGGAACACCAGTCCGTTGTAACCCCACAGTGCCCAGTAGTCGGCCGACTTGGACTTTTTCGCTCCCTTTTTCAGGATCGGCCGAGGAGTGACAACCAGCGGAGGGGCGTGCGGATCAGGGATCATCGGTGATGGAGAAGACAAGCGATACGTATCGCCATCCCCATGATGTGAATCCTGCTCCGAGTTGAAGTGTTTCGAAGATTCCGGCTGGGAAGAATCTGGGGTGTCGGTCGACATCAGAAGTGTTCTCGGAAAGGGCCAATCAGGCTGATGATTCCAGGTGCATTGAGCTCCTACATTCTGCAATCTTCGAAGACGATTCGCCAGACGCCTGTTGAATCGGCGGTGTGTTCCACGTAGTTTAATGAGATAGAGAACCGTCTACACATCGCACCGGACGGTCAAATTGTCGCTCATTTTCGGCCAGAAAGGCGGGCCGTTTCATGTCGGCACCTTCGCCGATCACCAGTTCCCCATGCCCGGAGCACCTGCGCTTCATTGAAATTGACGTAGATATCTCGATTCTGCCAAGGCGATCAGGATCGTGGAAGCATGCCATTTCCGCAGCCGGAATCAGCTTCTTCCTGCATGCGGTTTTGCTGACAATTCTCGGCATGCTGGTGTTCGGCCTTCCAGAACGCTTTTTGCTGGATTCGATTCTCTCGTTGACGATTGGAAAAGAAGAGCCGCTCGGCGATGGGCTGGAAGTCGATCTGTCTGGCGTTGACGTTCCACCCGTTGATGCCATTCCCGCTGCCGACGAATTCATCGCTCCATTCGTTGAGACCGAGTTACCACTGTCGTCGTCGCTGATGGGAGAATCAGATCACCGCGAAATGAAGCGCCCGGACCGGAGGTCGTCAACACCAACAGAGGCCACTGCAACGCAGACAAAAGTCACCACAACGACTCGACCGACTCCGACGAGGGGGGCAAAAACTTCGGAGCAAGGGACGCACGAAGATCACTTTGTCGGCCGCACGGTCGCTGGAAAAGCCGCGCTGACCAAAAAGATGGGGGGAACAGATGCCAGCGAAGCGGCGGTTGCACGGGGGCTGGTCTGGCTGAAGAATCATCAGTTGCCCAACGGTTCCTGGAATTTCGATCACAGTCTTGCATCGCCGCAATGTGACTGCACGATGCCTGGCCGACTGGCGAACAATCCCAATGGAGCCACCGCCATGGCGTTGATGGCGTTTCTTGGTGCAGGACAGACCCATCTGGACGGCCAGTATCAATCCGAAGTCCGACAGGGGCTCGATTTCCTCATGTCGAATGGGACTCCGGCAGCCAAAGGAATCTGCTACTACGGCAACCTGACGGGTCCGCCGACGTTTTATACCCAGGGACTGGTGACGATCGCACTGAGTGAAGCTTTCGCCATGACCCACGACATCAACCTGCGGCCGTCCGTTACAGGTGCCATCGATTTTCTTGCGGCAACTCAGCATCAGGGAGGTGGATGGCGCTATTTTCCCGGTCAGCCGGGTGACACGTCCGTTGTCGCCTGGGATCTGATGGCACTCAAGAGTGCCCAGTTCTCACGGATTCCTGTTCCACCCAAGGTCTTTCAGGGAGTTGATCGGTTTCTGGGAAGCGTCGGTTCGGTGCGAGGTTCTCGTTATGCCTACACACCGGAACGGAAGAACACTCCGACTCCGTCGATGACCGCGGCGGGACTCCTTTGCCGGATGTATCTCGACTGGTCCGAAACCAGTCCTGGCCTGCGTGCCGGAGTCCTCTTTCTGGATGAACATGGCCCGGACCGGTTCGACATGTACTTCAATTACTACGCCACTCAGGTCATGCATCACTGGGGCGGTGAAGAATGGGACCGCTGGAATAACGTCATGCGGGAACATCTGATTCGCACACAACGCAGGCAAGGACACGCGACCGGAAGCTGGGATGTCGCTGATCGTCATGGAAATATGGGTGGCCGGTTGTACATGACCACACTCGCGATATTGACGCTGGAGGTCTATTACCGTCACTTGCCCCTGTATCAGCGCGATCGGATTGAGATGCCGCTGCTGGAAAAGAAATAGCCCCCAACTTGTCGGATTACCTGACGGGTCGGATTACCTGACGGGCGGCAACCGACCTCCCCGCTCGATGAACGATTTCGACAACCCAGTTCCACGAATGGGCAGGATCACGGCATCGTTCATCATGCCTGCATAAGTGACGCCATCACCCGCTCGTTTGCCGGGAACCGGGATAATCCGGATCGCTACGGGCCGATGATTCAACACGGCGAATGACACCTGATCGGAAATGATCGCGGCAAGAGTTGCCACATCGGTATCACCCGGTAATGAAACCAGATCGAGACCACCTGAGCCGGCATTGGCGGCCATGCACAACTGATCGAAGGTCAGTTCCTTCGACTTGGTTGCAGCCGCCAGGCTGGAATCTTCGAGGACTGACAACATGATGCGCGAATAACCACCGGCAGCACACGAAGCGAATGCCGCACCCGCGCGCACCGCATTCAGAATCAGCGTCAACGCCGTTGCCGTTCCAGGTGCACCAACCTGCTCAATTCCCAGCAGCGTCAACAGGGCCGCCACACTGTCATCGGGGCGGCGGGTCGGAGCCAATGACACATCCACGCTGCCGAAGTCGGCACCTAGACGCGACGCGATTTCGCGGCCAACCAGTTCTGCTGTTCGCGTCGATTGAAACACTGCTGTCTGAATCTCGGCCGCCAGTTCATGCAGCGGGGCCTTCGGATCCTGGGCCAGTCGCTCGACAAGAGCGTGCCGGATGAGCGAGGCGGCACCAATACCGACGTGAACCACCAGATCACCCCAGCCATCCCCCAGGCAGGCACCTGTCAGATGCGGATGTCCCGTTGCGTTATTGGCCAGAATCACCAGTTTTGCTGCCGCATCGCCGTTTCGCTCGGCGTCGGCGTGTGCGGTCTGCTTCAATGCCTCTGCCAGCAAGGCTATGGCATCCATGTTGACGCCGCTTTCAGTGGTGCCGACATGCATCGCCGCGCGGACTCGGACGGTCTGCGACAATGCCGCTGGCAAGCTGGCAATCATTTCACGGGCACTGGAACTGATCCCATGCTGGACATCTGCAGCAAATCCACCGATCCGGTCGACGCGAACCTGGGCTGCAGCCCCTTCCAGGGTCTTGGCAACGTTCACCAGGTCGGTGGCGACAAACCCTTGAGCAACTCGATCGATGGGAGTCACCACAATCCGGCGCTGCATGATTGGCACGCCGAACAAGGAAGAGACATCCCCGCAGACGCTGGTCAACCGCTCGGCCTTGCTGATGATCCGCTGGTAAAGGCCTTCGCACAGCGTGTGCAGGCTGTGATTGTGACAGTCCGAAACGTTGATCCCCAGAGTAATCGTGCGGACATCGAGTGGCAGTTGCCGCAATTGCTGCAAAGCCGAAAAGAAGCTGTCGTTGTGGGCCATGGTGAGCCAGTCTCTCGATGAAAATGTGACCGAAGCGTAACAACGCGATCAATACACGGGCGGGGGTGAAACCGTATTGAATCCGACCGGTTCGGGGTGGGCCAGCGCCGCCAGGACTCGGCGATGCTGCAGGGCAATGGTGATTCCGTTGGCCCGGAATTCGTTATCGAGATCGTTCCGCAGTTTCAGTGCATCGACGCCAGGTGGAACAGCCAGTTCCATAGATGCCAGGAACGAGTGGTCTGATTCGCGGCGCATTCCCTGCAGGTCCAGCAGAATGATGTCGTCCTGGGCCAGTCGGTGCGCGATAAACCTCAGCACCCCCGGACGATCCTGGCCTGCCGCTGTCAGAACATAACGCTGCCGGGGAATCGGTTCTTCGACCAGATCAAACGGAGGCTCGTCATCGGGATTCTTCAATGCGACCTCGGCTCCAAACGGCCGACAGACAGCGCGGATATGATCGACGATCACTTCGGGGTCACGATCTTCGGGAAACTCTGCCGCCAGGATCATCGTGAAGAATTCCTGGATCACGGCCTGACTGACATCGAGCATGTTTCCGCCAAGCTCGTCCAGGGCATTGGACAAAGCCGCGAGGATGCCAACTCGATTGGCCGCCAACACGGTCATAATGTATCGTCGAGCCACGATGATCCCTTTTGAACGGATGGACGAACAGTTTCGCCTGCGTAACGTACACGATTCGTGGGGGGGACGGGTAGGCTGAAGTCTCGCAGCGGAAATCTGTCGAAGTGCGCCCGAGTCTCCCTGCACAGGGCAAGGTGAACTGAGTCGCGTGTTACTACTGTTCCGGTGGTTCGAATTTCATGCACGCAAGTGACAAACGAATGGCATCGTAGGGGATCGATCCATTCAAGGCCTCGTAGATTGGTTTGAGGCGGTCGTCCGGGAATTGTTTTCTCGCGGCACGAACCTTGGCATGTGTCTCGGCATCGACCCATGGTGCGGGATCACTGATCTCTGTCTGTTCGATGAACTCGGCCAGATACTGCGAGACTGTTGAGACCGCACGATTCAGCTTCGCACTCACCTCCGCGATCGATTTTCCTTCTCGAAACAGATCGAAGGCGAGCTGACGACTGGCATTGGTGGCAACCGCTTCCCGCGTCGGCGGTGCCGCTGGGGCTGCTGGCGTTATCGGTCTGTGTCCTTGCGTGTGATTGGCAATCGCTTCGGTGAAGATGGTTCCGTATTCCGAGGTCTTCTTGTCGCCGACCCCGTGGACCAACCGAAACTCGGGCAGCGTGGTTGGCTTGCGGCGGGCCATGTCGCGCAGCGATGTGTCGGCAAAGATGATGAAAGGAGGAACGTTGTGTTCTGTCGCCAGTTGCCGGCGCAACACTCGCAATGCTTCGAACAGGTCGGTATCGACCCCCTCCCACGACGTCGCCTCGGGTTTTGTGGATCGTGAAGAGGCGGTCTTTTTCGCTGCAGGCCTCAGCAGGCGCGGCGTCAATTCGCCTCGAAGAACCTGCCAGCCGGTGGGGGTCACGTGCAGGACGTTGTATTCCCCGACCCGTTCCATGTAACCCTGAGAAGTCAGTTGCTCGATCCAGTCGCGAACGTTGGTCTTCTTTTCCTCTTTCAACAGTCCCCAGGTCGTCAGCTTATCGTGACCGTTGTCAACAATCCGCGCTTCCTGCGAGCCTGTCAGGACCTGTGCGACATATTCCGCTCCATAACTTTCTTTCACTCGGACGACACACGACAGGATCTTCTGAGCGGTGACCAGCGGATCGGCGACCAGATCGAGTTGATCGAGGCAGACATCGCACGCGCCGCAGTTTTCGGTTGTGTAGGTCTGCCCGAAATGTTCAACCAGCACGCGATGGCGACAGACAACTCCATTACAGAACCGTTCCATCGAACGCAGGCTGTCATCCGCCTGACGAAAAGCATCCTCGGGCAGATCCCCCAGCATTTTTCGCCACGTGATGAAGTTGTTGACTCCCCAGATCAGCCAGCACGAAGCTTCCAGCCCGTCGCGCCCGGCGCGACCCGTCTCCTGCTGATAATGCTCCAGCGATTTCGGTGACCCGGTATGAATGACATAACGGACGTTGGATTTGTCGATTCCCATGCCGAACGCGACAGTGGCCACGACAATCTGAATGTCGTCGTTCAGGAATTCATCCTGATGCCGGTTCCGTTCGACGTCGCTGAGTCCCGCGTGATAGGGCCGCGTCTTGTAACCCGCGCGATTCAAGGTCTCGGCCAGTTCATCAACTTCACGTCGGCTGATGCAATAGATGATCCCCGACTCTTTGGGATTGGCATCAACGACCGAACGGACCTGCTTCAACAGGTCACCCCGCCGGGCAACTCGATAAACCAGGTTTGGACGGTCAAACGATCCGACCAGCATTTCGGGCGATTTCAACCCTAATTGCTCGATGATGTCCTGCCGTACCTTTTCGGTCGCGGTTGCGGTGTAAGCGTGAACGCCAATTTCTGGAAAGTGCTCGCGCAGTTGCTTCAGCATCCGGTATTCAGGTCGAAAATCGTGTCCCCAGGCACTGATGCAATGAGCCTCATCGATAGCGATGAATGAGACGTTTACGTTGGACAGGAAGTCGAGCATCTTGTCGGTGCACAAACGTTCCGGAGCAACGTACAGCAGCTTCAGTTCGCCAGCACGAATGGCCGAAGCGACCCGCTGGCGTTCCGATGGTGTTTGTGAACTGTTGACACAGGCGGCCGGGATACCGCATTCCCGCAAGGCATCGACCTGATCTTTCATCAGCGAAATCAGCGGGGAAACGACGATAGCCAGCCCCGGCATCGTGACCGCAGGAGCCTGAAAACAGATCGATTTCCCACCACCCGTCGGGAGAACGACGACAGAATCGCGATGGGCCAGAACCGCCTGCATCGCTTCAGCCTGCAACGGGCGAAACGAATCGTAACCCCAATACTTCAGCAATGCCGCTTGAAGAGAAGTCAGCGTGGTGGCGGTCGGATCGAGCGTACTGGTCACAAAATGCTCATCTGCAGAATCGGAACGGGTGAATTTTCTCTGAAAGGATACTGCCCGGGACGGCTGATCGGTAACAGGTCGGGTGATATTTGTGAACTGGCCCAGCAGCAGTGATTTGCGGTAACGGCATCAGCCGGCACGCGTTAGCGTCCGGTTTCCGGTTTGAGGTGGGGTCAAGTCACACATCAAATGCCAACGAGAGTCCGCGATCACGGACGTCGCGCGTTTCAACTTTGCTTTAGAAACGCAGAGATCGCGGAGGACGCAGAGGAAACACAAGTTGGTGATTGCTTCTCGTGCCTTAGCTCCGCGATCTCTGCGTTTCTAGATCTCTGCTGGGTTTAGGAACCCCGTGCCGATCTAACGCCCCTGATTCAAAAGAATGATATCGCGATTTGCCCCGGACGTGTAGAATTCCAGTGTCCAGAAATCAGACGATTCCTATGCAAGTCGGATGACCTTTCGCGGTCATCAACGAACTGGGCCGTGCGTGCGAATTGAGAGGCTGGAGACGAGCCGTGTCAGATCATCGAAGTCGTGAGGAAGTCATCGTTTCGGAACACTTGTCCGTATTGCGGGGCAAAGTCCGGATGCTGACATGGATCTCGGGCCTTTCGTGGACGATCCTGATTCTGTTTGGTGGATTGCTGGTCACGGGATTCTTCGACTGGATGATTCACTTCGACGATCCCGGCCTGCGCCTGGTCATTGCCGTCACATTGCTGGTTGCTGTTTCGGTCATGGCCTGGCGGCAATTGATCCAGCCGTTGATTCAACCGCTGACAACGACATTTCTCGCCCTGCGGATCGAGCGACGGTTTCCTGGTCTTCACAGTCGTGTATTGAGCGCCGTTGAGTTCCTGCAGCATCAACTGGATGCTCGCGTCGGTTCGCCAGAACTGCAACAGGCCGTCGTTCGCGATGCACTGCGCGATCTGGAGAAAATCGAGCCTGACGACATCGTGGAAACACGCGGAGTGAAGCGGATTACCATTGCAGGAGCGGTGCTGTGTGCCATGATCGCCACCGTCGTCCTGCTGCATCCCGTCGAAGCGGCGACATCGGTCAAGCGACTCATGTTTCCGTTTGCGGATTGTCCCTGGCCCCGACAATTCGAATTAAAGCTGGTGCGACCGGACATGACCCCTGTCGTTCAGGCGCCCGACCAGCCACTCTTCATTGCTCGCGGAGATACTCTCGAACTGTACGTGATTGGTTCGCGCGGTCGCCTTCCCAGTCGAGTCTGGTTTGAACACCGGCTGGACGATGACCCGAAAGTCCAGAAGGAGCCGTTGCGTCAGACGACCCTGCGCGATGAGAAGGGCCGGTCGTACGAGGCGGCAGTGATCAGCTGGGTCGCAACGCGTGGTCCGTTGCAGTTTCGCGCGACAGGTGGCGATGACGAGACGATGTCGTTTGTACGAGTGGAAGTCGTCCAGCCCCCCACGCTTGAGAATCTGCGAGTCACCGTCGTTCCACCTCCGTACTCAGGACGCCCGTCAGAAACGTTGCCACCGGGAGTTGGACATGTGCAGGGATTACTTGGCACAACGGTGACCATCGAAGCTTCGGCCGACAAGCGATTGAATTCGGCTCGACTGCGCGTCGCAGACAAACCAGCAAAGAATCTGGACATCGGGGAAGATCCGCAGAAATTCACGGCCAGTTTTTCGATCACTGATCCCGGTGTGACCGGATATTGGTTTGAATTGACCGACGAAGCGGGATTCTCTGATCCAGAAGCCCCCCGGTATGAACTGCGCGGCATTACCGACTCGGTTCCAGATGTCGTCATCGAACAGCCAATGGCCGACGTCATGCTGGCCCCCGACGCGGAACTGCCAATCAAGATCCTGGCGAAAGATGATCTGGGACTGAAATCGGTGCGGATTTCCTACACGCTGAATGATGAAACCACCGCCAAACTGATTCCACTGGTCACAGCGACAGAACAGGCCGAGCCACTCGTGCTGGCGACGCCAGAGTACGTTTGGAAGCTGGCAGATCTGTCACTGGAACCCGGAAATCGCATTACGTTCCGAGCTGAAGCGACAGATAACTACAATCTGGGGCCTGAACCTCATGTCGGCAAGAGTGCCCTGCGGACGATTTCGATCGTCTCCAGGGACGAAAAGCAGAAGGAGTTGGCAGGCCGAGTTGGCGACCTGCTGGAAGACTTGCAACAGGCGACCGCACTTCAGGAACGAGCCCGTCAGCAGACCACAGAATTGCAGACGCAATTGAACACAGCCGGGGAACTGCGCTCGCAGGACCTGGATCAACTCCATCGGATCGAACTCGATCAGCGGCAGGCGGCGGCGCGATTGAATCGGCCTGCGGACGGTGTTCAATCGCAGGCTCAACAGCTGCAGGAAGAGTTTCGAGCCAACAAGCTGGATGACCCCGAAACCGAACAGCGATTGAGCCGGATTATCGACGAATTATCGCGATTGGGACGTGAACAGTTCCCCGAAATCGAATCGGCTCTCACACGCGCCGCCAAGCAGGCAGAAGATCAGTCGCGCTCATCAACTCCCGTTGAAGGTGACGATCCAAAATCAGAACCCGGTTTGAAGTCCGAGCCAGGCAAGCAACCTGATTCATCACCAGCCAGGACTTCACTCGATCCGGCCGCACAGGATCCGAAGAACACTCCAACTGGCAAGCCCAATGCTTCCAAGGCAGATCCTGCCAAACCTGACCCTGCCAAACCTGACCAGGGCAAACCTGGCGTTGATGGTGAAAAGCCCAAGTCCGAACCGGAATCCAATCCCGCTAACGAAAAAACCGCGCCGAAAGGTCCGGCAGGATCACCGCTCGATTCTGCTCTGACGGAAGCTCAGACCCGTCAGTCGCAAGCCATCGAAAAACTTCAGGAACTACAGGGATTACTCTCCGAATGGCGTGACCAGCGCGATGTTTCACGGGAATTGAATTCGCTGATCGCCGAGCAGGAAGCGATCCAGAAGGATTCCACGGAACTGGGTGCACAAACGCTTTCGAAGTCGGCGGCCGATTTGTCGCCGCAGCAGAAGGCCGACCTGGCGAAGATGGCCACCCGTCAATTAAAGAACGCGGAGCGCGTCGAGCAGTTCCGCAAGCAGTTGCAGCAGGCTGCAGAAGCACTGCAACAACGCGACCCCGATGCGGCGGACCGATTCAAAGAGGCTCAGGAAGAGCTGAACAACGATGGGACTTCGGGAAAGCTGCGGGAAGCCGCTCAGGGAATTACCGACAATCAGATCGGGGAAGCCGCCCAGATGCAGAAACAGGCTCTGGATGATTTGCGCGATCTCGACAAGCAACTCAAACGAGAGCCGACTGACGATATCGAAACGCTGGTCAAGCAGATTGATCAGGTTCAGCAGCAATTCGAGACGTTACGTAAGGAGCAGGAAGAACTCAAAAAGCAGACTCAGCAGATTGCCGGTCAACCCAACTCGCCCGAGAAGACCGAGCAACTTCAGCAACTGCAACAGAAGCAGCAGGAATTGAGCGAAAAGATTGACCAGGCAGAACGCGGGCTGGAACGATTACGACTCCGTTCGCCGACTGAAGCCGCCGAACGGGCTCAGGAACGACTCGATCGTATTCAGGAACAACTGCAGGACCCGAATCAGATCGATGATGCGGGGGAACAGATGCAGCAGGTCCTGGATGATCTGGAGCAGGTCCAGCGCGATCTGGCACTGGAAAAACGGATCGCAATGGAGCGTCTGGCTGTGGAGGAACTGGAAAAGATCCAGGATCAGCTGCAGGCCTTGCTGAACCAGCAACAGGGGGTCATCACTGAAACCGAACGGCTGTCGGTCGAACTGGCTCAGCGCGGCAGCTTGACGCGAGCTCAATTGAAGACATTGCGAGACCTGGCCGAAGTCGAACGCGGATTGCAGGCCGATGCTGAGCAGATGGAAAAGTCACTGAAGGTGGCAGAGGTCTTTTCGCTGGTCCTGCGACGGCTGTCACGCAGTTTGAAGATGTCGGCCGATCGTCTGTCGGAAAAGAAGGTGGATGCAGCTGCGCTTTCTCTGCAACGGGATGCCGTCAAGAAAATCGAAAGCCTGCTGGCAGTCTTGAAACCTGAAGAACGAAAGCCACAGGCCAACGGAGAACAGTCGCCGCCGCCTCCCGGTCAGGGACAGAACCCAGACGAACAGCCGAAACCTGAACAGGGGCAGCCCCCGGGAGAATCGTTGCCTCAGCTGGCACAACTCAAGCTTTTGAAGGCTCTGCAGGAAGAATTTCTGGAACGAACTCAGTTGCTCGACAGTCTGAAAGACAAGGACGGCAAACTGCCGGAATCAGCGGCCGCGGAATTGGAGGATCTGGCACGTGAGCAATCCGAGTTGGCAGATCTGACCCGCGACGTGATCGCCAAAATGTTGCAGAGTGAACCTGACCGCGAAGACCCCCAAGGCAAGAAGCCGCAGGGAGAATCGCCCAAGGATAAGCCTGTCGTCGATCCTGACGGCAACGAGAAAAATCCGGTTGAACCTGAAGCCCAGCCGAAACCCAGGAAGAAGAAGTCGGACCTCGATTCTCTCGATCTGGACAACTTCGAACCGGGCAAACGTCCTGAAAAGAATTCCACTGGCAAACAACCTGGTGTGAAAGAGGATTGATTTCCATGTCCAATTTCCTGCGATTGAACGACACCAGTGTGCACGGTCTGTCCTTAGGTGGAGAGAAGGGCGACACACCGGGTCAACTTCTGAAATCCATCATGGCATTCATGATCCTCATGGCGAGTGGCTTGTCGTACGCCGATGACGCCCCCAAGGATGATCCAGGCCTCGTGAAGGACCAGGAGAAGAAGGACCAGGAGAAAGAGAACAAGAAGGAAGCTGAGAAGCCTGCGAACCCTTCGATTCTCGACAAGGTCTCCAAGGAACTGTTCAAGGATCTGGATGAAGGAGTTGCCGAAAAGGAAAAGGACGACAAGCTGAACCGGATCGCCAAAGGGATGCGGAACGCGGGCGAAAAACTCGACGGTGACGAAACCGGCGAAGAGACCCGTAAAGTTCAGCAGCAAGTCATCAAGGATCTGGATGATCTGATCAATCAACTGCAGAACCCACCCCCATCTGGGGGTGGAGGTGGTGGCGGCGGCGGTGCATCCTCGCGAGCAGGGAAGTCGGGCCAGGGACAGATGCAGAAAATGCAGTCCAAGGGCCAGCTTGGGAAATCCGAACAGTCCAAAGGGCAAATGGGATCACAAAACGCCCAGTTGAATAAGTCGGGTGGCAAAGACCGCAAGGACGCACAGGGTTCCGACGAGCGAACCGATTCCGAACGCAAAGCAGCCGAAGAGGAAGCTCGCAAAAAGAAGCTGGAAATGGACGTCTGGGGCCATCTTCCGCCGCATATGCGCGAACAATTGCTGAACACATACGGCGAACGGATGCTTCCCAAGTACCAGCAACTGGTGAAGCAGTTCTATGAATCCTTGTCCGAGCAAAGCAACCCGCCACCACGCCGGTGATTGGCGGCAGGGCGTGCCAACCAACGCGAGTAACGATATTTTTCGCAGACGAAACGATGGTAACCGAACTCGTGAGAGTTCTGAGATGGTTGAAAACCTCTGAATCCTCAGGAATTCAGCTGAGATTTGTTGCTCAAATCGTGAGGTTTGAAGTCACCGCCTGAAGGCGGCACCAGTTGTTGCAAACGACCTGTTGTCTTGATCGCGAAGCGATCCCAGATCGTAGCCGAGTGCGTGTCGCACTTCCGTGTCGCGTCGAAACATGGGTTAGACGCTGTCGTTTGATGCCCGCGGGACGCCACACTTAAGTGAGATGCGCTCTAGTGCGTGTCGCACTGTCGTTACCCGCGTTGAGTGGCATCACCGCAACACCCATAATCGCGCACCTTCACTGAGAGAATCGGAATCATCAGCCTGCCGGAAGTGTCCAGACATGGATCGGTGAGAAATTGCCAGGGTACTTTCCCTCCTTATCCAGGTTGCGACCATTCCCGTTGCTTCCCCCATTCGTCGCGACAACAGCCAGCCGATGATGATCGGGATGCAGCGTGACCGAATGGCAATTCGGCATTTTCGTCGTTTCGTAGAATGACGCATCGTCTTCAATCCGGCGGAAGACAAGTTTCCCTGTACCCGGATTTCCGCTGATGGTCAACATCAGAAACCCCGCCGGATGAAACGCCAGGTCGGTCACATAGACGTCCCCTTCCTTGCCCAGTTCAAAACTCTTCACGACTTGACCGGTCTCCCAGTTGAAGACCATCACCGTCGGCAGTCCCTGAACGTTGCCACCATTCTTGGGCTTGGTCCCGGCACAAATCAATTGCTTGCCCTCCGGGCTGAACTTCAACTGACGAACACCCCCGACCTCCTGCAATCGATCCGACTTGTGAAGTTCGGCTGCATTGAATTCACGCGTGACTTTTCCCGAAGCAAGATCCCACTGACGAATCATCCCGGAAAGGTCTCCGGCCAGCAGACTCTTGTCATCGGGAGCGAATGTCACGCACAACACGTCCCAGTCGGCATTGGTAAACTCGTGCTTTAATGCACCATCCGTGGCCGACCAGACTCGGACGGACCGGTCGATTCCACACGTTGCCACTAGAGTTCCACCGGCATTCAGAGCGATGTCGACAATCCAGCCATTGTGAGCAGAATCGTTTGTCCAACGCGGTGCTGCGGCATCATCCACAAAGGATCCGCACCGCAATTGCCCCCAGGAATCGACGGAATAAACAACCTCTGGAAGAGCACTGGTCGCTGTTGACGCAGCCAGTCGTTGAACCCATCCGTGATGCCCTGTCAGCGGTTTCAATTCAGGCATCTCTTCCGCTGTCATATCAAAACGGCGGATCAGGCCATCGTGGCCTGCGGCGAGCAGAAATCGCCCGCAGGATGTGAAGCGAACCGCATTCAACTGCCGGTCGACCTTCAACACCTTCAGTTCTTTCGGCTCAAACCTGGCTTTCAGTTCATCGTTCATTTCCGGACTTTCTCACATTGATTCCGAAGAGTTTGCGCTTCAGGCCAGCAGTTCTTTGACAACAGAACAACTGTCGTGCGCGATCGGCAATGGCTGGCCGTGGTTGTCGTATTCGACCTTTCGGGAATCAATTCCAAGGGCGGCAAACCACGTGTGGAACATATGCCCAATATCGAACGCATCTCCGTCGACGAATGTTCCCAGGTCATTCGTCTTTCCGACGACGGTTCCCCGCTTCATTCCGCAACCGGCGAGTGCCAGCGACCACGCTTCCGGCCAGTGGTCGCGCCCGATATGGCCATTGATGCGAGGAGTACGCCCGAATTCCGACATGGCAATCACCAGCACTCGATCCAGCATCCCCCGCTCGTGCAGGTCTTCAATGATCGCTGCGTACGCCTGATCAAACCGGGGCATCAGGCTGCGGTGGCCGTGGAAATTGTCACCGTGCGTATCCCATCCATAGCTGGTGACTTTCACAAATCGGACTCCCGCTTCCAGCATGTTTCTGGCCAGCAGCATATGACGTCCGAATTCATGGGACCCGTATCGTTGAACATCCTTCGGCGACAACTTTGTGGCGTCGAACAGGTCCTGACGTTTCATCAGTGAACCTGCCATTTCATAGACCGCTGCATGTGCGTCGGCATTCTCATGTCGCCGACCTTCGACGTAACGTTTATTGAGCGTCGCCCGCAGCGCGTTCCGGGCAACGTCGTCTTCTTCACTGAGAGAGCCATGGCGTAACAGATTCTCGGGTGGCTTCCCATCACCAAATGCGAGAGCTCCATATTGAGGTCCCAGGAAGCCAGCATCCTGATAGTGAAACCCACCACTCCCCGGCTTAATGGATACATAGGGTGGCAGCCCGCTGGAACCCGGGCCCATTAATTTGGCGACCGCCGAACCAAAAAACGGATACGTCACTCCACGGTTTTTGGGATCGCCACGCTGAATTCGCGGGACGCCAGCCGAGTGCGAATTGTCCTGCGTGCACATGTTGCGAACCAGTGCAAGCCGGTGCATCACCGTGGCTGTCCGCGGCATCAGTTCGCTGATGTTGACACCCGGCAGCGACGTCGCGATCTGTCGAAACGGACCACCGAACTGCGTCCCTGGCTTCGGATCCCAGCTCTCATACTGACTCATTCCCCCGTCGATCCAGACGAACAGGACTTGTTTGTCCTTCGCGTTCAGCTCTGCAGCGGTCAGCGGACTGATAAGGCCTCCCAGGCCACCCAGAGCGAGTGTCCCGGCCCCAGCGACCGATGCCCCCAGCCATTGCCGACGCGAAAGAGCATGTTCCCACGGCTTACAGAGATTTGGAGTCAATGGCTTTCTCCCATCGTAATCACAGGCACGTTGCATGCGGCGACACACGGATTCGTACGTCACCCAGTTTCACGGCTTCTTATTCGGTGTCGATCAATCAGCCGGAACGCGTTAGCGTCCGGTTCTGACCATAGGTGATCTTCGACGTTGATCGACCGAACTCGAAATGTTTCTCGCTCGTTTCCCCAGAGAAATCAAGAGAGTTTGATGCGATCGTCGCAAATAAAATGGAGTCGGGTGACGAGACTCACGGCAATAATGTGGCTGCAGATGGTCGAGCACAAGTTTTTCGATAAATCATCATCGAATGGAAACCGTCAGACCGTCCCCGGCTCAAACCGGAACGGATCCGGAGTCATCTCGTACCCTGGACGCATGCCGACGTTCATTAACAATCCCAGCGCCGCAGCGGTCATGATCAGGCTCGACCCTCCATAACTCATCAGCGGCAACGTGATCCCGACCACAGGTAACAGTCCCACGGTCATCGCCGTGTTGATGACCGTTTGAGTCGCCAGCAATGTGACAATGCCAACCGCGACCAGTCTGCCAAAGGGTTCTCGTGTCGCGTTGGCAATCATCAAACCTCTGGCGAACAGAGTCAGGTAAATCGCCAGCGTGACCAGACCACCCAGCAAACCCCATCGCTCGGCGACCATGCAGAACACAAAGTCAGTCTGTGCCGCGAACAATCGATAGGCATCTTCATCCAGCAATCGGCCTGAAGATTCGCTGCCAGTCGCACCCCCCAGCGCAATCACCAGCTTCGACTGGTGCTGATGCCAGCGATCACCGTTCGGATTGGGACCACCATCGATCTGAGTGAACAGCGCGACAACACGCGACTTCTGCTCGGCACTCATCTTTGTCCAGAACAGGGGAGACAACGACATCCCCAGCAGCACGACACAGAAAAGGTGTCTGGTCCGGGCTCCCGCTGCAAACAGCATGGCAAACAAGACGGGAACGAACAGCATGGCCGAACCGAGGTCGGGTTCAATGAGAATCAGCACCAGTGGTACGGCTGTGATCAAAAACGGAGCCACCAGCCCCGCCAATCGCCGATGGTTTTCGCGATACATGAGATATTGTGCCAGCGCCAGGATGAACGTGAGTTTCACGATCTCTGACGGCTGAAGATCGAAAAAGCCGAGTTGAATCCAGCAACGTGCTCCACCCCGCTTCGCCATAAACAGGACAACAATCAACAGCGGCAGCGAACAACCAAACGCCAGGTAGCCCAGTGGTTTCCAGAATCGATAAGGAATGCTGAGAGTGACAAGAACAACCGGCAGTGCCACCAGGACCCATGTCACCTGCTTGGAGAACACATCTGGCCCGTCATTCGTAAAATCTGCCCGCTGGATTCCCGCCAGACCGAGCGCCACCAGGGCGGCAACGCACAGCACCATCAACCAGGGGACTCGACGAATGGGAATTCCAGCAAACACGGTAGCCAACATCCCTGAGGAAGTTCTGCAAAACGCTGGAAGTCGAATCGCAGCCTGCAATTCCAGACAGAAAACCAGCAGGGCGAGGTATAGACAATCCTCACTTCGGCGCGAATCCCATTCTTTCCAGATGAGTCTGGCAACTCTTCACAACCCATAATCGGGACTGAACATCCGCCGATTGGGTCCCCCATCGCCGGCTGAGGTTACGACCCCAAGAATACGACCTGACAACAGCTACGGCTTCCGTGTATTCCCCGTACTCCGTATCCAATCTTCCGGTTCCCAAGACTCCGTGTCCAACCCTCAGGCGACACGAGCCAGGTTCAGTTCGGTGGAGACCCCTTCGATGTGCTCTTCGTCGATCAGGCCGCGGCCTTCCGCATAACCGACCAGCAAAGCGAAGTCGCACAGTCGATTGATGCGGCGTGGCAGACCACCCGAAAGCTCGTGGATCGCCTGCAATGCACTTCGGCTGAAAATCGGTTCGGTGGCACCAGCCGCGTGCAATCGATGACTGACGTATGCTGAAGTCTCGTCAGCCGTCATGGCTGTCAGGATGCAGGGGATCGAAATCCGGTCATCCAGTTGAGGAAGCCGTCTCGTCATTCCGACAAGTTCCGGCTGACCAGCCAGGATCAATGTGAACTCACAGCCCGGCACCTGCTGAAAGTTCAGCAGTAATTGCAATGACTGAAAGACTTGTCGGTCGGTGATCGCGTGAGCATCGTCTATCACGATCACTGCCGGTGTTCCCCGCGATGCAAGTGTTCGAAAGCGTTCAACAATCTGCTGGATCAGGACATCGAGTGAATCACCCGCCGCTGCCGATGGCTCTGTCGCCAGTTCGTTGACCAGCAGACTGAGCAGTTCAAAGGGACTCATCAGTGGGTAAACGATTCGAACCACAGACGAACTCTGGGCTTCTGACTCTGGTAGCAGCGACTGCAGAAGTCGAGTCTTGCCAACACCGCTGGGCCCGACGAGCAACCCTGCTCCACGTCGATAGTCGACCAGAAATCGCAATTTCAACAAGGCACTCTGGTGAGCACTACTGACGTAGTAGGATTCTTCACTTCGATCGCTGTTGAACGGCGTCTTTTGCAGTCCCCAATGCTGTTCGTACATGACGTTCCGTTACTTTCTGGTGTATCGGTTGAATGCACGAGTCCGGGGAACTTCCGTCGTCGGCTGGGGCTCGTGCGATGGAGTCCCTGCCACTTCGATTTCAATGGTCCCGTCGAGCCAGGCGACAGGATTTGATTCCGGCCGTGACGATGTTCCGAAACCGACCTGCTGAACTGTCGATGGTTCGTCGGCTTCGGCCTGGTGCGCTGCCGAAACGACGTCGCCGAATGACGCTGTCAGTTTCCGTGGCTCGTCGCTCGACTTCGGCTCATCCTGGATCGCGACGAATTCATCGTCGTCATCCGAATTCACAGGATCGGCAGCCCCCGTCGTAGAATTCATCCAGGCGAAGTAGCCTCCGACTGCTACCAGCGACGTGAGTGCAATCGCAGCCACGGTGCGCAGGATGGCAGGTTTCCATTTCCAAGTAACTGCCTGGCGTTTTTTCGAGGGCGATTTCATACGTGCATTCTCAGTCTGAGTGCGCGGAACCGGCGCTCTGCATGGGATGGCCCGCCTTGTTTTTATCGACGGCCACCTGTGACGATCTTGAGTTGTTTGGCGACGGGGAAATCTAGGATGACTTTGCCGAACCGTGGCCAGGCGGGGAAAAATACGGCCACTAATGAGTTCTTCCGCAAGACTTGAACATCCCGGCAGAATTGTTGACCTTTCTCGATGTTGCAGCCATGATGCGGCAGGAATGGCCTGTCCCCTGGAATTCATCATCAGGAACGCTGCACATGACGGAACCGAATGTCCCCGCTTCACCCGACGCTGAACGAAATGCCGGGCAGCCTCAACCCGTGATCGAGCCGGAAAACCTGGAACCCCTGTACGCAAACTTTGTCCGCGTTGCAGGTCTTCCGGAAGAACTGGTGCTGGACTTCGGCCTGAATCCACAACCGTTTGGAGCATCGCCGTTGCCAGTGAAAGTTTCCCAGCGGATGGTGATGAATTACTACACCGCAAAGCGCCTGTGGATGGCACTGGGTGCATTTCTCCAGCGACACGAACAGACGTTCGGCGGGATCGAGATCGATGTCGCCAAACGCGTTATTCCGAACCCAACCCCCAAAAAGTGAATCGGAATCGGTGACGTTCGCGAGTGTACTGTCCGGGGCGACTCCACAAATTCGGCAAACCCATGGATGCGTCTCGAATTCCCTGGTGGCTGGTGCTGCTGATTGGAATCAGCACGATGGCACTGGCCATCTGGCAATCCTCTCGATGGAAGCCGCAGATGCGGCTGTGGTCGGGTGGATTGGCGCTGGTCTACTTAGCACTGCTGGCATTCGCAATCGGTGGAGATCCGCGCGGAGTTGCCACGATCAGCACATGGCGGCTGCCTGAGTATCTGACGGTGGTGCTCTGCAGCCTCGCGTTGATATCGGTGATTATGATGACGGGACGTCCTTCGTTCCGGGGCCAATTGATCTGGTTTTGCCTGTTGTCGCTGGCAAATGCCGGGATTGCCTGGACGCACTGCGCCACGGTGGTGATTCCCATCGCGCTGGTGGCGGCGTGTCTCGTTCCCGTGACACTTGTCGTAAAGGATCTTCGCTGCGGCGTTCCATTCACGCTGGAGGAACTCTTTCAGACGGATTCCACCGCGGACGAAGAATCTCCCTATCATATTGGCCTGACAGCCGTGACCGGGTTAGTTGTCGCATTGCTGCTGATCGGGACCACGTACCACGCTGTCCGAGCCGAGTCGACACGTGCGACCCCCGGTCGTCGCCACTCCGCACTTCCTGTCCGAACTCGCGTTCGCACCGTCTTGAACCTCAATCCCGATCAGGAACACGCTCTGGCAACTGTGGCAGCGGCGCTTGGCCGCAGGGATGATCTGCTGACTCTGATGGCAGTCCTGCTGGGGACAACTCTGGCCACCGTCGGAATTAAACAGATTTCGCTTCGTGATTCCGATCCTCATTCAGCAACAGAATCGCCACCTTAGATTCCGCTTCCGGAAAGTGATTGATTCAGGCATTCTTGTCGAGATTTATGATTCTGCTATGGAACTTCCTGACTTTAACCGGATGCTGATCCTGAGTTCACTGTTGATGACAGTGGCCGTGATGGCCATTGTTTCCGGGCGACTGGTGCGAGATCGCATTCTGGCGATTGCCGTCATGGTCCAGGGCATCGTGATGACACTTGTCGCCGCCAGCGCTTATTTTCCTCGACCGGAACTGGAACTCGCGGCGGCGGCAATCCTGCTCGTACTTCCCTTGTGGATCGCTCATGTCGTCCGTCGTGGAAGTTTTCGGGAGACTGCGATTCCTGCATATCAACGCGCGGTTTCCCAAGTCGGGACACAGCCCCTTGAGGAATCCCCATTGCCGACCGAGATTGCGGGAGAGAGCGAGTGAATGATGTCGCTCCGTGGCTGGCAGCCCTGATGATCGACGCTCCGATGCTGGGGGCCGTCATCGGCCTGCTGTTGCTGGTTTGTCGTGGACACTGGTCTCAGCGAGGGGAAATGGTCGCGCTGCTGGGAATGATCATCGGCAGTACTGCCGCCATCTGCCTGGCAACGATCTTGTTCCTTGATCCAGGTGGCGTGCGGGAAGTCTCGTGTTCACTCGGCGCCGGTATCTGGAATGGATTGAATCTAGAGTTTGGACTGCGTGCAGATCTGAATTCATCGATCTGGGTTGCGACAATCAGTGGACTCGCTGCGGCAATCACCAGGCACCGCAACTGCGCAGCACGGCAGCGAAATCAGATGAGCGAAGATTCGACAGCGGTCTTCGCAGTAACTATGGCGATCCTGGTGGCCGTGTCCGCCGGATTGACTCTGTCATCGAGCCTGATGCAGATGGTGATCTGCTGGATGCTGCTGTCGCCCGTCACGCTGATGCTGGTGGGATCAACGTCGTCTCTCGGTTCCGCCTCGCTGGGAATGCAAAGGACACTTCAGGTTGGTCTGATCGGACAGCGGATCGCGCTGCGTCGGATCGGAGACTTGCTGCTGCTCTGGGGAGTGTTGTTGATCGAAATGACGACCGGTACAGACTCACTGGTGAAGTCCTTTTCAGCCATTGGTCTGCAGCGACTGGGGGCTGATCCTGCACTGCCCGGCCTGATCGGGGCTTTGCTGGTTCTCAGTCTGGTGGGCCGCTGTGGACTATTTCCGGCGTTTGGATGGCACATCGCAGCATCGGAATGGAAGGGTGACCTGGCAGCGGCAATTTATGGAATTGGTCTCGTTCCCTCTGCCACATGGGTCGCCATCAAATGCCAGCCGCTGATCGCCAGTTCTGAAATACCATTGTTGCTGCTGGGTGTCCTGGGAACTCTGGGGGCCATCCTGGGTCTGTTTGTTTCCTGTCAACAGCTTGATTTCTACCGGCGACTCGCCTGGCTGCTGTCGTCTCAGACCGGTGTGATTCTTGCAGGACTGGGAAGCGGACAACCAGCGGCAGTGTCGGCAGGAATCTGGTACCAGTGTGCGATGTCCATTTCAGCGGTGGTCCTGTTCCTGTCTCTGGATCAAGGAGCTTCAAGGCCCGCCACATCGAGCAATCGATTTCAATTGCGAATCGTCGCAGTGGCATGTGCAGTATTCTCGATTGCAGGGTTTTTCCCCGGTGCCGGAGCATGGACACAGCGCGTGTTGGTCGAGGTTAACATGCAACCGGTTTCATGGGGAACCGAGGAAGAGTCGGACGATGAACCCATTTCAAGTGACGTGACTGAGGGAACGTCACAGATCCCGGCGCTGCAGCCAGGGAAGCCTCACTGGGGCTGGATTGGCGGAATCTGGCTGGTCCAGGGACTGACAGCTTTTTCCATCGCACAAGTATTTCAGGCCATTGTACGGAACAAAGCGAGTGAAATGTCCGGGGCATTCGTGATTGAATCAGCAGCGCTACTGCTGGTCCTCCTGGCTCCTTGCCCCTGGCTTCTTGGTGAAATCTCCATACCACTGACCACTGGCGAACTGTGTCGATTTGCGATTGGACAGGTGATCGCTGTCACAGGGTTAATCATTGGCAGCTGGCTCACTGCTGAAACGACCAGATCACAGGTCACGAATCATGTCACGATGTCACCCGGTAACGTTGCAGTCCGTTCACCGCTGGAATGGATTGAACAGGCATTCCTGACGAACTGGATCGAGCAGATCGTGACACGTCTTGCTGGCCGTTGCCTGGCGTGGGTGGGATCTTTGGCTGAACTGCTGCATGTGGAACACGTGGAGTTCCTGCTGGTCATTCCGCTGCTGGGGACATCGGTACTGCTGTTGACTCTTTTCCTGATTGGAAAATGAGGCAACTCACTACTGAAGTCAAGAATTTAGAAACGCTGAGGACGCGGAGATCGCGGAGACAAGAAGGGATAAGACGATCACCAATTGGCTGATCTCAGCGTCCTCTGCGCCCTCTGCGTTTCAAAAAACAAATCGGTTGATGCGCCAAGAAGTCAGGGAGCTTTGAGATGAATCAGGTTCACTGTTCCTCCGTGTTCACGTCAGGCCTTGTCGTTTGGAGGGGCCTGGTTACCTGACATCGCGTCGGCCGACGTCTCGTCAACCTCGCTCCCTCGAATCATGTAATCTTCACTCTCGGCGAAACTGGTGGGATCGAAATAGCAGTCCATGGCCAGCCACCATGACCGGGCGTACCTGAAGAGAACCAGTGGGACGACGACGAAATAGACAGCCAGCGGACCTGTCAGCCACTGATTACTGATCTCGGCACCGAAATGAAGAACCATGTACATCACCGTCATCGTCAAGGCGATGAAACCATAGTTGATGTAGGCAGAACCAAGAAAATACCCCGGCGCCCGCTCGTACCGCAGATGACAGTGCGGGCATGTCGGATGCATCACGAACCAATTTCGAAAAAGCTTACCTTCGCCACAACGCGGGCATCGAAGCCCGATGGCACGTGAAACTGCGGTTCCGTAACTGATCGGCAACATTCGGGTTTGTCTCGGTCGCACTTGGAATTGGTGGAAACTTCAGGGACTGGCAGGCCACGATCACTGCCCCTGTTGATTATAGCAACGACATGCAAACCGATGTCCCTACCGGGTCAGAATTTCGCCGACGCACGTGCCTCGCCGTGGTTGCCTCGGTCACGAGAGGTCATCGTCAGAGACCGGAGGTTGCAGCGCAGCGGAAACCCCCGAGACGAAATCACCCCAAAAATGCATCCCGCAAGGGTGCGCAACCCGCACTGCTTATCCGAGGACTCCGAAGCAGTGGCATTTCCATTTCGTTTCGACAGCCAAGCCAAAATCACTTCACCAGCGAATCCATTACGACCCGGCAGCACCTCCACCCAGTTTTGTTGTCCCAATACCGTTTGCCGATTTTGGCGTGAACACATACGGCGGAAGTGTAAACGAGCGGAAGAAGCCCTTGGCGTTTTCAATATACGTTCGCTGAATTGCCTGCTGCAGAGGTTCGTCACGTTCCCTTCGCAGGAAATGGAGATCGTTCGAAGCCCCTCCAACTCTCTCCCAACCGGAACCACCGACCGCGTCAAACGTGGCTCGGCATTGCATCGACTTCAACTGTAACTGGAAGGTTTCGTTTCCGCCGACGCCGAAGCCCATGTAACGACGCTCCACCGTCTGTCCCGCCGTTTCCGTGGCGGTCAGAGACAGGGTGACGGCCTGGCCCGCTTCAATCGTAATGCTGTTTTTGGCGAGTTGTTCGCGCATCAACTTATCAATCTCGGCCGCAAAGGTCTGGTCGCCGAGCGAGCCTAACTGGATGTTCAGGCTGCATTTTCCATTGGGAGTCAAAACGAACTCGGGCTGCAAGGTGACTCCTGCCAGTTGTCCCTCAACTGCTCCTCCCGGAAGCTTGGCGGCAATCAATTGCGGCTTGCCACCCGACTCGGCCAGGAACCAGTGCCGCCCATCGGGACTCGACGGGATATGATCCCCGGTGAGCTCATACGTCCACGCCACGACTCGCTGCTCAACGTCAACCAGCTTCTGGTTATCGAGCAAGACATAGCGATCACCGCACCAGTGCAGAAAACCGCTCAAGACAGGCACCGGGAACGGAGGTGAAGCCTGTCCGCTGGTCAGGTTGATTGCGAACAGGTAGTACGCCCCCTTGTGAGCCGACAACAGGGCCAGACGCGTTCCATCCAGATGAAACGCCGCAGCGTTGACATCCCCGACATCTGCAATTCGTCCACTGATATCACCTGTGGAAAGATCAACGAGATAATAGGCCTGGCCATCGGAGTATCCGAGATACTTCCCTGTCGGTGAAATGGTCGGCTGCGAAGCGTTTTCGATCGCGTAGAGTGCCTTGGCTTCTGGAAGCTTCCAGACGATGACTCGCCCCTTCGCATTCATCGTCACCGCTCGTTCAGCATCGATTAACGTAGCCGAAACAAGGGTCTGATTATCTTCACCCGTTTCAGATGCGTACGGGTTCCAGCCCATCACGGGTTTGCCATCGTTGGCAGAATACAGATCCAGCCGCCCCGATTTTGTTGCGGCCCAGACCAGGAAACGGCTTCCATCAGGGCTGACTCCCATCAGGTCTCCGTCTGTTTTCATCCGGATTTCCAGTGATTTCTGGCCGGTTTTCAAGTCGTAGACATCAACCCACGACCGTCGCTTACCTCCCGATTCGCTGGAGAAGCTGTTCTCGTCATCCTCTTTGTTCTGAACACTGTGCCAGCGGAATTGCTTGAGCTGGCCGGGCGAAATATTTCCATTGGCAACTCGACCGAACGGATCGTTGCCGGTTGATCGAAGGGCGATCGCGCGCGGTGAGTCTCCGCTGGAAATAGCGACTTCGCGGACGGTTCCACCACCCCCCGTCGTCAAGTTGACAGGACGTGTGGACGTGTTTGCAGCAGGAGCGGCATCCGGCTTGACGCCCCAGGCGACTTCTTTCGGAGTGATAAACTTCAGTCCCGCAAAGTCTGCGGGGACAACGGCGGGTTGTTCCACCAGAACGTTGGGATACGGGTCCTTGCGAGTCGTCGCGGTCTTGGCCAGTCGTTCGGCCGATTGCTTGATTCGATCTTCTGGTAATTCGTACACCAGCACAATCCCCGACTTGCCAGCAACATCCAGCACGGTGATATGCGAATCATCCAGAGCCCAGCGTTTGCCTGGCCAGTCGACACTTCCCTTGGGGATCTGCCAGATCACAGTTCCCATTTCACGGTCAACAATCGATCGTTCGAATGCCAGAAGACGCTTTCCACTGGGGAACCAGGTGAGCGGATTCGCGTCGCGGACCCCTTCCGAGGTATCACGCAGCTTCTTGGGGAACGTCATGTGATCGACGAGTGAACCGTCAGCCACGTTCCAGATCAGGATCTTGGAGCAAGACCAACCGTTGACTGTGGCAGCCAGTTCCTTGCCGTCATGCGAAAACGCCATTCCGTCGACCGAAAGACCCCACCCGATGTCGTAAGATGGAAGCGAAAGCTTTCCAGCGTTCTGACCGGTTTCCAGTTCATTGATCCAGATTTCTTCCGAGGAACGTTCACGCCGGGCCATCGCGACGTAGCGACCACCGGGGCTGAATGCGGGTGCCGACTTATTCCAGGTTCGCCAGCCGTTTTCAATCTCATGCAATTTCGTTCCAGACGGCAGTTCGAACACATGCGTTGAACCATTTCCAAACGATGTTGTCACAACGACCAGGTTCGATTTCGGCATGGCGACATCGACAAACCCACCAACCGCGCCGACTTCCAGTTCACAGAGCGGCTTCTTTTCTTCGATATCGTAAACGCTGACGTTCTTATCGTTTCTGCCGGCACGGGCGGCGTAATACTTTGCATCTGGACTGAGAGCACCATCAAAGGTTTCGACCGCCATGCCAGTAATGTCACCGACCTTGGTGCCGGTCGCGAGATTCCAGATTTCACGAGCATCTTTTTTTGTGGCATTCGTTCCCACTGCCACAAACGGACTTGGGACAACAGGAAATACGATGTCTTCGGTCGTCGTGTTTCGCCCGCCGAGGCCGATCGGAACTTTGACGCGAATGGTCTTCTTCTTGGGTTCGAAGACAACTGGAACTGGTGGGGGATCAACTTCAACCGCCCAGAAGTCAGGGGGAAGCTGGTCTGGCGATTCCTGAAGTGTCTTGAATTCGATGGCAGCATCCCGCTGCCCGGCAGCCGTATTGCGCCAGTGCTTGGTCACACCAACGATATTTCCCAGCCCAACCCCGGCGCTGGGATTCTTGGGACCAGTACTGGCGGGTGCGTTGGGTACGCCGCCAGTCGGTTTGCCGCCAACGACAGTCTGATCGAATCGCGATCCTGGATTAGCGGGGGCGACGGGCGGTGTACCGTGAGCAGTTCCCGGCATCGGGGGGGGTGGACTTGGATTGGACGCGATTGTTGAAGGTATGCCATTCGGAGCAAAGCCGCCAGGCGGGGGGGCTGCGGGGCGCATCGCGACAAATGCGATCACGCCAACGACGACCACGGCACCGACGATTCCACCGATGACCAGCGCCGGATTTCCATCGCTCTTGGACTTCCCTTTGCGCCCCTTCGATCCACCACTGCGACGGCGGCCTCCAGGAACGGTGATATCATCACCACAGTCTTTGCAGGGAATCGTGTCCCCTGCCATATCGTCTCGGACCTTGTATCGCTTGCCGCAACTCAGACACTCTACGGGAATTGGCATACTACACCCCACCACGATACAACTTAAAATGACAATCCAGATCAGCAGTCAGGCCTGAATCCCTGAAAAACAAGGCTTTTTCGCAGGAGTGGGCCGATGGAACAAATGATATGAATGATTACAAACATGCGTTGCAGAAAATGGCAGCATGTCGCAGATCAAGTTAGCGATGGGGAATCGTATTGTCTACTGGATAGTGCCACCCGGATTTGTCCGCAGCAGGCCACTTCAGGGATGCTGCGTTGGCTGAATCCTTGAGGCAAACGGCGAAGATTGCAGTTGCACCAACAAAAACGCCCTGCCGATTTCGGCAGAGCGTCATTTATCGACTCAATCAACCAGTTGTCGGCACTACTCGACCATCAGAATTGGCTCGACATCACCCTTTTTGGTGACTTGCGCGATGACCGTTTCGTTCCAGGTATGATGGCCCAGGACTGCGCGGGAATGACCCGTATCCTTCAAACTGCGAAAGATCAGCAGTTGCAGGTCGTTAATCTTCAGGCGATGTCCCGAGGCAATATCGCGGCCGACCACTCGGCTGTCTTCGGTAACCGTCAGAGTTCGCCACTGGGCGGCTCCACGAGACCGGCTGGGGTCCCAGTCCAGCAGAATGGGGGCAAACATCCCTTCGCCCTCAGCGACCTGATTGAGAGTCAGGCGGCCATCATCTCCTGAAAATTGATGAGGCGTACTCAAAACCCGGTCCTGAGCAACCGCCAGCGGAAATGCGCGGGCTCGAAATCCCTTCATGGTTAACTGAATTTCACGCGTTGGGGCATCCATCCGCGTCTGGACATTGTCGCCCAATGGCAATTGGGACGTATATTCGATCCGCTCATGCGGCACCCCGCTGATGGAATCCGCCAGAAGCAGGAATCGCTGGTTACGTGACAGCATCACGATCCGTTCGACACGCAGCTTTCCCGGTCCGACCATCTGCAATTCGATATAGTCTGCGTCAGGATCGCTTTGCCAGCAGACGCAGGACCATTCGTCCGCCAGTTCAACATCAGCACCGCCGATGTTCAGCTTGATCGTCCAGTCGCCGTGAATCAACGGACGTCCCGACGCGGTGACGTCCAATTGGGGATATCGCCGATGATGAGCCAGGGCCACACTATCAGCCTGAACGCTCCAGTCGCTGCGTAGTAAGGCGAATCGTGCGAAATCCGACTGATTGGAGGGCATCGAGGTGACGCCATCGCTGCGCGGCCGGGCGGGTGACTTTCCTGCCACGACGCGCTTGACGGACCGCAAATATGAACCGGCTGAGCCCAGTTCCGGCAATCCACAGACTTCGGCCGCAGCGGCAAGGATTGGAAGTGGCTGCAGCTTCAACCCATTGGAAAGAGCTGCATGTCCATCCGGCCGGCAGAGCGGAATGGCACGTTCGACCAGTGACCGCAACAGTTCCTCCTGATCCCGCGTCCAGAGCCGAACGTCGAAAGCTCGAGCAATCCGGGTGATCCGGATCAGGGGGGCCAGCCACAACGGCAGTCGCTCGACAAGGTCAGCGTGAGGGGTGCCATCGGTGTCGGTGTTCTCGACCAGTTCACGCGAGATCATTTTCTTGCTGGTTTTTACCAGTTGCGAAGTTCCCTGGATTCCTTCAAACAACAGGCCTGCCACATAAGGGACTTCGCCACGTTCGAGCAGGTTGACATCGTTTGGAACCGTCGGATCGACATCGGCAGCAAGATCTTGCGTCAACTGGATCGCCTGGATCAGCGAGTAACGCCACAACCGCCAGTATTGCTGGGATCGCAGTCGTCCGCCGGCATAAGCGAGCAATTCCAGGCTGGCAGCAAGGGCAAAAGCGGCGTTAGCAGTTTGAACGGTCTGAGGTTCACCGGTCAGTGCGTAGACAAGAGCTTCCACGCGCTGGGCAAAGTTTCGAGTCGACTTGTTGGCGGGGCGTCGAGGTCCCTTACGGGGCTTCGAACTGACACCAACGGCTTCTTCCAGCAGAGGGATCAATTCGGCTTCGTCGGGAAAGGCCGCCTGCGACCACAGGATGTCGGCAGCATAGGTCGTTGGCGATTCTGCAGCATTTC
Source organism: uncultured Planctomycetaceae bacterium (assembly GCA_964609845.1). Lineage (GTDB taxonomy): Bacteria > Planctomycetota > Planctomycetia > Planctomycetales > Planctomycetaceae > Schlesneria. The sequence continues at coordinate 54,681 of CAZSTW010000003.1, read as the reverse complement.
TGGTTCGCTTCTGACACGCCGCGACGAATGCACTGACATCCCCCAGGCTGGCGGCAGCCTTCATTTCAGGATCGGCTCCACGTTCCCATTCGATCGCTTTCAGGAAATCAATGTCATTGACAGCCGAAACATCAGCGGAACCGGCGGAAAAAGAAAGAGAAGCCTGCGTCATGACGAATTCGCCTCTGCGCGACCACGGTTAATCCCAACCGGGGTCTCGCCAACTGAAAACGGGGTCGAGGCTCCGCCACGAACAGGGGAGCAGCGTAGCTTGCTGCCATCGAATTGCAATCTGACCAGCATCAGTTCCCGGAATTTGGATTGAGCGAGGACAGGTCGCATCAGGCGTGTTCAAAGTTTTTAACCTGTCGATTGCTCGGAAAGGGAAGCTGGCTTTTTTGCTATTTGACTCATTTGTTTTCAGACTGATGTTAGTGGTTGCGGCTGGATCCCTTGAACTTACTGATACGTCGCCAGATGTCGCAATTGTCATCATCGTACCGTGGTCAGAGAACGGCCAGGAAATCATTCCAGGAGGACGAGGCTCCCGATATGTTTGGGCGTCGAATGCGACCTGAAAGGTCGCACAATTCGCTTGGCTTCAAGTCCACAGGTCTGAAGACCTGCGCTTTGTTCTTTCGAGCCTTCAGCCCACATGGAGTGACACGTTTCGACAGCTCGAAGTGCAAGTGACGTCGGAAGTTATTTGCAAACCGACACATTGTCCTGCAGGTGAACCCAATTCCCTTCGATCATCGTTCCAACAACGCGATTCTGTGGCGAAAACAGGCTTTTTGCCGGATCAGATTCCTGTTCCCCATTCCATTCAACCAGGCAGAGATCGGCCCTTGTCGATGGCTGTTCTCCCACCAAAGCTTGTCGTCCGACGGTCGTCCCCAGTCGCAGTAGTTCCAAGTGAGAGATCTCAGGGTGTCTGGCTGCAAGGAATTGCAGTTCGGTAAACAGACTGAGATCGGGATTTGAAGCGCGGCTGTCCGTACCGATGGCGACTCGCCCACCAAGTTCCAAAACACGCTGCCAGGGATGCGGCGCGTGGCCAAATGCGGCGTGCGTCCGGGGGCAATAGACCAAGGTCATGTTGGGTTGAGCCGCCAGAAACTGCAGCTCTTCATCGTCCAGGTAATTCCCGTGGATCACGAGGACTCGCTGACAACCTGCCAGAGCATGCAGGTAATCGATTGGTCTCTGGCCGCCAAAAATCCCATTCCGCCAGACGCCAAAATCGTTCAGCAGATCTCGGAAATCTCCGGTTCCGTTCGTCAGTAGATCCAGTTCGGCGGTGGTTTCCGCCAGGTGCATGGCGATGGGCAATTTATGGTCCGTGGCCATGCGGACCGCATTCTGGAACAGATCGGGATGCACGCTATAGGGAGCGTGGGGACTCAAACCAAAATCAAAAGGAGCACCAGCCGGGATTGCACCGTGCTTCGCCACAATCGATTCGGTCACCGCAAACTGCGTTACGACCCGTTCGTCCCCGAGTCCTAGCACCTCCTGAAAAATGCAGCCGTGGAATCCGGATGAACTGTAATCCGCATCGCCCCAGCCCACTGTCGCAATTTCACCGATCAACGTTGTCCCGGCACGTATCGACTCGATCACGCCTGAGCGGATCGCTGCGGGGGGATTTTCGGGATGCTCGCGGCGATACTTTACGACCGAACGAATCCAGTCGGTGAAACGGCCAGCGGTTGGGATTGGATCTGCAAACAGGCTGAATTCCAGATGCGTGTGTGCATTCACCAGGCCTGGGATCAATGCGACTGCACCGAGATCGATTGCTCCCGCAGCGCGGCCTGATGTCACTTCACAGACATGTCCTGCATTGATATGGACTGTCACATTCCGGTGAGTCGACTCGCCATCAAGGTAACAGCCGACGTGATAGGCCTGCGAATTCATCGAACGAGCCTTCTCCTGGAATCCTGAATCCTTAGTTCATTTTCTGATCAATCAGGTAACCAACCATCGACCGACCAGCCGCGAGCGAGGTTGTAGGCCTGTATCAGTCCCGTCAGTCGTTCGGGCGAAAGTTGTGATCGTGCGTCTTCCGGGAGCGGCTGGCGGAGCATTCTGTCGGGTAACGTATCTTCCGCGGGGGTCCATCCGGCAAGGATATTGAACCGCTTTCGCGCGGTAACGATCCGCTGTGCTGTCTGACGAAGTTCACTGGCCGTCACATCCCAGCCGGTCACCAACTTCAGCATCTCGGCAGATTCCTGGAAGAAATCCGTAAACACGCCGCGCAGGAATTTGCAGAGGATCAGCGAGTCCATCAGGGCGGCTTTGTCTTCGGTTTCTACAGCCAGGACAGCGGATTCTGGCCCGACATTGCGGCGATCAACGGCCTCAGAGAAATCGACCTCGTACGCTCCCGATCGGTTGTGATCGGCACCGCGCGAGCCAACCGCAAAACCGAGTGCCATGGTCTGCAATCCCCGAGGATCATATCCCGGAATCTCTAATCCTTTGACTTGCGGCGCAAATGTGATCGAATTGTGCCCCAGTTCGAGGGCCATCTGCCGACTTCCAAGGGCGAGTTGCCTGCCAATTCCCTCACCACTCACGATCTGATCGAGAGCCTTCAAAAGAGCACTGCCACTCCCAAACCGCAGCCACGGCTCATCGAGGTATCCTCGCTCGGCGCATTCCATGGCGAACGCAATTGTTCCACCTGCGCTGATCGTGTCGATCCCCAATTCATCGCAACGACGGGAAGCCGCCAACACCATTTCCGAGTCGTCGATTCCACAAAGTGGTCCCAGCGCAAACAGGTTTTCGTATTCGAGCCGGACCTGACCGCCACCATCCTGCAAACTGTACAGATGCTCGCACCCGATGGTACAGGCAACACACGACGACCGAGTTCGCTCGCGTGCCACCCCCAGTTGTTCCGGAGAGATCGCATTCGCCCCGGCAAAACTTCCCTGCTGGAAATTGCGTGTCGGCAGGACATTTAAACGATTGAAGGTCAGCAGATTTGAAGCCGTTCCCAATTCCCGGTACTTCGCGGTCGCGGGGCCAAACGACTTCTCAGACAACTGCTTTGCCAGAGCAATCAACTCCGTCGGCGAAGCCCACTCGCATCGTTGACTCCCCCGGACAGCGATTCCCTTCAGGTTTTTGGAACCGAGAACGGCTCCGCTGCCACCGCGTCCTGCGTGGCGGCCATCATGCGATATCGTGGCATATCGGACCAGTTGTTCGCCTGCAGGTCCAATCGTCGCACATTGATAGTCCTGCCCCAATTGCTCACGGATGTGATCCGACGCGTCACGAGTGGAGCAACCTCTTAAGATCCGGGCTGGTTCAATTCGAACGCCGCTTTCATCAACGATCAGCAGGGACAGTTCGGGGGCTCGACCGACCAGCACAATGGCGTCATGCCCGGTTTTCTTTCCAGCGAGTGCAAATCCGCTGCTGGCGAGCGAATCGTTGATACGCTGCGTCAGGGGGCTCTTGCTGACCACTGCGAACTTGGCTGACGTTGTCAGGGGGCTTCCGACCAGCGGGCTGAAAACAAATACAAGCGACGCTTCGGGCGAGAGCGGATCGACAGATGCGGCACCTTCATTCAACAGTATCGCGACACCGAGTCCGCTACCTCCCAGGTAACTTCGCAGTGTCGCCTCTTCGATCGGGATTGAGTCCACTCGACCAGTCGTCAGATCAACTCGAAGATATTGGCCGTGATAGCCTGGTATAGTGCGTCGCAAATTATCTCAGTTCCGTTTTTCAACGTGGGGTCAAGCCGATGGTGCGGAATGTTGAATCGCTCCATCACCCGATTCTAGCGGAACGCAATTGCGTTCCACGTCCATAATCAAATGATGCACTGTCAAATCATCCGGGATTGGCAGTCAGACGCCAGCCCTGACCGAGTGAATTCCTGACGACTTCCCGCAATTGCCATGAATTCCCGTTTCGAGCAAACGCCCCCGGCGTTCGCGACGACTCTCCAACTGGTTCGCTCGCCAGTCATTGCTCCCAGTCACTCAGCTGATGCGGGTCTGATGCTCTCACAGGACGCGCGTGCAATTCTCGATCGTCCTCTGACAAAAAGTCTGTCACTTGCGGGGTGACCTTCAAAAGTCGTGAGGCACAAATGCCTTGTAGCGTGGCAGGTCGGTCAAAAGGATGTTAAGATTCTGTTCCTTTTGCGCAATTTCCTCGCGTCCAGTCGCCGCGAACGATACGACCAGATTTACCTTATCACCGGTTTCAAGGAACTTTTCACGATGGCCGTCTTTCTGGGAATTGATATCGGAACGAGCGGCACCAAGACGCTGGCGATGCAAGAAGACGGAACAATTCTGGCGTCCGCCACCGCCGAGTATCCATTGATGTCCCCGCGACCCGGCTGGTCGGAACAGGATCCGGAAGACTGGTGGGATGCCACCGTTGCGACCGTCAAGAAGGTGCTCAAGGCTGGCAAAATCAAGCCCGATGACGTGGCAGGAATCGGACTCAGCGGCCAGATGCATGGCAGCGTGTTCCTCGACAAGCAGCACAATGTCATTCGCCATGCCCTGTTGTGGAACGACCAGCGAACGGCGGAAGAGTGTGTCGAAATCGAAAACAAAGTCGGCGGTCGAGCCAAGCTGATCGAGATGGTCGCAAATCCCGCCTTGACGGGATTTACCGCTCCAAAGATTGTCTGGCTGCAGAAGAACGAGCCGAAAAACTTCGCCCGGACGGTGCAGATTCTGCTTCCCAAAGACTTCATTCGTTTCCGGCTGACAGGGGAATTTGCGACTGAAGTCAGCGATGCGTCTGGCACGTTGCTGCTGGACGTCCGTAACCGCCAATGGTGTAAGCCGCTGTGCGACAAGCTCGATATCAAAGCTTCGCTGTTGCCGAAGGTGTACGAGTCTGAAGATGTGACGGGCGTGCTTTCCGATTCCGCAGCCAAGCTGCTGGGCCTGAAGAAGGGTGTCCCGGTTGTAGGTGGTGCAGGAGACCAGGCTGCGGGCGCTGTCGGCAACGGGATTGTCAAACGCGGGATCATTTCCGCAACGATGGGGACCAGCGGCGTGGTCTTCGCTCACAGCGACGACGTTCAGATCGATCCGACCGGGCGAGTCCACACGTTCTGTCATGCCGTTCGAGGCAAGTGGCATGTCATGGGCGTGGTCCTGTCGGCCGGGGGAAGTCTGCAGTGGTATCGCAACCAGTTTGCCGAAGCGGAAGTTGCCGCTGCCAAGAAAATCAAGACCGATCCCTACAACATCATTACCGAGCAGGCTGCTGAAGCTCCTCCGGGATGCGAAGGTCTGTTCTTCCTGCCATATCTGACGGGTGAGCGAACCCCACATGCCGACGCAAACGCTCGCGGCTGCTGGATCGGGCTCAGCCTGCGACATGGTCGTTCTGCTATGATTCGTTCGATCATGGAAGGGGCCACGTATGCGATGCGTGACTGCCTGGAAGTGATCAATGAAATGCGGATCCCGATCCGCGAAATCCGACTCTCTGGCGGTGGAGCCCGCAGCGAATTCTGGCGTCAGATGCAGGCCGATGTTTACGGCCGACGTGTCAGCGTCATCAATGCGGAAGAAGGCCCGGCGTATGGCGTTGCATTGCTCGCGGCGGCCGGGACGGGACGCTACAAGAGCGTCGTCGAAGCCTGCACGGCCACCATCAAGGTGACTGGTAGTACTGACCCGCAGGCGGAAGCCAAGCGGATTTACACCAAGTCGTACCCGATGTACACCCGGCTGTACAAATCTCTCAAGGGAGATTTTGTGGAGATCGCCAAGATCGTCGCAGAATCGTGACGTCAACCTGAGTAGAATGAAGTTGGTGAAGCTCGTATGTCCGACAGGCATTTCGCCCGTCTGACACCGGGTGTTCGTTCAACCGACAGGTTGAAATCCCGTCCCAAGGCCTCTGACGAACAGGTGTATCCCATGACGGCCCTGTATTTGACGGAAGACGACGTTGCCTGGCTGCTCGACATCGACACCGCGATCGAAGCTGTTGAAGAGTCGTTCCGCCAATTCGGTTCCGAGCGCGCTGACAACCAGCCGCGTCGGCGTGTCGATGGAGGGAACGGAACGAAGCTCCACGTCTTGAGTGCGGGAGCGGAATACCTTGGGTATGTCGGCTACAAGGCATATGTCACGACGCGCGCCGGGGCGCGGTTCCAGTTTGGATTGTATGACGCTCGGAACGGTCAACCCGCCGCGATGATCGAGGCGAATCTGCTCGGACAGATGCGGACAGGGGCTGCTTCGGGTGTCGCGACTAAATACATGGCCCGCCCTGATGCCAAGATCGTGGGCTGTTTCGGAACCGGATTCCAGGCACGTGCCCAGCTGAAAGCGGTCTGCAGTGTGCGACGTATTGAGCGGGTTGAAGTGTACGGTCGACACGATGATCGGCGTCAGGCGTTTGCCGATGAAATGTCCGAATTCTGTAATGTCCCTGTTGTCCCCGTTCATTCCCCGGAAGATGTTGCCGCCGAGAAGGACATCGTCATTTGTGCGACTTCCAGTCACGTGCCGCTGTTCGACGGACACGCCTTGGCGGAAGGGACACATATCAACGTGATTGGCAGCAATTACCTGTCCAAAACAGAAATTGATGTCACCACAATCCGGCGGGCGGACCACATTGTTTGCGACAGCCTGGATGCCTGTAAGCTGGAAGCGGGTGACTTTGTCCCCGCGATTGAAGATGGCAGTCTCGACTGGTCCCGCGTTCATGAACTGGCGGATGTCGTTCACGGTCGTGAAACCGGCCGGGCTCATGCCGAAGATATCACGCTCTTCAAGTCCGTCGGACTGGCGCTGGAAGATCTGGCGGTGGCTGTTCGGATTCTGGAAAAAGCTCGCATTGAGGGAATCGGCCTGGCTTTGCCGTATTAAAGTGGTCGCCAGCCGATGTGAATGGGTGTGATGGGAAGAATGGGAAGTATGATTTATTCATAAATCATTGTCCCGCGTACCACAAGGCTGGGGTTGCAATCGACGCGGCTTAGTCCGTGTCCCGAAACCAGTTCCGTCAAACCTGGCAGTAATCGGTCTTGCCGTGAATCCACTCCTTCCGGTAGAACCCACCACGGATGTTAGCCAGGTATGATCGGAATCACCTGGCGGACTGAATTGTTCAAGGGGGCACGGACGCCATGTTTGCAGGCCGACTTACGGACCGTATCTATTCCACCGGGCTCATTCTTTGGAGCCGGATGCCTGTGCTTCCGATTGCGTGGGGAGCCTTGATTGGCCTGCTTGCGGTTTCCCTGTCTCTCTCATGGACGCTCACGTGGAGTGACGACCGTGCACTGGCGAGTGCTGCGGTTTTGATGTTTGCCTGTGGTGTGATCGGGGGAACACGTGTTTCACTCACCCGATTTTTCAGTCTCTCAGAGCTGGCCGTCATGGCCTGCACGTGGACATTGCTGCAGCCGTGGCTCAATCCATTGCTCGAGAGTCTGCTCTGGTATGTTCCAAGTCCGTTACTTTCCACCGAAATCCTTCGGTTTGGGATTGGTTTGATTCTGGCCACGCCAACCTGGCTACTGGCAGGCTGGTTCTGTGCCAGCATTGTCATGGGAATCCCGACGCTATCGCGGCAATTTTCAGAGACTTCCACCTTCGCCGCGATGACGGCAGGTGTGGTGCTTGGAATATTCGTCACCGCGTTCGTGATGGCTCTCTGGATCGGGGCATGGACCTGTACCGCTATCGCCGCAGTTCTCACGATCGCAGCCAGATTCCTTCCGGCTTCCCGGACAACCACTGTTGATGTTCCCGAACCTGCAATGACTCCCGTTGTATTTGAGTCTTCGTCATCTGAGGAAAATGTTCGGGGCAGTTTGATCTTTACCATCGTTCAGGCATACGCAGCCCTGGCGCTGGGGGGATTGATTGCAGTCATCTTGCGCTTGATGTCACAACTGATGCCTGACACGGTGCATGTGACCTTTGCGGAATGGGGCGGACTCGTTATTGGAGTCGGACTTGGGCAATGGGTGCGAAGTCATCACAGTCGTATGGCAGCACGTGCAGCATCCTTCTGGATTGTTGCAGCTTGCTCTACCGCACTGCTGTTGGCTTTGATGCCAAACGTCATCGGAATCACTCTCAGTGCCACAACAACACTCACGTCCGTCGTTCTCCAAATGACATTTCGTTCAATTCTGCTGATCGTAGTGACGGCCCCTTTGGGTTTTGGATTGGCAGGATTGCTTCCCAAAACCTTCCACGGATCGAGCAATCCAAAGCAGGAATTGCCGGGCTGGTGGCTGTTACCGTTGCCAGTCGCGGGTGGATTCGTCATTGCACAACTGGGGTTCGAGTCAATCGGACTTGTTCCACTTCTGAGCATCTGCACGTATGCACTCGTCGTCACTGGACTCATCACGCTGCTGGTGACAAGTCGCGACAGACTGCCTCGCTGGGGTATCGTCGGTATCACCTGCTGTTCAGCGGTCGGATTGTCAGTTCCATTGTGGCGAGCCAACCATAATCCCGTCATGGCCGCGAAGCTGTTGTTTTCGACCCCCTCGTTCGTTGCCCATCGCGCTGGGTGGGAATCGCGATTGCTTCCAATGCTGGACGATGCCCGGGCAATCGATGTGCGAGAAGGAACGCGTGGTCCGTTGACTGTCTGGCGGTCGCATGGCCTGGAATTGCATCTTCGTGAATCTGGTATTCCCAAATCGATAGTGACAGCCAATTCCGAGACACACCCTCAATTCGCACCAGAAGTCTTACAGGCTGTCTTCCCGCTGGTTCTGTCGCAGCATCCCAATCAGGTCTTGATACTGGGAGCCTCCAGCGGGGTTCCCCTGGCAACATGCCTGAAGTTTCCTGTCCTGGACGTGACCTGTGTGGAAAGCGATGGACCGTTGGTGCAGGTCATTCGTGGACCAATCGCACGAGAAACGGGAAATGATCCCCTTCAGGATGAGCGAGTTCGCTTGGTGACGATTCCACCAGCCCTCGCGGTGATGTCGCGCACAGAAACCTATGACGTGATTCTCAGTTCACCTCCTGCTTCGTCAATTGTGGCGGGCGGTGCGATGTTTACGGTGGATCACTATCGGCATGTTGCACGTGCCCTGGCACCAGAGGGAATTTTCTGCCAGCGGTTCCCCTGTGTTGACTACGGGATTGATCCGATGCGAATCGTTGTTCAGTCCATGCGTCAGGCATTTACAGAAGTTATTGCCATCGAATCGTCGGCAGGTGAATTCCTGCTGCTTGGCACGAACGTCGCCGGAACATTTGTCGCAGGGGATTTGCCATCGCGTCTGCAGGCCACTCATGTTCGCCAGATTCTCGCCAACAGCGGACTCGATTGGTCTGCATTGTTGAATTACCCCGCCTATGACGATGCGGCACTGGGTGAAATCTGTGCTTCCGGACGAGCCTGGACCAATGCTGCAGCGAACGGAATCCTGGCATTGCGAGCCCCCGTGGAACTGATGAGATGGGGTGCGAAGCTGAATGAGCTACACCAGGTCCTCGATGCACGTCGGACAACACAAGCACCGTATCTGAATCGCGAACTGGAAACAAAGGTCGCTCAGGAAGGAGTGCATCTGTCGCGAAAGTCACGGCTGCTCGAATGGATGGACGACCGTTATGTGTCACCGGACTTGCTGCGACGACTGGCGGAACTGGTGATACAGCAAAAGGTCGTGCGGGAAAATCCCGATGCCGAATTCCATTCGTGGGGGTATCGCACGGCACTGCGTGAACAATTACAAAGTCGCCGTCCATCGGGGATCCAGAAGGCGAGTCACTCGATGACGGCAGAGGCTGTCCACCCGGATGATCAGCGTCGGCAGGACTATTTCCTGGCACTTGGTCAGGCCGCCAGCAACCCGACGGCGGAACGAATCGCGGCTGTTACGGCCTTTCTGAAACCGTTCGATCCAATGGTCAGTTATTTCGCCCATCTGGAAATCGCCGACCTGCAAGCCAAGGGGAAGGTCGATCCGGCAGCAGAATTGATTCACCGTCTGCATTCCGTTTACTTCTCGCCAGTCGCGGATGGTTCGACACGCAACATTGTCACGGCACTGGAGTTGATCGTTCAGCATCCCGAATCGATTCCAGATCCGGCTCGACGATTCGACATTCTGAACGGCCTGGTTCAGACGCTGAGAACGCATTGGGAAACACGCCAGTCGTATGCCGTAAAGTCCCCACGACGTCGACTCGCCGAAGTCGATCGCAGTCTGGTCGCCATCGACAAGACCGTGGATGTGATGACCGGACTCTGTGGTGACGCTGGCATCGCTTCTGCAGAGATGGATCATCGAAAGTTGGTCATTGATCGGCTGCTGACCCGCCCGTTGCATGCCTACCGTGAGCAGTTACAGCAGATGGCGGCCAAAAACGAAAGCCGCACCCGTGCGATTATTGATGGCGAAACTGCCCCGCCAAAGAAATGATCCCGGAACATCGTGATCTCGATACGGCACATTGGATGGCACACTTCGTGCCATCCTCCGATGCGGTCGAATGTCTTGATCTCTGATATCAGTCCCTACGAGGCCTGACGCATCCGCAGTGTTGGCTTTTCCAGCGTGACAACGGTATTGGGCGGAACGCTTTCGTAGACCGAGGCACTTGCACCAATCACCGAGTTACGGCCGATGGTCGTCGTTCCACCCAACACAGTCGCATTGGCGTAGATCACGACGTTTTCTTCGATCGTGGGATGACGTTTGGAATTGCGGACCAGATTTCCCTCGTTGTCCTTGGCGAAACTGAGGGCCCCCAACGTCACGCCTTGATAGATTTTGACACCCGCCGCGATTTCGGTTGTCGCACCAATCACAACTCCGGTTCCATGGTCAATGAAGAATGACGGACCGATCCGGGCACCGGGATGGATATCAATTCCCGTTTTGCTATGTGACCATTCCGACAACATCCTCGGAACCAATGGAACATCCAGCTTGTGGAGTTCATGTGCCAGACGATAGATGGTGATGGCTTCCAGGCCAGGGTAGCAGAAGATGATTTCATCCAGGCTGCCGGCCGCGGGATCACCATCAAACGCGGCCTGCACATCGGTCGCCAGCAGATGGCGGACATCGGGAAGCCGCTGCAAAAAGCGGATCGCCTTTTCCTGGCCAACGGCTTCGAAGTCAGGCTGGACTTCTCCACACGCCAATTGATTCTTGCGACGGAAGTCATGTCTGAGGGCACGAGCGATCTGCTGAGTCAGCCGGTCATGCAATCCGTCAATCAGGTCTCCAACGTGGTATGTCACGTTACCGAAGTGCAGATTCTGCCGCTTCCGATAGCCCGGATAAAGGATCTCTTTCAGCGATTCCGCGATCTCGATCACAGCATCGACACTTGGCAACGGACAATGCCCCAGATGATTGATCGTATTGATCTCGTGATAGGTATCGACGATCCGATCAGTCAGATCGGGAAGCAAGTCCTTCAATCGAATGTCTGTCGCCATATGCACACCTTCCGCGAAACCGTCTGTGAAAACGATGCATCCTTGGAATCGACCTCACAATCCTTCCGACTGCATTGATTCCGACAATCCCCTTCCAGTGTCGGTTCGGCGAACCCGTCAAGGTTTGCCTGATCGCCAGATTCTAACACTTCGGGACCGTTTGGCGCGGTCCAAATGATTTTCGAAGTCTGCGTTGGTGATCGCAGATTTGTGAAACGGGGGAACTTCGCTGGCTTTTCCGCTGTTCAGAGGGAACTTGAATTTGCGAGGCGGTTCGGACGATGACGTTCTGGATGCGTTGGTTCCGCGGCCACACCGAAGGTCAGGTTGGATGACGTTTCGAACCTTGTTTGTAGATGCGTTTGTTCCACCGGAATCGTCCGAGCCCCACTACTGGTTCGAGACGCGTCGCCCGTTCTGTAACCTCGTGTTCCTGTTGCCGTTACTGCTGATTTACGAATTTGGTGTCCTGGCCATCGGCGGTGCAGAATCAGAGACGTTTCGCAACGGCGCCGACGCGTGGATGCGACAGTTTCTGTTGCGGCTGGGGATCGATCTGTTGTGGCTGCTGCCTGTCTCTCTCGTCGGTGCCCTCGTTTTCTGGCAGTGGGCCAGTCGGCAACCTTGGCGAACGTCCTGGGATACTCTGGGCGGCATGATTGCGGAAAGTCTGCTGTTTGCTTTCGCGCTGATTCTCGTCGGTCAGGCGGTTGATTCCTGCTTCCGACAGCCACAAACGAACCTGCTGCAGATTGAGGGCTCCCGCTGGGCTCACAGTCTTTTAATTCGCTCTGTCACTTTTCTCGGGGCGGGAATCTATGAAGAGTTTCTCTTTCGACTCTGTCTGATTCCAGTCACCTATGCTGCCTTCCGGGCCTTATTGGTTCCACACCGCTGGTCGGTTGGAGCAACGATTGTGTTGACGAGTCTGGTTTTCTCGCTCGCTCATTACCTCGGAGCACCTGATCAAGACTACTCTCTGACAGTGTTGACCGATGCCGTCGTTCGCGTCCAGTCAACACGGGCTCTGTGGTTCGGATTTGCATTCCGAACCTTGGCAGGAATGTTCTTCGCAGGACTGTTTTTCCTGCGTGGATTCGGCATCACGGTGGGAGCTCATGCCGCCTACGATGTCATCGTTGGTGCCGTGCTGATCTCTGAACTGTAACATCGCCACGGTTTACGCAGCGCGACGTTGAATGCTCATTTCCGTCATGCAGCAGGTGGAACTCGTCAGTAGTCCCCGCTGGGCGTGTTCGCACCATTCGGACATCGACAGGGGTTCGGCAGGGACTTTCAATGACACTGTCAGAAAAGGCTCCGGGCGAATACCGCGGACCATCCACCGATACATCTCACGGCTGAACAGTGGTGTCGGGTACTCGATTGTTTCCAGATTCCCAGGAAAACAGGCCAGGTGCCGAGTCCAGCAGGCGACATCGTGGTGGCCCAGATTACCCGGTTCGCGGACGATCACCAGTTCTCCTTCGGGCTTGAGTTGTGCCAGTAACTCGGCCGTTGCCAGGCGAGCTCGCAGGGACAGCAGGTTTTCCCGATGCATATTGACGTCGTCAGCGATGATCAGATCAAACGGTGCACCCAGGTTTTCGGAACCGTCGAGCTTCGCAAAATGAATTTCAAATCGTGCACCTGACCGTTGTCGGGCACTCAGACGTTCCATCGAATCATCGATCGCTTCGACGTCAAAACCAAGTTCATCCAGCCATTCGGCCATTTCTCCGCAGTGGTCACCCGCCACCAGCACATGCTGTCCGATGGTGTGGTTTCCACCAATCAGGACACGACGCAAAAGCCGTGCAGGTAAAGGGGGTTGAGCAACGGTAAGGTGACTCAGGCCATCCGGGCGAAAGGGTCGAAGCATACGATGTCTCCAGAGACCGGTGCGGAATGGCTTCAGAACGCAGGACAGAAAATGACGTTCAATGGGGTTTCTATGCCGATTGGTACGGTGGGTCAAGATGACTCCTGACAAATCCACCAGTTCACAACTTCTCACGAGAATTCGACTTCGGACGTGCCGAGGTACGTCGACGGATCATCTTTGGGCAGCCCGGTTCGTCAGATCTGGTCGTGAAACGGACTGCGTCACCAAGCGATCCATCTCTCCTGATGGAAACCCGTCGAACACAGGCAGCGTCATTTTCGCTATATCACCTGCTCCATGCACGACTTACAGCTTATGCTCATAGCAACGTCGAACAATCCATTCAACATTGGCACGAGATAAGGCTTCCAACGTGTCACGCAAAGGAATTCAAGTCGGCGACCGTGACTTTCGATCATCTTGTGATGCGGTCGCACGACCGACCCCAGAGAAATCTTAAGTTGCCGCGAACTCAGATGAGTACTTCACGAACACCATCGACGCGACCCGCCCCGGAAACCCTCTCGGGAATGATCGTGTCGTTACTGTTCTGGGTGTCTTTGCTGGGTGCTGCGTTTCTGTTTGCCGCTGTCAGTCTGTCGCCGAAGATTCTGGAAACAATGAGGCTGCAGGATGACTACGACGGAACTCAGTTCCGGCTGGTCCAGGTTGAGCAGCAAAACGAACAGCTTCAACGCGTCGTTGACGCCATCCGCCAGGATCCAGATTTTGCGACCGAGATGACGCGGATCGAGTTCGACGCTGTTCGACAGGATGAAGAAATCATTCCCGTTGATGCGGAACTGAGACTTTCACCACGCGATCTGACCCAGATGCGAACTCCGGCAATCGTACCGCGTGCCTGGTACCGACCTTTGCTGGTACCGTTTGCCGAAAACGATTCTCTGCGGATGAGCCTGCTGGGAACGGCGGCCGTACTTGTTATCGTCTCATTCACCTGGATGCAGCCGTCGACGGCGCGACAACTCGCCCGTCCGGTCGGGGCATGTCAGTCGTTTTTGCAGACGATTCGTGCCCGTTACCTTCGGTCTGGCAGCATTAAGGCTCCGGGTCAAAGGGGATGAACTCGTAGATATCCAGTTGGCATGTCTCATCACTGGTCACCCAGGCCCAGCGGAATCTGGTTAACGGATGCTGCCAGACATCGTCTCGCGTCGCGAATGATCGCTTCACAACGAGATACTTCATCGGGAATTGGTTCAGATCCCTCAGGCCTGGACTATCCCAGGGATAAAGCTTCAATTGTGGACCAGCGGCGGCATCCCCTTCGGGGCGATAGTACTGCGTCAGCTTTTCCTTGAGATCAACAAACGGCTTCGGAAAAAAGCCGGAATACCCGTTGATCAATGGCCGACGATGAAGCGTTCCCCAATACATCCAGGCCGCGGTCACTTCATAGTCGCGAACATTGTAGCCCGTGGGAAACGGAAGACAGACGACAGCATCGTCAGGCTCAGAGTTTTCGCGTAACCAGTGGACCCAGGCGGGCACAACCGCACGGGAGGGGATTTCATAGATGGACTGACGTGGTGGCCAGACTTCGATCATCACCAGCAGGCTCGTCAGAACCAGCGGTCCCCATTGAATCCAACGCATGATCTCGGGGGGAATCCACGGTGCCGGGGGGATCAGCAGGGCCGGATGAACTGCAGGCGGCGTTGTGTCCGCAACGGCAGCAGTGGCTTCCTGAACGAGGGTCTCTTGAGGCTGCGGAGGTCGTCGCCATCGCAGTGGATTCAGCAAATCCAGAAACTCGACGGATAACCAGGCGATTGCCAGTTGGACAAACACGGCAAATCGAAACGGACTGCGAATCAGCGAGAACCCGGGCACATACTGCTGCAGCATTTCGTATGGGCTGGTTCCTCCCACAATTGGAACCCACGACATGAACCACACCGCAGGACCCAGTGACAGTCCAAACGCAATCAGTCCAAACGTGACTGCAAACAGTCCCCAACGTTTTCTTCGTCCCAGCAGTGCTGCAATCAGTCCGACAGGAACAAGCAACAATCTGACATTTCCGCTCCCCAGGGGCCAGATATCGCGGCGCAGTTCTTCGGGAAAATCCCACTGGGGGAAGCGAGTCCAGTCTGACTGTCGAACATCGTTGGTATCGACGGCAACTTCGGACTTGGATTTGTCTGTCACTGAAGACGAATCCGTTGGGACTGCCGCTCTGGCATCGTTTGTCATTGGCAGGGCTGCGCGAAACGTGGTCGTTCGCGGGGCATCCAGGTAATCACGCGAATGAGCGGACAAGTCTCGAATCCAGCTCTGTTCACGAGTCCATTGATGCTTTCCTGCCAGCGATTTCTGAACATAAACCAGCGGTCCCAGGATGGAGGCCGAGATCACTGCTGCGATGAAGATCGACAGCCAGAAGCGGATCCGAAACAGACTCGCATTCCAGAACCACACCGAACTGGGGATCAAGAGCAAGGTCAGAAACATTCCCCAGTAGTTGCAAAGCAAGTAAGTGACGCAGTAAGAGCCACCCAGCTTAAGCCCATTACAGACGGCGGTCCGTTTCGTGTGGGGTGTTCCCACGGAAGCAGACAGATGACTGCCAGCAGAACACTCAAACACGTCCATCAAGGAATGAATTGTCCAGACGGCGCCGAAGAGTGTCGTCAGTTGAACGACCCCGGACTGCCACCAGACAAATGGCAACATCTGGCAGATCAGGCCGCCACAAAATGCCAGAAACGGATGATGCCCAACTCGCAACAACAGGCGCCGACTGCTGTATCCATTCAAGGAAAGGATCGACCACAGGTAGATGTTATAGGCCAGAATCTTGTTGCCCGTCAGCCAGATGACCGGTGCAACAATGATCATCAGAGGCTGTGCCTCAGAGAATGCAAATGTTCCCATGGTCGGGTGAAAGATCGGTGCATTCCAGTAGTCTGCAAATCCGGCGGAAAGTCGATCCGAATTCCACCACAAGGTCCAGACGTTCAGCAATGGGACCGTAGATTCGGCTTCATATCCCAGCGAAATTGCCGAACCCGGCTGGTATGCCAGTGGCCAGGATGCGAATAACGCTATCGCGAGATACCCCCCCCACCAGCAAAACTCGCGTCGCCACTTCGAACGACAGTCAACAGGGGATGAATCGCTGCCCGTCATACCATCACCAGCTTGCAGGATTCATCAACCTTCCAACGTGGTACCGGCGTTGACGCGGCATCGTGCCACGTGCGGACCTTATGAATTACTCTGGTACGAGGACGATCTTGCCCCGCAGAGTTCCCGCTTTGTTCAAGGTATTGTCCTCTTGAAGCTTGTGAGCTAATGCCGCTTCACTGAGTGGCATGACCTTGCCGACCTGCGGACGCCAGCGATTCATTTCGTACAGTGCGTTCAATCCTTCACCGGCAGACCGCTGTTCTTCGGGTGTTCCGTTGAACATCGCAAAGCCGATCAGTCGCAAATCTTTCACGTAGAACGGACCGACCGGCAGTTCTGGACGAGCCTGACGACCCGCCATCAGAACAATTCGGCCTCGAGGTGCCATCAGGCTGATAGTCCGGTCAAGTGTCGGTTCACGCTGGGTTTCGATCCACAGCTGAATACCACCATGCGGCAGACTGAAAGCGCGTAACTGGTCATCCAGATTCGGGGCGCGATAGTCGAGTGCCAGATCGGCCCCCAGTTGCTTACAGATTGCCAGACTTTCGTCACTGCCCCCTGTTGTGACGACAAATGCACCTGTCGCCTTGGCCAGCTGCACGACACACGACCCGACTCCACCAGCCCCCCCGTTGACGAAGACGACTTCGCCCGGGTGCAGATCTGCATGTTGAAACAGCCCCATATGGGCGGTCAGTCCGACCAGAGCTCCAGCGGCCGCTTCTGTGTCGCTCATGGCCTTCGGCGTGCGATAGAGCCAACGCTCATCGACGGCAGCAAATTCGGCAAACGTCCCCTGACGTCCAAACAATCCTTGATTACTGCCCCAGACCCGGTCACCGATCGCAAACCGTTTGACTTCGGTTCCAACCTTGACCACGGTTCCCGCCAGATCGCAACCGATGATGTACGGAAAGCGACTGGCCATAGCGACCGCGCCGGCGCGGATGTAGGTATCGATCGGATTCACGGACACCGCACCGACTTTCACCAACACTTCGTTAGCGCGCGGTTCGGGAGTGGGCAATTCTCCGTATTCGATCACGGATGCCGAACCTGTTTCGCGAATAAACGCCGCCTTCATACTGCAAACTCCGACTTGACCACGGGAAAACCGCGGAACGCTCGCCGAGACAAAACCTCCGAGATTGTACCGGCGAATCACATTCGTCGAAACTGACCCCGAAATTCCGTCAGCATGGTATCGCCGGGTGCCAATACGAATTCGCTTTTCACACCGTACGGCTCCTTACAGCCCTAAGTCTGCGGCACTCTATTTCAGCGATGAAATGCTGCTGAGGCCGATCAGGCGAGTTCCCGTGGGCGAGGCAATATAGGCAGAATTGGAAGAAGCGACTGGAACTGCGAGATCAGCCACGTAAACCACCAGCAAGACGAGCCTATACGCTGGCTATTCCCCGATGTGATTTGGTTTACGGCGATCTCGCAAAAACCAGGACTCGGCGATGTTGCTGCTGACAACTCAGCGAGGGGAACTGACGGCTCGATCTGGATCAGCGGCTTCAAACGGGTCGTCTTCCTGTGCCGATTTCACGACCGGACGACGTCGAGGTGCCGGACTGGCGGGTTCCTCCAAAGGCTCTGGTGTTGATCGCATCGGGGCTCGTCGCGCCCGTGGTGCATTTGGAATGATGTCCGGTATCGCAGCAGTCGGGTCCAGGTGGAACGGCGAATCGCTCGATGAAGCCGGAGGTTGAGGATTCGTACGAGGAGCGACCGGGCCGCTGGATTGAAAACCATCACCGCCGGTTTCGTCGATCGGCATCTGGTCTTCCAGCTTCTTCAAGTACGGATCGAGCAGTGTGTGCATCGCCTTGGGAAGGATAGGATAGATCTGCGAAATAATCTTGGCAGCGATCGAACTGCTTTCGGACTTCAAGATGATTTCGCGCATTGGCGGGATGTAAATCAGCAAAGCACAGGTGGCGACCAGCGTCAGCAGAACACCCTTCACCCCGCCAAGCACGGCTCCCAGTTGACGGTCAACTTCGGTCAACTTCGCCTTGTCGACTCCTTCCCGGAATGATCGCACCATCAGGTAGACGGTGATCGCGACCAGCAGATAGATCGTGACCAGCGCGAACAGGCGATTCAGCGGCGGTGGACCAAAATATTGAGCCATCGTGACCGACATTGGCATGGCGATCATATAGCCGAGAACAAGCGAAATGATCGGTGCCGTCTGCCACGCCGCGCCACGGAAGTAACCATGGATCACCGTAAACAGCACAATGACTGCCATTACACCGTCATAGGGTGTCATCGTTCAATTCCTTCTATAATCAGCTTCATCAGGCTAGGTAGTTGCTTTACTGCCAGGGATCGTCCATTCGCGTTCGACGCGAGGTCGTCTTGGGACCTTGCCACCCTTGGGACGAGGACTTATTCGGTGCGACGGCGGTCCGATCAGGGACTGGAGTCGGCTGGAGTGTGGTATCGATGTGTCGCCGGGCAAATGCCGTAGGAGTCGGCGGCTGTGATTCTTCGTTGGCGACAAACATCAGCAGTAAACAGAGAATGCAATATGTCAAAAGAGTCGAAGTGGCATTGTCGCCAACAAACTTCAGTGCCGTGCCCGACGACTTCTTCAGGTGCGGCGCTCCCCTCGACAGATCGACACTCCAGATTTCATCGAGTACCAGATGGATCAGGTAACCGAGTCCAACGGCAATCGCCTTGTAATTGTGAACCAGGTGCACGCCTGAATCACAGACGAGATACCCGATCAGCCCCGCAATCACGGCAGCCGGAATACTGTGAAACATCCCGCGGTGGACATTGGCCGACTTGAAAATCGTCCCCAGTCCAAAACGAATCAGCAGGTACATGGGAGCACCGAACAGGACCATCTGCTCAATACTGAGCCCGTGGACCTGCAGGCGGCTGAAGATGAGCATCGGGATCACCGCGGCAGCGAAGCCGATCGTTTCTCGCGATGGAACTCCGCTGTCACTATCGAGATCGGGCATAATCCCGGCGATGGAGCAAAGCCCCCCGGCAAGAGCACAGGTTCCGAATGGCAGGTCGTATTGAGTCCATCCCCACGCGGCATAAGCGATGCCGGCAGCGGTACTGACAGTAATATGGACTTGAAACCCAGGCATTGGCGTCCCTGCCCCAGCCAGACGGATATTCCGCGCAGCAGCATTCCCCACCGAACCTGCGCGGCGGCGGAACGGTATCTGCCACAGGCAGATCGGTCAAGATGAAGTAGCAGCGACGTACAAATGAAGCTGGAAAATGCCTGGTCAGCGCCACAGCCACTTCAAGGCTTCCGGCAGGACTGCTCCGCCGTGGTTGCCGTTATGGGCTCCATGCCCCCAGACGGTCTTGACGTCATACTTGGAAAACTTGAGTGCCGATTCCATTTCCAGATTGGCCAGCCACCAGTTTCCATGCTCGTTATTGACGTCGTGATCTCCGTCCTGCAAGTAGACGCGGATCGGCTTGCGCTCCGTCTTGCGAATTAATGACGGGTAAACATGGCCGCCTCGAATGTTGGTGAAGCTGCCGATATGACTCAAAACCTTCCGGAACTGGTCAGGACGCTCCCACGCCACGGTCCAGGCACAAATTCCGCCCGACGATGCCCCGCAAATGGCGCGACGTTCAGGATCCGTGGTCAGGTTATAGCTCTTTCCGACTTCCGGCAGGATTTCCTCCAGCAGGAATCGAGCGTATTGATCGCTGAGCGTGTCGTATTCAAAACTGCGGTTATTGGCCTGCCACCGGATGGGAGGAAGTGTTTCTCCGCGATGCCCGGGGTCAATGAAGATCCCGATGATTGGTGGAAGTTCGCCACGGGCCATCAGGTTGTCAAACACGACAGGAACCCGGTACTCCCCCTTGGCATTGACGTACGCATGACCATCCTGAAAGACCATCACGGCTGTCGGTTGAGCCGGGTCATATTTTGCAGGGACGTAAACATAGTAGTCGCGGACAGTGGCATCGAAGATCTTGCTTGTCCAGGAATGGCGAGTCACCTTTCCTTCAGGAACCCCTGCAATCGGCTTTGAATCGGGACCGAGTTCATATTTTTGCTCGGGCGACGGAGTCCCCTGCGCCAGAACCTGAGACGTCAGCAGAAGCAACGCAAACAGCAAAACAGGAATCAGGCGCACGGAAAGCCTCCGGAAACATTCGGCGTCGAACGGTCAGATCGCGAAGATCAGATCATGGCGTGGACAGATCATGGCGTGGACGGATGATCATGGTGACAGTCCGGTCTCGTTATGGTCAGACAACCACGAAACGAACTGCTGCAGGGCCGGGTCTTCCGGTTCATGCACAGTGACTCCAAAATCACCATCATCCACACTGGTCACCCAATCCAGGAAGTCAGGAGCAACGGCCGGTCCTTCGGGGATTGCCGCGAGCGGAATAATCGTGGCCAGAACACTCGCCAGTTCTTCGGCCGATCCGTATCGATCCTCAGGACGTTTCGCCAGCAGGTACGAGACGACATCCTGAACAATCGGCGGGATGGATGAATCAAAGTCGGAGAGAGGACGAGGCGGCTCACTCGCATGCCTCAGCATCTGTCGGACGGGATTCTTGTCTTCAAAGGGGACCTGGCCGGTCAGCAAGTGATAGAACGTACATCCCAGACTGTACAGGTCACTGGCGACATCGGCTGCATGAGGATTTTCCGCTTGCTGAGCCGACATGTAAGCGTAGTGACCCAGCACTTCATCCGGGGTCTGATTGTAGGTCAGATCATCTTCGCCACTCACAGAATCGATGTAGGACAACGCATCGCGTGCCGCACCGAATTCCATGATCTTGACGAGCCCCTGAGTGGTTACCCACAGGCTGGCGGGACTGATGTCACGGTGAATGATTTCCTGGGAATGAATGTACGCCAGTCCCATCGCGGCCTGCTGAATCAGTTGGCAGGCTTCGAGATAGGGGAGTCGTCCTTCGCGTTCCAGGCGCTGTTGCAGGGTTTCTCCCTGCAGTGATTCCAAAGCAATGAACGGGATCTGGCCGACGCGTCCGACCTGATACGTCTTGACGACGTAGGGGCTGTCCACTTGCAACGAAACGCGCGCTTCGCGGCCCAGACGAGCGGCCAATTCGGGATCTTTGCTGAGCGATGACGGAAAGATCTTCAAACTGACAGGTTGATTAAATTCGATCTGCTCCGCGTGATAGACGTCTCCCAGTCGACCCGCAGCGATATGACCCGTGACGCGGTAAGGCCCCAGCAGATAGGGTCCGCCGAAACCGGCCAGCAGAGCTTCCCCCTGAAATTCAGTCAGTTCCCGAAGTTCTACGAGCCACTGAACGAACTCAGTCCCTTCTTCTGCGGACCGACCGCCATCCTGCCACGAGGTGACAAATTCCCCAAGTCGCTCGGCACTCAACAGTTGGCCGCCGACGATCAGATTACGCAAAGCATCAAGATTCATGCCCGTAGATCCTTTTGAAAGCCCCCGATGTCTGGAAATCAACCCAAAAACCATGAGAGAGCACTATCAGGCGAAAATAGCAATTTTTGTCTGCCCGAACCAGCAGACGCCAGAAATTCACACGGGCATCGATTCGGATTCCCGTGCCCCAACCACGTGTCACGAGTTTTGTAGGGCGGACAATCCTGTCCGCCCAAACATTTGACCGAAACGGTCCCGCTCGACTCTCCTTCGTCAGTTCCCGTATCTCCTCGGCTTACTTAATTCGTGGCTCGCTACGCGAAGGGTCGTTTCAGTACAAATCGACGGATGACGGACAGGATTGTCCGTCCTACAGCGGCTTTGCGGTGGCGCTGCTTTGCGGTGGCATGGCCCTTTGCTGGCATCCACTACGGCAATCAGCCCAAAACTCTACTATGGGCAATCCAGGCAAAGCTTGTGGATGACGCAGTCTCCTGCCATAGATCGCACTAATGTGACTCGTTTGGCATCACACACCGCTTGACTCGACAGCTTTGACAGCGAACACTCGTTGCAGCATGTCGAACGATGCCCCCACACCCTCATTTACGATTCGGTTGATGGACGCCACGGATTTGCGTCGTGGATTTCTGACCGCGCTGGGGGCTCTGAAGCCAGCCGAATTGACCGACGAACAAGCGCTGGAGATTTTTCGGCGGCGGATGCGGTCACGTGTCAGGACCTATGTCGCCCTGATCGACAACCGAGTTGCCGGGACTGCATCGCTGATCATTGAACCGAAATTCATCCATAACGGCGGGATCGTCGGGCATATTGAAGATGTCGCAGTTCACGTTGCGTATCAGCACCATGGGATCGGTGCCGCCATCATCAATCATCTGCTGCAAGTCTGTCGCGAGGCTGGATGTTACAAGGTGATCCTCGATTGCGAAGACGATGTCGCACCATTCTACGAAAAACTGGGATTCCACCGCTGGGAACAGGCGATGCGAGTCGATCTGTAGGTTCCGAACGCATGACGTCTCACGAGGTCGGACGAGATCGATAGTGGCGCTTCCGCAGGATCCGGTCGATCATTGTTACCTCGCCATTATGAACCGAGATCGTGATCTGGCCGTTCTTCAATCCGTGCAGTGCTTCACGAATCTGCGTGATCAATATCGATGCACGTTCCCCTGTGTCCGTAACGTCCGATGCACTGACCCTGTTTTCAGCCGGATGCTGAAGCGTCATGATCAAATCTCCCGAGAAGTTGCATTGGCAACATCGTCTAAACACGAATGAGTGAAATGAATCCCCACATCGCCACGCTGATCCCGCCTCCCGCGATCAACCAGCCGATAACCGATATTGAAATCAACGAGTGAATTCGTGTCGGGCATTGCTCAATCGGAGTCTCCAGGCAATCTTCGATCCAGTTCGAATGGATTCTTAACCCTGTTGATTCAGTGCTGCCCACGACATTTGCATTCATGACAGTTAATCCAAAAAATGAAGTAACCTGCGAGCGGTGACAGGTGCACCTGTAGGATTCCTGCGGATCAGTAGCCATCAGGCCATGATTTCTCGAACAACGTTCCCCCCGACATCCGTCAAACGGAAATCTCTGCCGGCATATCGATAGGTGAGCGATTCGTGATCCAAGCCCATCAGAGCCAGCAAGGTCGCATGCAAGTCCATCGTGTGCATTCGGCCTTCGACAGCATGCGTCCCGAACTCGTCAGTCGCTCCATATGAAAAGCCTGGCTTTACGCCAGCTCCTGCCAGCCACATGGGGTAGCCCGTAATGTTATGGTCACGACCATCGGGGCCTTGTGCCGTAGGGAGCCGTCCAAACTCGCTACCGAACAACACCAGCGTTTCGTCAAGCAATCCGCGCTGTTCGAGATCTGCCAGCAGTGCGGCCGTCGGTTGATCTGTCGCCGCCGAATTCGCAATCAATCCCTTGTGGAGATTGTTGTGATGGTCCCATCCCCCCTGGCGAATCTGCACGAACCGCACTCCCGCTTCACTCAGCCGGCGAGCCAGAACACACTGTCGAGCAAAGCTTCCAGCGGGCCCCGGCTTGACTCCATAGGCATCCAGCACGGATTGTGGTTCCTTGGAGATATCCAGCAGTTCTGGAACCTTGCCCTGCATCCGGAACGCCAGTTCGTACGATTCGATGACGCCATCGATTTCACTGGGGGCACCTGGAACAGCACGCAGGTCACGGTTCATTTCCTGAACCAGTTCGATCTGCCGACGCTGAAGTGGCGAGGCGACTTCTGCTTTCAAGTTCGGCAAAAAGCCTGAATCGTTGATCCGTGTCCCCTGAAAATGGGCTGGCAGAAAAGCGCTGCCGTAGTTCACCGCCCCGCCAAAATTGGGCGATGGATTGATCGTGATGTAACCCGGCAGATCCTGATTCTCGGTCCCTAGACCATACAGCAGCCAGGCTCCCATCGAAGGACGGGTCAGCGAAGCAACGCGGGCGCCGGTATGTAATTGAATGACCGCCTGCGGATGTGCCGGAGTATCTGTATGCAGGCCGCGGATGAAGCAGAGTTGGTCCACATGCTTGGCCACATGCGGATACAATTCCGAGACCCATGTTCCCGTCTGACCATGCTGGCTGAACTTGAACTTGGAAGCGACCAGCTTGCCGCCCCCTTGACCTGGTTTGCCGTCACTCTCCTGCAGGCGAGGCTTGTAGTCGAAGGTGTCGACGTGCGACATCGCCCCTTCCATGAACAGAAAGATGATCCGCTTGGCTTTGGCGGCGAGTTGCTGCAGCTTTGGAGCCAGTGGAGCTTCCACTCGAGACTCAGCCGCGGCTTTCTTGTTCTGCATCCCCAGCATTCCGGCCAGTGCCAGGTAACCAAAACCAGTCCCTGCGGTTTTCAAAAGACTGCGGCGCGAGGGCGAAAACTGATCGCCATGTTGAAGGGGGAAATCCGACATTTTCAAAATCCTTTATTTCTGGTGCGGTAATGACTGAGTTTTGTCTGACCACAACCCGGTCATTGCGAAGGGATCAACTAACGGACGTAGCGAAAATCGCCTGAACCAATCAGAGCCTGGACAAACGCGGCCCAGGCTGCTGATCGTGCATCACGAGCCTGAATCGCTTCCACTTTCACAACGGCTTCCGTCTGTTCAACATCGTCGGCATTCACAACCTGCGCAGCCGCCTGCTGTGCCGCTGCCAATCCGTTCGCATTGGCAGCCTTCGCTAGCGCTCCCAGGTTCGACGGCTGTGACGCATCAGCAGGAGCCTGGGCTGCGGCTTGTTCTTCTGCTTCGCGTCTGGCGACTGCTACGAAATCCTGAGCCAGCAATTCGCTGGCCTGCGACTGATAGTCCGACAGGAAGAATTGAACTCGTTCGATTTCACTGGACGAGGGGAATCGCCCCAGAGTTGCCAGATAGGCGGTTTCCACACGATCCCGATCTGTCTGATCGTTCGAGGCCAGCAATGATTCCGCCAGTGACAATGAGTTTCGTCGAACAAACGGATCATTCAAGAGGTACAGAGCCTGAGTCGGTACCGTTGTCGTTTCGCGGCTTCCTGTCACCAATCCCTGATCCGCAAAATCGAAGACCTCCAGCGAAGCTGGAACCAACGTCCGCAGCAATGGCAGATAGACGCTGCGTGCCCGGCTGGCTCGCCCGACTTCCTGCAAATGCTGTGATTCCGGACCGTTGTTACGCAACTCGATGACCTTCAGGTCCGCGGCTGCCGAACCCTTGGGACGCGAACGATCCAGGCGCCCGGTGGCGGCCAGTGTTGCATCGCGAAGCTCTTCGGCTTCCAGTCGCCGCGGGCTATGTCGCCAGACGAAGCGGTTGGCGGGGTCAGTTGTCAGATGGTGTTCCGTTGCCGATGAACCGAGTCCGTAAGCTCGCGTCAGAACCAGTCGACGGATCATTCGCTTGGTGGACCAGCCATCTTGAATGAACTGGTTTGCCAGGTAATCCAGCAGTTCGGGATGCGAAGGCTTGTCACCCGTCACACCGAAGTTATCGACGCTGGTCACCAGGCCTGCTCCAAACAAATGATGCCACAGCCGATTGACGACCACGCGTGAGGTCAACGGATTGCGTGGATCGGTAAGCCACTTCGCCAGTTCCAGGCGACCGCTCTTGTCCGCTGGAATAACAGGCTGACCTTCGAGTTTCACAACATTCAGGAACCCACGGGGGACGACAGGTCCCAGCTTTTCCGCTTCGCCACGAATTCGAATTTCGGTATCGCCAATCACGGCAGCATCACGCACCCCCATCGCCACTTCTCCCGAAACAGCAGGGTCTGTCAAAGCGAAGTATTCGGCCTGCAGGCGATTCCACTTCTGACGGGCGACCTGCCGCATCGGCCGGCCATTTGGGGCCAGCTTGTCACCATCGGCAGAATCGCGGATCGCTTCAAACTGCGCCTTCGCATCTTCAGCCGCTTTCCGAGCCGATTCGATCTTTTCCGCCTGCCTGGGATCGGCCGCACCCGTTGCGGAAAGAACCAGCAGCAGCTTGGGCTCGTAGTAGTCCAGACCGCCACCCCCCATCTTGTTTCGCAGACCCGCGCAATCGTCCGTGCTGTGGAAGATCCCCGCCAGGCTGTAGTATTCGTTTGTAGTGATCGGGTCGAACTTGTGATCGTGGCACCGGGCGCAACTTGCCGTGACTGCCAGGATCGAACGGCTGACCGTATCGATCTGCTCGTCAATGTTGTCCATGATGTAGCGGACTTTAAACCGCTGATTCACGTCCTTGACACCGATGGCCAGGAAGCCCGTGGCGATCAGTTGCTCTTTGCGCTGCTGTTCCGATTCAGCAGGGAGTAAATCTCCGGCAATCTGTTCTGTCACAAACTGATCGTATGGCTTGTCCTTGTTGAAGGCATCAATCACATAGTCGCGATAGCGCCAGGCATGCGGAAAGGGAAGATTTCGAGCCGAGCCGGTCGATTCCCCAAACCGCGCCAGATCCAGCCAGTGACGTCCCCAGCGTTCCCCGAACGCTGGCGATTGCAGCAGCCGATCGACGACGGTTTCGAAGGCCTTTGGTGATTTGTCGGCGATAAACTCGCGGATTTCACCAGGTGTTGGTGGCAATCCTGTCAGATCGAAGGTGACTCGTCGCAACAGCGTGACCCTGTCAGAATCCTCAACGGGAGTCAAACCCTTTTCGGCGAGCGTTGCCTGGATGAATCTGTCGATGTCATCTCGCGACCAATCGCCTGTGATGGCTGGCACGTCGACTTTTCGAAGCGGTTGCCATGACCAATGATCTTTGAGCAGCTGGTCGTATTCAGGCCGTTTCGCGTGCAGTTCGGCTGGAATCTCCAGAGCGGGCCAGACCGCTCCGTCCTTGATCCATTGCTTGAGGATATCGATCTGTTCGTCAGCCAGGCGATTGTTGGGAGGCATCTTGAGTTTAGCGTCGGTATGACTGACCGCCTTGATCAGCAAACTTTCTTCGGGGTTTCCTAAAGCAATGGCCTTGCCTCGCCCCCCTCCCTGCAACAGACCGCGATGATCGTCGACCCGCAATCCCCCTGCCGCCTTGTTGTCGGCCGAGTGGCAGTTGTAGCAATTGTCGACCAGCAGCGGTCGAACCTTCTTTTCGAAGAACTCCAGCTTTGCCGGGTCGGGCTTCGCAGCCTCCTGACCAGAGACATACTCCACCGGGAACAGCGACAGTCCGGCCGACAGGATCATCAGGCTCAGGGATTGGACTCGCATATCAGCACTTTCATTTGTCGAAGTTGTACATCATCGAGTTCTTCCGTAACTCGATCGGAATCGCCGTGCGATCCCATTTACCATTCATCGCAAGTCATCGACCCAATCCGGGTACCATCTTTTCCGCCGTGTGGATCCACGCGAGATCATCAACGGAAATAACGGAAATGCAAAATTCGAACGGGCAGAATCAGAAGTCCAGCGAAATCCACGGCACGCAGCTTGTCACAGCACCAACTCTTCTGATTCGCCCAGGTCGAATATCTTCAGGATTATCGTCCGGCAGTTGCCTGTACAGGGACCGCATTCGTCTGCAAGTCGAAATCGAGCCAGTTCTGGTTCTTATCAACCTCACGCACCAGTGTCGTATGCGTGTTATAGATTGCCGGAACACGTTCCCGGAATTTCCCATCACCCTCGGGCGAGAAGGTCGTGATCATCACTTTATGACGACCGACAGCAGCCCCCCATTGGTCTTTCGAGAACCGCAATTTGTATTTCCCATCGGGGCCGGTTTCACCAATTGACGGACGCCCTTTCGCTTTTCCCTCTGCGGGCTGAAATTCAACCGTGGCATTCGCCAGAGGCTGGCCATCCAGAATGATCGTTCCCTCGACCTGTGCCAGGGGGATGTCCGTCTTTCCGCAGCCGATCAGCAGTGCAGCAGCGAGGAGCGAGAGCTTGGCCGGCCGAAGAATTGTTGTGACGCCAATCACGTTTTATTCCTTTCAAGTACATGGCTGATTAGTTTGATCAGTCCTTAGAAGTCGCCAATCGGGTTGCCGTCGTTCCGCATCCCGAGTCGGTTGTAAACCCCGATCATGGAACGTGGATCACCAGGCACCGCCAAGTTGTTGTTCAGCTCAATATTCTCCGTGACAAATCTCACGCTGCCGTCCACCATCAGGAAATGAGTCCCTCCTATATGATTACTGTGAAAGGCGCGAGGAGCATTTCCTCCGTTGAGGTTGATCTTCCAGTTCGTGATCCCGACGATCTGCCGCAGTCCCACCTCACCATTCCCACAGTAATTCCGAGTCCCGATCCATACGGCCGCGTTGTTATCCCAGTTTCGTTCGCCCACAAATAGCGTATTCGTCGTCCCATCTGTGACATCTGCGATTCGCACCTTGCTGCACGGCCAGAACATGCCATAAGGGTCCAACTGCCCAGGAAACCAGTCAAAGGAATGTGACCAGCGCGTGCCATGCACACCGACGTAGTTCGACGTTCCCGCTGCGGTGTTGCCAAATGCGGCATTGCTGAATCGCCGATTGACATTCGTATCGGGTGCAGTATCGGACGGGCAGCGATAGGCACGAACCACAGTCTGCACCAGCGGGCGGGCAGGTGGATTTTCCAGCAGGTATTCCAGTTCCTGATTTGTGGAATTGATCTGATTATAGAGATTCGACTGATCCAGTTGCGGAAGAATAAAATAGCCCCAACCGTATCCGGCAGCAGAGTTCGCAGTGTTCAGATTCACCGACCAGCCTGGGTCAGGATTCTCCGTCGAGAGCACGTTTCCTGGCGGAAAGACACTGTAGTTATCGTGATAGTTGTGTAGCGCCAGGCCAATCTGCTTGAGGTTATTCCGGCACTGAGTTCTTCGGGCCGCTTCGCGAGCCTGCTGGACTGCAGGCAGCAGCAGCGCGATCAGGACGGCGATGATCGCGATGACGACCAGGAGTTCGATCAGTGTGAAACCGCGACTTCGTTTTTGACGTCGCCCATTCGATGAGTTCATGATTACCTCTTGCAAGTTGCCGGAAGAAATACCAGTGCGTGGGCTCTGCCCGAAGCAGGCCGGAAATATGTGGGAAGGCAGTCCGCAGAATTGCAGTGACCACCGCGAATGAGCGCAGGAACGCAGGAACGCTGCGCTGAACGCGACGACTGCGATAACAGGGTCCTACGTGCCGGGAATGTTGACATCAGCCAACACGTAGAGCCGCAGAATCAACAACAGCGAGCAAACGCGCGTGTTGAGAGGGGCGAGGTTTGACA
The DNA here is from genome assembly GCA_964609845.1 of uncultured Planctomycetaceae bacterium. GTDB lineage: Bacteria > Planctomycetota > Planctomycetia > Planctomycetales > Planctomycetaceae > Schlesneria. Next base: position 25,039 of record CAZSTW010000003.1, on the reverse strand, counting down.
ACAGCGTTGTCCCTTCAGGAACAACGACGAGTCTTGCTGGGAGTGGGCGATCCGTGTGCTAAGCACAGATTCAGGAGTGAACATGAAAGAGACCTCCGAGGTCTCTGCGGCTGCCTCCGGACTCCCAGTCAGCGCCACAGCACGAGAATTGCAAGCGAGGGCGGAATCTCCTCGCTGGTAAATACCACTGTCTTGGTAGGAATTATTATCGGCGATAGCAACATTGGTGTCAATCCAAATCGTTGTCGTTTTTCTAGAATTTGTGGAATGCCGTAATAGAAAGTCGTAACCTTTTATTGATTCTGGGAGTTGTGGCGACAACTCCGCTGGGCAACCGGCCAACGGATTCGCAACCTAACCCCAAATTCTTCACATCATTTCCACCGGGTCAGGACGATCCACGTCCAAACGAATGCCGATAAACCCGAATGCTGGCGATAGAACGCGAAAAGGCCGGCATCCGAAGATACCGGCCTTTCGTTTAATTCGACGGTAGGCGAGTTTCGCGACCGCCCTGAATCGACTGTTCGCATGATGCGAAACAAGTGGCGGGGGCAGGATTTGAACCTACGACCTCGAGGTTATGAGCCTCGCGAGCTACCGGGCTGCTCCACCCCGCGACAGAGTGACCATCCCCGAGAAGGGAGGTCAACGAAGTATATCGGTTGTCCAACGAAAGGGAAGTGAGTTCGTTTTCATTTTCCCAAATCAAATTCAGATCCGTCCTCGCGACATGCGATAACCGTACTCGGTTGCAAACCAGTTGGCATAACGTTCGCGCGCGGCTGAATTTGTGTTGCGGAGGTCGTTCACGTGACCAATTTCATGAACCAGTACGTTGTTCAGATAAAAGTCACGAATCGTTTCCAGTGTCCACTGCAGCGTCCAGATCCCTGATTTCTGTTCCCAGACGCCACCGTACATCCGCGCTTCGATGATCTGCTGAGGAGTCGGCGGCCGGTAATAGGTTTCGTGCAATGATGCTTCGATCGGATACAGGTAAACGTTGGGACCCCATTGCATCCCATACAACGGAAACAGGCTTCGTTTTCGTGTCATTGAACTGAACTGGACAACTTCAATCTGCCGTGTGAACTGTTCTGGAAGGTCCGAAATTCGCTGCCGGACCTCCTCAATCGTCACAGGATGAATAAACCCGGTTCCAGCCGATTGTCGGACAAAACGGATCTTGCCGTCATTGCGAGGTTCGTGCCAGGTTTCCGGTGCACTGAACGAAGCGGACTGGCTTGTCGTTCCACGCTGACGATGCGCGACCGTAGGACGGATCGACAGTGCACGCGTGCGATGCATGTCGCCGCGAAGGGCTCGCTGATGTTGCTGATGTCGGACATGGGAAGTCATGGCAGCACCTGTCTTGCCGCCGACACCGCGAGTGGATTGAAAAACTCGGTTCAAATAACCGGGAGGGAATCAAAGCCACGAGGGGGGAACCGTGGTGGTGTCAGGGAGGCAAAACCATCGTAGGCACGCGACCATGGCGTGAACAACTGTACAGTTTAAGACTCTTCTGTGACATGAGTTACGTCACGTTGACGCCCGCATCGCAATGGACACGCTTGCTGGCTTCCGGCCCTATTCCAGGGGTAACATCGCCTGCAGATAGAACTTGTGTAGTACCAACGAAGCCGGCGTCCGGCCGAATCTGCCGAAAGACCTGTTGAAATGTACACTGAAAGATTTAAATCGATGATCTATAATCGATTACGGATTTAGCCCACTCCGAGTTTAACGATTAAAGCGAACGTACGGGCCGACGATCCGCGCCGGCTGGCTGAAGTTCTCTGGTTTGAGTCGGACGAGAGGGGGCCGGGCTGGGTGAACGGATGGCCCCTTGGCTCTTGGGCCGGATCACGGGAAGAGAATGGGTCGTTACATCCGTCGAATGCATTGCAGTAGTAACTCCAAGCGATCCAGCCCCGGTCACCCAGTTCCGAGCGGTCTTCCAGGTTGCAATCCGCTTAGAGCGCATCTCACTTAAGTGTGGCGTCCCGCGGGCATCAAACTACAGCGTCTAAACCATGTTTCGACGCGACACGGAAGTGCGACACGCACTAGTTTCTTACGAATGTTCCCACGCGTGATCCAGCGATGTTTGATCCACTGACACCGCGTAGCAGATTGTGCTGGATCATCATGTCGCGATTTGTACCCGACATTCGAATGGCGTTCACCATTTGCGCCGGGTTTCGACGGTCGACAATGCTGTTTCCCGTCACAAGGCCCCGCTCGCAATCTTTCAATTCCAGCCCTGCAAACAACGGGTCAATGATCTGGCATCCTGTGATTTGAAGGTCGCGGCAGGCGTGAAACATCAACCCGGCACCATTTTCTGGACCGCCTGAACAGAGACGTTCTGCGGTCAGACCTGTGATGGAAATCTGCTCACAGTTTTCAAAAAGTAAACCGTCGCGAGGGGGCAGTGTCGCGTCCGACTTCCAGCAGACGGTATTGGAACCCACAGCCATCCCGCGGCAATGCCTGGCAAGAATTGAGAACTCAGCGTTGTCGTAAATCGTATTGCCCGTCGCGGTCACCCGGTATACGTGCGAGAGATCCAGCCCTCGGGTGTTGCTGCCGATGACATTTCCCGTGACCGCAATCAGGCAGGCGCCCTGAGTGGTTCCCGGTTGCGATCCCCGGATCCGGACGTTGGCTCCACCGGGCTGAACCGTTGCCTGGATCGTATTGCTGCTCAACGTCACTTCGCTGATTGTTCCCTCGGTCGCGTCGAAATCGATTTCGGCTCCCCCTTCATCGACCGTATCGATACCAGGGCGATTGTTGTATTCGATGTCATTCCCGGTGATCTGGAGATTGTGAACGTCACCCGCCAGAGACTTGATCCCTGCCCGTTTGTTGAAGCTGATGTGGCAACCGGTCACATTGGTTTGATGCAGGTCGCAATGGTCAAAGTACACACCGTAAACATGGTTGTCGTACAAATGACAGTCGGTAATCAGGACGTTTCGATTTCGTTCCGTGAGATGAATTCCATAAAGACAGCGACGTACCAGCACCTGCGAAATTGTCGGCTGAAACGTTCGCTGCAGTTCGATGCCCACGGCCTGTGGATGTTCTCCAACAATCTCCAGCCCACTGACCGTCGGAAAGCGTTCCTTTTGCCAGACAGTATCTGTGACGGACTTCGGTACGGAAGTCCCCTTGTGCGATCCGACGATCTTGATGGCAGGACCAGGACCCGCCATGACAATGCGCGAGGCCCCGCCGTCACCGATGACGGCAGCGTATCCCGCTTGAGACAGGTCAATGACGAGTGGCCGCGAGATTCGGAATGTTCCGTGATGAAGTCTCAGGACACCATCACCCTCTTTCAGCGCATGCTTCAGAGCGGCGATATCATCTGTCTGTCCGTCTCCGCTGGCTCCGAAATCGACTGCGTTGACCATCTCAATTCCTCGACTCAATGGAAACCCCGACATTCAGCCGTTGTGTTCGGCCAGCAGTTTCGCAAATTTCCGACCAGTCACTGACAACGGGAACTCGCTGAATCGATTCGCCGGAACCCATTCCCATTCTTCGTGCTTGTGCAATGTCCCGCTGACGGACTGGGCCGTGAAGCATTTTAACGTGATGCGATACCGGGTGACGGCGTGCTTCAATTCGGCAATCTGCGGGCCCAGTTCGATCTTCAGTCCCGTTTGATCCCGAACGGCATCAATGATCTGAGGGGTCGACTCCGCTGGCGTCAGTTCAAAGCGGACGAAGTCCCACAGACCGGCCCAGCGCTCTCCTGCAGTTCTGCGACGCAGCAAATACGCATCCCTTTTTCGCACGGCGACCGAAGCTTCGATCACGGCAGTGATTTCCGCTCGCTTTGCCAGGCGAGGAATCGTCGATTGAGTTTGATCCCGGAAGGCTCGACAAAAGCCGCTGACGGGACAAGTCTCGCACAGGGGGGTCTTGGGTGAACAGAGACTCGCCCCCAGTTCCATCAAGGCCTGATTGAATCGTCCGGGTTTCGATTGAGGCAGCACCGCTTCGGCAAATTCCCACAACAGACGTTGGCCCGCCGTCGATCGGGGATCGCCATCATATCCCAGCAATCTCGTATAAAGCCGCAGCGTATTCGCCTCGACGATCGGAGCTCGCGCGTCGAACGCAAACGAGACGATCGCTCCTGCCGTGTAGCGACCGATCCCTGGCAACTGCTGCAGTTCAGAAACGGTTGAGGGGAAAACTCCATCAAACTGGTCAACCACGATCCGGGCGGCCTTATGGATGTTGCGAGCCCGGCTGTAGTAGCCGAGACCTTCCCATAGCTTCAGGACTTCAGATTCTTCGGCCTGAGCGAGTTCTTTGACGGTCGGGAACCGGGTCAGGAACTGTTCGAAATAGGGGACCACCGCCACGACGGTTGTCTGCTGCAGCATGATCTCACTGATCCAGACGCGATACGGATCGCTTGTCCGTCGCCATGGCAGATCACGCGCATGGGCCTCGTACCAGCGAATCAGTGGCTTTCGAAACCGGGAATATTGCGAGGGGTCCAGTGAAGGTTCCTTTCCTTTCAGGCAGGTGCCCGTCAAGAATCGCCCGAGTGTTACGTGTTGGATGGTCGGCCAGCTGATGGAGCGGCTGCACCTGGCACTCCAGGACGACCGGTCGGGACGGTGTAGAGACAACAATCGACAGGGCAGACATCGTGGCTTGCTCCGCAGGTTCCGAGTGCTCGGCGTTCCGAGGTCTGGCCGAGCCGTTCCTGAATCAACTCGCGAACCATTGAGACGAAGCGTGGGTGAGATCCTGGTGTCCCGGCGCGCGCCATCGGCATTCCGAGTTCATCGCAAAGTTCTTTGGCCTGCTCATCCAGATCAAACAGGATTTCAATATGGTCGGACAGGAACCCGATCGGCGCAATTACGAGACTCGACGTTCCGCTTTCATGCAAGCTGCGGATGTGATCCAGAATGTCGGGGTCCAGCCACGGATCGGTCGGGCGACCGCTGCGGCTCTGATAGACCAGCTTCCATCGTTCTCGCGGGAGATTCAGTTCCGCCGCCACCAACTGGCAGGTTTCGTTGAGCTGCGCGACGTAGTTACAGTGATCCGCCATCGACATTGGAATACTATGAGCCGTGAAGGCGATGACCGCAGAGTCACGGCTGGCAGCGGGCAGGCTTTGCAGTGCTGCTGAGACACGTTCCGCGTTGACGGCGACGAAGTCAGGGTGATTGTAGAAGACTCGAATCTTGTCGACGGCGGGAGCCCCCGGACCAACGGCGGCCTGAGCCTGCTGGATGTTTTCGCGATACTGCCGGCATCCTGAATAGGAACTGTAGGCTGATGTGAAAAAGGCAATCGCTCGTTTCACTCCATCCTGTGACATCTGACGCAGGGTGTCAGGCAGCATCGGGTCCCAGTTCCGATTCCCCCAGTAGACAGGCAGACTGATGCCTGCTTTGGACAACTCTTCCTTCAAGCCAGCAATCAGTTCTCGAACCTGAGCGTTGATCGGGCTGACGCCACCAAAGTGATAGTAGTGCTCGGCCACTTCCAGCAGGCGTTCACGCGGAACTGGCTTGCCTCGCAGGACATTTTCCAGAAAGGGAATGACGTCTTCACGCTTTTCAGGGCCACCAAACGAAACTATCAGGATCGCATCATAGGATTCGGTCACGATTCACGGTCTTTCGAATGCCGCCAAAGGCAAGTTTACGGTTCAAGCTCTGGTAAATGTCACGCCATCAGCCGGAACGCGCTAGCGTCCGGTTTCTTAGTCTTGTCTAGATCAGAAAGAAACTGGACGCTAACGCGTTCCGGCTGATGGGTTATTGCTGGTGGGTCATCGTCGTTGAGGTCGTGCTATTGTAGATCGTCCGTCACGGATCGACTATTGCTTGACCTGGGCTGCTGCGGGTTTGGCGGCATCGGCTTCGGCGCTCTTCTTCATCCGGTCGAGGAATTGGCGGGTGATGTCTTCGGGAACGACACCATCGGGCGGTTCAAACGTGAACTGGTCATCATTCACCGGAGCATCAAACTCGACATTTTTGAATTTCAGGCTGACGAGCGGTCGGTAGACTTTTTTCTCTTTTTCGATGACTCGCTTGATGTAAACGATACGTGTCGGAAACATCGCCTTGGAATCGACCCAGATCCGAACAAGATCCGGAATATAGGCAGGAAGCATATCGTCCTTACCTCGCGGCCAGCGCTGGACGATTTCGGGTTTCCAGCGACCCTGGATGATGGTTCGCGCCCCGTCCTCTCCGGATTCCTCCTTCATGGCATCGAAAACCATGGTCCGTTCGAGTGACGCGAGCAGGGCCGTCAGTCCCCCCAACCCCAATTCTGCGGTCAGGACGACGTCAGGAACATTACGGTTTGCTGTGACTGCCGCCTTGATCTGCTGAACGTCACGGTGAGTCACGCGCTGTGTCTTGCCAACGGTTGTCAGACTCCACAGATCTTTTCCGTCGCAAATTTCCAGTAGTGAGCCTGCGACTCCCTGATCCGGCCTGATTACATATTCCAGGCGCAACTTCTGACCACTGCTGAGGTAATGTCCATCGACCTGGAACTGCTGAGTTCCAATCGAGGCGGTTTGCTCGACATCGGCCTTAATGGAATTCCGTGTGTAAAGCGACTCGTGCAGCTTCTTGACGAAGTCGGTGGCCGCCTTGATGGTCTCGGGATCGGCCGGTTTGGGCTCTTTTTTCTCGGTCGCCGGCTTGGCGTCCCCCTGCCCACGCGCCGTTCGAACCCCTTCGCCAATTGCCCAGACTGCCATGAGCGAAACTGCGAGCAACACGGAAAAACTGGTCAATTTCCGCCAAGGATTCGGAATATGCCGGATTTGCCAAAGATACAAGGCGATTCCTTCCGAAAAGAGAACAGACCGAAGTACGACCAGTCCGGGTATTGGACCGGCTTCACTTGGATCTCCAGACGACTGGGAGCCAAGTCCGCCCATTCTACCTGGAAATCGCCACCAAGGTCGACGGTGAAACTGGTTGATCGCAGATTCAGCAGGTCAACGTGGTGACATTTTATGGAAACCCAACGCGGCACGTTGACCGCTGGGCAGTTGAAGTGAACGGGATTCGGCAGGGACAGCCGATTCGAATGATGGCCTGTGAGGATGGCAGTTGTTTGTCATCAGGCAGGTTGGCAGCGAGTCGCAGTGCCTACTTCGGAGAGGGGTCGCGATGAAGTACTACTTTCTGGCTTTGGGCACGGTCGTCGTCGTGTGCGTCGGCTGCGCCATGGATGGCAACCAATTGACAAACAAGGGCGAGTATCACGCTCCCCCGGCTCAGATGTTGGCCCAGCCAGGTCCAATGGTTGATGGTCCCGGTCCGGGTGTGATCCCGATGATGGGTGGACCCGGAATGTGGGGTGGCCCTGGCGGACCTGGCCCACGTCCTGCTGCTCCATCGACAACGCAGGTTCGCTTCGTCGGTCCCGATGGGATGCACATCGGCTGGTTGATTCCCAGTGGCTATGCCGAGAATCAGCTCGTCACCCCCGCTCGTTACAATTTCTTTCAGGGTGGTACCTACCGCCTGAAGATCAACAACATTCCAGGTCGTGAAGGACTGACCCTGTACCCGACCCTGCAGGTCTATCCAGGTCATCCCAACACCGAAGCTTATCTGACGCACAACAGCGTTCCGATGCAGCTCACCGAAGAAGACCTCGAACAAGTTGAAAGCAACAACTTCGTGACCAAGGTCATCTATCTACCGGATGCAAAGTTCCAGGAACTCGCGATCGCCAACGTGGAAACACTCGTCTCCACCCGCCTCGATCCCGGTGTCGATCCGATTCAGGAAGCCGACAAGCGTGGAACGATCATGGCTGTTCTGCGAATGGGGAACATGGATCTGGAAATGCCAGGTCAGGCCGGTGGCAAGGCCATGACCGCTAACGAACGAGGTGAGATCGATCAGGTTTCTCATTCTGTTGATGGTGAACAAGGTCAAATGATGCCACCCCTCCCCATCGGTCCTGCCGGTCATGCCACCCCAGGCATCCCTGGTGCGATGATGGTAGCGGGTTCAGGAATGCCAGGTGCCCCGATCTCGGGTGTCAACATGGCTCCGTATGGAATGCCGATCACCGGAACCCCGATTGGTCTGCCTGGTCCAACGCACCTTCCTTACGGTGGTCCAGCATCGCTCCAGTCGCACACTGTGCGAAATCGGACTCGTCAGGATCTGCCTAAGGGGACCAAGGACATGCTGATCGATGTTGCCCACGAACCTGGGTTGAGCATGCCACCAGCCGTCAACTACATCCAGTACAAGGAAAAGCATCCTGTCTATTCGCCAGGCGAACTGTCGAATCCAGCCTGGAATGCTCAACCGCAACGCTGATTCTTTCGTTGCGACTCACACCTGTCAGCCCGGTCGAATTTCGGCCGGGCTGATTTCCAGCGCGTCAGTACACTTCTCAGGGCTGTGATCGTGGTGAGGATGCCTTCAATCATCGCGGGTCTTTCGCTGATGGCAGTCATGCTGACCAGCAACCTGCCCGCTCTGGCTCAGCAATATCCCGCAGTGGATGGCCGCCAGTTTCCGCTCAATCAATCCAGTCCCCCCGGCACGGCTGCTCAGTGGGCACTGAATGCGGGGCGCGTTGCTCCCAACACGTTTCAACCGATTCGTGTCAGCCTGCCAGAAGAAGGGAAAGTCACCTTCTATGAGTCGTGGGAACGACCCGTGGAAATGGCCGCACCTGCTCAGGCCAGCCTGATCGTCGGCCGGATCTATCGACTGAAGATCAGTGGGCTGCAGGACTTCCCCGGCGTCGATTTCTATCCATCGATCGAACTGATCGACCGGTTGCATCCACCCGTAGGTCGTGAAGAAGACTTCCCTGTCGATTTCGAATTCACGACCGACGAACTGGAATGGGCTGCGGCAGGCCGACTGGTGACCAAGGTTGTTTACCTGGAACAACCTGATCGCATCCCCACAGCACTGCTGAATCATTCACCCCGGATTACAACCATCGAACCTTCGCGCAATGTCCTGGCGGAAGCCGATTCACTCGGCCGACCGATGGCGATCGTGCGACTGGGTGGACGAACCCCTGATCCGCATCGTCCTGACCCTGGGTTCTTCGGACCAGGCGGCCCGGTTCGACTGGCCAAAGTGGCACCGGCAGTCAAACAGACCAGGCATTCAGCTGATCACGTCATTCGATAAAACACGTCAACGCGGACAAAGCGGCTGACGACGACCGGCGACTGGAGAAATCTGCGATGATCGACCCGACACAAATCCTGTGGAAGATGTCTCGAACGGGAGGGATCGCCTTGCTGGCGTTCTCGTGTTGCGCGTGTGCCGGTCCTGCTTCGATGTCTCGACTTTTCTCGCGTACCGATGCCAGTCCCGAAGGAAACGTTCAGGCCGTCTATCGTGAAACGGTCCGAGGCCAGTCGGATTCCATCGAGCAGCCCGCAGGAGTCGTCAGGCTCTCCAAACCGCGGCCGAAAGTTGAACGACCAGCCACGCGCGAGACGACTCAAGCCCGTTCTGCCGTGCAGAAGGTCAATCATTCAGTCAATCACCCGGAGACAGCCTGCCCCCCTTTTACGATCACCGAATGTCCTCCAGTTCCGCGTTGGGTTGCACCGTCACCCAATCCATTCGCCCAGGGGATGCTCGGCTGCAAGTGCGAAACGACTGCGCTGGCAGAAAAGTACCCTGACGAATACCTCTGCGATGGGGGTGATCGTTCGTTGCCCGTCCACTACGACAGTAATATGCGAATGGGCCTGGATACCGAAGATACCGTTGCCGAATTCACAGACCATACAGGCAAGAATCGAGTCCGGCCGACGAATCGTGTTTGCGTCTACGCTCCGCGATTCTCGACGATTCGGACAATCAGCAGACCTCACGAAGGGATGAACCTCAACGAAATTGCCGGGGTCGGCACATCGGTCAGCACCGATCAGATGCATATGCGTCTGAAGGCAAGTCACCATGTGAAGAACGAAACCTCGAATCGAGTCCTCGTTCGTTCACGAGCCAGCGGTCTGGAAAGCGAACAGTTTCAGGGGAACGTGTCGAACATCCGCAGCCTGATCATTCACGAGAAACTGCTGAACGTTTATCAGGACCTGAACTTCGTCAAGTTCGGGAAGATGGAAACGACCGATGCCGCCCGCTTGAACTACGGGATCAAGGCTTCGATGCTGTGGTCGCGTGAAGAATATCCAGTCATGTCGGCGAAGACAGATTCTGCCATGGCGGGGGTCTATGAAGCGCACGTTGCGACGATCGTGGGAATCGACGATAAGAAATCTGACGAACCGGGGGATCTGCGTCTGGTCAAGCTGGCCGACAAGCAGACGGCTCAACCCGGTGACGTGGTCGAATTCACGATTCGCTACGACAATATGGGTCAGAACGCAGTCCATCACGTCCGAATCGTCGACAATCTGACGCCACGGCTGGCGTATGTCGACGACAGCGCGACATCAGATCGTGAAGGCCGTCTGGTGGTCCAGGACAATGGTGAAGGAAGCCTGGTGCTGGTCTGGGAACTGACGCATCCGCTCCCTCCGAAGACAGGTGGCGTCGTCAGCTTCAAGGCGAAGATTCGATAATGTAAAGCGGTCAAAGGAATGGGTGCATCTGCTCATTTTCTGAATTGATCCAGATCCACCTTATCGTTCAGACCGAAGGTACCCCACTTCAAGCGAATCCGCTCGGCAATGAACAGCAAGAGCTTCGAAGTCCCACGGACCGCTCGTTCGCGGCTCAGTCCTTCAACTCGCGTGGTCGCCAGATATTGACTAGCTCTGCACGGGTACGTTCTGTCACTTGAGACCAATCGTCAAACGGCATGGCTAACTGAACCAGGCACCCTGTCGGCATGGTTTCTGGCTTTCCAATCAGATTCTGCAGCCACTCTTCCATACCGGGATTGTGGCCGACAATCATCACGCTGTTGACGGCGGCTTCAACCCCCTGAAGCGCCGTGATGAATTCATCAGGCGGGCAGTGGTACAGGACTGCAATGAAATCGGTCGCAGCATGCTGCTGCAATTCTTCTTCAACCAGTCTTAACGTCTCTCTGGCACGTGTTGCCGTGGAACAGAGGATCCGTTCCGGGATCAGGTTCTGCTCGCGCAACAATCGTCCGATCCGTCGAGCCGCTTTGATTCCGCGCGGCTTGAGGGGACGATCATGATCCGGTAACGCTGTGTCTTCCCAGCTCGATTTGGCATGACGGAGCAGCAAAAGCGATTTCATGGATTGTTCTACTCGTCGGAGCCGGGACGTCGATGGGGTTCAAACATGGAGAGACGGGCACGCTCCGCTTCTTTGATTTCCTCGACAGCGCGTTTGTACAGCTCCTCCTGGCTGCGAATCGTCTTGCCGCTGGAGGTCGCCTTGACGGGTTCATACCGGCCATCGGGCAACAGCCGTCGCGATTTGACATTGTCCTGGAAGCTTGTCTTCAAAATTGTCATCAGCTTGGCCCGGGCGGCAGGATCCTCGACCGGGACCAGCAGTTCCACCCGGCGGTCCAGGTTCCGCGGCATCCAGTCGGCACTGGAGATGAACAGACGCTCATCACCCCCATGATAGAAGTACAGGATTCGACTGTGTTCCAGGAACCGATCGATGACACTGGTCACCGTGATGTTTTCAGATAAGCCAGGAACGCCGGGACGCAGGCAGCACGTGCCACGGATATTCAGCCGAATTTTCACCCCGACTTGCGATGCCGCATACAGGGCCTCGATCATCTGTTCATCGACCAAGGCATTGAACTTCGCCTGGATCTGAGCTTTCTGGCCATGTCGCTTGCGATCGGTTTCGGCTTCGATCATTTCCAGAAGCTTGTCGCGCAGACCAATCGGGGCCATTTCCAACTGGCGGAACCGCTGTGGCTGTGAATAGCCGGTCACTGTATTGAAGAACGCCGTCGCATCGGCTCCCAGATCCTCGTTGCAGGTCATCAGCGACACATCGCTGTAGATGCGCGAAGTGATCTCGTTGTAGTTTCCTGTCCCGAAATGAACATATCGCTGGATTCCCTGAGGTTCGCGGCGGACCACCAGGCAAATCTTCGCATGCGTTTTCAGGCCTTTCACGCCATAAATCACCTGCACATCAGCACGCTCCAGATCGCGGGCCCATTCGATGTTTCGCTGCTCATCGAATCGTGCTTTCAGTTCCACGATCGCGGTGACGTATTTCCCCTTTTGAGCCGCTCGCTTTAATGCGGCAATGATCGGACTCTTGGCACTGGTGCGATAAAGCGTCTGCTTGATGGCGAGGACATCGGGATCGTCGGCTGCCGTTTCGATGAACCGGATCACAGGATCAAAGCTCTCGTACGGGTGATTGAGCAGGATGTCCTGCTTGGCGATCGACACAAAAATGTTTTCTGCGGGATCGATCCGGGGCGAAGGTGTCGCTGGCCAGGCTTCGTACCGCAGGGTATCGAAGCCCTGAGAATCGGTCAGACGGAAGAACGATGAGAGATCGAGCGGCCCGGGGATCGGGAAGACCCATTCGTCGGCAACATCAACGGCTGTTTGAAGGAATTCGCGAACAGTCGCGCTTCCGTGATCCGCGACTTCCAGACGCACACAGGCGCTTTGCCGTCGCGCATTGACGATCTCCTGCATCTCGGAAAGCAGGTCGAAGGCCTGATCTTCCTGAAGTTCCATGTCAGCATTTCGAGTAATTCGAAACGGGACACACTCTTCAACAGTTTCGCCCGGAAATAGATCCGCCAGAAATCTTGCGACCACTTCTTCCAGCAGAATGAAACTGAATCCGCTTTCTGATGGCAACGTGATAAATCGCTGGCGATTTCGTCCGAACGGAACAATCGCGAACCGGGGAAGATCCGATCCGGCTGCAGGTGCCAATCGAACGCACAGGTTGAGCGATTGATTGATCAGTAACGGGAAGGACGGGACATCTGCATCGGGAAAGAAAACGGGCCTGTCGGCAATGCCGGGAGACTGGGCGGGTGCCGCCTTCTTTTTGGCGGCTTTCTTGCGAGCGGGTCGCTGAGCTTCGTCGGCAACATGAGCGAGTGAAATGGCCAGCGGAGTCAGTACCGGAAAAATCTCTTGCTCAAAGAGAGTTTGTATGTGCTGTGACTGACGGTCATTCAATTCGTTCTGCCGCACCCGGCGCAGACCTGCCTGAGCCAGTGCGGGCTCAAGTTCCGTCAAGTAGCAACGATACTGCTCGGTGGTGAACCCGCGCATCCGTTCGCCAATCGCCAGTAATTGTTCGGACGCCGTCAACCCTGCGGGATCCGTACGCGTGTCTCCCTGTGCCTGGACAAGTTGCAGGCTGCCGACACGGACCATCGTGAACTCATCAAGGTTCGATGCTGTGATCGCGAGAAACTTCAATCGCTCCAGCAGCGGAATCGAAGGTGTCTGAGCTTCATCCAGAACTCGCTGATTGAATTCCAGCCAACTGAGTTCGCGATTGAAAAGACGAGTTTCAGCAGCCATGCCAGCCAGTCTTCCTTTGAAAACATACATCGCATCATCTGACGCCGATTCATTGAACTCGGGGTCAGTGTTGACGACTTCCAGAATTCCCACTCATTCCGAGACGAGAAACCCGTACGAAGGTTACGGCACCGTATCATACGATGCTTGCCCCCCTGCCGTCACCGCAAGCGTAATCGATATTTCCGACAGACCTTATGGATCAGTAACGGTTTTTGTGAATTACCCATGTGGTTGACTTGAGGGGATTGCCGACGAAAGATGACGGCAGAATCTGCCGAAGTTGGCCCACAGCTCAACGTGCGCGAACGCCTCGCGCTTTTGGAGTATCGCATCGTGACTTTCCGCAACTTCAGCTACCGCAAGCTTTTTGCCGCGTGCTTGTTTGTCCTGGGAGCCATCCAGCCGCTGCTGGCTCAGGAAGCGACCGGTAAATTCGTCGACCAGACACTTCAGGACGAAACCGGCGAACACAAGTACGTCGTTTACGTTCCGGCGGGCTGGCGTCCCGATACCCCGATGCCCGGGATTCTGTTCCTGCACGGGGCAGGTGAACGGGGTAAAGACAACCGGGTAACAATGACAGCCGGTTTGGCTCCGTATATTCAGCCTCGCAAGAATTTCCCGTTCGTGGTCGTGATACCTCAGTGTGAATCTTCGGAGGCTCGCATTCTGGAAGCCTGGCAGATGGGGAGTCCGGATGCCCGGCGAGCCTTGCAGGCGCTCGACGAAGCACAGAAGAAATACAACATCGATCCCAAACGGATCGTTCTGACGGGCTGGTCGATGGGGGGCTACGGAACGTGGAGCCTGGCGATGGCGGAACCAAACCGCTGGTCCGCGGTGGTACCCCTCGCTGGTGGAGGTGATCCCAGCAAGGTTGCGGCACTGAAGGATGTGCCGGTCTGGGCATTCCATGGCGCGCTCGACTCGCTCGTCAAGCCCCAGGAAAACCGCAAGATGATTGAAGCACTGAAAGCGGCCGGAGGAACGGGAACGTATACAGAATTCCCGGAAGTTGGCCACTATCTGTGCGACCAGACCTATGGGAATGACTCGCTGATTCAGTGGATGCTGGATCCTCGCAAGACGCCGACCGAACTGGGGACCAAACTCGTCAAGCCGGTTGCACCCGTGACGATTCCGTTTGTCCCCGCCGTCGAAATTCCGCAAGCGGTCGGGATTCGTCTCGGAAATGATGCACTTGCGGCACTGTCCTACGCGATTCCTGAAACTGTTCCCAAAGATATGCTGACCGGGCGGTTGAACGACATGTTCGACAGCACTGTTGCCGAAGGGCGATCGTTCAACATCCGATTCTCGGGGCTGTCGTATTCCGGCCAACTGGAACGCGTTGCCACGAAAGGTGTCGCAAAGGACAAGATCCTCGTCCAGCTTGGTGTTCGCAATGTGACATTGAACATTGCCGGGACTTCGATTTCGGGAGCACGCCATTCGGCTCAGGCCGGTCCGATCAACATCGTCATCGGACATCGCTATCCCGTCTGGTTGAACCTGGAACTTTCTCCCTCCATCGTTGATCGCCAGATTCGCCTGAAGCTGGTTGGATCTTCGTTCCAGATCCCCAACGACAACTGGTATGTAACTCAACCTGCTGGAGTATCGGTTCAGGGCTTTGGCATGACCGAAGAAGCCGTTGTCAGCGGTCTGACCGGTGGGTTGTATGGAGCCAAGGGACGTATTGAAAATGAAGTCCTGGCGGTGGTTCCAGGAATCATCAAGGAAGTGGAAAAGAAACTGGTAGTGCCGGATACCGGTTCGCCCGTGTCGCAGTCCGGAGCCACGATTTCCAAGCTCTGGCCGTTGCCGATCTATCCACCACGACTGCGAATCTGGCCGGAATCGATTTCGACCGATGAAAATGGGATCTCGATGACGGTGGGGATCACCGCTGCCAGCATGGACCCGTATGGACCTGCCAAGCCGCTCAAGATCGTGGCAGGAGCCGGTGCGACGATTGATCGATTGCCAACCGACAAAGAACTTCACGCGATGGTGGCACCTCAAGTGCTGACCCCGTTGACTCAAATGGCCGTTGATGCCGACCAGTTGAAACTTGATCTGCTCGACATCCCCGAACCGAAGTTCGCCCAACTGGCGGATCGTACCACACTGCAGGAGTTGATTCCTGATCTGAAGCAATACGGCGACAAACTGCAGGTCCGCTCATCGCTCAAGGTCATCCAGGCACTGGAAGCAGGGGATCCGACCTTGCCAACAACCGAAAAGGACAATCGCCCGTTTGAGTTCCGCGTGAAAGGGGTTCAGATTTCGGTTGCCGTGAAGACGGACCCGGCCCAGAAAGATTGGAAGCCCTGTGCCGTTTACGAATTGAACGTCGCAGAACAAGTGAAAGCGAACCTGCAAAAACCGGCGCACGATCAGCGAATTGTCAGCCTCGACTGGCTTCCGGTGACCAGCGTCCAGGGGACCGCTCGATTTGCAGAAGGATATGTCGCCAAGGACAAGACCTTGAATGCCGACGCTTATGCCGACAAGTTCAAGCAGGCCTGGCAGACATTCAGCAAGGGAAAGACCGTGGCATCCATGGAAATCCCCGACCTGGCGATTGGAACGTCGAAGCTGCGGATGCACGACATCCGCTGGAATTCACCCTTGGTGGAAGTCACGTATCACCTGGCACGCATCAAGTTGACGAACCTCAGCAAAGAGGAATTCACCTACGAAACCAGAGCCCCGCTCGGTGCCTTTGGCGAACCGTTCAAACTGGCACCGGGCGAATCCCACGAGTTCGCGATTCCGTATCCTTTGACATATCGACGCAAGACCGACAAAGGTGAGGAAGTCTACACGCTACCGGTTGGTGAGCACTTCGAATTCCGAGTGCCTCAAACGGGAGGCGCACCGCGCCTGTTTACGGCGAATCGACCGTAGGCCCTGTCGGGAATTCGGATACCTGAGCAGAGGAGCGGCTCGAAGGACCAACATGCTGGATCGTCTGAAGTCGTGGTTGGGGTTGGAGACTCTCAGCAATGAGCAGTTCGAGCAGCAGCAGCGCGACTTGCTCAAAAAGACACCCGTCCCGGTCTTGTGGCTGTTTGGCAAGACCGGCAGCGGCAAGTCGTCGATTGTCCGCTACCTGACAGGTGCAACTCAGGCGGAGATCGGAAACGGTTTTCGCCCCCAGACCACCAGTTCGTCGCAATACGATTTTCCGGACAGCGACCATCCCATCATCCGGTTCCTGGATACCCGGGGTGTGGGAGAAGCGGGATACGATCCGAGTGACGACCTGAAGCAGTTTGATGAGTCAACGCACGTCGTGGTCGTCGTCGCGCGAGTGATGGACCATGCTCTGGAAGAGATCATCACCCCGCTGCAATCGATCCGGGCGGCTCGTCCCAAACGTCCAGTCCTTCTGGTGCTGACATGCCTGCACGAAGCCTATCCGTTCCAGCAGCATCCCGTTCCAGATCCGTTTGAGCCTTCCGCTGATACGAATCGCGATGAGGTATCGCTGCGACCATCCCTGCAGACGACTCTTCCCGAGCTGACTCGATCGCTGGCAGAGCAGGAGCGGCGATTTGCCGGTCTCGTTGATCGGATTGTCCCAATCGACCTGACTCAACCCGAAGACGGATTCGAGATTCCCGACTACGGCGGCAAGCGACTGGAAGAGACATTGATCGAGATGCTGCCGGCGGCCTGTCGTCAGGCGATTCTGCATCTGGACGACGTCAGAAAGGCGCTCAGAGATCTGACAGCCCGGCAGGCGATGCCAACGATCATTGCCTACAGCAGTATGGCCGCCACGGCAGCAGCGACTCCGTTACCGCTGGTCGATATCCCCGCCGTCATGGGGATTCAATCGAGGCTGATTTACGTCCTCGCTGAAATGTACGACCAGAAAATGAGTGCCGATATCCTGCTGAAGATGGCCGGTGCCGCGGCCGGACAGGTGGCGCTTCGGTTTGCCGTGAAGGCACCGCTGAAGTTTATCCCCTTCGTCGGTCAGACAGCCAACGCCGCGATGGCCTTCGCCTACACGTTTTCACTGGGAAAAGCCTGTTGCTGGTATTTTGGTGAGATCCGAAACGGTCACGCTCCGTTACCCGAGGATCTGAATAAAGTCTGGAGCGAACAACTGGAGGAAGCGGTCGCAGTCTGGCGGAATCGTCGCAGCAAGTAGAAAATCACGATCGGCGACGAAGTTTCCTGACCCAAAGTCCAGCGTGCTCGGCGCGGGTCTCCCGACCCCGCCGAAACCCGCGACCGAAGGTCTCCTCTTCGAACGTAACGCAACCATGAAGTGATCGAAGCGACGATTGAAACGACAACAAATCGACCTCAGGACCCCAAACCCGTGAAACCGCCCAATCGAGGAACATCATCGTGGCAACTCATCACCTTCATGGTGCTGATTCTGCTGCCACTGGTGCTGTTTGGCGGCGTCGGTGCCTGGGCCTTGTGGACTCAGGGCCACCTCTTCTGGCTGTCGTGGTCCCTCCCCGCCTGCTGGACACTCGCCTGGTTCGTGCTGCAGCGGATGAAGCGGATCTCAATTCCGCTGCCTGAGATCGGATCACGCGACCACTGGACCCCGCACGATCACGCGGCCCGAGCCATTATCGAAGTTGAAGAACGTCGCCTGGACGGTGTCACACCTCAAGACCTGACGGACATCAAGTTCTTTCGTGACCGGACACTGGATCTGGCCAACAAGCTGGCCAAACACTATTACCCGAACGCCAAAGACCCGCTGGATAAACTGTCTGTGGTGGAAATCCTGACGGTGGCTCAACTGGTCGCCGAGGATCTGGAACAGTGGTTTCAGCTCTATGTCCCCGGCAGCCATCTGATCACCGTTCAGCAATGGAGATTGCTGGCCCAGGCTCCCGGCTGGTGGAAGATGGCGACCAACGTCGGCTGGGCGGCGTCGCTGTTGACAAATCCCCTGGGAGCCACGGTTGGTCGCTACGCCTTGTCGAAAGCGGTCGTCGATCCTGTTTCAAAACAGATTCAGGCGGGCCTGCTGGGGACCTTTTTCACGCTGTATATGCGACAAGTCGGGTTCTATCTGCTGGAACTGAACAGCGGACGCCTGCGAGGCGGAGCACGTGAATATCGTCGCGCGATGCGGCAATTGGAAGCGGGAGGCAAACCGCAGCCCGGTTCGCCGACAGATGTGGCAGATACGGCTCCCGTGACCGTCACGATTGCAGTCATTGGACAAGTCAAAGCAGGAAAATCGAGTCTCGTGAACTGTCTGCTGGGAAGTCGGCAGGCCGCCGTTGACGTGTTACCACAGACTCGCGCCGTCGACCGCTATGAGCTGCAGCTGGAAGAGTCGTCTGACAAACTGATCCTGCTGGACACCCCCGGCTACAACGATGCGGGGGCAACTGCTGAGCAGGTGAAGGAAACTCGAGAAGCGGTCCGTCAGGCCGATCTGATCCTGCTGGTGATGGCTGCGACCTCACCGGCGAAACAGGCCGATGCCAGGATGCTGGAAGAACTCGCCAGCTTCTTCCGAGACCAGCACCGCTTGAAGCCACCACCGATGATCGGCGTGATTTCGAAGATCGACGGCCTGCGTCCTGTGATGGAATGGTCCCCCCCCTACGATTGGGAACAGCCATCGCGATTGAAGGAAGAGTCCATTCGTGAGGCCATGGACTACGCCCGAAAAGCAACCGGAGACATCCTGCCGGCCGCTGTCCCCGTCTGCACAGACAAAGATCGAGGCCATGTCTTCGGCATCGAGGAATGGCTGTTGCCGATGATCATCACGCAACTGGACGAAGCCCGAGCCGTGTCACTCGTCCGCTCACTCCATCGAGACTACGACCAGCACAAACTGCAAAAAGTTCTGAGTCAGTTTGCTGCGATTGGAAAACGTCTGGTATCGGCAATCACCAACCCGCAATGATACTGTATGAGAGATCATGTCGGCGACGAAGCCCCGTTTGACGCCATCATTCTCAAATCGGTCGGATAGATAATCCAGACATCGCCTTGGATTTTGGATGACGCTGGAACAAGAGGGGGGCAATATTCAATCGCCCTCGATTCCTCTTGTCGCTTCGCAACCCAGACATCCAAAGCGATGTCTGGGCCACCCCGTCGAAAAGTTGTTCCAGTGAATGATGTCGAAAGACGGTTTGAAAGCACTTCTAACTTTGGCGCAAAAGGCTTGTCTTCCTTCAACCTCTTACCTCTGCGTCCTCAGCGATCTCTGCGTTTCAAATCGAAGTCGATAGAAACGCAGAGGTCGCAGAGAGCGCGGAGATAGCATGGCTCAGGCACGGCAACTACAAGCGTGTTGCCACGCCATGGACTACGCCCGAAAAGCAACGGGAGACATCCTGCTGGCCGCCGTCCCCGTCTGCACGGACATGGATCGAGGCCATGTCTTCGGCATCGAGGAATGGCTGTTGCCGATGATCATCACACAACTGGGCGAAGCCCGAGCCGTGTCACTCGTCCGATCACTTCATCGAGACTACGACCAGCACAAACTGCAAAAAGTTCTGAGTCAGTGGCGATCAAATGCCATTCTCGGCAACATGCCGCCCGGAAAAAGGGCTTCCCTGCAGTTATGAACGGCTGGAACACATCGCATTCGCCGGGTCGCGAAGCCAGCATACCGGGGGCGTTCACGTTCTGACCGCCAGCGGGGCCGTCCGATTTGCCAGCAATAACATCGATCACCAAATCTGGATGGGCTTCCACAGCACTGCGGGGAGTGAGACAATCGGAGACTTCTGAGGACCGCGTTGCGACAGGTGGCTACGACGACTCGCGCGAATCCTCATCAGGACGTTTGGTAATCGGTCCTGTCACTTCAAATCGAATGGGGACTCCGTCCACATCCTTTGGAAGGACCACTGAATCTGGAGGTGCGACCTGCAAGTTGATTTTGAGGCCGTAATCGTCGCCGATGCGCGTGATACCAATTGCCACGTCACCCAGGAGCTTGGACATCAGTTGCCTGGCAACAGACTTCGCTGCTCGGGCTTTTAAGATTGAAATCGCTTCTGACATGACAAGCACCTCCTGCAGAGGAATTGTCCGACTGCAGGAGGCTGACAACGTCTCGCGCGAGTTCAGACCTGCCGAACCGTTGTTTGAATTGGTCGGCTGGTACTTAGAATACCAGATCCACCGAAAGAGCGTCCAGAACTGTCTTTAATGGATTCGCATAAGTCAGACCCATATTGTTGGTACCTCCCGTATCACCCCCCGCGAATAGCAGCGCAACCCCCAGGTTGTCTGAGTTCACGATCAGCGAACCACTGTCGCCGCCATCGCTGAACGACGATTCGCCCGATCCTTCAATTTCGACTTGATTGTCGAAACGCAGATTCCCCAAATCATACGCCACAACAACGTTGTCGAGTTCGAATGCGGTCACGTTGCCTTGCGTCTCTCCCGTCGTCCGTCCCACTTTACGAACAGCCGTTCCCTCATCGAGCGTATCCGGGCCAAGTCCCAGCAGGTTTCCAAAGCTTCCGAGCTTCTTCGGGTTGAATGTAATTCCTGCGCTCGGCTCGGCGATCGCACAGTCCACGAAATTGACAGCCGTCTTCTTGAGCTTGATGAACCTGGAGAGTTTGGCGATGGCATCCTGAGCAGTACCGCCATCAAAGTTGCCGGGCTGCAGGATGGCATCTCCGGCTCGAGCCTTATTCTCGTTTGCGAGCACGTGGTTGTTGGACAGAATCATCGTCTTTTGACTCGTTCGCGATTTGACGAAGCAACCAAGCGTACCAGCCGTGATCTTGAAATGACCGATCGAACATCCGATCACCAGCGGTCGCCGCTTCTTTTGCAAGGTCGTCGGTGTTTCCAGTTTGGATATCTTGCCGACATAACGGACATCGATTTCGCCCTTGGTACGTTTCTTGATGGTTTCCAGCATCGGGTGATCGAGCAGCGACCGTCGTTGGACGCGCACCGCAAGCACATGTTCCTTCTTGGCTTTTGCAATTCCGATGGCAAAACTGCGAAGAGCGTCGTCCTCTGAACCCAGTGCCTGTGTTCGAATTCCCAACGATCTGATCGCTGCCGGCGCTTCGATCTTGGTTTCGAATGCAGACAAAAGGGAAGATTTAAGTTCACGAGCATGATCAAGCAGCATGATGGCCCCTTCTGAAATTCAACACGCACAGACGCAATGGACGCATTTTTAATACTCCAGCAGATCGCAACTTGCAACAGTGTCACATGAAACAGCGTCGTCGTGTGTACGTTTTTCAGTTGACATGGCCCATGGCGGAGTGGATCGGATCTTCTTGAAATGGCTTTCACGTCAGAGAATCCGGTGAAGTTGTTACTATCAGCGCCTAAGTGTCATTATGCATCTCGCAAAATGTTAGTGCGTGTCGCACTTCCGCGTCGCGTCGAAACATGGGTAAGACGCGGACGTTTAATGCCCGCGGGACGCCACACTTGAATAAAATGCGCTCGAAGAACAATGTCGATGGAGGCGTACAGGTTGAACGTCCTTCCGAGCGGAGGAGCTTTCCGTTTAAGAAAGTCCTGCAGAAAGCAGCCGATAGTTACGGCTTGGCCGGGATCGTTGCGGTCAGATCATTGACCAGTTTTGCTAGTTGCTCATGTGTTACCTGAATCGGAACGGCGACGCGGCCTGGGTTGGCGGCATCGTTTCGGAACCGGCGCAGTGAAAACCGGCCCTGACCGTGCGACGACAGCAACACTTCATAGTACTTGGTTGTTCCCGCAGTGTTCTGATCGGGAGGGGTCGATCGAATTAGAACTTCTCCCGACTGAGCGTCGTATTCCAGCGGTCCCAGGTTCTCCAGCAGATACGTGACTCGCTTACAAAGGCCGTCACCCCATTTTTTCAGGACATCCAGGGTGGCGTTTCCGAGTGCAGGGACGTCCAGACGCAACTCTTCGCACGACACTCCCAGGGTCTCGACACTGAGAACGTCGACCGACAATGTCACCCCGCTGCCATCGGCAACTGCCACTGTGCGGGCAGGCAAAAACGTCTGGCCGACGAGAGGTGACAGAGCAGCGGACAGATCGAGACTCAATGACATTGATATTCCATTTCTCGTTTCGGGATGTCTCAGGTTTAAGGCGCGTGCGTGATCATGACTCGTTTTCTGGATTCAATCATCCGACGCAACGCGCGAGTGTCTGGTCATGGTAGCAGGCTGTCACCCGGCGGTTGGTCCCAGATTCTTCACCATTCAGTGTAGCTGCAGCAATGATCCTGGGAAGTAAATCAGAGCGATCAGCATTCCCATCGCCAGGCCAACCCATGAAAACCATCGCGCGGTCACTTCCAGTACAGGACGACGAATCCCCGGGTGTTGTCGTGTCAGCAGCAGACCTGCTGAAGAAAGCATCGTACTGATTCCACCCACCACAACGATAACCAAAACATTAAACAAGGCGTTGAAGAAACCAGCCAGACGCTCACCAGCAAACGCATCCCCCAGACACATGAAAGTGATGCACCAGCCGATACATCCTGCTAATGCGCAGACAAAAGCCAATCGCGGACGTGTTCGGTGAGGGTGCGTCGGAATTGAGTCCGGCTGGGACTCAGCAGGTTTTTCCATCGTTCATTTTTCCCGGGTGCTGTGTGTGGAACCGTCATACGAAATAATCGACGGACGTTCATCCACAACCGTTTCGATATGGACCGGCCGAGCCCACAGCTTATGCAGATTCAGCAGTGAATCGCGAGCGTAGTCCTGTTTCAGTTCGATCCCCTGGAACCTGTGCTGCAGATAAAGTTCGCCGCGATTGCGGTAGTTGGCGTCAACAACATAAATGAACGGTCGGCCGTGATTCGTCAGGCTGTTCAACAGTTGCTGCTTGACCTTTGCAAACTCGCGCGAGGCGATCTCGTAGTTTTCTGTACTTTCGTTGTACGCAAACGAAAACATCTTGTGTCGGGCACAGAATTCGGGAGTCAGAAACGTGTCGATGAATGTCACGTCGTTGTGACTTTGGCGCACTTCGAAAATCTTCTTGCGACCCAGACCCAATTGCTTGTCCCAATGCTGACGAACCTGCCAGTTGTCGCATTCTTCCCATTCGCTTCCGAACTGACCACGGTTCCAGCGTTCTTCAATATCACGAAACAACTCGATGCCGATTTTATAGGGATTGATCCGCTGAGGCGTCATCATCACGGTTCCACTGTGATGGTCCGCGTAGTCGATCACTTCGGCATCGGTCAGGCCATGGCGAGTCATCAGGAATGTGTGCCAGTAACTGGCCCAGCCTTCGTTCATGATTTTGGTCTGGCCCTGCGGAGCGAAGTAATAAGCTTCGTCTCGAATGATCGCCAGGATGTCATGTTGCCAGTCACGCAAGGGGGCGTGTTCCAGCAGGAACAGCAGGACATCTCGCTGCGGTTCGTCGGGGAATGATCGCTTCTTTTCTTTCTCGTCCTCTTTCTGCCGTTTGTCGCGCGCTTCCTGTTCCAGAACTTCTGGCGGATTGATGAATGAATCCATGTACCCTTTGGACGGAAACCGGTTGGCTCCATTCAGGTATTCGTAATCATCCTCGCGCAGCAGGGCTGCATGCGGGACCGGTTCGACATCGGGAGCCCGCTTGACGTGCATCGAATGCGTATCGATCAGGTCTTCCAGCGACAGGCAGGCATCGATGAATTCTTCTACCTTTTCAAAACCGTACCGGTCGATATATCGGCTGATCCGTGTGGCATGGTTTGCCATCTGGTCGAGCATTTTCCGGTTGGTCTGACCAAACCAGGCATTGTTCTTGAAGAAGTCGCAATGGCCGTACACGTGAGCGATCACCAGTTTCTGGTCAACCATTTCGTTCGTGTTCAGCAGGTAGGCATAGCAGGGATCGTTATTGATCACCATCTCGTAGATCCGCTGCAGGCCGTACATGTGCGTTTTGATCAGTTCGTCGTATTCAGCCCCGAACCTCCAGTGGGGATAGCGAACCGGAAACCCGCCGTAAGCGGCGAACATGCAGAGTTCTTCCAGGTCGAGAACCTCGAAGATGGTCTCAAAGAAATCCAGACCGTAACTGCGTCCCAGTTCCTCGGTGCGTAACTGGATGTCGCGAAGTTCCGGCGGAAGCGTGCGTGCTGTGGAAATGGACATTTGCATCCCTGCCCGCAAGAGTTCGATCGATCAGGACGTACCTCAAGTGCAGCGCTGCCCGTGTACCGACTTTACCATGCTGCGAAGCCCGTGCCGAGACGATTTTCGCAGCGTGTCCATTATTCGATCTGATCCTGCGTGAGGAAACCCGTGTTCGGCTGGCAGAAACACGAATCTTGCAGATCGATTTCCGCAGGGGTTTCTGGAGATATTTATCGCCAGTTGTCATCGGAACCGGACGCTAGCGCGTTCCGGCTGATGGTCGCTGGTTATTCGAAGTTACCCCGTTGTCACCCAGTCGTGCTGGACTCCTGGTTCGAGGCGAGTTCGTCACAAAGTAGGATGGAGTCAAAGTTACCCACATCTTTTTCTCTGTACTTGCCAGTTGCTACCGCCAGCCGGGTATGAATTTCGAGACATCGATCAGCCGGCACGCGCTAGC
>CAZSTW010000002.1:24073-196657 GCA_964609845.1 uncultured Planctomycetaceae bacterium | reverse complement strand
GAAAAGCCGATGACCAACGTGCACCCATCAGCCGGAACGCGCTAGCGTCCGGTTTCAACTGACGACATTTTGCAGCATACCGAAACCGGACGCTAGCACGTTCCGGCTGATGGGTGCATCGTATTCAACGTCGAGTTGGTACTCCTGGCGCGGTGACGTGGGACGCTACCCCATGTTTCGACGCGACACGGAAGTGCGACACGCACGAGACGTCTGTCGATCAAGAGGCGTTGGTTCGCGGAACCATGACGATCTCAAGCCTCGGGATTCAGGAAATCTATTCTTCAGCGATCCATTTCCGAAATTGCGGCTCGTCAACATTGCGCCCGCTCAGCACGATCACCACATCTCCGTCGCCATCAAGAGTCGCTGACCCGCTCAGTACGGCTGCCGTGGCGATCGCTCCAGACGGTTCAGTCCGCAAACCATGGCGATCGTAAAGCCACCGCATCGCTTCACGCGTAGTGTCGTCGGGAACAGCAATGACGCTTGAGACCAGCTTTTGCATGATTGGCCAGTTCTGCTCTCCAACATCATACGACAACAGGCCATCACAAATACTGACGGGACGCTCCACACGGATGCGGTGGCCAGCTTCCAGCGATTGACGGAAGTCATCCGCCCCTGCTGGTTCGATCCCAATGATCTTTGCTGCAGGAAAGCCGTCAGCGATCGCCAATGCGTGGCCAGCCATGATTCCTCCACCGCTGACCTGACAGAAAAAATGAGATGCGTGGCGCCCTGATCGCTTTAGTTCTTCAACGATTTCCAGCCCCCCGACCCCGTTCCCGGCAATCACATGCAAGTCGTTGTAGGGCGAGGCCTGTACCGCTCGTTCTCCTTCGGCGATCTCCTTGGCCAGCTTGTCACGTTCGCCCGTTTCGTGATCTCGAGCGATGTTGTACGTGCGGATTTCTGCCCCGAACGAACGGGTCAATTCGAATTTCACTTTGGGTGCCGTATCTGGCATCACGACGATCACACGCTTACCAAACCGCATCCCCGCAAACGAAATTCCCGATGCAAAATTTCCGGACGAATGGGCTACGACGGGGCGATCACCGACTTGCTCCAAGTTGTGACTCATCCAGTTCAATGCCCCAAGCAGCTTGAACGAACCGACTGGAGTCCAGCCATAGTCCTTGATCCAGACTCGGCGATTCGGCGCCAGTTTCAACTCCCGTTCCAGAGCATACGAACGGATCAACGGAGCCGGGCTGACATGCTGACGGATCACATCCGCAGCAGCACGAACGTCTTCGATTGAGGCAAAGCGATCCGTCACGGGAGACTCCCTTTAAACGTGGCTTCCATCCGCCTGAAACACGA
The DNA here is from genome assembly GCA_964609845.1 of uncultured Planctomycetaceae bacterium. GTDB lineage: Bacteria > Planctomycetota > Planctomycetia > Planctomycetales > Planctomycetaceae > Schlesneria. Next base: position 195,328 of record CAZSTW010000002.1, on the reverse strand, counting down.
TTTTTGCAGGCTTCCATGTCAGGCGCGTTGACCAATCTTCCTGATCGATTATCCGCGATGCAAGGTTTGAATGACAGGCCTGACGATACCCGACATACGATGTCGTCAGTCTCGGATTGATTTCAACGATCAGGGCTTCCGTTAGCTCAACATCAGGAAGAAGCAGGTCGATCCCGATATAACCTCGCAGGCCAGGGATCGATTCGCAGGCTTGCGTCACGAGTGCTTCAATCTGGTCCCGTGCCTTCTGCGATATGTTTGCCGGGATTTCGCCACCGCGATATTCAAAGCGATTACCAGACAACCGCTGACAGGCAATCGGCAAGATTTCGATCTGACCTGACGCATGGCAGAGGCAACCAACCGATAATGCTCGTCCCGAGATCCATGGCTGAACGATCATTTGATCCGCCATTCCATTGCAAGCCACTTCATTCGCGGCCGCCTGCCATGCCGCCGAATCACGATAGGGAATCCCAAATGTCAACCAGGACCCCGCTCCATCGCGTGGTTTCAGAACGCAGCGATCATTCAGCAGTTCCCACGGTTCACCACCAAGGTCAGCGGGACATGTACGAATCGTCGGAATGTTGACCGACGTGAAATGCTGAGCCAGCTTCAGCTTGTCTCCGCAGAGACGAATGGCCTCGGGATGGCAATTCAAAGCCTCGCGCCCCTGCTGGCCGACCCTTTGGACTCGGTTGGCCAGTACGCCGTTTGTCTCGGGAGCGATGACCAGAGTGAATTCACAGTCGTTCACCAGTCGGTCAAAAGCTGCATTTTCCTCTGCTACCGACTCTACTGATTCATACGCGACCTTCTGATCTGCCCACTGTGCGGGAACCGTCAGTCGCCGGTCGCGAGTTGTGACGACGCTGACATCGGGGAGTGTAGCCAGGTCCGCGACAATTGCGGAGCACATCGCTTCCCCCTCACGCAGCAGCGACATCGGCAGCAATTCGCCGCTCAAGGCCCCGCTGGTGATGAATTCAGAAACGAAGATTCTCACGCGATATCCGGACAGGGGCAAAAAGAGACGTGCGAACTCGGAGCAAAAGGCAAATCGGACGCTAGCGCGTTCCGGCTGATGACGTGGTTTTTAACACGGTATTCAACAATAGGTTTGGGCTGAAGGGTTGCGGAGAAATCCCCGAGTATCCAATGGCTCTACGCCAATTCAGGAATATGATCACCATACGAGATCTGGATCGGGCGACCCGCCTGATCGACGTATGTCTGACGGTAATCGATCCCCAGATGCTGGAAGATCATCGAACGGAAATTCTGTGGCGTCAACTCACGCTGAATCGGATGTTCGCCCTTGGAATTGGTCGCACCGATTACCTGTCCCATCCGCTTTCCGCCGCCGGAAACCAGGATCGACATGGCCTGCGGCCAGTGGTCGCGACCCCAGTTGATCTTGCCGTCGCGGCTCCCCTTCTGCTCATTGCCGCGTGGTGTCCGACCGAATTCTCCCGAGACAATCACCATCACATCTTCTTTCAGTCCACGCTGATAGATATCTTCGATCAACGCGGTGACAGCTTGATCAAGGCCGGGAAGGCGTTCTCGCATCGCCGTGGGGAGGTCACCGTTCACCGCATGATCGTCCCAGTTATAGATTTCATTCCCACCGGGAACTCCGACGGTGACAAAACTGACACCCGCTTCCACGAGTCGACGTGCCAGCAATGCCTGCTGAGCCCATCCCTCACCATAGCGTGCACGCGTTCGTGGATCTTCCAGTGACAGATCAAACGCCGCTCGTGCCCGATCACCCGCAATGATTTCAAAGGCCTGGCGATTGAAGGCGTCCAGGGAACTCATAACACCTTTGTCGAGGTCCGAACGAAGGCGATCGACTTGACCGAGCAGGTGCTGGCGATCATCCAGGCGACGTCCATCAACAGTTGCCGTGGCGTTCAGCAATCCCTTTTCGCTGACCGTCGGAGGACGGTACATGTTGCTCCAGTAGCCGGTTGCCGTCGTGGGGACATAGCTGTAATGAGTCGCTCCCATGCCGCACGCAACAGAGACGCCACCTCGACACTGACCAAACGCGCGACTGACAACCGCCCCGATTTCAGGATGTACGGACTCGTTCCGGGACTCATCCCAGTTGGGATAACCGCTCATCATGACGGGAATCCCGTCGTTATGGCCGGCGTAGTTGTGTGAGCAGGATCGGATCAACGAGAACTTGTCGGCGATCTTTGCGTGCATCGGCAGCAGTTCGCAGATATCGATGCCAGGGACATTGGTTTTGATCGGCGAGAATGGCCCGCGGACTTCACGAACCGCGTTTGGTTTCAGATCGTACGTTTCCAGGTGCGATGGCCCGCCGTTCTGCCACAGCAGAATCACTGACTTGCGTGACGGAGTCGTTCGGTACTCTGACGTTTCCGCCGCTTGGGTCTGCAGCCGAAACAGATCGGCCATCGAAAGACCACCAACGCCAAGAGCACCGACACGCAGCATGTTTCGCCGCGAGATCCCGTCACAAAGTCGATGTGAATTCGTCAGCAGGTCAAGCACGTTCACACTCTCCCAAGGCAGGCCAAGCCCGGCACTTTTCAGTACCGGGCTTGAACATTTATTAGTCTCTAGCCGGATTGCCGGGACTCAAGGGTCTTCGCAATGCCCTGGACGCCAGTTGACGACCGGGCGTATCGTTACGACAAGATCCCGGTTACCGCATCGGCACTGACCATCTCACGAGGTTGATTGAGATGGTTGTAGACGGTGCGACGTGGGTTCATACCGACGCTGTGGTAGATCGTCGCCAGCAATTCGATCGGATGAACGGGATTTTCAACAGGAGCCGAAGCGGTCTGATCCGACTTACCCCAGACGAGTCCGCGTTTCACCCCCGCACCTGCGATCAGGCCGGTATAACAGTATGGCCAGTGATCTCGACCGTCGTCGCTGTTTCCGTTACCCGAGGTACTGACCCCTCGTTTTGGACTGCGTCCAAACTCACCAACAGCCAGGACCAGCGTGTCTTTGAGCAGGCCGCGATCGTCAAGGTCCGAGATCAGGCCGGACAGGCCGGCATCGAGCATCGGGCCGGACTGGTTTTTCATGCGGCCCGACAGGCCGACGTGAACGTCAAATGAATGGTTGTCGCTGTTGGCGACCTTTGGCCAGTTGACCTGGACCACGCGAGTCCCCGCTTCGATCAGACGTCGAGCGAGCAGGCAGCTTTGACCAAATGTGTTGTTGCCGTACTTTTCTCGCATCTCTTTCGACTCGGCCCCGAGGTTAAACGCTTCACGAGCCTTGCCTGACAGAACCAGCGAAAGAGCTTTGCCGTAGTACTCGTCCAGGGCGTACTTGCCAACTGCCTTGTCGAGATCATTCAGACCGGCATTAACGGTTTCGCGGAGTTGAGCCCGGCGAGCCATGCGATCCTGAGGAACTTCGGCCCGCAGTTGCAGGTCGTCGACCTTGATCCGATCCATCTTGGTCATATCCATGTCGTCGCCGACGGGATACAGGGTATACGGATCAAACGCCCGGCCCATGAAGCCGGCGGTTCCTCCCTTGCCGATCACACCACTCTCCTGCAGCGGGCGTGGCATCATGACGTAAGGCAGCATTGGGACTTCAGGCGGCTTGGCCTTGATCACATGGCAACCCCAGTTCGGGAAGTCCTTGGGACTTGGTGGTTCCAACTGGCCGGAAGGACTGACCTTGTCGGCCGTGTAGCCAGTCATCATCTGATAGATAGCTGCGGTGTGATTGAACAGACCATTCGGTGTATAGCTGACGGCTCGCAGCAGCGTCGTCTTGTCGATCACCTGAGCCAGCTTGGGGAGCAGTTCGCTGAACTGAACACCCGGCAGTTTGGTGTCGATCGGCTTGAACACACTGCGGACATTGTCGGGAACATCCGGCTTGGGATCCCACAGATCCAGGTGACTGGGCCCACCCTGGAGATAAACGAGGATCACATGCTTGGCTTTGCCAAACCCTGCTCCACCGTAGCGATCATCTTCGGCGGCGTGCAATTTTTCATTGCGAAGAAGGTTAGGCAGAGAGAGACCGGCGAGTGCCGCGCCACCCACTTGCAGCAATGCTCGACGACTGAACCCGTCGCACGTGTCTTTACCGTATTGGCCAGGGATCACCAGCATCGATCAGTCTCCAAAGGATGGACCACGGAGTTTTGCAGACATACAGCGAAATCGGCCCCAACCGAAGTCAGTCAGGATCCAGTGCACCTCAGTCTGACATAAACATCGGCTACCGCCGATCAGTTCCATCGGAATATACCGATCTCCGATCCCCAATGTCAATCAAATGCTTTTCGACCCCCAAACTGCTGTGTGGTTGTAACTGTTTTTCTTGTAATACCTTGCGGCTGTTTTTGTGGGAAGATCACCTTTCGGGTGAAAAAAGAGGCGATGTGACTAAAATCCGGCATGAAACGGTCACAGACAGCACGAATCAAAGATGGAGGTCACGAAAGAATGCCCTCCGACTTGCAATCTGTCTCGCTCGGAAAGATACTTCGCCTCCGCAAAAAACGGGGGGAATCTCCCTCAGCAGTTCGGAAGGTGACAAACATCAGGTCAGTCCATGACTTGCTGCAAACTTTTCGCAATTGCGTAGCAATCCTGCAAAACGCAGGCTTCGAGTGCGTAGCTCAGTCGGTAGAGCAACGGACTTTTAATCCGTAGGTCTTGGGTTCGAGTCCCAACGCACTCAGTTTCTCCTCCAGCGGAACACTCTCCGCTATGGCCCCCTTCTCTCTGCTTATTTGATTCTCTGGAAGCCGCGACGTAACTCGCCTGGTCGAATTCTCGACAACATTGGTGCTGGTCCCACGGAGTTGAAACCAGACCAGTGATGCCGCAAACTGCGTTGCGACGAGAGGCTGCAACGAATAGCGGAAAAGGGGTCGTGTGGGGAAGCAGCGTTTGCTGGCCGCTGGGTGCGTTTGCGGTGTCGTGATGCTTGGCATCGCGATGTCGGTACGTGCTGGTGCGGACCGAGCGGACGCTGTTCGGTCTCGAAAATCGGACCATCCCGTTCGCGGACCGCAGATTCCTTTTACATCCCCCATGCAGTTTGCGGCCGAACAGTTCGCGCTGCCGCTTGAGCGACGATGGCTTTCGAACTTGTTGACACCGATCCAATTCACGCGACGGCCCCGGTTGACTCGATCGTATGCTCCCGTGCGACAAATCGTGTTTCTCGGCGGTGACCGAATCACCGCCGAAATTGTTCATTGGGACGGGGATCAGGTCTCGGTAAGAACACGAAGTGGTCAAGTCGCTGTTGTTCCTCGAACAGCAATTGCCACGATCAGCGCCCCCTCAGGGGAGTCGGTCATCCTGTATGAATCGTTCGAAGAATCGCTGCCGGTCGAAACGAAGACCACTCCCGTGGCCGTAAAGCCGGACGTTGAACCTGTCCGTATTGATAACACCCAATCGGCCAGTGGACGCCGCAGTCTGAGATGTTCGGCCCAGATGCCGCCCCTCGCCTATCGATTTCCTCAAGGGCTTAATTCGTCCCGAGTACAAGCCTGGTTTCGCATCGATCAGCCGGCTTCAGATGTTTTACAGGGCGAATCCACACCTCAAGAAGAAGCTGCTGCTCTGCAGATAGATTTCGAATTTGAGGTGGGGAATGCCCATCCCAGATGGGCGTTTCACTCCGCCCACGGACGAGCAAGCGTACGAGGTGCGCAGACAGATATCGTCAACGAACAGCCAGTCAAGCTTAATCCTGGCTGGCATTGCCTGACTGCAATTCTTCAACAGGATCGGACTCTGTTTGCCGTTGATGAATCTCTGCTGCTCTCGACCGCGTCTGCACCTGGTCCACTGCGTGCATTGACCGTTTCCTCCAACGCCTCTGCCTTGATAGACGATTTGCTCGTCTGTCAAACCAATGTCCTCAGCATTCCTCGTGAGATTCGTCCATCGACTCAGGACGATTGCGTTGCGTTACGCAATGGCGAAGACTGGTTCGGGCGAGTTAAACAGGTCACTGCCACAGATGTTGTGCTGGCGACTGCTGCGGGCGATCGAACTGTCGGATGGAGTGACGTCGAGCGACTCGCTTTCTGTCAGTCAGACCGGCCTGTTTCCGCTCCTCTCGGGCCACGCGGACTTTGCAGTCAGATTCGTTTTCAGCCGACCGCTGACCGGCCGGGCATGCAGGTTGATCAGCTTCAGGGGACGATCACTGCAGCAGATCGAGATCTGCTGGTCTTCGTTCATCCTTGGCTGGGGGAACTGGCCGCTGACTGGAAGGATATCGCCAATGTCGAACCCATATTCTACGGCCAGACAATAATTGCGGACGCCCGGCACCGTCATTTGGGGGAATCAATCCGCCTCGACCTCCAACGCCCGGTTCCAGACGGAACGGACTGGACCATTGAGTTCGCGCTTCCCGAGCCCGTCCCCGAGCGGGCAGAATTCTGGTTGTCGCTGGACGTAGTTGAATTGGAACCGTCGGGGCCCAGCACGCCGCTGGCCAGCCCGTACCTCAAAGAATTGCGAGCAGGAAAGCTCATTACGAAACTTGATCTCAATAATCAGCCTGCGGGTGACTTGAATCGCTGGATCAATGACCGGGCACCAGTCTCTCGCCCGGCGAGCATTCGTTTTCAACTTCCGGCACAGGCGATCAAATCAGGGTCGAATTCGCTCGTCATTTCGCAGATACTGCTGAAAGAATTGGGAACGACAGATAGCTGCGAGCTCTCCAATCTGCGGATTGATGTGGTGACTCCTCCGTAATTACAGAAGGTCCTCACGGCAAAGGTAAGTGCATGTTCGACATCGGTTCATTTCGTGCGAAGACCTGTGCGGGAATCGGTCGTCGATCATTTCTTCAGATCGGGGCCGCGGTTCCTGCGGCTCTGGCGCTGGGACAGGGACGGATTCTGCATGCGGCTGATCCCGCCAGGGCAAAGTCTGTCATCTTTGTCTGGCTGTGGGGAGCTCCAAGTCACATCGATACGTTCGATCCCAAGCCGGCAGCTCCATCGGAATACCGCGGGCCGTTTGCACCAATCGCGACGAAGACTGCAGGAGTCCAGTTCACCGAACTCCTGCCAAAACTCGCCGAACGGAGCGACCAGTTCTCGCTGATTCGTTCACATGTGACGACTCAACCGGGCCATCCTGATGCCGGGACGGTCGGTCTGACGGGGTTTGAAGAACGACCGGAACCGGTCCAGCCGAACTTTGGCTCCATCGTTGGGAAGCATCGCGGTCACAAGAACTCACTTCCACCGTTCGTCATGGTCGGACGGGGAATCCCCAAAGATGTCGTCCGGAAGATCGAGGGGTATGGCGGCGGCAAATTTGGTAAGGCGGCCGATCCCTTCATGGTCAGCTGTTCGGACGAAGGTCATGTCGAGATCCCGTCGCTCAACCTGCTTGACGGACTGAATCCTAACCGGATTCATGATCGCAACCGAGTTCGCGCCAGCCTGGATGGTGCTTTGACGCGACTGGACGATGCGGGGTTCGCTTCCTGGGATCGGACCTATCAGCGGGCCTATGGCCTGATCACCAGTCCCCAGTCGCGAGCGGCCTTCGACTTAACTCAGGAACGTCAGGCGACGCGCGAAGCCTATGGTCACACGACGTTTGGTCAAAGCTGCCTGTTGTCGCGGCGACTCGTTGAAGCCGGGGTTCCCTATGTCCAGGTGAACTGGAGTGAGTACGTGGAGTCGATCACGCCGAACTGTGACTTCGGCTGGGATACTCACATCTATAACTTCGAACTGCTGCAGGATACGCATTGCCCGATTTTCGACCGGGCCTTTTCGGCTTTACTGGACGACCTGCGGACACGCGGCCTGCTTGATTCGACACTGGTCGTTGCGATGGGTGAGTTTGGACGAACACCCCGCATTAACTCACGGGCCGCACGAGACCACTGGAGTCGCTGCTATTTTTCACTCTGGTCGGGAGGAGGCGTTCAGCCGGGGCGCGTCATCGGGACCAGCGATCGCTATGCGGAGGATCCTGTCACAACGGCGATCACTCCGAAAATGGTCGGGACCACGATCGCGGAACTCGCAGGGGTCGACACACAGGCTCGAGCGGAAATGCGGGTCCTCGATGGTGGGACGGTGATTCAGGAGTTGCTCTGACGCTGGCTATCCTGCGACGAACTCGTGTTATCAGAGCCCCGCTCCAGAGATTCTTTTCGCGGCCGGCGCGTGTAGAATGCCGCCGTCACATTGACCGACGACCTGTTTTTTGACTCTTGCTCTTCGATTGAGACTTACTGTGGATGCATCAGACGTGCGGATTGGGTTTATTGGCGCTGGCCAGATGGCGACAGCCTTAGGGCGCGGATTCATTCAGGCGAAGTCGATCACTCCTGATCGCCTGGTAGCCTGCGATGTCAGTGCCGACGCTGCGAACCGGTTCGCGTCGCAAACGGGCGGTTCCGTCGTGGCAGGTGCGGCCACGGTTCTTGCACAGAGTTCACTCATTTTCCTGGCAGTCAAACCGCAGCAGATTGCCGGGGTCCTGGCCGAACTGAAGCCGGGGATTACCAGTCAGCATCTGGTGGTTTCTATCGCTGCCGGGATTTCCTTGGCAAAGTTGTCGGCAGGCCTGGGTTCGTCCCGGCTGATCCGTGTGATGCCAAACACGCCAGCTCTAGTGGGAGCGGGAGCGAGTGCTTTCTCACGCGGAGAAGCGGCGACGGCTGAGGATGGGAAACTGGTTCAGGGTCTGCTGTCGACAGTCGGTCTGGCGATGGAAGTTCCGGAAAAGCTGCTGGATGCCGTCACCGGTCTTTCCGGGAGTGGCCCGGCTTACGTTTATCAGTTCATCGAGGGGCTGAGCGACGGTGGGGTCCGGATGGGATTGCCGCGTGATGTCGCGACCAGGCTCGCAGCGCAAACCCTGTTGGGGGCAGCACAAATGGTGTTGAGCACCGGTCAGCACCCCGGTCAGCTCAAGGATGCGGTGACCAGTCCGGGTGGGACGACGATTGCCGGCCTGCATGCCCTGGAACGAGGGGGAATGCGGGGAATTCTGATGGACGCCGTCCAGTCCGCGACAGAACGCTCAAAGGAACTCGGAGAGGCTTGACGGAACGGGCATCAGTCTCCATGATGCTGAGCCCAACGGGGGGCAATTCCTCCCCGACAGCAAGCCGAAGTGGCGGAACTGGCAGACGCGCTGGACTCAAAATCCAGTGTCCCCAAAGGACGTGTGGGTTCGAGTCCCACCTTCGGCATCTCTCTAAAACGCTTGTTCTCAAGCTTTTGCGATTACTTCCTGAAGATATCATCCAGGGAGTCGCGACACTCTGACAACGGTGTTTGCACCGAAATCTGCGTAAGCACTTCAACAATCGCCGCCGCGTTCCGTGGAAGGCGAAGCCTGAAGATCTGAAGTGGGGGTTATCGAGCTTTGTGGTGGCATTGCTGTCTTACGGTTTGCTGGCCAGAGAATCAGGTAAGCAGAGAGAATGGTCAGGGGAGAGACAATCAGCCAATACGGAATCGGCGGCCGAACCCAGTCCAGTCCTTTTTGAGCGAAATATGCTGGGCGTTCATTTATTGGCTCTTCGTGCCAATGAAACCGCTCGTTCCAATCATGCTGCCGCTGATTGAACGTCATATGGAACTTGCCTGCAAACGAAGTGACATACAAATCAATCCCTCCTGGCATCGAAAGTCGAACGCCATCTTCAACGACTTTACTCCGAAGCCAACCTCCCATGAATATTATGGCCAATAGTAGAGTGATGAAGCCTGCTTTTCGTCGCCAGCTATTGAAGTTCTCAGGCACTTGAATCGCTTCCGTTTCTCGGCTCAAAATCACGAGACTCCAAACGACGTGTGGTTTCGAGTCCCACCTTCGGCAATCCTGTAATTACGCCGCGATTTCAACAATGTACGATGACTCCCCGAGATTAATTTCATGGGGAGTTTTTCGTTTTGGAATGGTGAACTTCATGGGCAATTACAATCCTCACCCGAAAGCATTTGCGTTGAATTCACCCGTGTCTTCGGTGAACTCCGTGTCCGATACAAATCTGCACACATCAGTGTTCAAGCAGGAGTGCGACGATACATCAGGTCACTCATTGCGACGTGCTTCACGCCGGAGGTCACAATGCTTCCTTCATGATGATCGGATAGCTCCTTAATTTTCCTGAGGGGGCAGAGGGGGGAACACACGCTCCATGAACACATGCAACTGTTCAATCGTTGCGCCTCGCACAGGTTCACACCTAAAAACATCGGGCCAGTTCATTTTAGTATGTTTGTTCCTCACCGATCGCTGGCGATGTCACATCAAACGGCCCTGCCAATAGAATGGACGCCGACGGGTGTGCGCCACGGCGACGACCAGGCACTCTTCCGTGTCGTGTGTGAAGACTACGATGTAGGGAAATCTCCGGAGGATGTAACGTCGGATGTCATGTGAACCTGAGTAGCGCTCCAGCACAGGCATCCCGCGCGGCCACTCCGCGATTGCTCCCAGCGCGAATTGCAGATCGGCGAGAAACTCGTCACCGAGACCGTGGCGCCGATTGCCATACCACAACGCGGCATCATTGGCCTCTTCGACCGCTTCAGACAACAGACGAACAATCACGGTGTCGTCCGTCCTGTACGACGATCCTCCAGTGAGTGCCGGATGTGATCCAAAGCTTGATCGACCGTCAGCGACTTCGTTTCACCGCGTTGGTATGCAGCCAGTCGACGGTCTATTTCTTCCGACCACGCGGCGGCAATTTCAGGTGTAGCGAATTCGCCGTGATTGAGACTCTCTTCCAGTGCGTCTACGAGTAACGCCCGATCTCCAGGCGACAATAGAAGAGCCTCCTGCAGAAGAACTTCGCGTGTCGACATTGGTATTAACTCCCCTCGTGGACCTTAGTGCGTGTCGCACTTCCGTGTCGCGTCGAAACATGGGTTAGACGCTGTCGTTTGATGCCCGCGGGACGCCACACTTAAGTGAGATGCGATCTAGTTGAGCAACTCGACGTATACCACTCTCGCCACCGTCCGTCGAGTGATTTGTTTCAAATCTGGCCAACGCAGCAGGAATCGGGACCTATTGGATGCGATCAGGTCCTCACCAATTGTCCACAAAAAAAGGACGGGCATTTCTGCCCGTCCTTTTGGAACTTAGACGTATGGTCAGTCGTTGTCTTTATTGCTGAGTCCGGGTTCGTTCAGCAGGTTGGCTCGGGCGGCCAGGATGCGATCACGTTCGGCGTAGATTTCGGCCAGGGCTTCTGGCTTGATCTTCACTTCCGACTGACGATGTACGCTGAATCCCGTTCCAGCAGGAATCAGGTGACCGAGGATGACGTTTTCTTTCAGGCCGACCAGGTTGTCGATCTTGCCCGCGATCGCGGCTTCGGTCAACACCTTTGTCGTTTCCTGGAAGCTGGCTGCCGAGATAAAGCTTTCGCTCTGGACGGCCGCCTTCGTGATCCCCAGCAACTGGGTGCTTGCAGTCGCAGGTCGGGCCTTGGCCGTCTTGATCGGCTTGCCACCCGATGCTTCGATTTCACGGTTCACCTGTTCCACCGTCGATGCAACCACAACGTCGTTTTCGTGGAATTCGGAATCACCCGGTTCGACGATCCGGACGCTGTCCTGCAACTGGCGATTGATACGGCGGAATTCAAACCGGTCGATCAGCACGCCTGGCAACAGGGTTGTATCGCCAACATCTTCGACCTTCACCTTACGCAGCATCTGAGAAACGACGATTTCAATGTGCTTATCGTCGATCACCACGCGCTGTGAGCGGTACACGGTCTGGATTTCGTGCAGCAGGTACTGTTCAACGGCTTCTTCCCCGCTGACACGCAGGATGTCGTGCGGAACCAGAGGACCTCGGACGAGTGCGTCACCGGCTCGCACCTGTTCCTTGGCGTGAGCCAGCAGTTGCTTACCGTGAGGAATGATGTGCTCGACTTCAGTACCATCGGCACCGCGGACGATGATGACTCGCTTGCCTCGCTTACGCTCGGCAACCAGTTCCACTTCCCCATCGATTTCCGCGATAACGGCCGGTTCTTTTGGCTTACGGGCTTCGAACAATTCGGTGACTCGAGGCAGACCGCCGGTGATGTCCTGCGTCCCTGTCGATTCACGTGGGTTCTTGGCCAGCACCGAGCCTGCCGTAATGACCTGTCCTTCCGAAACTTCGATACTTGCACGTTCAGGCAGGTAGTAGAAGTCCAGGATCTTGCCGGTCGTGTCTTCCAGGATGACCTGCGGATGCAGATCGCCCTTATGTTCGATAACCGTTCGTCGCATGTTGCCGTTCGGGTCCATTTCGGAACGAACGGACTGGCCTTCGACCAGGTCTTCGAACCGGACGCGACCACCAACTTCGCAAAGGATCGGCACTGAGTGAGGGTCCCAGGTACAGATGACCTGTCCCGCTTCGACCAGATCGTTTTCGGCAACGGCCAGTACTGCCCCGTTCGGAATCGTGTACTTTTCGAGTTCACGTTCCTTATTATCGAGGATGGTGACTTCGCCGTTACGGCCCAGCACCACGCCCCAACCTTCGGAGTTCACAACGCTGCGAATCCGTGCGAACTTCACACGTCCAGCACGACGAGCCTTGATTTCGTTTTCTTCGACGTCGCGGGATGCCGCACCACCGATGTGGAACGTACGCATCGTCAGCTGAGTACCGGGTTCCCCGATGCTCTGCGCGGCGATGATCCCTGCCGCCAGGCCTTCTTCCACCAGTGCACCGGTGGACAAGTCCATCCCGTAACACAGGCGGCAGATCCCCAGGTCGGCTTCGCACGTCATCGGGCTGCGGACCTGGATCTTCTCCAGTCCCATCGCTTCGATCTTGCGAGCCGTTTCCACCGTGATCATCTCGTTTTCACGAACAATGATCTCATCGGTGATCGGATTCACAATGTTCGAACGACTGACACGACCACGAATGGCGTCGGCCAGGCTGACTTCGACCTTTTCACCACGATAGACGACCCCGCGGGTGATCCCCTTGGTGGTTTTGCAGTCGTGGGTCGTGATGACGTTGTTCTGACAGATGTCCGCCAGCTTACGGGTCAGGTAACCCGAGTCTGCGGTCTTCAGTGCGGTATCGGCCAGTCCCTTACGGGCACCGTGTGTCGAACTGAAGTATTCGAGAACGGTCAGCCCTTCACGGAAGTTTGCCTTAATGGGCGTTTCGATGATTTCGCCGCTTGGCTTAGCCATCAGACCACGCATACCGGCCAGCTGTCGGATCTGTTCCTGACCACCGCGTGCCCCAGAGTCTGCCATCAGGAAGATCGGGTTCACATAGGCACCGCCATCGCGGACGTCGTTCTTGAACGCTTCCATCATCTCGCCTCGAATTTCTTCGCTGGCGTGAGTCCAGATGTCCAGAACTTCGTTGTAACGTTCCTGGGCGGTAATGATCCCCTTCTCATACAGCTTCTGTCGCTTCAGCACGTTGGCTTCTGCGTCGGCCAGCACCTTTTCCTTGTTGCTTGGCGTCTTCAGGTCGCTGGTTGCGAAAGACAGACCGCTGCGGGTGGACTCGCGGAAACCGCACTCCTTCATCTTGTCGAGCAGACGAATGGTGTGGCGTCGTCCGAGTTCCAGGTAACAGTCCGAGATCACGTTCGCCAGATCGCGGTTCTTCATCGACTGGTTGTAGAACGCCATCTTGTCTGGCAGGAAGTCGTTGAACATGACGCGGCCAACGCTGGTTTCAATCAGGCCGCCGGACGAGAATCCTTCCGCACCATCCCCCTTGACGCGTTTGCCCTTCGGCAGACGGACATGGATTGTGGCGTGCAGGGCAACCTTCCCTTGCAGGAATGCGGTATGGACTTCCTGCAGACACGAGAACTTCATGCCGTGGCCGACGAGGCCTGGCTTCTTGAGTGTGACGTAGTAACAACCCATCACGATGTCCTGTGACGGACTGATGATCGGCGCACCGTTGGATGGACTGAAGATGTTGTTCGTCGACATCATCAGCGTGGTTGCTTCGACCTGAGCTTCGATCGACAGCGGCAGGTGGACTGCCATCTGGTCACCGTCGAAGTCGGCGTTGAAGCCCTTGCAGACCAGTGGATGCAGGCGGATAGCGTTCCCTTCCACCAGCGTCGGCTCGAATGCCTGAATACCCATTCGGTGCAGTGTAGGAGCTCGGTTCAGCAGCACCGGATGGTTACGGATGACTTCTTCGAGAATATCCCACACCTCTTCATCGCGGCGTTCCAGCATTCGCTTGGCGCTCTTGATGGTATCGGCATGGCCGAGTTCCTTGAGGCGGCGGATGATGAAGGGCTGGTAGAGTTCCAGGGCAATCTTCTTGGGAAGACCGCACTGATGCAGTTCCAACGTCGGACCGACGACGATCACGCTTCGTGCCGAATAGTCGACTCGCTTACCGAGCAGGTTTTCACGGAAACGACCCTGCTTGCCCTTGATCATGTCGGTCAGTGACTTCAGCGGCCGGTTCGACGAACCGAGCACTGGTCGCTTGCAGCGATTGTTGTCGAACAGAGCGTCGACAGACTGCTGCAGCATTCGCTTTTCGTTGCGAACGATAACTTCTGGAGCGTTCAGATCGACCAGCTTCTTCAACCGGTTGTTTCGGTTGATGATTCGTCGATACAGATCGTTCAGGTCGCTGGTGGCAAAGTTACCCGAATCGAGCAGGACCAGCGGACGGAGATCTGGTGGAATGACCGGAATGCAGTCGAGAACCATCCATTCAGGACGGTTTTCGCTGTCACGCAGGGCTTCGGCGATCTTCAGTCGCTTGATCAGTTCTTTCTTCTTCTGCTGGCTGCTGGTCTTGCGCAGTTCGACCCGCAACTGATCGCAGAGCTGAATCAGATTCAGGCCGGTGAGCAGTTTCTTGACTGCATCGGCACCCATCTCGATCGTGAAGGTCCCTTCCCCATACTTGGAACGGGCCTGACGGGCTTCTTCTTCGGTCAGCAACTGGCCGCTTCGCAGCGGAGTATCACCGGGATCAAGGACGATGTAGTCCTGGAAGTAGATGACCTTTTCCAGCGATGTCGTCTTGACGTTCAGCAAGGCACCCAGGCGGCTGGGCATTGTCTTGAAGAACCAGATGTGAACAACAGGTGCGGCCAGTTCGATATGGCCCATTCGCTTGCGGCGAACGCGACTGTGAGTGACCTTGACCCCGCAGCGGTCACAGATCATCCCCTTGTATTTCATCCCACGGTATTTTCCGCACGCACATTCCCAGTCCTTTTCAGGTCCGAAAATACGTTCACAGAACAACCCGTCTCGTTCCGGACGATAGGTCCGGTAATTGATGGTTTCTGGCTTCTTGACTTCACCAAACGACCAACTGCGAATGTCGTGCGGACTGGCCAGGCCAATCTTGATCGCGGAGTACTCGTTGACGCGGTCATATGAAGATTCGGCAACACTCACGTGATTTCCTCCCCCGCTGGATAAGGATCTGTCTGCTTTATTGATTCGTCAGGGCAACCGTTGTCCGGTGCCAGTATTTCAAGGTTGTCTTCGCCGGTTGTCTGCCAGCAACTGGGATCAGCCCGATTGCATCCACCCCCCGCCAATGCGTGGGGCAGAGTGATTCAATCAGATTGAGGTCTTTT
This sequence comes from uncultured Planctomycetaceae bacterium, assembly GCA_964609845.1. Classification (GTDB taxonomy): domain Bacteria; phylum Planctomycetota; class Planctomycetia; order Planctomycetales; family Planctomycetaceae; genus Schlesneria. The sequence continues at coordinate 179,725 of CAZSTW010000002.1, read as the reverse complement.
CCAATTGCATGTTCAGGCACAGACCCCGGATTTCGTTGTTCAAGACTTCGAAGCTGGCTGGCGTTCCCGCTTCCAGTGTGTTTTCGCCCTTGACCATCGATTCGTAGATCTTTGTACGGCCTTCGACGTCGTCGCTCTTCACCGTCAGCAATTCCTGGAGAATGAATGCGGCACCATAAGCTTCCAGTGCCCACACTTCCATTTCACCGAATCGCTGACCACCGAATCGCGCTTTACCACCCAGCGGTTGTTGCGTAATCAGCGAGTAAGGACCGGTGGCTCGTGCATGCACCTTGTCTTCGACCAGGTGGTGCAGCTTGAGCATGTAGATGTATCCGACGGTTGTCTTCTGCTCGAACTTGTCGCCCGTACGGCCATCGAACAGCTGAGCCTTACCATCGTCCGGCAGTCCGGCGTCGCGCAGTAACTGCTTGACGACGTCTTCCGTGGGGCTGTCGAAGACGGGGCTGCGGACCTTGAAGCCAAGCTTTGCGGCAGCCCAGCCGAGGTGGGTTTCGAGAATCTGACCGACGTTCATACGGCTCGGAACGCCCAGCGGGTTCAGGATGATATCCACAGGAGTTCCGTCGGCGAGGAACGGCATGTCCTCGATCGGCAGAACCTTGGAGATCACCCCCTTGTTACCGTGGCGACCTGCCATTTTATCGCCGACCGAAATCTGACGCTTCGAGGCGACATAGACCTTCACCATCTGCAAGACACCGCTTGGGAGTTCGTCCCCGCGCTTCATCGTATTGAGCTGGCGATCACGCTGATCAATCGCTTCTTCAACGGTTCCCCAGCCTTCTTTGAAGGCACGGCGACAATCAGCCTTCTTCTGCGGGCTGCGGATGTCGAAGCCTTCCAGTTTGGAGCGGAAATCTTCCGCATACATCGCCACGAACTTGTCGTCGGTGATGCTGCGCAGTTCTCGACCATCAGCATCGGTCACGCGACGATCCAGAACCTTCTCGAATTCTTTCAGGAACTCGCGGAATGCTTCTGCAATCTTTGCATTGCCGAGGTCTTCAGCCTTCTTCAATTCGGCTTCAAACTTCTTGCGATCGGTTTCCGAGAGACTCATCCGTCGCGAGAACTTCTCGGTGTGAATCACGATCCCTTCGGTCCCACTGGGGACTTCCAGAGATTCGTTCTTCACATCTTCACCGGCCCGACCGAAGATCGCATGCAACAGCTTTTCTTCAGGGGTCAGTTCTGTCTTCGCCTTTGGAGAGACCTTGCCGACGAGGATGTCACCCGGTTCAACACGGGTTCCGATTTGAACGACCCCGCCTTCGTCAAGGTTTCGCAGAGCCTTTTCGCTGACGTTTGGAATATCACGAGTGAACTCTTCACGTCCCAGCTTCGTTTCACGAACTTCGACATCAAACTCGTCGATGTGGATCGACGTGTAGACGTCTTCTTTCACGAGGCGTTCGGAAAGAATGATCGCATCTTCGAAGTTGAAACCTTCGAACGACATGAATGCCACCAGCACATTACGCCCCAGCGCCAGTTCCCCGGCCGAGGTAGCAGCACTATTGACGAGGATTTCACCCTTCTTGACTCGTTGACCCACCTTGACGATAGGTGTCTGATTCAAGCAGGTACGTTCGTTCAGTCCGGTGTACTTGCGAAGCTCTGTTCGCTTGCCATCGAGCTCGATGCAGGTTGAATCGACATAGGTGATCTTGCCGCTCTTTTCGGCTCGCAACACCATCCCGGAACTTTCCGCCACAGCTTGTTCCAGGCCGGTACCGACCAGCGGTGACTCGGCAATCAACAGGGGGACGCCCTGCCGCTGCATGTTGGAACCCATCAGTGCCCGGTTAGCATCGTCGTGTTCGAGGAACGGAATCAAACCGGCCGACACACCGACCATCTGACAGGAGCCAACGTCGATGTAGCCGACTTCATCGGACGGCATCCAGACCACGTCATTATGGAATCGAGCCATCACGCGATCTTCCGAGATCACGCCATCTTTGACCGGCGTATCTGCGGGGGCGATGAAGACTCGCGATTCCTGATCAGCACGCAGCCACTCGACATCTTCCAGCACCTTGCGGTTTTTCACCACGCGGTATGGAGTGATCAGGAAGCCGTAGTCATCGACCTTGGAGAAAATACTGAGGCTCGAAATCAGACCGATGTTCGTACCTTCAGGCGTTTCGATCGGGCAGATACGACCATAGTGCGAGATGTGAACGTCGCGCACTTCGAAGCCAGCTCGCTTCCGGTTCAGACCGCCAGGACCGAGAGCACTCAGTCGGCGTTCGTGAGTCAACGTGGCGAGAGGATTCGTCTGGTCGACGACCTGTGACAGTTCGCCTCGACCGAAGAAGTACTCGATTGCGGCCGAAACGCTTTTCGGATTCACCAGCGTTCGTGGGGTCATTTCCTCCACGTCCTTCAGGCTCATTCGCTCCTGGACAGTGCGTCGCAGCTTCAGGAAGCCTTTCCGGATTTCTTCGGAGGCGAGTTCGTCGATCGTGCGCAGACGACGATTACCGAGGTTATCGATGTCGTCAACGTGTGCACTGTTGTCGCCGATTCGGAGCTTGATGACGTAGCGAATCGCGTTGACCACGTCTTCGGCCTTCAGCGTCATTTCGCTGTCAGGGATTGACTGGTCAAACTTGCGATTGATACGGAATCGCCCAACGCGTCCAAGCCGATATCGGTTGACGTCGTAGAACTTTTCCTTGAACAGTTCGACAGCCTTTTCGAGCTGTGGCGGATTGCCAGGACGAAGACGCTGATAGATTCGCAGCAGTGCATCTTCGTGTGTGCTGGTGGGGTCTTCCAGAATACTGGAGAGCGCCAGCAGGTCGTCAGCCTTCTCGATTACTTCGACCGATTTCAGTGTTGAGGTCCGGATTTCAGCGACCGAAGCTTCGGTCAGCTTGTCACCCAGTTCCGCAATGATTTCGCCGACTCGCTCGTGACCCGCTGGGTAAACGATGTCCTCAGCGGCATGCTTGCCAACAAGAGACTCGTCCCCTTTACCAACCTTGACGGTCTTCGTTTCGTAGAACAACTTGACGAGGGCATTGCTTGAGCCATAGCTGGGGTCCATGGCCCGCAGGAATGTCATGGCCGAGAACTTGCCGCTCTGGTCGATTCGAACGCCGAGTGTTTCTCGCTTGCTGATAACGATTTCGATCCAGCTTCCGCGTTCGGGAATGACGCGACACGAAAACTGCTTACGTTCACCAGGTTCAGCACCTTGTACGAAGTCAACACCGGGCGAGCGGTGTAACTGGCTGACGACGACACGTTCAGCACCGTTGATGATGAATTCACCGCCGCCGATCATGATGGGCATATCGCCGAGGTATACTTCTTCCTCGACCGCCTGTTCCTTTTGCAGACGCAACCAGATGCGGAACGGACGGCCATAGGTCAAACGAAGTTGACGGCATTCCAGCGCGGTATAACGCGGCTTGCCCAACTCGTACTTGACGTACTCCAGCCGATACCTATGATCGTAACTCTCGATCGGGAAGACCTCCCGCAGGATCGCTTCGAGCCCCGCATCTTTGCGTTCGCGAGGATCTTCTTCCAGCTGCAGGAACCGGATATAAGAATTGACTTGGATCTCAGTGAGATCAGAGATCGGGAACTGTGACTGCAGCGACCCAAACGACCGGACTTCAGTCGTTTCGATGATACGGGTGGCCGGAATTGCCATTAGGTTGCTTCCTAAATCCCAAATTGATTCGTCGAACTCAGTTTAGATCTTGCGAGACCACGCCGCTCGCCGCCGGTTGCTGAAACAGTCGTCTCAACGAACCAGGCGCGTCGCTGGTGTTTGGCGGGCATGCCGGTAATGAATACGAGCCCGCTTCAAGAAGAATTGCGAACTTCTGACGTGAGCGCGCCACCGTGCGCACCGATACCCACTGTCGCTGCCGACTGGCAGCGCAGGGTTCGCCTGGAAAATTTCGCACACGACTGTCAAAGCGTGACCTCTGAACCCGCCTCTTGACATCCGTAATGTCCAGATCAGTGACGGTGCCCCGGAACCTGCGCGAGGTACGAAAAGTCGTACCGCCGCCCTGTATCGCCACAACCCGCATGCGGATTGTGCCGAACAATCATTCCCAGCACAAGGGTCAACCCAATTTGTGCCGGGGTCGTCAGGCGCGTCAGATTATCCCCTCTGCCGCGCCACGACCAGCGTCACTGCCCAGACTTCTCACTCTTCGTCGGCTTCCTGCGGAACGTTCAGGTCGAACGTCCGCTGGCTGCATCCTTGACCGGCTGATTACTTGACTTCGCAAGTTCCGCCAGCCTGCTCGACTTCGGCCTTCAACTTGGCCGCGTCTTCCTTGGAAACTCCGGTCTTCAGCGGCTTGGGCACGCCTTCGACCAGGTCCTTGGCTTCCTTGAGGCCCAAGCCCGTGCAACCACGAACGACCTTGATCACGCCGATCTTGTTCTCGCCGAAACCGGTGAGGATCACGTCGAATTCGGTCTTTTCTTCCGCAGCTGGAGCAGCGGCACCACCACCGGCTGCTGGTGCCATCATGACAGCACCACCCGCGGCTTCGATCCCGTGAACTTCCTTCAGGTAATCTGCCAGCGACTTGGCTTGCAGCAGGGTCAATCCAACAATTTGATCGCCCAGCACTTTAATCGCCGCATCAAACTCACTCATCGAACTCATCCTTTCAAACAAACACTCTGGGTCAAGACGCTACAACAAGTCGACGTCAGTTTGGTCAGAATTTGGTGTCGACAACACACCCATTTGGCGTTCAGGACGCCTTGTCCGCAATAGCCTTCACTTGTCCAGCGATCTTGCCTCCAGCCGACGTAATCGCCCCCACCAGCCTGCCCCCTGGACTCTTGATCAAACCCGCAATCTGGCTGAGCAGTTCTGCGCGTCCGGGACTCTTGCTCAACGATTCAACATCCGCAGGTCGCAACGGGGTTTCCCCGATCGCTCCACCACGAATCTCGATCGCCTTGATCTTTTCACACCATTCGGTCAGCTCCTTCGAGAGCGACACAATGTCTTCACCACCGAAGACCAATGTGCACGCACCTGACAGAACGTCTGCGGCACCGGTCAAGCCGATTTCGCTCAGCGCCCGGCGAGCCACTGCGTTCTTGACGCCCAGCAGCGTGATCTGTTTCTTTCGCAGTGTGTTCCGCATCTTGTTTGCTTCAACAGCATTCAGCTTCGAGGCATCCAGAATGAGGACTTCACGGCATTCACCGAGAGCGCCCTGGATGCTGTTGATCATCATTCGCTTGACTACTTTACTCATCGACTCGCTCCACACTGATCAAGCCAGCAGGCCTGCATCAGGTTGATTGTTTCAGTCCGCGATCACCGTCTTTTCTGCGATCACCGTCTTTTTGTCTTAACGCTTCCAAACTGCGGCTTCGACTGGGGCAATTGCTTCACGGGCCAAACCCGGTTGCTGCTCACAATCCAGAACCGCATTCACGAAAATCAGCCGGCGATCGACACCCCTGGTGTCATCGTCGCCGAAAGGCTGATGTTTCGGACGTACTGGCCTTTCGATGAGGCCGGCTTGATCGATCGCAAGTATTTCAGGAGAGCGTCTACGTTTTCGCTCAGCTGAGTCTCTGTGAAAGAGAGCTTGCCTACGACGCAATGGACATTGCCGCCAGAATCGCATCGGAATTCGACCTTACCAGCCTTGTATTCCTTGACTGCACTTCCGACGTCGGTGGTGACCGTTCCTGCTCGGGGAGAAGGCATCAATCCGCGCGGACCGAGCACCTTACCCAACGGGCCAACGACACCCATCATGTCCGGGGATGCAATGGCGACGTCAAAGTCGAGCCAGCCACCCTTGACCTTTTCTGCCAGTTCCTTGCCACCAACGGCGTCTGCACCAGCAGCCGTTGCAGCGGCGACAGCGTCACCCTGCGCGAACACGATCACTCGCTTCGATCGTCCGATACCGTTCGGAAGTACGATCGAACCACGAACGATCTGATCAGCCTGACGGGGGTCAATCCCCAACCGAACAGCGACGGTGACCGACTGGTCGAACCGACATCGCTTGACGCCTGCTGGAAGCTTCTCTTCAAGAGACTTCAGCAGAGTTACCGCGGCACCGATTTCCATTGAACCAACATCGGCAATCTGTTCACGCAGAATCCGAATACGCTTTGAACAACGTGACATGGAACACCCAGAACTTAAAAAGATTACCGAATTCTCAGTCCAAAACTTCGATGCCCATGCTGCGTGCCGTGCCCCGGATCATCAGGGCTGCATGTGCGTGATCCCGTGCGTTCAAATCTTCGAATTTCGTCTTTACGATATCCAAAATCTGTGCGGCAGTCACGCTGCCGACTCGATCCGTCTTCGCATTCACGGCGCCCTTCGCAATTCCCGCCGCCTGCTTCAACAGAACGGACGCAGGAGGGCTCTTCAATTCGAACGTGAACGACCGGTCTTCGAACACCGTCACAACCACGGGGACGACCATGCCGTTCAGATCACGAGTCTTCTCGTTGAACTGCATGACGAACTGACCGAGGTTAATACCGTGAGGACCCAGCGCGGTACCGACTGGAGGCGCAGGCGTTGCCTTACCCCCGGGAATCTGCACCTTAACCTGAGCCTTGATTTTTGCCTGTTTCTTAGCCACCACCCATCTCCTCTTTCATGGAACCAGTCTCAGGTTCGCTCGACCTGCCATGATTCCAGATCTACAGGCGTCGGCCTGCCGAAAATCTCGATCAGAACGGTGATCTTACCACTGTGCTCGTCCACACCCTCGATCTGACCGTCAAACCCTTCGAATGCACCGTCCTTGATTTTCACTCCATCACCAACGTTGAACTCGATCTTCACTCGTGCCGGTTCCGCTGGCGTTGTCACCGCAGCACCGAGCATCCGTTCGATTTCCTGCGGTTGCATTGGTATTGGCTGTCCCGCCGAGCCGGTGAAGTCACCAACGCCGTTCGTCGTTCGTACCAGATACCATGTGTCGTCATTCAAGACCATCTGCACCATCAGATAGCCAGGATACAACTTTTGTTCAATCACCCGGCGCTTGCCGGATTTGTTATCTACGATCTTTTCCACGGGGATCATGATTTCCCCGAAGAATTCCCCCAGATCCTCCTGGCCGATCCGGCGTTTCAGCGAATCGCGAATCGTTCGCTCACGATTGCTTTGCACCTTCAGCACATACCATTGCATCTGCTGCTCAGCACCTTCCGTCATGGCCACAAAACCCCCCGGGCCCGTCCGCCAAACGCAGATCCATGGACGCTACCATAACCACTGCAACATTCCACCGATGCCCACGATGGGCTGGTGCCACCTTAAAACTGTAAGACATGCACCAACCTGAGCACAAACTGCCAGGCGATGTCGTAACAAAACAAAACGGCGCTCAGCATTCCCATGGTGAACAGCACCACGGCGGTTGACCGTTGCAACTGTGGCCAACTTGGCCACGATACCTTCGCCATCTCATGCTGCACTTCAATCAAAAACTCTGCAAACTGCGGCAGGTTCACCACGCGGAAAATGACCCACAGTCCAATCGCCCCCACCACAATCGTCACACCATTTCGAACCGCAGTGTTTGCATCTGCCAGCAGCGACTGGTTCATTGACCAGCACAGCAGGCAGACAGCAATGGCACCCGCTCCGGCGACAAGCTGTCGAGCCAACCGTCCCTGGTTCTTCTTGTAAAGTGTGACGCTGGAGAGCGTCGCCCACAAGGTATCCGTTTTCGCTTGATTCACCGTTGAAACCCCAGTTGTCGCAGAACTCACGGTCTCGAGACGCCACGAGCCACCGAAGACTCACCAAAAAACACGGGCGGAGGGAGTCGAACCCCCAACCCCTGGATTTGGAATCCAGTGCTCTGCCAATTGAGCTACGCCCGTTCGTATCACCTCGCCGTGCGAAGCCCGAGCCGCTCGACCCGCTTACTTCTTGCGCGACTCCTTGTGAGAAGTGTGCTTACGCAACTTCTTGTTGTACTTCTTCAGTTCCAGCCGTTCAGTCCCGCGCGTTTCTTTAATGACGCGATAGTTCCGAAGTCCCGTTTCCGTGCATTCCAGCCAGACAAACTCGCGCGCCATGTCACGACCTCAAAATCTCAACCAACAACCATCGATACTAATCGCGAGAATCAGCGAACCCGACGCCTTGGAGGCGTCGGGTTCGCCTTGTTTCATCGCTCTACGCAAACTACTCGAGAATCTTCACAACCACGCCAGAGCCGACCGTCTTGCCCCCTTCGCGGATAGCGAAGCGGACGTTTTCCTGCATGGCGATTGGCTTGCCGAGGGTGATTGAGAGCTTGACGCTATCGCCAGGCATACACATTTCAGCGCCACCGAGCAGGTTGGCTTCACCGGTCACGTCGGTTGTTCTGAAGTAGAACTGAGGACGGTAGCCACTGAAGAACGGAGTGTGACGACCACCTTCCTCTTTACTCAGAATATAGACCTGAGCTTCGAATTTGGTGTGCGGGGTGATTGATCCGGGCTTTGCCAGGACCTGACCACGCTGAACGTCTTCCTTCTTGAGACCACGCAGCAGAACACCGACGTTATCGCCGGCCATCCCCTGGTCGAGAGTCTTGTTAAACATTTCGACCCCGGTGCAAACCGATTCCATGGGGTCAGCCAGGCCGAGCAGTTGAACCTTGTCACCAACCTTGAGGACGCCCTGTTCGATACGGCCGGTAACGACGGTACCACGTCCTTCGATTGAGAACACGTCTTCGATTGCCATGAGCATTGGCTTGTCGGTTTCACGTGCTGGTTCAGGGATATCCCGATCCAGTGCGTCCATCAGGTTGCCGATGCATTCATTGAATTTTGGATCAGCAGGATTATCCAGTGCACCCTTCGCGTTTCCGCGAACGATGGCAATGTCGTCGCCCGGGAATTCGTACTTGTTGAGCAAGTCGCGAATTTCCATTTCGACGAGCTCAAGCAGTTCTTCGTCGTCAACCAGGTCACACTTGTTGAGGAAGCAGACCAGAGCGGGAACGTTCACCTGCTTGGCCAGCAGGATGTGCTCGCGAGTCTGAGGCATTGGACCGTCAGCGGCCGACACAACGAGGATTGCGCCGTCCATCTGGGCGGCACCGGTGATCATGTTCTTGATATAGTCTGCGTGACCAGGGCAGTCGATGTGAGCGTAGTGACGGGTCGCGGTTTCGTATTCAACGTGGCTCACCGCAATGGTGACCGTCTTGGTTTCGTCGCGAACCGTTCCACCCTTCGCAATATCAGCATAGCTCTTGAACTTCGCCAGACCTTTGGCGGTCTGAACTGCAAGAATGGCCGCCGTTGTGGTCGTCTTACCATGGTCGATGTGGCCAATCGTCCCAACGTTTACGTGCGGCTTGGTGCGCTGAAATACTTCCTTCGCCATTTGATCCCTAACCTCGCTTCTCTTGTCTAGAAACCCACCAACCCAATGATACGACTTCGCAAACAACAAGCCGGGAACACCCCGACCCCGACGCAACAAAAGAACTGAGACCGCAAGAGCTGCTGAAGGGATTTGAACCCTTGACCTCGTCCTTACCAAGGACGCACTCTACCAACTGAGCTACAGCAGCAGGGCAGCCGATGGAAGTCGCGAACCCCAAAGAATGAGCGCTGTCACGTTGATTGTCAACCCTACGGCACACCGTAGTGGCAACAATCCCAGCGACCCGCACATTTGCGGTTCAGTCCGCGTCTGTTTCAACCTCGTATCAGTCGCCAGGATTACCCAGCCTCTCCGGGCAATCACCCTTAACCGAACTTCGCCTGACCTGCCAGGGAAACAATTCAGCTCTTCGATCTGACGGCATCAGATTTCGTTGCCAAATTAAACTCTTGCAAGGCAAGAGCGGGTGATGGGAATCGAACCCACACCACCAGCTTGGAAGGCTGGAGCTCTACCATTGAGCTACACCCGCTAATCGCTGCCAGCATCCGCTGTCAGCTATCAGCCACAAACACTATTGGCGGGAACAGGATTCGAACCTGTGAAGGCATTGCCACCAGATTTACAGTCTGGCCCCTTTGGCCACTCGGGTATCCCGCCCAATATTCCCAGGGTGGCGAGCCATCCGCACCCAAAATCAATCGTGAAATCAAACGTAACCATCGACCTTGACAGAGCTAGCGGTGGGAATCGAACCCACAACCACCGGTTTACAAAACCGGGACTCTACCGTTGAGCTACGCTAGCGAATTTTCGTCACAACTGCAATCGAGCAATATAACAGCGGCTGCGTCGTTCGCAAGAGTGGCGGCTTGAGACAGTTTTTTCCTGTAATCCGTCACAGTTTGTTGCTGGCGGCCAGCCAGGACTTGGGCCTTGGCTGGTGGCGCGGAGTGTGTGTAAAGAACTGTTTGGTAATATGTTGTGGCGGTTCAAGGGGGTGGTTATTTTCCCCGGAATGACCGTCTCTCTTCAAGGGTGGATGTGGATTCTCGAGTATTGTGACACCGCGGGAAATTGTTGGGTTCAACGAATTTTCCGGGCAGGCTGCACGAGCGTTGCGACCGCTCCAGTTTTCGTCATCGGTCGAACAGGCAGAAGTTTGATTCAGCGGCGAACTTTGCCGGTTCAACCGATCAAGTCCCATTCGATCGAATCCGATATCAGTCGTGACTCGAGAAAGAAGCTGAAGGATTGAAAGATGTTGCGTTCCGCCTGTTTCGCCGCTGGACTGTTTGTTGGCCTGTGGGGCCTGGCGTTTCTGGCTATTGACAAGCTCGTGATGTTTCAGCCGGAAGAGCGAGATCCGGGCATCCGCGGAATGCTGGCCAAGCAGGTCGTCAACAAAGAGACACGGCCTGTCATTGATCCCCCCGACTGGGCCGCGTTTACGCTTCTTTCAATCGGGTCGGTCACAATGCTCTATTCTGTAGCGTTGCCCAAGCATTCGTGATGAACGTACGCTGGGTGAAGCGTTGATTCAATAGTGACATCACACCCTGCGTTCATGTTGATTTCTGCAACTGTGGCGTCAGGCGAGTTCGATGTCGTCTGCCCCCAGGCATGCCATAACATGGTAGAGCATTTGTGCTTCGCAGCGACTTACATAGTCACCCGGCATGGCTGACACCGTTGCAGAGTCCCATTCCACGATGAATTTCTGGGCGGGGGGTTTGCCCGACACCTCCATCACGTTGCCAGTCCAGCCTCCGAAAGAGACATCCGGAAAATCTGGCGACATAACGCCTGATTTAACGCGAATCTTTGCACCTTCGTCCAGCCCTCCGGTGGCCTTCTTCTTCGCCATTGATCCGATTCCTCATGAGTCGACATCGTGAAGTGAATCCCACCAGAGCCAGCGAATTTCCGTAGGTGAGTGACGTCAATATCCACCCAGATTGCCCGGAAATCAAGCGCCACGACGGAACTCATGTCCTGAATCGCCGTTTTGATTTGAAGAACCGGCCAGTTGCTCTCCCCGTAGTTGAAGGTTGAATTCGCTCGGGAATGTGCGAAATCGAGGAGACGATTGCGATTGGATTACGCCACAAATGTTGTGAATGGCAAGCCAAACGTATCCGCCACAGGCTTATATGTGATTCGCCCCTTGTGCATATTCACGGCATTAGCGAGACCAGGATCCAAGGTGGTTGCCCCCGCGAGGCCCTGATTTGCCAGCCGCAAAACATACGGAAGTGTGACATTGCACAGGGCGTACGTACTCGTTCGGCCGACAGCCCCCGGCATGTTTGTCACGCAGTAATGGACGATTCCGTCCACAACATACGTCGGATTCGAGTGGGTTGTGGGCCGGGTCGTCTCGACACAACCTCCCTGGTCGACAGCCACGTCAATGATCACGGCACCAGGCTTCATCAGTTTCAAATCGTCGCGGGTCACCAGTCTTGGTGCGCGAGCCCCTTCCACGAGAACAGCCCCGATGACAAGATCTGCCAGCCGCAGTTGCTCGCGGATATTGTGTCGATCACTAAAGACCGTATTGACGTTGGCGGGCATGATGTCTTCGAGATAGCGAAGTCGATCGACACTGATATCGAGAATTACGACATCGGCCTGAAATCCGGCAGCAATGCGCGCCGCGCTTTTCCCGACGACACCACCGCCCAGGATGGCAATGTGTGCCGGAGCAACTCCTGGCACGCCAGCCAGCAGGATTCCGCGTCCCAGTTGAGGCCGTTCCAGATATTTGGCCCCTTCCTGAATGCTCATTCGTCCGGCAACTTCGCTCATCGGAGTCAGGCAGGGAAGATCACCGCGAGGGCCGCGCAACGTTTCATACGCAATTGCGGTAAAGCCTGTTGCGACCACATTCCGCGTCAATTCTTCGCTGGCAGCGAAGTGGAAGTAGGTGAACATCATCTATCCCTGGCGAACCATCGGCCATTCACCCGGTTGAGGTTCCTTGACCTTCACAATCAAATCAGCAGCGGTCCAGACTTCAGCAGCGCTGCTGACGATTGTTGCCCCGTTGGCCGCATACATCTCATCGGTGATCCCGCTGCCGACTCCGGCACCCGATTCCACCAGAACCTTGTGGCCACCGTGCGTCAATTCCTCAACGCCGACGGGCAGCATTGCAACGCGATATTCGTCCGTTTTGACTTCTCGGGGAACGCCAATCAACATCAGAATTCTTCCTGTTCGAATTGATTCGATGGAGTATTCTCGAGTGGCGGCAAGTCTCGAATCACGACCTGCGCCCGGTCAGTCATACTGACGACGAATTGTCGCACGCAAAACGACCAGGCCAACCCCCAAAAGTGCCAATCCGCCAGCACCAATCAGTGAAATCAATGTAGAAACGGGTACTTTCAGGGTTTCAGCCATCTGGTCGATCAACGCGAACGCGTTTTTTCGGACGACGGTCGGCTGGTTCGGCTTTTTATCCGGCTTGGCGGTGTCGTGATACCAGGGCTTTTCTTCTGCGACTTCCGGAGGAGGCGGAGCAATCTCGGGAATGGACGGTGATTCCGGATACGGAAGTGCCGACGAACCCTTGAGTTTTGAAGAAGGTTCACTCAACCGGTTCGTTTCCGGTGATTCAAACGCCACTTGTGAAACAGGAGGAGATAGTTTTGGTTGTTCAGCCCGTGTCCCCGTTTCTGCCTGTTCAGAGGGTTCTACCTGTCCTTTGAGGGGAGGGGCAAGTGGCGACGATCGAGATGATGAATTCGCTGCCTGTTGTTCCTCAAGCGACTTCCAGCGCGTGGCGGACGAGACGGCAACCACAGGCTGACGCACCGTGCCCGGATCCTTTGGAACGGATGTTACTTGCGTCGACGTGGTTGTCTCTTCAAGCTGGATTGGTGCGCGGCCGCGTAACTTCAGGATCCCTCGTTTTGCGGATTCTTTCGGCTCGGATTTCACTTCCGGCGGCTGGATGGGTTCTTTTTTCTCTGGTGCGACGAACCAATCCGCAGGAACGGTGGCAGATCCTTTGGGAGGAGTTCCTTTCGGCGCGCTTGATCGGGCGTCACCAGCTTTGGGGCCACCTGGGTTGAGAGACGCTGCGGTCTCCAATCTCTGCTGCAACTGGAGGACTCGCTGAATCGGGAACCGTTGCACAGGCGCTTCATTCAATGGGGTTTCTGGCTGATCGGCGACTTCCTGAGCGGGTTTGGCCGATGAATCCGTCGATTTCGGTGCCGATTCGTTTTCGAAACTCAGTTGTGTCAGGGGATCGCGAGCTCTGTTGCTCTGAGGCGCCGTCTGCACTGGTACCTGATTCGCGACCTGCTGAATGTGGCCTCGATTCTTCAGTGGAACGCGAGCCAGCGGAGTGGTCTCGATGAATCCCTGTGATTGCTGATTGGCAGGTTGGGTGTTTGATGAATTTGATGGTTCATTTTCCGTTTCGGAGGCAAATCCCGGCGTAGACACGGCTCCCAGCGGGAATTCGGGAGTTGCATCGACAGATGTCGTGGCTGTTGGCGAACTCGCGGGGAGATCACTTTCGTCTGCGGCTGCACTGGCCTCGCTGTTTTCTGGTCTCGGGTTTGTTGGTTTGGCTTCGAGAGCATCGGCGTCAACCCACTCCCCGGCCCGAGTAATCACAGTCCGTGAGAACTTGGGAGTGCTGCTTTGCAATGCGGTGGAGGGAGCAGGGGCCGGCGGTAGGTCTTCTGTCCAAAGTGTGGTTTCAGGAGGACTCGACAACGTTTCCAGCGAATCGCGCGGCTCCGGTTCCTGTACGGCGGCAACCTCGTCTCCAGCCGTGGCATCAGACTTGGGCGATTGCGGTTCGGCAACTGTTTCAGCTGTTGGTTCAGCGGCATGGGATTCAATTGTGTCGAGATTCGCAGCCACCTGAGCATCGCGCTTTTTCAAGGAGATTTTGACAGGTGGTTCAAAAACAGGCTCCTCTGCCTTTGCTAAAGATTCACGCTGTGCCATCAGGCTCTGCAGCCATCGATTCGCTCCTTTGTCGAGCGTATTCTCGGCGGGGCCAAACAGTGTTGGAGGAGACGACATCGCGACAGCTCGTTCCGCGAGTTCGATGGCTTGATCGAGGTGACCATCGGCGGCAGCGAGTCGTGACTGAGCGAGCAATTCGTCGATACCTGACGGGGCTTGTGCCGGCGAGGGGGGCAGCGAAGGAGATGGAGGTACTGGCTTGGCAGAATCTGAGACAATCGTCGTTGCGCTTTGGGAGTCGTTGCTGCCAGGCTTCGTGCGTGCCGTTCCCGGACGTCCGCCTCGGTCCCCAAATAAGGGCGATTCTGCTACCGCAACATCGCTGGCAGCAGGCGACGGCTTGGCCTGTTTCGCCGTGGTTGCACCCGCCGGCCCCGGCACCGCAGTGTTCTGAGGCTGTCGAAGATTCTTCGTTGCAGGAGCAGGGCTTCCCTGTCCTGCGACGGCCACCGCATGTGTCACTTTCTTCGAGTCAACGGGGTCACGTACCGGTTTTGACTGTGCCGCGACAGTCGCGCTTTGACTTGCTCGCGTTCGTGCTTCGGCAAGGAATCTTGCCGTTTCCTGTGGGGAGCATTCGCCAGCAGAACCCAGAAGCTGGGAAGATGCTTCCGAAATCTTCGCCGCACGCTCGGCAAGTTGAATGGCCTTAGCGTGATCGCCTTGAGCGGCCGCGCGCCGTGACTCGGCCATCAGTCGTCGAATTGTTGCGGCAAAACCATTTTCGGCCTGAACGGGTTTTGCTGTCGCGGCAGGGGATTTCGTCGCGTGTGATTTCCACCATTCGGCAAGTGCCGGCTGAGCCACACCACACGCCAGGCTGAATGATGCCACACCAGCCGCCGTCATTGCACGCCAGCTCCCCGCAACGTTCCGGGAAGAGCAAATTCCACCTTGTGAGCGTTCCATTCCAATCCTCCCCCGTACCACCTCATCGCAGAAAATTGTGACTCGGATTGCATGCCATCTGGATTGATGTTCAACCAGATTGGCTGCAACGTCCTTGTCGATGTGCGTGCGGACGGCACTTCCTTGATCGGATCGGAGGAAATACAGAATCCGCTGAAGCCGGTTATGACGGTTTCAACGGGAATGCGGATCAAGCCGGAAAGTGAGGCGTATCAAGTTCTGCTGTGCCCCGATCCTGCGTGCGCGGAAAAGTGGCAGCATTCACCCCAGATTTCCCTGCTTTACATTTGGTCGCCGTTAACCCATGTCAGGGCTCGGAAAGTAACGGCGGCTGCCGATCTGATCAGGGGTGCTTTCCGAAGTCTTCAGGCAGTTCAAGCGACCAGACTTCGCTGCTGAGTGGTTGGGCGTGGCCACCCGCTATCCAGATCTTGTTCTGAAAGACATAGGCTGAGTGCTCGTGGCGTTCTTTCCACGAGACATTGGACTTCAACTGTTTCCATTCCTTGCCATCACGCGAATGCCAGACATCTCCCCAGTTCTGCGAGGGACCGTTGGACCAACCCCCGATGACCCACATCTGGTTACGATAAACGACGGAACTGAACCAGAGTCGAGGCGACCAGCCCGCATGTTCTGTCACCTGTTCCCAATGTTTTCCGTCGCTGGATGACCAGACATCATTCACGGCATGATATTTGGGAACGTAATTCCCGCCTCCGAAGACATAAATCTTGTCATTGATTGCCACCGCCTGATGATAGGCTCTTGGCGACCAGCCTGCCGCTGCTGTTTCCAGTCTCCATTCCTTACCATCGGCCGAAGACCAGACATCGTTCTTCAGGCTCTTGTCGTCACCGAAGTAATAGTTCTCTGTTCCTCCCAGCATCCACATTCGCCCTTTGAATTCGACGACTGCAGCGGCGATTCGGGGGCTCCAGCCAGCGTTTCCCGCCAGGTCCCATTTGACGCCATCTGTTGAAGACCAGACTTCATTCGTGGCTCCATGACCTTCCAGCCGTCCGTTGGTCCAGCCGCCCATGAACCACATTCGATCACCGAATGTCAGTGTCATTGGCAGATCGCTGTATTTCCAAGGAGCGGCTTTTTCGACCAGATTCCAGGTCTTCCCGTCCGCTGAATTCCAGACATCGCGTGGCGGGGACTGGAAGGAATCAAACCATCCTCCGAACAGCCACAATCTGTCTTTGTAAACCAGTTCGCCGCTGGAATCTCGTGCACGCCAACCCGCATCGCTTGTCACTTTGACCCAGTCAGGGCCGATTTCCTGGGCGATGGAAATCGAGAACGAACCGGCCCATACGGCGAAAAACGCCGTCAGTTTCATCGCGTGCAAGATCGCATCGGAACTCATGGTCAGAGTCTCCCCAATCATGGCAACACAGGCGACGTCTCTATGACCGTTCCCGACAGTTCGTTCCGAAACCCAAGGCGTCCGGGCCTCACACGAACAATTCGCGAATCGGCGTTGGATCACTGACCAGATGTGATGGTCGGCCTTGCGGCGTGTAAAGGATCTTGTCGGGATCAATACCCAGCTTCGTGTAGATCGTTGATACATAATTCTCGGGTGAAAGAACCCGGTCAACCGCCGAATAGCCGTTTCGGTCGGTCGCTCCCAGCACGAGTCCGCCGGGGATTCCAGCGCCGGCCATCAGAACCGACATCGCATTGGCCCAGTGGTCGCGTCCCGCTTTGGTCTGGCCGGGAAGGACCGACAATTTAGGGGTTCGGCCGAATTCCCCGAGAGCCGTAACAATCGTGGAACCGAGCAATCCACGTTCTTCGAGGTCTTCAATTAAAGTCGCAACGGACTTGTCCCATTCCGGCAGACGCTTCGCACAGGCATTGAACAGGTCTGCGTGATGGTCCCATCCGCCGTCGTAAACCGTCACGAAGGGGACACCGGCTTCGACCAGGCGCCGAGCCAGCAACAGCCTTTGACCAAAAGAGTTGCGGCCGTATCGATTGCGAGTCTGTTCCGATTCTTTGCTGACATCGAAAGCTGCCTGAGCCGCGGGAGATGTGACAAGATCCAGGCTTTGTCGGTAGTAATCGTCGAGCGCCAACGTTGGATCCCCAGCAGCCCGATCGCTGAATCTTGGAAGTGTATCGACGCGCTTTCGAAGAGCCGTCCGGTGCTGGAATTTATCGTCGGTCAAACCCTGAGGAAGAGCGACATCGCGAACCCGGAAATTGGCACCATTTGGATCATCTGACACGACGAACGGAGCGAACTTTGCCCCCAGGAAATTCGGGCCGCCGGAGCGCGACATGGATGGCATCGAGAAATAGGGTGGAAGTCCATTCGGCTTCCCGAGCTCATGAGCGGCGACCGATCCCATGCTGGGGTGGAAGCTGACGAATGCTCCGCATCCGACAGGAATGCGGGGTGGTGCTCCCGTCATCATGTAGTGGTTACCTGCTCCATGATTGGCCTGATCATGCCGAATCGAGCGAATCATGGCGAACTTGTCGGCAATCCCCGCCAGTCGCGTCATGTGCTCGGAGAATTGCACGCCGGGTATCTTTGTAGAAATCGCATCAAACTCGCCCCGGATCTCTGCGGGAGCACCGGGTTTTGGATCGAACGTCTCGAAATGGGTCGGTCCACCATCCATCCAGATCAGGATGCAACCCTTGGCTGCTGCTCGAGTTCCTGTTGTTTCCTGCGCCTGGGCCCGCTGAAACAGTCCCTCAGAGAAGCTGAGGCCCATGAATCCGCCCAATCCCAACTGGATCGCACCACGGCGAGTCATTGCATGGAAGTGATGACCATTTTTCATCGTCGGCTCCGTGTTCTTCGTCGGCACGCTCAAACGTCCGAATTCGTTTTCAATTTGACTGCAGTCTCAACCAGATTTTAACCTTTGGCAGAGAACGCGTTGTACTTCGTGTCCGTTCCTTAGTTTCCGATATCGACCAGGTAAAGGTCAAACTGTCCTCGACGTTCGCTGACCATTACCAACCGTCGTCCATCCGGGTGCCATGTCGGATAATCGTCGAGTTCGGGATGGTTCGTGACACGGACAAGGTTTGTTCCGTCTGAGTCCATCACATAGATTTCGTAGTTTCCATCGCGACTGCTGGTAAATGCAATCCGTTTTCCGTCCGGCGAGAATCTTGGGCGGATATCCTGGCGAGGACTTTCCGTCAATCGGCGGAGATCTGACCCGTCAGCGCGAGCGACGTAAATCTCGAAATCGTCGTCACGGCTGGAACTGAAGACGACGAACTTTCCGTTCGGTGAATAATGCGGCCAGTTGTTGACCCCGACGGAATCAATGACCGTCTGCCGGTTCTTACCCAAAGAGTCCACAGCGAAGATTTTCTGACGTCCCTCTTCGGGATAGCTGAAGAGAATGCGGGATCCGTCAGGAGCAAATGTTGGACAATGCATTCCCGAAAAACCGCCACCTGGCGGAACTTCAGCCGACTGACTGCCCTGCGTGTCTTCGATCACTAGCGCGAGACTCAGGTTTCCGCGGTTCTGGACGAATGTCAGAAACCGTCCGTCAACTGAAACGGCTGGCTCAAATTCGTTACGAGTTTCAGCGGGATGGATCGGCATGGCCGTACCTGCACTCAGCGACAGCTTCATCAGTCGCAACTGAGACGGCTTTTCGAGCAGCGAATAGATCACCGTATCAGCGTTCAGGAACGTCGGACCGCTTTTCACGCGACCATCGACGGTGAGACGTACCGGTTCCCCGGCTTCGGTATCCGCAAGAAAGCAAATGCCGATCACTATGAAAACGGATTGCAAAAGTGGCAAACGCGACACCAATGATCCTCGGTCTACTGACAAATTCTTCAAAACCGACCAGAACACTGGTCGCGGGTTCTTCAAACAAACCCGTTGAGTTTCTGATCGCGCATTATTAGCATAACATATCCATCAGCGTCTGCCGATGCCTGTCGGGCCCAATGTGACCAACTTCGGAAAATTGCAATCGGCGCAATCAACTGGGGGTTGGCAATGATACAGGAGTGCGGTCGTGAAGATTCGCGCGGCAATATTTGCAGTTTTCAGTATGGTCGCTGCGATTCCGTTTGCCGGCGCTGATGAGCGGTCGTTGCATGAATTGATTGACCAGTATTCGGAACAGGTCTGGCAACGCGAGCAACTTCAGCCTGCTGAGATTGCCTCTGACCATGAATTTCTCCGTCGCGTCTATCTGGATCTGATCGGATCGATTCCCAGCTACGACGAAACGGTCCGATTTCTGAATGATGCTTCGACTCGTAAACGCGAAGAGCTGATTTCCAGCCTGCTGGAGGATCCCCGCTTCGCTCAGCATCAGTCGGACATCTGGGATCTGGTGTTCTTCAGTCGGAATCCGCCGGGCTATGAGACGGACCGCCGGCCCGGATTCCAAAACTGGCTCAAGGAGCAATTTGCGAAGAACACCCCGTATGATCAGTGGGCCCGGCAGATCTTGAAAGCAGAAGGGAATACCGTTGAAGACGGCCCCCCGATGTTTTTTGTTCAGTATCGCAATCAGCCAGAAGACGCCAGCGAAGCAGTCAGCCAGATCTTTCTAGGTGTTCAGTTGCAGTGTGCGCGATGCCACGATCATCCGTTCGAGCCGTGGAAGCAAGTTGACTTCTACGGAATGGCGGCGTTCCTGTCGCGTCTGGACGTCGTCAACATCGGCAAAAAAGACGAATTGAACATGTACGTCATTGGTGAGAAAAGCACTGGAGACATCCTGTTCACGGGCCCCGTGTCACAGGCAACTCCCGGTAAGAAAGGTGATCCGGTCAAACCGAAGTTTCTGCTGGGCGATCCGCTGGCAGAACCGGCCTTGCCCGAGGGCTTTAAGGAGGTCAAGTTTGAAGAGAAAAAGGTTCCGCCGAAACCACAGTTTTCTCGTAAGGATCATCTCGCCGACTGGATCACAGATTCTCAAAAGAATCCATATTTTGCCCGTGCCATTGCCAACCGGATCTGGGCCCAGTTTCTCGGTCGTGGAATTGTTCATCCGGTCGATAATATGAGCCCTTCCAATGCTCCCAGCCATCCCGAGTTGCTGGATGAGTTAACGACTTCCCTCGTGGAACATCAGTTCGATCTGAAGTGGTACATCCGCGAAATCTGCATGAGTCGAGTTTACCAGTTGTCATCTCGTGGCAAGACCGGCGATGCAATGCCACGTTTATTTGAGCATGGTCGGTCACGCCCGCTATCGGCGGAGGAACTGGTTGAAAGCTGGCGAGTGGCCACAAGCTTCCAGATGCCAGAACAATCAACCGGCAAAAAAGGCCCCGGTCGGTTTCATCCACTGGAATCAGGCTACATGCTGAAGTTCTTCGGTCAGCCAAACTCGGGAACAGGTGATTTCCAGGGAGGGCTTCAGGAACATCTCTATTTGAACAATGGACCGATCGGCAATCTTGTTCAATCGGGAAAAGGGAGTCTGCTGGAAACGTTGAGCGACCCCAGCACAACGGTCGAATCGCGTGTGCAGCGATTATTTACCGCCGTCCTGAATCGGCCTGCAAATGACGATGAACAACAGAAGTTTGTGGAATTTGTTGCCATGGACAAACAACAGGATCGCTGGAGAACAGCCATCTGGGTCCTGCTGACATGCAGCGAATTCCGATTCAATCATTGATATTCCGTGGCGCAAGTGAGTTTCTCATGTCCGAACGCCTTCGCAATTCCGTTTGTGTTCCTGCTGAGCATCTTTCGCGGCGCGCCCTGTTGAAAGGGACGCTGGGGACTGCTGCTGGCGGCGCGGTAATGAACTGGGGCGGCTTGACCGACACCGCGGCCTATGCTGAAACGGCAAAGAAGCAGCAGAAGCATTGCATCCTGCTCTGGATGAATGGTGGTGCGAGTCAGTTCGAAACCTTCGACATGAAAGTGGGCCGCCCCACCGGGGGATTGTTTCGTCCGATCAATACGAATCTGCCTGGTGTGGAAGTCTGTGAGTTGATGCCGAAAATCGCTCAACAGATGGACAAGCTGGCGATCATCCGTTCGATGAGAACTTCGGAAGTCGACCATCCCGGAGGGATCTATCTGATGCATACGGGTTATCGTCCGTCAGCCAACGTGCGGTTCCCGGAAGTCGGCTCGATCGTGGCGAAGTACAAGGGGCGGGAAGCAAGTGATCTGCCAAACTTTATCAAAGTCTCGTCTCAAGGGGATGCTGGGGCAGGGTTCCTCGGACCGAAGTACCATCCGTTTGCGATTGGATCCGAAGGGGGACTTCCGCCATTTTCCACATCAGGAATGAAACCGGAAGACGAGGCTCGAAGGCATGAATTGCGGTCGTTCGTGGAAGATCGCTTTTTGAAAGACCGCAATTCCGAAACGGCACGAATGCATCGTGAATCCTACGAAGCTGCGCGTCGTCTGCAGTCGGCTCGCCAGGCGTTTGATATCAGCGGTGAATGGGAAAAGAACCGCGAGTTGTATGGCGACAGCGCGTTCGGCCGGCGCTGCCTGCTGGCTCGCAAACTGGTCGAATCAGGGGTTGCATTTATCGAAGTCGGACAAAGCAGTTACGATTCTCATGCAGACAATTTTGGATGGCACAAGGGACTCGTCCCACCGATGGAACACGCCTGGGCGGGATTGCTGGTCGATCTGCAGCAACGCGGATTGCTGGATAAGACGCTGGTCATCTGGGCAGGTGAAATTGGACGAACGCCCAAAATCAACAATCGGGCTGGACGTGACCATTATGTGCGGTGCTGGTCGACGGCACTTGCCGGTTGCGGAATCAAAGGGGGACTCGTCTATGGGGCTTCTGATCAGGATGGTGTCGAAGTCAAAGACAACCCGGTGACTGAAGGAGACTTCTTTGCGACGATCTACCAGGCGTTGTCGATCGATCCCAAACACGAGAATCTGGCAGGTGTTCGCCCGGTACCGCTTGCGCCGTTTGGATCGAAGGTCATTAGCGACCTGTTGACGTGATTTCACTGAGGCAAACGAGCTTGTTCACTCGGCTGCATCGATCAGTAACAGGATGCCGTTTTGAGCGAGGTCGAAGCGACCTGTAAGGTGTAATGGCATGGCAGAAATGATTGTCGAAAAGCCAAAGCTTTTGTGGCAGCTTCAATTTGAAGGTGCCTGGCCGATGGCGGTTGCATTTCTCGATTCAGGTTGTCGTCTTGTCGCTGGAAATCAGGATGGTCGACTTCTGTTGTGGGATCTCCCCGAACAACCTCCCGCATTTGAGCCTCCCAAAGGGAAAGCAGATCGCCTGGCACCATCGGCGCCACCGACTCGAATGTTGACGGGGCACACGAATGGTGTCACGCGGCTGGTGACAACACCTGACGGCAAATGGCTTGTTTCTGCAAGCCTTGATCGAACTGTGCGCCTGTGGGACATCAACGCAGACCCCGTCGGCGATGCGGAAGTTATCGTCGACATTGAAACACGCCAGGAAGAAGCAAAACGGTCCCGTAATGAGGAACCTTTGAAGCAGCCTGGGTTTGCCGTCAAAACGATGGCAGCGGCTCATACCTTTACGGGGCATCAAGACTGGATCGAAGCCCTGGGAATCAACGACGATGGCCAGCGAGTGATCAGTGGAGACAACAGTTCGAATGTCTACGTATGGGATCTGGCCTCACGGAAAGAAGTGACACATTGGAAGGGGCGTCCATGGAACTGGATTGTTGCGGCAGCACTGTCGCCCGATGGACAGACGGCGCTGGTGTCAGAGTATCGCTACAAACGAGACGACTTTGATATCCCGTCGTCTGGGTTGAAACTCTGGAACGTTGCCGACGCGACGGAAAAACTGGATCTCATGAAGGTTCAGTTTCCAAAATACATGCCGGACGATACGTCGTATGGTGCGGCCCAGGTCTGGCGCAAATTTGTTGCTAATGGATTAGTTGCAGCCGACATTTCTCCTGATGGAAAACTGCTCGCACTCGGTCAGGGGGGCGAGACGGATAAGGGGCAGGTTCATCTGCTGGATGCCTCGACCGGAGCACTCGTCCGATCGATTTCCGGCCACCAATACGGAGTGACTGACATTCGGTTTTCGCAGGATGGTAAATTCATGCTGTCGACAGGCCGAGATACTTCGCTGCGAATCACGCAGGTCGAGGATGGCAAGGAAGTCGCTCAGTTGGGATCTCCGCGTGGTGGCCAGTTTAAGGACTGGCTGTCTTCGCTGGCGATCTCGCCCGACCAGAAGATGGTTGCGGCGACAGACATCGCAGGCTTTGTCCACGTCTGGAGTCTTGTCACTTCTGAAAAGTGACAATCTTGCGAAATGGTGTGAAGGCTTATTCTTTCGGTTTCGTTCCAGGTGTTGCTTCATCCTGAATGAAGATCTGAACGGAATCGAATTCCCCCAGGAAATCTCCGCCCCCAGCGACTGAAAGTGTTGCTCGAATCGCCTCGGACTCGGCGACTTTTTCGGGATCACTTTCGACCGTGACGAACGTCCATTCGCTGGTCGCCATTGGAGATACCGTACTCGAAAAGCAATTCTTGTCTTTTATGTAATCCAGCTTGATGGATGCCGCTCCCGCTTTTGATCGACAAGCTGCCTGAAAGATAATTTTTGCGGGCTTGGTTGTAATCTCGCGGTTTGTACACAAAACGCTCCACCCTGCGTTCCCTTCCATTCTGAGGATGGACGACCCCGATTCGTGATCGACTTTTATACGTCCGGATTTGGCACGAAAGACATGGTTCCATTCATTGGGAACGCCCTTCGCGTTGACATCTTCAAACGTGCGGGCCGTGGTTAGTTCTGACGAAACAAGGCCTGCGGCAGGCTTGATGGAAACATCGTCAATTCGCACAAGACCTTCGCCACTCAACCGAACAACGAGTGACGCCGTCGTCTCTTTTGATGCAGTACAATAGAAACGGATTCGCTGCCAGTCTTCTGACTTGGGGCTAATCCGAATTGGAGCAGACTGTTCTACCTGATCCCCTTTTGCAAATCTCGCAAAAACGGTCGGGGCAGCATTTTTGACCAGTTTAGTCTGCAGCCAGGCCTCGCACTCAAGAATGACACCTTCTTTTACAGGTGCAGGGTTTGTCTGAACTTCAGCCGCTCCACCTGAACCAGCAACGACGAGGGCATACTTGCCCGACTGACACGATTCGACTTTGTCGTGTTTGTAGTTGCCTGAAGCGACAGAAAATGACCAGCCGCGCGGCATGCCGCTTTGATCAAGTGCCTCTTCGATCCCCGGATTGGTCACCAAATTGTCTGAGATTGATTTTGGCTGGCAACCAGCGATTCCAGATAATGCGATGGACCCACACATCAACCCAACGACCACTTTCGACAGCGACATTGTCGTTCCTTTCCACAGTTCGTCCGGGAGATGTGACATCCAGAACTGTACTGCTAATTCGTCAGTTGAAGAGAGGTGAGGTTTTCAGACATTGTGACTGTTCAAATTAACACCCTAATCTGAAGGCCGTTCAATTTCAACATCTGAATTTTACAGATGATCGATCCGAACTGACCACTTGCCGTTCCTGTTGACGTTGGGCATCATCGGTGCTCGACTGCTTCTGATGAATGCTACCTTGTTCCATCGAAACATGATTTTTCAGCCTGACTTGCTGCCGATTCTTGCGGTCTTTCCAGTACTGGTGGGACCGCTCCAGACATTGCTGGCAATGCTTCCGGCGATTCTGCTGGGACTCGGCAGTATGCTGTTTGCCGTTTTCAAGCCGGGGGGGTTCAGAAAGCTGTTAAAGTTCTGTTGGAGGCAGAAGTATTTTCTGATCGTCGTCGTCGGGACAGGTGCTCTCTTCAAATACGAAGTCCTGCCACGACTGTCATTCGCACGATCGAATTCGGCTGCTTCGATTGATACGTCGTCTGCGAACTGGAGTGCTGCGCAGGGAGGGGCTCGTCGATTGAGCCGAGGTCCAGGAACGAACGATGCCACCGCACCGGACCTGATTTGGGAGAATTCACGTGATGCGACAATTCTTTCGTCCCCCTGTGTTGTTGGAAACCTTCTCGTCTTTTCCACTGCTACCGATATTGGACCGTTTACCCCTGAAGGTCGCGGAGCCATTGTCTGTGTTGATGCCAGTAGCGGTGCCGAAATCTGGAGATACTCGCCGACGAATTATCGAGCGACATTTTCGTCACCCGTCGTTTCGGGCGATTCGGTTGTCTGTGGGGAAGGATTGCATCAGGTCGAAGATGCGCGAGTCACCTGCCTGAATCTGCATACCGGCGAACGACGGTGGGAGTTTCGAACGCGTAGTCATGTGGAATCCACGGCGGCGATCGCCGATGGGCGCGTTTTCATTGGAGCGGGAAGCGACGGTTTCTACGGTTTGGCTCTGGAACCTGATCCGCAGGGGCAGGCAAAGGTATTGTGGCATCTGGAATCGAGCGACTACGCCGACTGTGAATCCTCACCCGTCGTTGTTGATGGCGTGGTCTATTTCGGCTTGGGCGAAGAAGGGGCCGCTCTCTGCGCCGTTCAGGCAGAAACAGGCCGACTTTTGTGGAGGCTGCCCACGCCGTACCCGGTTTTTGCTCCACCGACGATTGCAGATGGGAAACTGTTGCTGGCGACTGGGAATGGCAATTATGTTCAGTCGGCCAGTGATCTGCTGGCGATGAAGCTGCAGCTGTTGAAAGATGATGGAGCCACCGAACAGCAGCTGGCCGACGCTTCTGAAAAATACAAAGCGGTCGGTGAAGTCTGGTGTGTGGACCTGGCAACGCAGACGGTCGACTGGAAGTTTTCAACTTCGGATGCGGTCCTGGGTGCCATCGCGTGTCATTCCGACGGCATCTATTTCGGTTCGCGCGATCGGCACATCTACAGATTGTCAGCGGGCGGGCAACTGGTCGCAAAGTACGAACTGCCTG
The DNA here is from genome assembly GCA_964609845.1 of uncultured Planctomycetaceae bacterium. Lineage (GTDB taxonomy): Bacteria > Planctomycetota > Planctomycetia > Planctomycetales > Planctomycetaceae > Schlesneria. The sequence continues at coordinate 153,553 of CAZSTW010000002.1, read as the reverse complement.
CACCGATGATCTCTTCTCCGGCGATTGGAACGAAACATGTCTACTGCAGCACTGCAAACGGGCGACTGTTTTGTTTGGACACCGGCTTAAAGCCAGTCTGGGATACAGGCCTCGGGGCAGGTGAGACTTTTTCCAGTTCCCCTGTGATTGCTCACGGACATGTTTACATCGGGACCGCGCGCCGAGGTCTACAATGCGTTGGTAGTCCCGGAATTCCCCCCGTTCCTGCTTGGAATGGCGGTGAAAGCGGCGGGAGCGCGGATGACGATCCCATTTCGCAAAACGGCGAGGAACGATGGCGTTTTCCCTCGGATGATCAATCTGAATTCCACGTAACGGCTCCCATGATGCCGCTGCTGGATTCGGTTTTCGCTGTCGGGGTTCAAGACGGCAGGACGAAGCTGGTCCGACTGAGAATTGAGACTGCGAATGAAATGGAACGACTGATCTGGTCGAAAGAGTTTGCAGGAACCGTTGACGTGGCACTTGTAGGAAGTGGAGAAACGATCTGCATTGTCGAAGAGTCGATCGATGGTTCAACGTTGACACTGCATTCGCTTTCCGCATTGGATGGTCTGACTCGCTGGAGTCATCGCATCACCGGCGACAGCCCGTTACATCGCCGAATTGCTTCGAAACCGGGCATAAATCGCGGAGCCCTGCGTCATGGAATCGCCATCGATGTGGATCAGGTCTATATCTGGCGGGACAAAGGCTCGCTCTGCAGCCTGGACCTTGCCCAGGGGATAGAACTCTGGGATCAGCAGAGTGTCGATCTCCAGATGAATCCTTCACTCAAGCGATCCTCGGAATTGGGATGGGGAACGCCAGCGCTTGCCTCTGGCCTTTTGTTCGCATTGACCGCTGTCGAAGGTGATCCGGTGTCGGTCATGCTTTCCGCGATCGATGCGAAATCTGGAGTCACGCTATGGCGTTCGCGTCTGAACGAACCGCCCATGGGAAGCCCTCTTGTGGATGGTCTGGAGGTAATGTTGCGACGCAGTACTGACGTCGCGATTCATAGTGTAGTTGACGGAAGTCTTTTGCGTTCTGTCTCAATCGGCGAACTGCCAGCTATGAACCCGCTGCTGAATCCTGATGAGAATGCATTCGGCAAACGGGTGTTTCCTGTCGTCGCTGCGAAGGGATATGCAATTTTTGCGACCGAACGTGGCAAGATTGTCTGTTTCGGGGGCGAATCACCGTGAGCCTCACAAATGAACCACTCGTCTATACATTCGGGCTGGGTGAGCCTCCGACACAAACTGTCCGCAGTGAACTGCTTGGCGGAAAGGGGGCGAGTCTCGCGGAGATGACTCGGGCTGGCTTTCCTGTTCCGCCAGGTTTCACGATTTCCACAGCGTGTTGTGCTGCTGTTGAGAAGAATGGCGGGGCATGGCCGGATGGCCTGGAAACTCAAATCCGCGACGCACTTCAAAAACTGGAACTGTCGACACAACGAAAGTTAGGCCAAGGGAAACGACCCCTGTTTGTTGCCGTTCGCTCGGGAGCCGCCGTCTCCATGCCAGGGATGATGGATACCATTCTGAACTGCGGAATGAATCCAACTGTTATCGATTGCTTTCCAACACAGGACCATTTCTGGACGGACTACGCAGAACACATCCGCATGTTCTCTGCTTCGGTCGCGGGCCTGTCAGTCACGGCCCCGAATCATGTTTCGCCCGAGCTACGCGTACAGAGCTATCTTTCCATGTACGAGGAACGAACCGGCCGGAAATTTCCTGCAGATCCCTGGGATGCTCTGCGACAGTCGATCAACGCCGTCTTCGCGTCATGGCACAGTGATCGTGCGAAGGCGTATCGGCAGCATCACGATGTCCGAGGTGTTGTTGGCACGGCCGTGAATGTTCAGGCAATGTTCCCATCGGAAAAATCCGGGGTGCTGTTTACCGCGAATCCCAACGACCCCTCACGTGGTGAAATGATCCTGGAGGCGTCATGGGGACTCGGTGAGGCTGTTGTCTCAGGAGCCGTCACTCCCGATATTTATACTTTGGATGCGTCAACTTTATCGACCATTCGCGTATCGGCAGGATCGAGTCCGGCCGCGGCCAAGCATGATGATCAGCAGACACAGGTTCTCTCTTCCGAGCAGCAGCGTGAAATCGCGGAACTCGGCCGCAGGATCGAACGCCATTTCGGTGTCCCCTCGGATATCGAATGGGGGATCGCAGATGGTCGTGTCGTTCTGCTTCAGACTCGCAAAATTCGCGGCCTGGAGATTATCGAAGATGCAGAGAAGGGGCGATTGGCCGAAATCACCAGACTGCAGTCACTCGCAGGCGATGATCCAGCGGTCTGGGTCGTTCATAATCTCTCCGAAACACTGACCGCACCAACACCACTCACTTGGGATCTTGTGCGCTGGTTCATGAGTGCTCAGGGTGGCTATGGCCAGATGTACCGGTTGCTTGGCCAACATCCACGTGAACGCGAGGCAGGGCATGGATTCCTGGAATTGATCGCGGGGCGGATCTATGTCGATCCTCGTCGAGCGGCGGAGTTTCACTTTGGCTCGATGCCATTCGAATATGACATCGATGAAATCCTGCAAGACCGTACGGCACTTGATCGCCCGCCGACACGCTTCAACTTTGATCGAACAGATTCACTCTTCTTCTTTCGGTTGCCCGGTCTGCTCTGGAACATGATCCGCGGCTCACGAACGATGAAACAAATGTCGAAGTCGCCGCGTGAACGATTCTATCTGATGGCCGTGCCGAAGCTCGACGAATTCCTGAAAGACGCGAGTCATCGAAGTCTTCAATCACTCGCCACTGACGAACTGATTCGAGAATTGTATCGCCGACGTGATTTCGTCCTCGGTTGGTTTGCCGGAGAATCGCTGATTCCTGGATTCTTCGGAGGGATCGCGCACGATCAGGTTCGCAGGTTGGCGGTACAATTGTTCGGTGAAGCAGAGGGTGAGCAATTCGTCGGAGAACTGACCACAGGGTTGGACGGTGATATCACAGTTGAGCAAAATCTGCTGCTGTTCGAGATCGCCAGTGGGCGTCGTGACACCGGCGAGTTCTTTCATCGCTATGGTCATCGTGCTGTCAATGAAATGGAACTGGCTCAACCTCGCTGGCGTGAGGATCACGAGTTCGTAGACAGGATGATTGAGCGATTTCGAGCGACCCCGGATGCATCACCCTCCGATCGACACCAGCATCAGGTTCAACGGCGTCAGGCCGCCGAAAAATCGTTGCCGGGTCGCCTTGTTGCCGTTGGTGGCTCTTCTCTTCAAGAACGATTTGAAACCGCTCTGAAGCAAGCTCAGCAACTGCTTCCCTATCGTGAACTGGGCAAGTTTCACTTGATGCGAGGGTACGAATCCTTGCGGGAAGTGCTGAGTGAATTCAGTCGCCGATGGGACCTCGGTCGAGATCTCTACTTTCTGAATCTGACCGAGTTACCGCAATTCGATGCCAGCCGAGGATCGCTTGAAGCGAAGATTTCCGAGCGTAAACTGAGATGGCGCGCCCTGCAAAAACTGGCGATGTCAGATGTGGTTGACTCTCGTAATTTGACGGAGTTTGGTCAACTGAGACGTGCCGCAGCGACGTCAGGTGATAAAGCAATTGCCTGTCGTCCGATTGCTTCAGGGACTGGGAAAGGTACCGCTCGGATCGTGATCGATCCCGGGCAGATCACGGAACTCGGTCGCGATTACATCCTGGTGTGTCCGAGCACTGATCCTGGTTGGACGCCCCTGTTTGTCAACGCGCGCGGGCTGATCGTCGAACGTGGCGGCGTGCTGTCCCATGGAGCCATCGTTGCTCGCGATTTTGGAATTCCTGCGGTTGTGCTCGAGGGGGCAACCCAGGTTCTTACAGAGGGTGCGCTCCTGGAACTCGACGCCAATCATGGGGCCATCATTGTCAAATCCAATTCCAACATCGCCCCTGTACGGGAGCTGCCATGATGGAAAGGATGACGACAGTTATTTCCACGCTGGTCCAGGCTCTGGACGGTCCGCTCGGCTGGCTGCTCGCGCTTCCCCGTGATCTGGCTGTCGTCTTGTTTGCGGCGCTGACGGCAGTGCTGATGACCGTAGTCCGGAAGATCGTGACCAATCAGAACCTGCTGCATCGCTGTGTCGTCGACTTGAAGCGGCTTCGAGAACAGTTACGTGCGGCCCGAAACACTCATGACAAAGTGTCCGTATCAAGATTTCGAACGACGATGGCGCAAATCAAGGGAATACAATTGGCCGCAGATCTGAGAGTGCTGGTTGCCGTCATCGTGCCACTCGGTGGGCTCGCGATCTGGGCGACGGAGCGGTTCGACTACCTGCCGATTGAGATCAACGATGACGTTGCGCTTCGAGCTTATTTTCCGGTGTCATCGATCGGACGGATCGCACATGTGGTTCCCGACTCCGCATTTGAGTTGCAGGGAAGCCCTGTCGCGATTGTCGGAACGGATCCGACTGACCCAACGCGAGCGGTCGCCGAATGGACAATGCGTCCGCGACTAGCTGGTTCCCATACTGTTGTGGTCCGGCACGAGCGAGAAACGGCGACTCACACGGTGACGTTCGGTGCGGCTACGTACGATTCGCCCATTCAAATTCAGAAGTGCAGTCGAATCAGTTCAACCGAAGTTGGTATCCGTCGTTACCTGCCATTTGGCTTCAGCCTGGGGGGCGGCCTTGTGAATTTGCCACCGTGGCTCATGGCCTATCTGATTCTGACACTGGGCATGACACCAGTCATCAAGCGGCTGCTGAGCGTCAGTTGACGCTACGAAAACCCGTCCGTTCAGCGTCCCACGCGCATTTCTCTGAATTGCAGGACATCTGTGAACCCGTTCCCGTTGGGAGAGCCCAACGGGAGGTTCAAGCAATGGCTCGTACGCCGCTTACTACTTCCCTTGTGGGGTGAAGAGTTTGCTGGTGTGACCATCCGACGTCAGCTGTGGAGCCGACTTTCGCTTGGACGTACCGAAGGCACCGGAAACATTGCCGTTTGATGAACGATCACCGATCGATTCACCAACAGCGCCACTGGCTGCTCCTGCCTTCAGATTGAAGGGACGTTCCTGTCCGGGACGGAATGTACGCCGCTTGGATTCGAAACCAATGTGAGCGAGGAAATCGTTCAACTTGATGATTCGCACGCCCGTTTCACGAGCTTCCTTGGTCAGTTCGTTCAGCTGTTTACGGACTTCACCGAGTTTTACCTTGTCGTCCTCGTTGACAACCTGACCAGGTTCGGGGATGTATCCACGAACGAGGAACTTGGTCTGAACCGAAATCTTCGCATCTTCAGGATGTCTCATTCCATTTTCGTCGATGAACAGATCAACGTCGGCGCCCGAGATCGACAGAAGTTGCTTCATTTCTTCCCAGTCACTCTTGCCATCGTTGTCCAGATCGATCAGGCCGACGAAGGCAACTTTTTCCACCAGACCAGGGCTCCAGAGTGGCGTGTAAAGGACATCGTTGACCAGCATCGGTCGGAACAGATCGTCATCTGTGATCCGGGCTTCGGCAATGTGAGGCCCGAGAATACGGGTGACTTCAATCTTTCCTTTGACGTCCTCAGCCCCGCGTCCTACTCCCTGATGATCTTTGCTGTAGACGCTGAACGTCATCCGGGTTTTCAGGAAATCGGCTTCACCCAGATTGATCCAGACGGTCTTTGAAGCATTATCGACTCGCTGAATCAAGCCATCACCAACTTCGAAACTGACCTTCCGCAGTTCGTCAATCTGGTTGACGAGGTAGTCAATCTGCTTTTCCAGGCGTGCAATATTATCGCTTTTCAGCTTGTTGTCTTTTTCGCGGGCTTCCTTTTCCTGCTGCAGTTCGCTCGTAATCGTGTTGTTTTCTTGTTTGAGACGATCGACTTCATCTTGCTTGGATTTCAAACGTTCGTCCTGAGTGGCGAAGACATCACGACGTTCGGTTTCTGCCTTGGTTTGAGCCGCGTCAGCCGTGACGACTTTCTTGTTCAGGCGATCACTTTGTTCTTTCAGTTCTGCCTGTAATGTGGCAACCAGGGTCGCCTTGGAATCACGATCTGCTTCCAGCGCCGTAATTGCTTCACGAAGCTTTTTCAGGGTTTCTGTGTATGTCGTCCCAGCTTCTTTACCGCCAGACTTCGCAATGTCAGCCAAACCCGCTGCCTTGACGGTATTTGCGTTCTTGGGATCGGCGGGATCGTAGACCAGTTCGTGGGTGATCCCGATCAACTTCTTCAGAACTTCGACCTTGTCGATTTCTGCAGAAAGCTTCTTCGCTATGTTCGCGACTTCGTTCGTCTTTTCGAACGCTTTTGCCGCTTCCGTCGAATAGTTCTGATGGAAGTTATAGGTCAGGATTCCAAGTACGACCGAGATCATGACGAACACGATCAACGCGTAATGTACGGCACCGGGCTTGTTGGATGCGGCAGCCATGTGGTTTCCCTCCGGCAAACAGTAAGACGTGATTCAGGTAGCAAACCCGGAGACGGGCGGTTGCGAAAAACTTTATCAATCAGACCGGCTTTGTCACTCCGGTCGACTTTTCATTCGGATGTTAGTCTTGCGGAGTCCCTGCAACGAGTCAAGCAGATTCCGAACTCTGCGTGAATTCGGTGCACTTTTCCCGAAGTCAAATGGAATTGCGGCTGTCGGCTCTGGTCAGGTTCAATCGAATCGGAATTCCAGCGCACTCTTTCGTTGTGGTTGTGTCGGCAGTTTCGGGATGTTCCCCTGTACGGAAACATGCCTGTTTGCTGCTGTTCCGCCGACTCTCGCAGTCGGTACCGATTAATCCTGTTCTGCTGGCGATTCGACGGCGGCAGGTCAATAATGTGCGCCGAACCGCGACCCCGGTTCTCCCTCGCTGACGCTGCGGATTACTTGCCTCCCTGCGGAAACCGGTTCGTACATGACTGATACAGTCTTTCTCATCGATACTTTCTCCCTGATGTTTCAGGTGTTTCATGCCATTCCCCCCATGCAAAGTCCACAGGGGATGCCGACAAACGCCGTCTTTGGTTTCAGCCGGGATCTTGTTTCGTTACTCCAGATCCATCGCCCTGCATGGCTGATTTGCGCCATGGAATCACCCGGCCCCGGAGTGCGCGACGAAATCTACCCTCAGTACAAAGCCAACCGGTCCGAGATGCCCGAAGACTTGCGTCCGCAAATTCCATTATTGCTGGAAGTTATAGAGGCGTTTCATGTTCCAGTCGTCCAGTGTGCCGGATGGGAGGCTGACGACGTCATCGCGACGCTCACTCAACAAGCTGTTGAACGTGGTTTCACCGTTAAAATCGTTACAAGCGACAAAGACGCTCGCCAACTGATCTGCCCTCAGGCGCAAATGTACAACCTTCGCAAAAACACCTTTCTCGATGAAGAAGCGTTGCTGGCTGACTGGGGGATCCGCCCCGATCAAGTTGTCGACTTCCAGTCATTGGTGGGGGATGCGGTTGACAACGTTCCCGGAGTTCCGCTGGTTGGCCCGAAGAAGGCAGCGGCACTTTTGCAACAGTTCCAGACTTTGGAAGGGGTGCTGTCGAATGCCGATCAGGCACCGGGCGCAAAGCTGAAGGAAAACCTGAAGACGTATGCCGATCAAGCGAGATTGAGTCAGCAACTGGTCCGACTGAACCGGAATCTTCCGCTCAACTTCGATTGGGCCGCCACGCGTTCTCCCGCTCCTGACGTTCCCAGGCTTCAGGAAATGTTCCGCAATTTCGGCTTTCGCCGCCTCATCGAAGACGTCAAGCAGTTCGCAGCACCGGATTCCACTCCGGCGGCCATCAAGCCCGCTCCGGCTCGAACTGGCGAACGAACATTGTTCGAGGATTCGCAGACATCCCATGCTGGTCCAGATTTCGCCTCTCTGCCGAAGCCATCGACAGATAGTCAAGCCTCTTCACAAGCTGTGAAAGTCGAATTGCTGCCAGCCGCGCCGAGATCCTGGGAGATTATCGACACCGCCGAAAAACTGCAGGAATTTCTCTCGAATCTTCGCCAGCAGTCGAAGTTCTGCCTGGATCTGGAAACAACGGATCTCGATCCTCGCTCAGCCCAGATCGTTGGCTGGGCCGTCTGCTGGAAGCCTGGTGAAGCCTGGTATCTGCCGACGATGGGGCCGCCAGAAAGTCGATTGCTCGATGGCGCTGACGTATTGCAGGTGATGCGACCTATCCTGGAAAATCCTGATATTCGCCTGGTCAATCAGAACCTGAAATTCGATTTGATGGTACTCGATTGTCATGGGATACACGTCCCGCGTGACTGCATCGACGTTGATCCGATGGTCGGAGACTATCTGCTGGATGCAGGGGCACGTTCGCATGGACTAGAAACACTGATCGAGAAGTACTTGCGGCGTGCGAGTATCTCGATCAAGGAATTGATCGGTTCCGGCAAGACCCAGAAAAACATGTCTCAAATCCCGGTCGACAAAGTCGCTGAATACGCGACGGAAGACGCCGACCTGTCCCTGCAGCTGGCAAATATCATCGAAGCTCGGCTGCGTGAGCAGGGGCTTTGGGATCTTTACTGGGAACTGGAACGCCCGTTGATTCCTATCCTTGCCGAAATGGAGCAGACAGGAATCCGTGTCGACTCAGAAGAACTTCGTCATCAAAGTGAGGCGTTGACAGTTCGGCAGAAGGAACTGATCACCGAGATTTATGCATTGGCCGGGCACGAATTCAATATCGATTCTCCCAAGCAGTTGCAGGTGGTGCTGTTCACAGAGTTGGGCCTGCCAATCAAGCGCAAAACCAGTACGGGAGCCAGTACAGACCAGGATGTTCTGGAAGAACTTGCCAAGCTGCATTCGTTACCTGCAAAGATCATCGAACATCGGCACCTGGCAAAACTCAAGGGGACCTACCTCGATGCCTTGCCGCTGCTGGTTCATTCGCGGACAGGCCGCATCCACACGTCGTTTAATCAAGTGGTTGCGGCAACGGGACGTCTGAGTTCGAGTGATCCGAATCTGCAGAATATTCCCATTCGCACGCCGGAGGGCGAAAGGATTCGACGTGCGTTCATAGCTTCGTCGAATCTTCCCACGGTATCGGCAAACGCACCTGCGGCAGCACCCGTCGTGGTTGCGACCAGACCGACTCAACTGAGCCTTTTTGACGACGAGGAGGATCTTGGAAGTCCTTCTGGTCACTCCAGTCCACTCGAACTTAATGTGTCACGTCCCGATGTTTCGAACACCGGTGAAGAATGGCGTCTGGTTTGTGCCGACTATTCGCAGATTGAACTGCGCGTGCTGGCTCACTTCAGCCAGGATCGCGAATTGATTGCGGCGTTTGAACAGGGAGTCGACATCCATACGGCCGTAGCATCGCAAGTGTTTGGCGTCGATCATGAGGTTGTCAGCAGCGAACAGCGGCGTATGGCCAAAGCGGTGAATTTCGGGGTGATTTACGGACAAAGTCCATTTGGACTTGCTGCCGCACTGGGGATCGACAAGAAAGAAGCTGCGGCCTTTATTGATGGCTATTTCGCGAAGTATTCCGGCGTCACTCAGTTTATTGAAGAGACGCTTGAAGAAGTCCGTACAACCGGCTTTGCCAGGACGATCCTCGGTCGGCGACGGGCGATTGATGGAATTCGCGCGGTTCGCAATCGTAATCTCAATATGCCGGAACGGACCGCTGTCAATACGGTGATCCAGGGGTCTGCCGCGGACCTTATCAAGAAGGCAATGCTGGCTGTGCATCAGCGATTGAGAAAAGAACATCATCCCGGTCGGATGCTGCTGCAGATTCATGACGAACTCGTCTTTGAATCACCCTTGTCCGGGATTCCATCTCTGGTGGACCTCGCTCGATCTGAGATGCAACAGGCCATGGCCCTTTCGGTACCGCTGGTTGTCGATGTTTCGATTGGCTTGAACTGGCTGGAGACACAGCCGGTCTAGGTGGCACATTACAGATTCATTTTTGGATTCACTCAACTATCAAGGTGACACTGTGAAACGACGTTTCATCAATCAGGCAGGCATACTCCTCGCACTGGTTCTGGTCGCACGACCGATGGTTCTGGCTCAAGAGGCCGTTGCACCAGCGCTGTCTCTCAAAGTCACTGCCGACCGGGCAGATGCGGTGTACAAATCCGGCGAGATTGCGACCTTTACGATTGAGGCTACTGTTGATGGGAAACCCGTTCCCAATGCTCAAATGACCTGTATTTTTTCGAAAGATGGATGGCTTCCACAACCATCACAAACTGTCGTGTTGAAGGATGGCAAGGCAACAATTACGGGTAAGCTCGATGAACCGGGATTTCTGCTGCTGCGGACATCGAGTGGCAAAACAACGGTGCTGGCGGCAGCAGCCTATGATCCGCTGCAAATCAAGCCCAGCCTGCCGGTCCCCGATGATTTCGATCAGTTCTGGACGTCACAAAAAGCAGAACTCGCAAAAGTACCATTGAAATCCACCATGACGCCCGCGAAAAGTCCTGCCAAGGGTGTTGAAGCGTTTGATGTGCAGGTCGATTGCCTTGGTAAGCCCGTTAGCGGCTACTTCGGTCGCCCGCTGAACGCAAAGCCTAAATCGCTACCGGCCATCCTGTTTGTGCATGGCGCGGGAGTTCGCAGTGCCAATCTTGCCAGCACGTACTGGTCGGAAAAAGAAGGGGGAATGCTGTCATTTGATATCAATGCGCACGGCATCCCCAATGGTCAACCGGCGGAGTTCTACACGGCACTCAGCGAGGGTGAACTGAAGGACTATCGCGCCTTCGGACGTGGTGACCGCGAGCAGAGCTACTTCAAGGGGATGTTCCTGCGTCTGGTTCGAGCGATCGATTTTCTGGCATCCCAACCTGAATGGGACGGAAAGACCGTGATTGTTTATGGCAGTAGTCAGGGGGGATATCAGGCCTTTGCTGCCGCAGGAATTGATCCGCGAGTGACGTTCTTTTGCGCCGGTGTCCCTGCGGGTTGCGATCATACCGGCAACGCCGCGAATCGAATCAGTGGCTGGCCGAAGCTGGTCCCGAACGACTCGGAGGGAAAGCCTGACGCGGCGGTATTGCAGGCGTCTCGATACGTCGACTGTGTGAATTTCGCAGCGCGCGCCAAGTGCAAAGGGGCCGTTGTGACCGTCGGCTTCATTGATACCACCTGCCCGGCGACGAGCGTCTATGCAGCCTATAACGCATTGGCAGTTCCGAAGTCTATCCACGCCGACGTTGCTGTCGGGCATACAAACAGCCCCGCCGCGTCGCAGTTCATGCAGGATGCCGTTTACAAGCACGTCCGCGAAATGAAGTGAAAAGGTGACTCCGTCCGCTCTACGATGCGTTTCAATTTGACCGTCGGAGAAGCCTTGCCATGAAGTCCCTCGTTTCGATCCTTGTTCTGACATCACTTTGCGTCGCGGCGAATGCGCAGGAAAAGCCTGCAAGATCCCTTTGGGATCGCCCGGTGATGTCTCAGCCGTTCGACACCCAGCCGTTTCATCGAGTCCGTATTCCGGGCTGGGTCGAAGAGTCTGTGGGATGTGGCTACACCCTGTCGGTCATGGATGCGGCGGCTCGCGAGAACGCCGTCCGGCACGGTGTCACGATCAGCGAGATGGGATTTGTCGATCCCTTTTATGCCTATTATGACAGCAAGCTTTTGAAACGCCGCAACCCGCATGTTCCAGCTGGAAAGCTCGAAAAAGAAATCGCTGAATACAAAAAGCTTGGCGTGCGTATTCTGGGCGTCTATCCCCCGACGCTGCAGGGGGAGGTGTATGAAACTCATCGGGACTGGCGACGAATCCCGACGAACACCACAGAGATTCCATCGGTCGACATGGCGAAATTTCCACATGGTGGCATGCTGTGTCCGCTCGGTCCGTATGGTGATTTCTTCATTGAAGTTCTCGCAGAAATCCTGACGCAGTATCCCGATGTCGACGCTTTCAGTTTTGATGGACTGCATTACGGGGGCGTCTGTTATTGCGAGCATTGTCGCAAGAACTTCAAGGTCGAGACTGGAAAGGAAATCCCGGGGGCAGACCTCAATGATCCCGACTTCCGCCGCTATCAGCATTGGGCGGATCGCAAAATGGAGGATCTCGTGCGCCGGATGCAAACGCGGCTTAAGGGGATGAAGTCCGATGTCGCTCTTGTCACCTGGAGTACAAATGCTGGTCGCTGGGGACATTTCCTGAGTCTGCCTCGCAACATGTCTGCGCGCATGAATCTGTTATTGGATGCTCCCGATCAGGAATTCTGGATGGACGAATCCAATCGCGGTAACACGATCCTGCCGTCGTTCACGAATGCGTACATGTGGGCCATTACCGATCACCGTGTGGGATTCAGCGAGCCGTATCTGATGAGTCACGGTAACCCCTACGGGAAAGACAGCTTCCCGTCTCATGAGATCGAGCGGCGGATGCTGCTGGCTCTGACCTACGGTGCATCGCCGAGCATCGCGGTACTTCAGCCGCCACGGTTGCAACAGGAGTTGTTTCGGTGCATGGATGAAGTGCAGCGCCGCAAGCCCTGGCTGACACATAAGCAGCCCGAGCACTGGGGAGCGATCCTGATGAGCGATAACACGCGGACATTCTATGGCCGCGATCCAGGCAAAGTCGAAGAACGATATCTGGCGAGTGTGCTGGGGACGTTTCGAGCTTGTGTGGAAGAGCATCTCCCCGTCAACCTGATCAATGACTGGAACCTGAATCTTGAAGATCTCTCAAAGTACAAAGTCTTGATTCTGCCGAACGCCGCCTGCCTGGACGATAACCAGGTGAAAGGAATTACAGCATTCGTCGATAATGGGGGCGGGCTTGTGGCGAGCCTGGATACCTCACTTTTCGACGAATTCGGCAACCCTCGTCCTGACTTTGCACTCGCAGACCTGTTTGGAACGAATTACCGTGGCCTGCCGACAACGGAACCGATTGCCGAGACTGATATCGATGTGAACTTTGCGAAGAGTATTGGGCCAGACTACTGGGAAAAACGCAAAAACGTCTTCGAGTTCCGCATGGAACCCACCTCGCTTCTCAACTCGGAAAAATTGAAAACCTATATTGGTACCGAACCGGTGACGCTGAAGGGAGCCGCTGTTCGAGTGGCAGCCAAGGGCAATTCGCAGGTCCTCGGGACAATTCATGGGAAGACTGTGGATGCTCCCAAATTGCCTGCTGTGGTGTTTCACAAATACGGTCAGGGGAAGGCCATCTACTTTGCTGCCGGATTTGACTCGGCATATTACCTGTACCCCTATCCGTATCAGCGATTGATGGTCAAGCGTGCGATCACAGAAGTGGCAAGCGGCCTGCCGCCTGCCAGTATTCAGGCGCCAATGTGCGTGCATTCGACCGTCATGCGACAATCCCGGGAAAACGCCAACAGACTGGTTGTGCACCTCTTCAACGACATCAACACGACTGGGGGCCATGCCTTCCCGGCAGACGATGTTCCCTTGCGGGAAGAAGTGCTACCGATCGCGGATATTTCGGTGACATTTCTGCCTGACTATCGGATCAAAAATGTGACTCTTCAACCCGAAGGAACACGGCTGGAAGTGACAAAGACTCCCTTGGGAAACAGGATCACCGTTCCGAAGTTGGAAGTCCACACGATGGTTGTGGCCGAATTGGAATGATTGTCCATCCAGGTTGTAGCCGGGCAGGATGGTGATTTCCTTGGTACAATGTTCACATTGCTGGCGTCGTAGTGTTTGAATGGAGTGCTGACCGCCGTGTCGTTTGAATCTGACTGGGATGTTCCTGCCGACGATCTGACGGTATCACAGCGAGCTGCCGTCGAGCACTTTGAAGGACCGCTGCTCGTACTCGCCGGACCGGGTTCGGGAAAGACACGTGTTATCACTCGGCGAATCGCGAGATTAATCGAGCGGGGTGTCCATCCTTCCGAAATCCTGGCAATCACGTTTACGAATAAGGCTGCTCGTGAAATGAGTGACCGAGTTCAAGTGCTTTTGCCGGGGTCACGTATCTGGGTCAGTACCTTCCATCGATTTTGTTCCCGGTTACTGCGTGAGCGTGGCTCTGCGGTAGGGTTACAGCCCAATTTCTCGATCTTTGACACGAGTGATCAACTGCAGGTTATCCGCCATGTGTTGAGCGACCTGAACCTGGATTCCACTCATTTTCCCCCGGCCAAGATCGGTCAGCGGATCAGCCAGGCCAAGAATGAGTTACTCACGCCCGAACGGTATGTGACGAAGTACGGGGAAGGAATCGGGACACATCTGGAGGCGGTCGTCGCCAAAGTCTATCCCCGCTATCAGAAACAGTTGCTGGAAGCCAATGCTGTTGATTTCGACGACCTGCTGGTCCATGTCGCACGAATGCTGGAAGAGAACGAAGAATTGCGGCAGAACCTCGACCAGCGATATCGTTTCATTCTGGTTGACGAGTATCAGGATACGAACAGAGCTCAGTACCAGATTGTCGCGTCGTTATCGCAACTGGAACCGAATCTGTGTGCGACCGGGGATCCAGACCAGTCGATCTATGGCTGGCGTGGGGCTCGTATCGAAAACATCCTGCAGTTTGAACGGGATTATCCCAGTGTCAAAGTGATCCGACTGGAAGACAACTTTCGCAGTACTCCAGAAATCTTGAAGACAGCCGATGCCCTGATCGCAAACAATGTTCAGCGAAAGGCCAAGCGACTGCAGACAACCAAGGCCAGTGGCGAACCGGTCGAAATGCGGCTGTATGCCGATGGTCAGGCAGAAGCGATCGGGATCGCCAGCGAAATCCGTGCAATGGTCGAATCCGGTGAACGGGAATGGAAAGACTTCGCCATCTTTTACCGGGTCAATTCGCTGTCACGTTCGCTGGAAACGTCGCTTGCACGATTGAGAATCCCCTATCAGGTCGCCGGTGGGGTCGCCTTCTTCGAACGAATGGAAGTGAAGGATCTGCTCGGGTATCTGCGCCTGATCGAAAACCCGGTGGACCGAATCGCCTTCCTGCGTGTCGTCAATACGCCGACGCGTGGTATTGGCAAGAGTTCGCTCGACAAACTTGTTCGTTGGGCCGATTCCCATGCGATCGGGTTGCTCGATGCCGCGCGACAACCGGGCAAGGTTCCAGACCTTCCCAAGAAGGCCGCTGTTCAGTTACGGGCGTTTGCAAGTCTGATCGATGAACTCGCCCTGATGTCAACCGGCCCGGCATCCGACGATCTGTTCAGTAATGTCACCGAAGAGAGTGATCACGGGGGTTTTGAGTTCGGCGAAAAAGAGACGGACGCTCCTGTACACGGCCCCGTTGAACGGTTGCTGAGGACCGTGATTGATCGCACGGGTTATGCCCGTCAGTTCGACGAATTGGACGAAGACGATATCCAGCGTCGATCCAATATCGATGAACTGGTCAGTGCCGCTCGTCTGTACGATCTGCAGGAACTCGAAAACGAGCAGGTTCCTACTCTTAGTGGATTCCTGGAGACCGCGAGTCTGGCTCAGGACATCGATTCACTCGATGATGCCAGCGGCGTGGTCACGTTGATGACACTGCACGCGGCCAAGGGTTTGGAATTTCCTGTGGTCTACATCGTCGCCGTCGAACAGAACATTATCCCGCACGAGCGATCCTTGCGCGAGAGTGATCGGCGTCAATTGGAAGAGGAACGTCGCCTGCTGTTCGTCGGAATTACGCGAGCCGAGGAAAAACTGGTGCTGACTCAAACGCTGCGGCGTGAGCTTCATGGTCGAAGTGTCAGCACGATTACCAGCGATTTCTATCGCGAGTTGCTCGTCGATTTTCGAGATTGCACTGATACCGACCAGCAGATGTACTTTTCAAACGACGTTGACGAAGAAGCGGGCGCCGGAGGTGGGGAGGAATCGGGTGCCGATCAATGCGTTTACAACCACGATCAGCCTGGTGTGCGTTCCACGTCTCGGCGAGAACCGAAACCAAAAAAGAAGCCGCGAGGAATTACTTCACTGGATGGACGATTGACTACGGGAGCGGCTTTGCAATCGGGAGCGGAAGCAAAAGTCGAACTGCGAGTCGGGCTTTCTGTCGGAATGCAGGTACGGCATCCACGGTACGGACGCGGAACAGTCATCGACGTCAACGGCATGGCACGGATGCGGACGGTGATCGTGGAATTCGAACAGGACAATCGACGCGAAAGTTTCATCGAAGCAAAATCACCGCTGCAACCGATTGGACTGCATTGAACCCCCAGATGAGACCTCATCAACATTTTTCTGCGAAGTGACTTCTACATCTATTACGTCGGTGGCGCTTCTTCGGTCGGCGACGGATCGATGATTCCCAGCACTTCCATCCGCCGATACAACCTGGGACGCGTGATTCCAAGCAACTCCGCGGCGCGGGCTTTGTTGTCCCGGCATTCGGACAGCGCCTGCTCGATCTGTTCCCGCTCGACATGCTCCAGATACTGGTCTAGTGGGACGATTCGCGGACGCTGAGCCGGTTCCATGGTCTGGGCAGTGACCCCGGTACGAAACCGAAATGGCAGATGGTCAGAACTGATCATGGGTCCTGTACAGTTCGCGCGGGCTTCCTGGATGACCTGACGCAGTTCGGCCACATTTCCAGGCCAGTTGTAGCGACGAAACTGTCGCCAGACGTCATCGGACAATCCCCCCACCTGGCTTGCCGCTTCGCGATTCAACTCTTCCACAAAGTGTTGAGCGAGTGGATCGAGATCTTCCATGCGTTCTCGTAAAGGTGGCAGTTCGACTGTTAACGGTGTCAATGCGAAATACAACTCGCGCGAGAACTGGTCAGACTCCACAAGTGGCTTCAGCGGACGGGTACTCCCCGCGAGGACCCGCACTGCCCGCGACCCGACATCCTGCTTCATCCATTCCACCAGGATCCGTTGAAAGTCCGCAGGCGACGAATCGATCTGTTCGAAGTAAACCGTTCCGGCACGCAGGGCATCCGCTTGATGATCTTCACGGATACGTTCCAGCGTCTGTTCCAGATCCTGACTGGAACCACGACAGTCGAGTGGGACAAACGCCCGCTTTCCCAATGGTCCCTGATAGTGCATGACGCGAGCGAGATGTTGCTTCCCGGAACCAGTCTCGCCGACGAACAGGACTGGTGACATTGACGATTGTGCCAGCCGGATCTGCTCGAACGCACGGCGGCACGACATGCTTCTGCCGACCAGATTCCCCTCACCATAGTGGCGGCGAATCGACTGTCGCAGGACCGCCAGTTCCGCATGCAGCTGCTGAGCTGCGGGGACCGGTGGCGTTCCTGGCATTTCGGGAACATCAATGACAACACCCAGAATTGCCTTCACATCCTGATCGGTATCGGCCAGCGGGAAAAAATGCAAAAGCTTTGGTAGCGGCGAGTCGCTTCGTCGCGGCAGATTGACCGGCGCCTGATAGGGCTTGCCGGTCCAGGTACCGGGAGGGGGGGCGAGTGCTGCAAGCAGCGCTGCCGTGGTTTGGGAATCGGGCTCGGTGACATAGTCACACTTCTGCCCCAGCAAATCGGCTGCAGACCAGCCCGTCAGTCGTTCAATTCCGCGGTTGAAGAAGACCAGCCGCCGCTGTGCGTTTAGAACAAACAACGCCAGGTCAGTGTCTTTCAGCCAGACTTCCAGGCGGCGAGTTGTACGAACACGCTTTGGCATGATGGGAGCATCAAATCTGGCCGGTAAAGATCGTCCGATCGCGAACTCGCCCCCACTGTGTCCATCCCGGTGGGGGCATTCTCCTTCCTCATGTTTAACGGCTGACGCGACCGCTTCCGCCACCACGCATCAAGGCTTCGATCTCGGCACGCGTCGAATCATTAAAGTCACCGCGAATGCTGTGCTTCAGGCAGCTTGCTGCGACGGCATAGGCCAGTGCCGTTGGCGACTCGGAAAGCTCAGGTGTTTGCAGGGCGAAGACCAGTCCCCCCGCAAAAGCATCACCCGCACCGACCCGATCGACGATATTGCGAATTTCATACGGAGTATATTTTCCGTCGGCATCAACCGGGGCGAAATAGGCCTGATTGGCAACTGCATCGAACAGCATCGCCCCCCAGTTGTTATGACTGGCTGAGATGCTTTCTCGCAGCGTAATCGCGACTCGCTTCAGGTTTGGAAATTTCGTCACGATCTGACGAGCAACATCTTCATACCCGGCAAGGTTCAGAACGCCCGCGTCAACATCTGTTCCGGCCGCACGAATTCCCAGCACGTGGTCTGCGTCTTCTTCGTTCGCAATCAGGACCTGCATGCCGGGAATCAAGGCTTCCATCGTCTGCCGAGCGAGTGCTGCGGGTTTGGTACCTGGCTGCCAGTTCCACAGCTTCTTGCGAAAGTTCAAATCGCAGGAAACAGGGATGCCACGCCGGGCGGCTTCATCGACGGAAACTCGAGCGACATCGGCGGCAGTCTTGCTGATCGATGGAGTGATCCCCGTGATATGGAACCACGTCGCCTTATCGAAAATCCGATCCCAGTCGTATCGCTCGGGTGGAATCACAGAGATGCTGGAACCGGCTCGGTCATAAGTTACGGTCCCGCCACGCTGATTGGCTCCGTTTTCGACGAAGTAGATTCCGAAGCGGCCTTCGTCACAACGCAGCAGCAGGCCGTCGTCAACGCCGTACTTGCGGATTTCCCCGGCAAAGGCCGTTGTGATCGGATTGTCGGGCAGAGCTGAACAGTACGCGGCAGTTCCCCCCTGAGCGGCGATCGAAACGGCCACGTTGACTTCAGCACCACCAAACGTCGCTTCCAGAACACCTGGTAATGAACGAGTCAGGCGATCCCATCCCGGTGGCATCATCCGGATCATCACTTCGCCCAAAGTCACAACGCGCATCTGTCGATTCCTCGTATCCTGGCTGAAGCTGAAAACAGTCCTGCTTCGATGGTTCTTCGCCACGACCAATATCGGTCTGGCAGCACAAATGATGTCCGTGAACGATCGTTTGTGACCATCAGGAGCAATTGAAAACCCAAAAGGGGAGAATACCGTCACCACGACTTTGAGGAAACAGACCACGCATGAAGCGACTCAAAAACCCACACCCGTGTTCGGGGATCAGTTTGCGTCTGGCGAACAGCTTTTGAGTCTGGAATGAGGGTGCATCACTCATCGCGGCTCAGGGCACACGTGAACAAGGGAAAGTTTGGGCAGGTCCTACACTTGCCATTCTTCTTGCAGCCGATATTCTACGGTGGTAACCATGGTTACATTTCTCACAGGGGCGAATCTGTTGTGGCAACCGACCAGACACCAGAACAACCGGCAGTAGGCAACAGCCCGATTTATTCCTTGAACCAGCTTGTTTTCTACGCACTGCAACTCGGGGCAATCGGGTTTGGTGGCCCGGTCGCACTGGTTGGTTACATGCACCGCGATCTGGTGGAACGCCGGAAGTGGATTTCCGAGGCCGAGTATAAAGAGGGGCTGACACTGGCGCAGTTGATGCCTGGCCCCTTGGCCGCGCAGCTCGCGATTTATCTTGGCTATGTTCATTACAGCGTGATCGGAGCAACGCTGGTGGGGATCGCCTTCGTGCTGCCATCTTTCCTGATGGTCCTGGCCCTCGGCTGGGCCTATGTGGAATTTGGAGGCATTGGCTGGATGCAGGCTGTGTTTTACGGTGTTGGTGCCAGTGTGATCGGCATTATCACCATCAGTGCCTACAAGCTGACTCAAAAAACGATCGGCAAGAGCGTACTGTTGTGGGTGATCTATCTGATCAGCGCGGCAGCGACGATCATCACCGAGAACGAAAACATCCTGCTATTCCTGGGGGCAGGCGTGATTGTCTGGTGTGTGAAAACGCCACCCTGGCGTCGAGCACCGACTAATGTCGCGGCGAGTTTTCTTCCACCTCTGGCCGTATTGCCAGCAGTCAAAGCACCACTGAGTGAATTGTTGATTCAGATCTGCCTGTTCTTTACCAAGGCCGGGGCGTTCGTGTTTGGCAGTGGATTGGCGATCGTCCCGTTTCTCTATAGTGGAGTGGTCAAGGAGTACGGATGGTTGAATGACCGCGAGTTTCTCGATGCAGTCGCCGTTGCAATGATTACACCGGGGCCGGTGGTGATCACGGTCGGATTTATCGGCTACATTGTGACGGGACAGGGGGCGGATTTCTGGAGTGGTTTTGCCGGTGCTTCTGTCGCGGCGCTGGCGACGTTCCTGCCGTGTTATCTGTTTACAATCATCCCCGCTCCCTACTTCAAGAAGCACGGCAAACGGCCGGGAATTGTCGCGTTTGTCGATGGCGTGACGGCCGCTGCTGTGGGAGCCATTGCTGGAGCGTGCATTGTGCTGGGTCGCCGGACCATTTTCGAAAGTGGATGGACACCAGAAATCCCCAAGATCGTATTGCTGCTGGTGACCATCGGACTGCTACTGAGATTCAAGAAGCTTCCAGAACCAGTGGTCGTGTTAGGGGCCGCCATTCTGGGCTTGATCATTTTCCCGTTCGTTCGAGTCTGAATGGGAGACATCGGGTGAAGCCCTGGTTACTGCTGGTCTATCGAATTCCGCGCGAGCCGACGGCCGGACGCGTCTTTGTCTGGCGGAAACTCAAACAGCTCGGAGCAATTGCTGTTCAGGATGCCATCTGGGTCATTCCACAGACGCACAGGACGCGGGAACAATTTCAGTGGCTCGCCGCAGAGATTACGGAACTGAAGGGTGAAGCATTCGTCTGGGATGCCGAACAGATTTATGCGACCGATGCAGAATCGTTACGCCGACAGTTCACCGAGCCTGTCGAAGCGGAGTACCGTGAGATCCTTGCCACGTTGAAGAAGAAGTCGGCCGATCTACCGTCATTGGCAAAGAGATTTCAGGACGCTCAGTCACGCGATTACTTCGCATCGGAACTCGGTCGCCAGACTCGGGAAAAACTGCTGGCAGCAGGAGAGGGGCGTCACTTATGAAGTGGGTCACATGGGAAAACGTTGGCGTTGACCGGATCGGCTGTGCCTGGTTGATCCTGAGAACTATCGATCCAAAAGCCACGTTTGAGTTCATTCCGCGTGGTACCGCGATTCCGCCCGACGCGGAACCGTTCGATATCCCCGATGTACGATTCTCACATCATGGAGGACACTGTTCATTCCACGCATTGATCGAGCACTACAAGATCTGTGATCTCATACTGCATCGGATCGCTCGCATCATCGATGAAGCCGATACAGTCCAGGCCGTCAACATAGAACCTGCCGCTAGCGGCCTCGACCTGATCTGCGAAGGGATCAGACTCATCAGCCCCAGTGATCACGCCGCCATTGAACTCGGGAAACAGGTCTACGATGCCGTTTATGCTCGATTGGCATTGGAACATGGTCATTCAACTGCGGGACCATGATTAGTTGCGCCGATTACTGTGCAACCTTGTCGATCAACATTGATGACAAGTTGATCTCGGCGGGCTTCGCACCTCTCCGTGGCTTGGCGGCTCCGTGAGAACTCTGGCCGAACCCGTGGGGATTGTACGACATGCTCGCAAACGTCTGGGAATGGTGCTGCGATGGGAAATGGACGTACTCACAAGAGATCGTCATCGATCCCCAAGAGCGGGCTGATGAAGGCGCGAATCGGGTGATTCGCGGTGGTAACTGGGACAGCCACGCTCAGGACGTGCGTGCCGCCTATCGTTAAGCGGACGATCCCGGCAGCGGGTACAACGACCTTAGCTTCCGCTGCGTTTGCGTCCAGTCTTCGAGCGGCGCGAATCCAGTCACGAGCGGAGCGAGTGATTCGACGGAGAGCGAGTGACGAGTCCGACCGAGACGCGACGAGTGAAACGAGGCGTGCGAGTTCCGCGACCGCTCGGGCATGATCAAACTCAAAATGGGGCGCGGGCAACACGCGCTTGGCAGCTCTTCCGCTCCTCAAGTTGCAGAACCCAGGGTTGACTGAAGAATTCCTGAAGCTGTATGCTGGACTTGTGTGTCTGTTTGTCTTGATGTCTTTATCTTGTTTCGGCTTCGGAGTTTTGTATGCTCGTCTTGTCACGCTCCCGGTTGATTCGCTCGCGTTCCCGGCACTGGCTGGGGTTTACGTTGATCGAACTGCTTGTGGTGATTGCGATTATCGCGGTTCTGATCGCGTTGCTGTTGCCTGCTGTTCAGCAGGCACGTGAAGCGGCCCGACGCACACAATGTAAAAACAACCTGAAGCAGCTTGGTTTGGCGCTCCACAACTATGCCGACGTTTTCGGACGATTTCCTCCTGCAAAAATCTTCGACACAAGTGTCAGCCAGTGCCAGTCATGGATCTATGGCAACAGCTTGAGCTGGCGAGTGATGATCCTGCCGTACATCGATCAAGCTCCGATGTACAACCAGATCAACATGAACGAGTGGCTCGAGTGTCGCACAGGGACAGGGTCGCTCAATCCTTTCAAAAACAAGATCATGCCTGCACTCTACTGCCCATCCGATCCGACGGCTCCAGTCTACAACGGCAGTGCAGGAACGAATTATGCCGGTTTGGTGGCCAGCGGAAAATCCGCCCCCTTCCCACTCCCGCAAAGTTCGTGTGGAAGTTCCCCTCCCTGGCACGGCGATAACACCGGTTCACTCGCTTATCAGGGTCGCAAGATCGCAGAAATCACTGACGGAACGAGTAACTCAATCCTGGTGGGTGAAGTATTTCGCGGGAAGTCATTCTACAACCTGTGTGCTGGTTCGGATGTTACTGGACAGCGCTGCCACCGGTGGTACGAAGAATCTGGCTGGTGTGGCGCGGACACGGCCCGCGGTCCCAACAGTACGATCCGCGATGAAGTTGACTGGAACGATGAAAACACTTCTGGACAGTCTGGCGGACGCCCTGTTTCAAGCTCTCACGTCGGTGGGGCGCACGTGCTGATGGCAGATGGTGCTGTGAAATTTGCCAGTACCAATGTCGACGTCCAGAACGTTTGGCGCTCCGCTGGCAGCGCCGCCGGCAACGATACCGTGGGTGAGTTCTGATTCGGAATCAGAATCTGTGGCAAAAGTTTCTTGCGGCATTGCGTGCCACAACAGGATCGCGCCGTTCATCGGCGCGATTCAGCCCAATCTCAACGACTTGCGATCTCAATCTGAGGATTACCAACGTGCGCACTCTACGTTATGCCACTTCCTTACTTCTGTGTTGTGTTGCATTGATCGGTTGCAGCAACGGGACGGCGGATCTCTCCAAGAAATCTGAAGTGGTGACCTGGCCGGCATTGCAGGCCCTGCGTTCACCTGAAGTCGGTATGGGGATTTTTCGGAGTGCCCAGATGGGTGACCAGGCGACCTTGAAGGCGACCCTCAACGATCCCAAGATCGAAGAACTCGTCAAGAAGTTCGAAGAAGAAGCGATCCCCCGACAGTTTGCTTCCAAGGCCCGCGACGAAGCCAAGGCTCAAGTTGTCTCAGAATACAAACTCCTGATCAGCAGCGGAAAAAGTGGTGCGGCTTTCGAAGAACTGAAGAAGATCGCAGATTCACTCACGCAAAACCTGAACAAGCTGACGGATCCAGCACTCAAATAAGCGGAACGCCTGCGGGGGGCATCTATGACGCAGCGATGGATCTGTACCGTCGTGTGGTGCTGTCTGTGGGGTTGTCGCACAACAATCGCCTTGGCCGACTCTCCTGTATTTCAGGAAACTGATCCCGACAATCTCGCGTTTGTCCATGTCTCGCCGATTTCCGCTGAGCGGCACCTGCACCTGTACATGGGTTCGGGGCTTGGTTGGACCGACTTTGATCGTGACGGCAGATTCGATCTGCTGCTCTGCCAGGGAGCACCCGCCGAAGGCATATCCACTGCGAATGGTGTTCCAGCTGTGCAGTTGTGGGGAGGTCAAGGCGACCGTTTTGTCGATTTTTCCTCTGCCGCAGGTTTGACGGGAACGTCCTATGGAATGGGACTGTCCATCGCCGATTATGACAACGACGGATTCATGGACATGTTCGTTACCGGACTGTTCGCAGCAGCGATTTACCACAATAACGGCGACGGAACGTTTAGTGATCAGACCGCGTCTGCGGGTGTCACCGTGGGGGGATTCGGGGCGGGGGCATGCTGGACGGACGTTGATCAGGACGGAAACCTTGACCTGTTCTACGTCCGTTACATCGCGATCAATGGCCCGTATCCTTTGTGTTCAACGAAGGCGAATAATCGTCAGGTCTCGGTGGCCTGCAATCCCGACCGGATTCCTGGTGAAACCGATCTGATCTACCGCAATCTTGGGGATGGAAGATTTGCCGATCTGACAACAGCCAGCGGCATCCAGGCTTCACCAAAACGGCAGGGACTGGGAATTGTCGCTCTCGATCTGGAGAACGATGGCCATTCCGAGATCTTCGTGGCGAACGATACATCGCCGAACGATCTGTGGGTGCGTGTCGGTCCGTTCCAACTTGAGGAACGAGGTCTGGTGGCTGGAGTAGCGCTCAGTCGGTCCGGCACTACGAAAGCCGGGATGGGAATTGCCGCTGGTGACATTGACGGAGACTTGCTACCGGATCTGTTTGTCACGAACTATTATCGTGAGACGAATTCGCTGTACCGTAATGAAGGGGGATTGGCATTCCTGGACTGTAGTGAAGAATTCGGGGTTGCTTCACCGAGCCGCTTTCGCCTGGGATTCGGTGTGACACTGGCCGATTTCGATAACGATGGCTGGTCCGATTATCTCGTAGCGAAC
This sequence comes from uncultured Planctomycetaceae bacterium, assembly GCA_964609845.1. Lineage (GTDB taxonomy): Bacteria > Planctomycetota > Planctomycetia > Planctomycetales > Planctomycetaceae > Schlesneria. Next base: position 128,909 of record CAZSTW010000002.1, on the reverse strand, counting down.
GGACACGTTCACGATCATCTTTCCGAAATCAAATCAGAAAACGAGCCTTTTTCTCAATTGCCGCAGTTCTTAAAGAACCGTGGCGGAAGGCGATTTCAGGATGTCAGTGCTGGATCTGGATCATTCTTTCAAAAACCCTGTGTTGCCCGCGGGACCGCTGCTGCGGACGTTGATGGCGATGGCCTGATCGACGTTGCTGTCCTGCGATTGAACGAGAGGGCGGCACTGCTGAAAAACAGAAGTGCCAGGATCGGGAATTGGATGGCAGTCGAACTACAGGGAACGACATCAAATCGGGACGGCATCGGGGCGACCGTGATTGTAAGAAGCGGAAAACAGGCCTGGCGGCGCGACCGTATGGCTTCTGCCAGTTACTTGTCGTGTGACAGCCCTGTGCTGCACTTTGGTCTGGGTGACGTGACGAGTATTGATTCCGTAACCGTTAGTTGGCCATCAGGTCGCAACGAAGTATTCTCCTCGGTACCTGTTCGATGTCGCTCGCGGCTGGTCGAAGGGTCCGGTTCTGTTTCGAGTCGTTGACTTTTCAGAGTTCCCTCGCGATCACGTGCGCTGCCATGAATGTTGATCTCATTCCGTCATCGAATTCCGCCAAAGGCCGCGATTCACGTGAACGCCGCTGGGGTGCATGGTTTCTAATCGCACTTATGGCAGGAGTCTTCAGTTGGGGGATGGGTTGGGGGTTACGGTACTGGAGCATATCGCAGATGCTCAGGCAGGCACGGTCATTGGCAATGACCGATTTGAAGCAGGCGCAATTGGCCTACCGCCGATATCTCCAGCAAAACCCTGTCGACTCTACCGTGAAGCTCGAACTGGCAGAGTTGCTCAAGCATCGTGAACCCGACGCGGCATTCGCGGAACTGCGGACCATTCGATCCAGCGACGAGCGATTCATTGACGCTGCACGCCAGACCGCCGCTCTGGCCATTGAACTGGGGCGAGACTACGATGCCGTCAGTCCTCTGCTGTTCCTGGAGCAGACATTTTCACAGGATGGCAATATCCAACTGGAGCTTGCCGAGTTGCGGTTTCGCGAACGTGACTTCGAGTCCGCCCTGAAGCACGCTCGTCGCAGTCGCGAATTGAATCCGCAACTGACAGCAGCCTGGTTGGTTGAAGCGGAATCACTGGACGAACTGAAACGTCCGAGCGAGATGGTCCTGCCATTGGAAGCTGCGTTACAACTGGACCCGGACCTGCCGCAAGTGCGTCTGAATCTGGCCTACGTCTATCCGCTGGTGGCACGGGAGGACGAAGCCTTCGAACATGTCAACTGGTTCCTGAAACGATTTCCGCAGAGTGCCGCCGGGTATCGCACGCTGGCAATGGTCCAGCGAGCTCGTGGCAATCATGACGAGGCGTTGTCGGCTGTCCAGCAGTCGTTGAGGTTGAAGCCAAAACAACTTGAGGCCACACTTCTGGAAGCCGAGTTGCTGCTGTTCTTGCGGCGACCTGACGAAGCTTATCAAGTTCTCGAACGGATGTCGGAAATGCACGGTCCAGAATTCCGAATGCTGACGCTCTTGCAACGCGCCGCACAGTTCTCGGGGCGGAAGGCAGAAGCCGACAATTGGCGGGCGCGGCTATCCCGGCTGAGTCCGAATGGCAGGTCGCCATGAGAGAAATTGAGGAAGATTCGCCCCGATCCGCAGGGACTGCTCGCATATCACGGACCGGCTGGCTGGGAGCGATCATCATCGCTTCAGCATGTGCATTCGCTGGCTACTTTTCACCGCCGTTTACGTTGGTGAAACCACGCGATACAACCCCCCCCAGCGACGTCCTCGAAACGGCCTATGTTGGAAATGATGTCTGTGCCCGCTGTCACACCGAACAGGCAACTCGCTACCAGCAGACGGGGCATGCTCACACGCTTCATACGCGGCACATATGTGACCATATTGCTGCCTTGAAAGACCATGATATTCCCGATCCCGAAAGAAAAGGGCGGTTTCGATTCGAATGTAACAATGGTGAATTGTATGTACGCTATCTTTCGGAAGATGGTGACGTTGCTCTACCCATTCAGTTCGCGGTTGGATCAGGCAAACATGCTGTCACGTTTCTGACACTGATCGCCGGGGTGGATGGAGAACCAGCAGCGATTGAGCATCGCCTGTCTGTTTTTAAGCAAGGAACCACAACGGGCCTGACCCCCAGTCATGCCGGTTTACCAATAACAACGCCGATGGACTGCCTTGGACGTACGAAGCATGGTCGCGATGTGACGACATGCATCAGTTGCCATTCCACGACCGGCCAGATCCATGGGACGCGCGTCGATGACTTGCGAGCGGGCGTCGGTTGCGAAAGCTGTCACGGTCCCGGACGCAGGCACGTTACGGCCATTGAAGCCGGACTGAAGCAAACGAGCATTGAATTCATGGCACGTCACAGGACTGCTGACGAAGAGCTACACTTGTGTGGCCGCTGTCATCGTTCGACCGAAGCGCTACGCGTCATACCTGATCCAGATGATCCGAAGCTGGCGAGATTTCAACCTGTGGGGCTGTCTCAATCCGCGTGCTATCAACGCTCCAGCGGCGCACTACGCTGCTCAACATGTCATGATCCCCACCAGTCCGTTGAACAGGCCGCAGGAACCTTCAATGCACACTGCCAGAACTGTCATGGAGCACCGAGTAGTCGAACACAGATTTCCTGTACTGTCCAACCTGGCGGCGACTGCACGTCCTGTCATATGCCAGCCGTCGAAGTCCATCCCGGAATCCGTTTTCATGATCATTGGATCCGTCGGCGTAAGGATCGCGATTAACTGTCCAATTCACTTGTTTCTGTATTCGATTCCAGCCTGCTACTTGCAAAAGTGATCCTGTTGTGAATGAAACGTCAACAGTTGTAACAGACCCGTCATCGCCGACCGTCCGACATGGCCGGCGTGCGTTGTCTCCGGGGCGACTGCGGCTGTTTCGGTTTGGGGCGATCCTGATCGGCTTGTTCTCCGTCATGTTGCTGGAGATCATCCTGAGGTGCGCGGGGATCGGCCACGACCTGAATCTGATTATTCCCGTCCAGCATGCGACCGGCTGGTATCAATTCAATCCGCGATTTGACGTGGCATTTTACGGGCAGGGAGACTTATCCGGCCCCGAGATCCGGCCATTTCAACTTCCCAAGCCATCCCGGATGCGTCGGATCCTTGTCGTGGGAGGATCCACAGTGGTTGGCTTTCCCTATGCGAGCGAACTGGCGTTTCCACGCCACCTGCAATTGAGCCTGCAATCACAGGCTGATGATGGTGACACGATTGAAGTGCTGAATGCTGGCATCACCGCATTGAATTCATCAGCCGAGGTGGCGGTCGTCGCGGAAGGATTAAAGGCTGATCCCGATGTCGTTGTCGTCTATACTGGCCACAACGAGTTCTATGGTCCCGGTGGTGTGGCATCGTCATCGGGATGGCTGAGTCCGAAGCGATATCGAACTACCGCCTGGTGGCGTCGACAGTACCTCGCGCAAGCCGTTCGCTGGTTGATGTCATCCAGAAATTCTTCCCGGGATCTCATCGCATCCCTGCCCGCTGATCTGCACATCGCATACGAAGGGAAGACATTTCACGATGGAATCGCCCGATTCGAAGAGAATCTGATGGAGATGGCATCGCTTGCTCGAAATGCCGGTGTTCCGATCCTCTTCGTCAGCCCAGTCGCCAATGAGCATCATCAGCCCCCGATCGAGAACCTTCGTAGTGAGCCAAATCCCGTTCCAGCAAGCGACTGGCGTAAAAAGCTCGAGGCTGGCGAGCGGCAACTTCTCTGGGGTGACAAGACCAAAGCCTTACATTTGCTCCAAGCAGCACGAAGTGAATCTGAACGTCATCCACTCATCCGTTATCGACTTGCCCAGGCATACGAAAAAGAGGGGCGACTGGCGGAGGCGGTCACAGAGTATCAACAGGCCCTGGATCTGGACGGTTGCCGTTTTCGCGCTCCGTCGCCGTTTCGTACGACCATGGCAACGGTCGCATCTCGGTATCCTGAAAAAGAAGTCTTCTACGTCGATCTGCATGCCGCTCTGTGTGACGGAGAAGTGATAGCAGTCCCTGGCAGGAAGCACTTTTTTGAACATGTCCATCTGACATGGAAGGGGAATTGTCGGGTCGGCGACGTCATCGCTCGCGCGATCTGGCAGCAGGTCTGGTCCCGGAAGTGGTCGGCTGACCGCACGAACGTTGATGAACAGGTTCAAAGTCGACTCGCGGTTCAGCCGGAAGACCACCTTGCCGCGCATGCATTGGCAATGATGATTTACCAGCGGCCACCATTCAGTGACGGGACAGATGCTGAAAAGCTCGCCAAAGAACTGGCTGAGGATTCTGCATTCGGTTTCGGGCGACTCGCTCCTGAGCGACAAATGGTCTTTCAGCAATTGACTCAGGCGGACATGAGCAACGATGTGATCGCAGCTCTCATTTCCAGATGTCGTCGCATTCAGCAGGACGATCTGCTGGGGACGTTACTTCGGGCTCGCGTCGTGCGGCAACCCTGGAATTTTGCCGCAAGAAACGAACTGGTTGATTGGCTGAAATCTCATAAACTTGTTGACGAAGCCGCCCAAGTCCAATCCGCTGCGGTCGAGTGGCCGGGCTCCAATCGATCGCCATGAAAGAACTCACTGATCACTCGGCAGTCTGATGGCCTGAGCACACCCTTCTCGAAGAGAGTACCGATGTCCAGCGGCCAGCGAGCCGAATCGCTCACGGACGCCACCCGGCCACTGAATCTCCAGATCATCAAGGACAGTTCCGCTACCCAGGCCGATGACAATATCGGGCGAGCATGCCGACAGGTAACCTCCCTGTGAAGAAACCAGGCGGACCAGCATGCGATCACCGACGCGAGCTCGTACGATGGCACCCGTGGCATCTCGTACGCGGCTGGTCCCAACCAGTGACAACGTCACGGATTTCCCCACAACAGACTCGTTACACAAGACTGTTGCAGGCTCCTCTTGCTGGCTGATCACGACGTCAACCCGGCCATCACGGTTGTAATCCCACGTTGCGACCGAGCGACCGAGCCTGGGGACGCTGAAACAGACTCCTGCACTCGATGACACTTCGGCAAATCTACCGCGTCGATTGCGATAGAACTGTGACAGTTGCGGCTGGTCGTGAAGCTGGCCGTTGACAATGATCAGGTCGAGCCAGCCATCATTGTCGGCATCAATGAACTGACTCCCCCAGCCCATAAGTTGTCGACCTGCATTTGATAACCCGAACTGCGCCGTTTGATCTTCGAACGTCAAGTTCCCTAGATTATGGTAGAAGGTACTTGTTTCGTCGAAGAAGTTCGTGACGAACAGATCCAGCCGCTCATCGCCATCGACATCTCCGCACGCAATTCCCATGCAGGCTTCCGCCCGGCCACTACCATCGACAGCCACACCCGCGACCAAGCCTCGATCTTCGAAGGCGGGCATGGATTGATCTGTCGCAGACAACGTCCGATGCCAGAGAAAGTTGTGAGTTGTATCGTTGCCAACAAATATTTCCGGGGCACCATCCTCGTCAAAATCCGCGACAATCACTCCCAATCCGTAGCCGCCGTCCCCGGAAATTCCAGGCGCTTGCGATCGATCTTGGAATTGACCGTTACCCAGATTCTCAAGAAGTGTGTCGGCCTCGGGCGGATAAGCGTTTGGTCGACACGACTCAAAGCTCTTTCCGTCGCGGCAGACCCTGAGCTGATCTGAAAAGGGAGCGTTGCAATACCCTGCGATATACAGGTCCAGATCTCCGTCGTCGTCCATGTCGGCAAAAGCAGCACTCGTGTTCCATAGCCGATTACCTTCAATGCTGCTTCCGGCACGGTGTGTCGCATTGAGCCATGTTCCATCCCCCTGATTCGCCATCAGTGTCAACCCGCCGTATCGGCACACAAGCAGATCAGGAAAGCCATCATCATTGAAATCTCCAACGGCACAGCCATGCGAGTAGCCAGCAACGGTCATCTGAGAAACCGTTGTGACATTGGCAAACGTCGAGATCTGCATGTTGCGCCAAAGCTGGCCATCAGATTGCCTGGATTGACTGCTGGCAGGCAGCTTCCCTCCTTGGGCAAAAAACAGGTCCTGCCAGCCATCCCGATCGTAATCGAGTACCGCGACACCACCTCCAAGAGTCTCCATCAACCAGCGCTGGGGGGCGTGCCCATGATCGTAGGTGAATTGAACGCCGACTTGATTGGTGGCGTCGACAAACCGGATATCCGACGAATCGTCAGCTTCGCGTTCGAGATTTCTTGAGGAATGCGGCACCGCATAAACCACACGGCGGGCGACCAGTCCCGCAGGTACCGGACGTGGTGCTGGCAGAGAGAGCCTGAGTCCTGAGTCTACGCCAGCAGTTTGATTTCCAAGGTGGGAAGACAGTTGTCGAACCAGCCGTAGCCAAGCGGTGTCACCAAGTTCGGCAGCCATCATCACAGCCTTTACGTCGTCTGCTGCGGGCTGCGACGAATTCATCAACTGGCGGCAGCGTCGCAGTATTTCGTCGATGCGCAAGGCATGCTTCAATTCTGCTTCGGATTCCTGTTTCCGTCCAATCCCTGCCAGTAAACGCCCATGATTGTAGATCGCGTCAATGAACCACGGATCGAGAGCCATGGCATGCTCGAAGGCCAGCAATGCTCCTTCGACATCGCCACACGCGAGCCAGATGCGTCCTCGGAGGAACCACGTTTCGGCCTGCTGCTCGGCCACTTCAGGAAGTTGTTGAATTGCATCCAGTGCTTCTGCTGGTCGATTCTCTTCCAGTTCCAGGGTGGCACGAGCCAGCGTGACGACCCAGGTCGACTTCCCTGCTCCTGGAATCCTTTCAATGACCTGACGTGCACGAATGTTCTGCTTCGAGTTCAGCAGCAAATGGATCAGGGCCGCAGCCGCATAACCATCTTCAGGTTGTTCTTTTTGAACCAGTTCAAGCCATTGCTGTGAATCGCGACCGTACCAGTCGACGCGGTCGCCCACGACCCATAACCAGACCATCATCGGGTCCCTTTTCAGCGGCACGTTGGCGACATCGGCATCTACGAGCAGTCGACGCAGATCGGATCCTCGCCGACAGGCGAGATACAGGCGTGCCAGACGACTATAGGGTTCCAGCGCATCGGGCGTCCGCTGGAGCGCACGTCGGTAAAGGCGTTCTGCAGCTAATGGAAGCCCGAATTCAAAGGCGCGTGCCCCGACCTGCAGAAGTCCTGGGACAGGTTGTTTCGATGCTTCTGCGAGTTGCTCCAACCAGGTAATGCAATCTTGCTTTCGGCCGCGACGGTAGGCGATATCTGCCAGGATCTGCAAGACGTCCGAGTCGCGCGGACGGATTTTCAGCAATGCTTTTTCAGCAGCGGCAAAATCATGACGCCCCATCGCCTCGATCACCACTCGCTCGAGGTCCGCCCGATTCGGCGTGAAGAGAACGTATGAACCGATGATTATGGTTAGACCAGCAAAAATCGCTGCCACCCAGGTCCGACGTTGAATTCGCATGGCAAATATTCGCACGTGTCGACATCAGATGCAGGGTGGGACAAGTGGCGTTTCACCGCGCCGGCCCACCAGCAATTGTCGGATTTTAGTGAAGGTGGGCCGGCGCCCGAAGCAAACTGGTCTCACCGTATACTGTGTGTCTTCTACCATGAGTCCACCCCACCAAGAGGCAATCTCGATGGGGGCGACTTGTTGATGGAACCCGTTGTCAACTTCAGTGATGATGAGTGTCAAACAACTCGTGCTTCTTGTCTCCGCCTGCATAGATGTATGCAAGCAGGTCAAGAATCTCTTCGCGAGTCAGCTTGTTCAGCAAGCCTTGTGGCATGATTGAAGTCGTTGACTTCTTCCGTTCTTCAATCTCGGACTTCTGAATGATTGCTGGTTCACCCTTGGCCAGTGGATCGACGAGAATCTTCACCTGGGCTGCGTTCTCTTCCACGATCATCCCCGTAACAATCTTGCCCGAATCGAGGATGAAGGTGTACGAATTGAACTTCTCGGCGATCTCTTTTGAAGGCTCCAGAATCGAGCGGAGCAGTTGATCTGTCGTCCGTTTCATCGGTTCGATCTTGGTCAAATCCGGCCCAAGTTCCCGGCCTTCTCCTCCGAGCTTATGGCACCCGACACAGTTGGCCACCTTGAACAGGTTCTTGCCGACTTCGTGCGATCGGCCTTTTGGCAGCGGCTTTACTGAGCCTACCAGGTCATCGAATTTCCATTCGGTGTTTCGACCCGTGTATTTCAGCATGTCGTCTTTCAGTGCCAGCGGATTTGCCGCCAGGTAAGCATCCGGGTTCCGCTGATACTCTTCCAGGTTTGCAACGACATACAATGCTCCGTACATACGCCGCCAGTGTCCCGGATAGGTGCAGACATACGGATAAACACCCGGTGCCGCAGGGACGTCGAAATTCAAGGCCTGGGTCTGCCCCGCTTCCAGCAGTCGGCTGGCCAGCAGGATCTTGTCGGATTTCGGTACGAACTGTCGATCCTTGGCATCAGCATCGCGAGCGGTCGCTTCCGCCAGTTGTCCCACTTCTTCCAGAGATCCAGGTTGAACGATGGCGAAGTTGTGCGGCATATGGTCGGTATTGGAGATGCGGAATTCGACCGGTTTCCCCGCTTGAACAACGATGGTTTCCTTGTCGTAGATCATGCGTTCGACAACAGTCCCGATCGGGATGACTCGCACATCCAGATTCTGAAGTCGATCTTCCACAGCCTTGGCCAGATCGGCCGGAAGCTTTTTCGAGAACGATCGAGCCAATGCCACCGCATCAACCGCAGGTGGGCTGGTACGGACTCGTGCGGGCATGGCACTCAGGTAGCCAACGATATTGTCCACCAGTCCCGGCAGTTCTTTCTGAGCCCAGTCCTGTTCGGGAACGGACCGCAGGACGCTGATTGCCGCAGTCCGGGATCGGTCAGCCTTGATCAACTGGACAAGATCACGGAATTTCTCGGGCCCATGGCCGGGGATTGATGCAATCGTCTGAATCGCCAGATCGTGGAGAGTTTCTTCACCACCACTGACAGACAGGCGGTTGGCAGCAATCTTCTGACGCTGAATTCCGGGGCCTGACCATTGGACTTCCAGCCCGTCGCCACCGCCATTATCGAAATAGGTCACCACAAGATTCTGGCTGCCAGCGGCCAGATCGACAGTTCCCGTCTTTTCGACCATGCCATGCAAGCCGTCGTTATCAATCAGCAGTTTGTCCCCAAGGTACAGACGCGAACCATCGTCGGAACTCAGATAGAACGTGTACTTCCCGGCGGTGGGGATCTGGATCAGGCCTGTGAATCGCAGAGCAAACTGGTCCTGTTCCTTCCGCTGCGGAACATTCATCACGATTTCGGGAACAATCCCGCTGGCCTGCGGCTTCAGCTTGGCCAGAGTTTCGATCGCGACGTTCGGGGGATTGGGATAGAAGTAATCGACCTGAATCCCGCTCTGGAACAACAGCGCCCCACCCGATTCGGCCTTCAGGTTTTGCGGGAGTTCAAACATCAGCGACCGAACGGGCTCATACAACGCTCCCCGCAGGGTCTCGTTCTTGACGGATGGGACCGCTGCCAGGAAATCTCGCAGACTTTCCTTGCTGCGTGATGCCGCGAGCAACGCAGCGTCGGCCGAGCCATCCAGTGCAATCCAGGTGACATACCCGATCTGCCGAGTGACCGGGGCCTTGCCCTTCGTAGTCAGTCCTTCAACTCGATTACGAGCTTTCTTCAGATCGGCCGCCGATTGTTCCGACAGCAGGTGCCCCAGTGTCGCCAGGCTGGAGGTCTGATCCTGCTTGTCACGATCTTCGATCAACTGCAGCAGCATCGAAACAACATCGGTTTTCCTGAGGGCCGACAATCCATTCAATGCTTCTCGCAACGGATTGGCGGCAACGTTGGGACGGCTCAGAATCGCTTCGTAAACGGCTTCCGTCCGTTCCAGTTTCATGAGGTCATCGACACTGGCGTTTCGAAGTGCATAGATCTGTGCTGCCTTGGAAAGAGGCCGCTTGGCGTTCACCGCTTCCTGCACCAGTCTGTCGACCTGGATCTTGCCGCGAGCGTAATTCAGGACGGTCTCCAGTTCGGGATCGGTCGGACGGGTTGAGACTTCGAAGATTACTTCCGCTGCAGGCATCCCTTCAAAGCTGACAGCCGACTTGACCGCTTCGGCCCGAACGAGTGCCGATTCGTCACGTCCCCCGGCGAGCAGGATCTGATCCCAGTCGGAAACCTTCGTTCCCCAATGACCAAGAGTCCGGATCGCTGCCGCACGAACGCGACCGTCGGCAGCTTTGAAGACCTTTTTCAGCAGATCGCCATTGGGGACTCGATGTTCTTCAAAGACCCACAGGGCTTCCAGCAGGGCTTGAGCGGCATCGGGCTTGGCAGGATCGAGACTGGCGGTCCACGTGTTCAGGCTCTTCACGACTTCTGCAGAATCACGGCCACTTAGTTCCAGGCGGGCTCGATAGCGAGTCCCGTTTTCCTTGGCGAAGAACGCAGCACAGACTTCGGGAATCGGCTTCCCCTTCATCGCCACAGGTTTCACGAGCGGTCGGTCCTTGGCTGTGACGCGGTAGATTCGCCCGTGCTCATGATCGCGGTTGGGATCACGCATATTGTGCTGCATGTGACCGATGATCGCGTTGCTCCAGTCCGAGACATACAGGGCACCGTCACCACCGATTTCCACATCCGTCGGGCGGAAGTTCGGATCGCTGGAGACGAGCACTGGTTCGATTTCTACGGCGGTGATGTCCGCTCCGTTGTACTTCACTTCGTGCTGAAGAACCCCCAGGAATCCAATGCAGTTACAGATCAGGAAGTTGCCCTGGTTCTTGTCCGGGAACTGGCTGCTGGAAAGGATTCCTGTCGCCGCCACGGGACGCACTCGCGTCTTGAACCAGTTCTTGTTGCCGATCCCTTTCCCAATGTTGACGTAGCAGCCTGAACCGCCCGTGCCGTCATTGGCAAACTGATAACCCCACTGGTCGAACACATCGCCGTGTGGGTTTGGGCCGATCGGGAAATGGAATTCCACTTCAAATGTGCGGGGGTTGAACCGATGCACACCACTCTGTTCCGAGCGGGCCGTCCGTGTTGGTGTTTCGGTCGTCGAGACATTGAAGATTCCGCGTGACCAGTAGAGCCAGCCGTCAGGACCAATCAACATCGCGTTGGCCGAGTGGTGTGAGTCCGCACTGCACAGGCCTTGCAGCATGCGAATCTTCACATCGGCTTTGCCGTCTCCATCGGAATCCTTCAGGAACCAGATTTCGGGCAGCGCAGCGACCAGCATACCGCCACCCCAGAATTCAAAACCGGTGACACTGTTCAGTTCGTCCGCGAAAATGACGCACTTGTCGGCCACACCGTCGCCATTGTCGTCAGGGAAACAAAGGATCCGATCCTTGCGAGGCTCCGTCGGATTCCAGTGGGGATAGGAGGGCCAGACAGATGCGTAAAGACGCCCATCCGTGTCGACCGCCATCTGGACTGGGTTGACGAGTTCCGGAAACATCTCTTCCGACGCGAACAGGTTGACCTGCATTCCTTCTGCAATCTTCATCTTGGAAATGGCGTCTTTGCCACCCAGATAGAGATGCTTGCCGCCCGGAAGCTGACCGGGGATGTTGGTCTTGACTGCCAGTTGTTCCGGAAGATTGTTGTCTTCGACCTTGGCTTCGGAACCACGGGCGACAGCCCAGACTCGCTTATCGCGATTGGCCGTCATCACGTCCAGGATTTCCATTTCGCGCATCATGACGTCGGCATTCGACTGACCGAACCATGCCAGCTTCGATCGTCCACCGAAGACGTTGTAACCATCAATGACGCGATAACGGCTGAACCAGTGATAGTTTTTATCGAGAACGGCCTGGCGGATTTTCTCGAGTTCCGCTTCGGGAAGAGTCTGTTTTTCAATACCAAACAATTCTTTGGCAATCACGTTTGCAACAGCCCGGTCACCGTGATCCAGCAGATGAATGCCGTTGACGGTCAGCGGTTTCTCGGCCGTGGCATACAGCTTCTTCGTCGCTGAGAAGAGATCGACAAACGCCACCTTTTTGGAGCGACAGATTTCTTCCATGGCCTGAGTGTACTTGGCCAGCTTTTCATTATTGGCTGTGCCATCAGGCAGATGCGGACTGCGCAGGTTTTCGTGTGCCATGGGAGAAAAGAAGACGAGGCGCGGTGCAGCTTCACCGTCGTACTTCTGGGCCAGCATTGCATCAATGGTTTCCGCCAGATCCTTCTGGAATTGGGGTAGCGCGGCATCTCCCTTCAGGGCTTCGTTGTAACCAAAGAAGCAGAAAATGACGCTGCTTCTGGTCTTGGCCAGCCATTGATCAGCCGAACCGAAATTTTCTTCGCGAGGTCGAAGCTTCAGTTCGTCGCCCGAGAATCCGAGATTGCGAACCGTCAGTTCCAGCTCAGGATAAGCGGCGTGCAGATAGGTCTCCAGCCAGGCGGCATGTTGCATGCGGTCTGCCAGAGTATTACCGATATAACTGATCCGGTCTCCCTTGCGCAACTTCAATTGCGGCTCAGCGGCAACAGAGACCGAGACCATCATCGCCAGCAGCCCAAAGGCATAAGTCGCTGATTTCGAATTCATCACAGATGCGATCCATTGAAAAGTTCAGGCTCAGTCAAACGCACACAGTCACGTTGCGAGTCTTCGAAGCAGGATGAGATGTCTGGAGCATCAAAACCCCTCGCGACAAGAGTATGTTCCGAAGAACTGGCAATTCCAACAGTGACGACTTATTTTCCAGACTGTCAGATTCTAGGAGTGGTTGAGACCGCGAACTGTAAAATCATCGCCCCGCTGAGGCCTCGTGCGACTGGATGTCATTTCCGGCCTTCTCGGGCGTTTCCCTTGTGGTGAACGGGCTTTCCAGAGACGATCACACCCATGCCTGCCAGCGAGAGGAGTCTGATTGGCTCACAACAAGGATTCAGCCCACAATGACGAATCAGGATGTTACCCAGATCGATGCCGCTCTCGCCGACATTGGGATCGTCTGTTCGTTGCCCTTGGAAATTGGAGAGTTTCTCGGGCGGTGTCAGCGGCAGAAGACGTATAGTGGGGGGCCATTCAAGTTTACCGGCGGACTGTACGACGGAATTCGAATTGCTGTTGTGGAAGCGGGTACCGGTCCCGTCCGTGCTCGCCGGGCCACGATGGCGCTGCAGGACGCACATCATCCCAGATGGATCATTTCCACAGGCTTTGCCGGGGCGCTGCAGCCCGATTTGAAGATCGGCAACATTGTTGTGGCTAACGAAATCGTCGGATTGCAGGGTGAGCAACTGAAGATTGATGTCGGGATGAATTCTGATGCGGCACGTGGCCTGTTTGTCGGTCGGACACTGACTGTTGACAAGATGGTCAGAACCGTTGTTGAAAAGCAGAGCCTGGCGAATCAAACGGGGGCCATTGCCGTCGATATGGAAACCCTGTCGGTGGCCACAGTCTGTCGTGAAACGAAAACGCGATTCATGGCTGTTCGGACAATCAGTGACGATCTTTCAGCCGATCTGCCACCGGAAGTTCTGAGTCTCGTCGGTGAAACCGGCGCGGTTCGATTCGGTGCCGTGATCGGATCACTCTGGAAGCGGCCCTCCAGTGTCAAGGATATGTGGCGAATGCGCGAAAATGCGATGGCAGCCGCCGAACATCTGGCTACGTTTCTCGATGGAATCGTTGTGCAGTTGCATAGGTCTTCACTGTAATTCGCCAGTAATCGAAGCGGCCGATCGCCGCAATACATCTAAGGATCGGGTGATGGTTTTCGCACGATGGTCTGAAGTGAATGTTCCCGTGATTGGGATGTTGCATGCTCCCCCGCTTCCAGGTTCAGCAGGATTCCGAGGTGACTTTCCGGAGATCGTCCGATTTGTCTGTCGCGATGCAATTGCACTCCGTGACGGGGGCGTTGACGGACTGATGCTGGAGAACTTTGGTGACACTCCGTTCTTTCCTGATCGCGTTCCATCAGTCACCGTAGCGGCAATGACTGCGCTCGCCGTGGCCGTTCATCAGGAGACGGACTTGCCGCTGGGGATCAACGTTCTTCGCAACGATGGCCGCAGTGCCCTGGCGATCGCCGCAGTCTGCGGTGCACAATTCATTCGAGTCAATGTACTGGCTGGTGCCCGCGTAACAGACCAGGGGATTGTGCAGGGGATTGCGCATGATTTACTGCGAGAACGTACGGCTCTGAATTGCCAGCACATTCGGATTATGGCGGATGTTGATGTCAAACATTCTGCACCGCTGGCCCATCGTTCCATCGATATTGAAACAAAAGATCTCGTAGAACGAGCCCATGCCGATGTGATCATTGTTTCAGGTCAGACGACGGGTGACCCGACCGATGCGGATCAACTGTCGATGGTTACGGAGGCTGCCGGTTCCGTACCGGTTTTCGTAGGGAGCGGAGTGACCGCTGCCAACGTCGCTGAACTGGTGAATGCTGGCGCTCAGGGACTGATCGTTGGCAGTTCCCTGAAACACGAACTGAGACTCAATAGTCCGATCGATATTGATCGCGTTCGAAGGTTGATCGAAGCAACACGAACGGCGCGATCGTGAAATCGCGGTGCAAGTCGGCGCAGATCGAAGAAAGTGAACTGCCGATCAATGTCAAAGCCACCTGAAATCACAGGATTTCAAGTGGCTTTGATTTGAAACGGAATTTGAATGTGTCTCAGCAGTTCCGTTAGCGAACTCGCTCGCGGATGGTAGTTCCGAACGGTCCCGAGTGAACGTGGACTCGGCTGTAGTGTGGACCGGCGGGGCCATTGGTCCGTACAGTCTGACTATAGTGGTGCGGGGTCACGCGAGTCGTTTCACGAACCACGGTGGGGCCAACCACGACAGGTGCCGAGATCACCGTGCGTGCGGGAACAACCACGGGTGCACTGTAAGACATTTGAACAACACCCGAAGGAACGTATGCGGGAGCGTAGTAGCTGGACGTGACGACTCCACCTGACTGGACTACGACCGGCTGTGAGTAAACAGGTTGGGCGTAAACGGGTGCAGAGTAGACCTGCTGGGTCAGGACCGCGCCAGGCACGTAAACCGTCGCGGGGGCATCGTACACGAAGACTTGAGCGTCAGCGGAAGCAGCCATGCTCAACCCACAGAGGCTCACCAATCCCAAGACGAACCGATTCATAGACAATCCCTTCCAAAATGGGGAGAAGTTCGGCGCAACGGGTAAGGCAAAATGCCTCCCCCCGATTGGGGGGATTGTATCGATTGGGTAATCTATAAGGCAAGCGGCTACTACGGGGTAAACGCCCTTTTTCAAGTAGGGTGGGACCAGCTCGCTTCGAGCGCCGGCCCAACATCAGTAACCGTGCGATCCTTGTCGTAAGTCAATGTCTAATAATGGGTTTTATCCGTTAGCCGGAATGAGTTGGCGTCTGGTTTGAGCCAACATCGGCGCGGGTCTCCCGACGTCTCCCGACCCCGCCGAACGGCCGACCGAAGGTCTCCAATTTCTGCAGCGGACAACGGAATGAACTTCAATTCAGAATGACGAAGGGGCAGAACGATGATGAACCACAATTGTGCATTCTTCGATCGTTCTGCCCCTCATTGTCCTGTCAGCCTATGATTGGTGCGGGGCTGCTGACCCCGCTGAAACGGCTGACCGAAGGTCTCCAATTCCTGTCATTGCCTCGGCCGACCTACTTGGCCCGAACGTCGTAGGCCGTCAGCGATTCCTGATCGCGGATGTAAAGGCGACCTCCTGCAACAACGGGATGAGCCCAACTGGGGCGGCCGTGGCTTTTCACCTTGAATCGTCCCTTTTCCACGTATTCACCCGGGCTGGCATCGACCAGCGCGACTTCGTGGTTTTCGCTGAGCAGGTACAACATCCCGTCGGCAGCAACAAGTGCTCCCTTACCGACACTGCGGTTCTGCCACATCGTCTTGCCCGTCAGGAAGTCCATGCAGATCAATGGTCCGCCACCGTTGGTGTACATGTTGCTGCCGATCTTCACGATTCCACCGTGGTGGCAATCGAGCTTCTTCTCGAAATAGACCTCGTCGGCAGTGAACATGTTGTCAGTATTGGTGATCTTCGCCAGACCACCACCGGTTCCATATGAACTGGAAGCAAACACAAAGTTCTGATCAACGATCGGCGAACAGCAGTTGGCCGTTCCATTGGCAGGCTTCTTGTACTTCCACAGGAACTTTCCATCTTTGATCGCCACACCGAAGACACTCGCGTTGGAGAACTGAACGATTTGCCGCACTCCGCCAATTTCCGCGACCAGCGGTGAGGAATAGTGAGCCCCTTCGGTCAACTCGCCACTCTTCCAGACAACTTCACCCGTCTTCTTGTCGAGTGCGACGAGTGTCCCGTTCTTACCGCCAGGAGTCACAATCACCAGCCCATCGACGATCAACGGAGATTCGGAGTAGCCCCAGCCAGGTAGTCCACCGCCAAAATCCTTGGTCAAACTGACATACCACAGGGTCTTGCCTGTTGCGGCATCCAGGCAGGAAAGGTCGCCATTTCCCCCTTCGGCATAAAGCTTGTCGCCATCGATCGTGGGAGTTCCACGAGGTCCATCTCCCATCCCGTTACGATAGCCACCAAACGGGCCACGGAGTTCTTCCAGAGTCAATTTGCCGTCGCCCGCTACTTTGTTGCGGATATAGAAATCAACCAGCTCGGTCTGGCTCAATGTTCCATCACGGCCCGGTTCGTGCTTGGCAAATGCAGCGTCCATTTCTTGCAGCGTCAACTGGTCGTCACCCTTGTTCGTCGCGGGATCACGCTGATCGATGCGACCGAAGTGACGATCCAGCGGTGTCCCCTGGATTTCCTTTCGGGACAGTTTGCCGTCCCCGTCTTTGTCGAGGGCTTTCAAGTATTCGGCAGCGCGCGTTGCAGCCAGCTTAGCCGCATCGGCCGACTTGTCTTCGGAATCAATCTGTTCAAACTTATCGCGGAATAGGTTGCCTGCTTCGGCAAACGTCAGCTTGCCATCGCCATCCTTGTCGACCTTTGCAAACAGAGCGATCGCGCGTGCTTTTGCCCGAGCATCAACGTCATCACCTGCTGGCTTGTCAAACTTTGTGAAGTCCCATCCGAATCGCTGCAATGCTTCCAGTTCATCGACGGTGCCATCCTTGTCGCGATCAAGCTGCTTCATTTCATTGGCAAGCCGATCGGCCAGCAGACTTTTGACGGGACCAGGTTGAACGGCCCAGACGACCTTGCCATCAGCCGCATCCAGGGCGATCACATGTTCCACGCCATCGAGATCCCCCTGAGTATAAATACGACCATCTTTGATGATGATCGACGAATACCCGACACCCACCGAATCAACCTGCCATACCACCTTTGGACCGTCCGTCGGCCATTCGCGCAGCAGTCCGGTTTCCTGACTGATCCCATCACGATTTGGGCCGCGCCATTGAGGCCAGTCACCCACCTTGGCGGGAACTTGCGCCAACGCCACATTTCCAGCCAATAACCCCGCGGCCAAAACCGCCAGACGCAAATCCATTTCCCGCCTCCTTTGTGAATAAAAATAGTCTGATGCGAGGGAGGTTACCGGAGAAACCGTCGGAACGGAAGTCTCAGGATTCAGTCCCCAGGCAACCCTTTCACGATCGATAACCCTTTCCACGACGCGCCCCCGGGACGCTGCTAGAACAGCGTTGTTCTGGGCATTGGCTTGATTCGCCCGCCTCGACGACTGGCCGCGCGAACCACGGTCGATCTGGAAGACCGCCAGAAGGTCGATGCGTTCGTGTACCGGATCGAGATCAACCTGGAAGCGAAGACCGGCGAGAACTGGTCCGTGAACTGGTCTTGGATGAAAGTCGGCACCTCCGTCGCCGAACGACCCACCACAGCGACTGCGCCTGATTCGTTGTCTACGGCTCACTTCCGCCGGACGCGGTTGCGGCGGCGGATGTTGTTGAGACAGCGGTGGCATACAATTGTGATGCCTGCCACCGCCTCGGTATCCTCCGTCCAGTGGCCAGTTTGCATCATGAGGTCGTCGCAGTCGCCGCACCAGGCGCTGGGCTGCGGTCCGCCGGTGTGAAAGAACCTCAGCCCGGAACCGTGGATCAAGTGCTGACAGACAAACGCCAACGGCTGCGGCCCGTGCCGGTCGCAGTGGACCATGTCGTCGTCATCCACCTTCTCGCTCACGCCGTAGTGCTCCGCCGCCGAATTGTGATTCACTGAATGGAACCCAGTAACAATACTCAAAGAACTTCAAGCGTCAATCTATTGACACCGACTGGAGCGGACTGGAGCGTTTTCGCGAAGTCCCGGAATGTGCGCTCCACACGAAGACCGGGCCTTTCTTCGCAAAGCCTCAGTCCATTCCTGGCCACCCGGAGACTTTCACCACGTGCTGCTAGGCGACGTAGTCGAGAGCCGAGCGAGAACGTTTGTAGGATTGCACTCCGGGTGCTGTTAACGGATTCCGAGGTTGACCGAATGGAACCGATGCTACGTCGTCAGGCCTTTGCTGAAATGGCGCTTGATTCGACGAATTCTGTCCCTGGCTCTGGCATTCGACCTGGCAGGGTGTAAATGCAACCCCTTGACTGTCGAGTGACTGATGCAGATTTCCGAGTTGTCGTTCTATTGCCTGTCGCGCTGCTTCATCGGTCGCAACCATGCGGATCGAAATGACATCATTGGAAATCGACAGGTGGACATTCAGTCGACCCAGGTCTGGCGGATCGAGACGAAGCACGACGCTGGACTTATCCGCTTCCGGCGCCTCCTCTAATCGTTGTTGAACGATTTCTGTCATGCGATGGACAAATGATTCCATCGGAACTGGTGCCGTTGTCTGTTCCAGCGGGCCCGAGGAGGTCTGGGGTATTGATTCCTGGAC
Source organism: uncultured Planctomycetaceae bacterium (assembly GCA_964609845.1). Taxonomy (GTDB): domain Bacteria; phylum Planctomycetota; class Planctomycetia; order Planctomycetales; family Planctomycetaceae; genus Schlesneria. The sequence continues at coordinate 109,961 of CAZSTW010000002.1, read as the reverse complement.
CTGCGTATGTTGCGGGGCTCCGAATTCCAGGCCTGCAAGTTTGGTGAAAGTCTCAGATTTGTCGGCGAAGCTGGATGCAGGTGCCGACTCTGTTGCCGTTAACTCTGGAATCGAATCGTGCAGGAGACTCGTCAACTTTTGCATTCCGCCAGTTGACTGGAAGGCAACGTTCGTGCTGCTCCTCAGTTCGTTACGAAACTGTCGAAACGCGTTGAGGCCAGCCCGTACGCCGTCCCGAGCAATTGCGAAGACCGAAGGACGCGAATCAACGGGTGTTTGGTCCATCGGTTGCGAGATTGAATCCGTCGTGGAATTGGACCTGGACTCAACCTTAGCCAACTCCGACTGCAATGCGTTGTCGAGAGTGCCCTTTACAGGTGTGACTTCGCCCGAGGGAAGTTCGTTCGCCGTCTTGATCGCTTCTTCTGGCTGAACAGAATTGGGATCGGGTTGCGGATTTGCCTGAATTGGAACCGTTGAAGGATTTGAACCAGCCGAAACCACTGTCGTCGTGTCAACGGGTTTCGCATCCGTTCCGCTATCGGCCTGCAAGCCATTGTCTTGAATCAGTGATTTGTCGGCCAAGGCAGGTTCAGTTTTTGTTGCGGCATCTGTCTGCGCTTCGTCTGCAACCTTTACGACTGTGCCCGTAGTCTGTGGCGTATTCGAGGGGGACAATTGTGTCGAACTGGCCGAGACAGCTGGCGGCGTCGAATCGCTTGCGACAGCTTGGGTCGAAGGTTCAGGCAGCGCAGCGGTTAATGGGACTCTCTCATGAATGTTCGCGGAAGTGGGCGCTGTCGCTGAGCACTCTTCAGGTCGCAGCTTCGGCTGTTCAACCGCCACCGGTTGGACGGCGACCTGAATCGGAGTCACCACGTTTTCTGGTGCCAATTCATCTGCAGGTTTTCTGCTGGTCTCAACAGGCTCTTGTCGTCGGTCAAGTCTCTTGTCATACGTAGTGCCGGCATCCACCGCATTCGTCTGACAGGCATCCTGTCCGGGTTGAGGGTTTTTCGAGACGGGGGTTGGAGCGGCAGGTTTCGGATCGGTCTCTGCCGCCGGGTCAATGGCAGAGTCACTCATTGATTCCGTAGTTCGGTGCTGTTCAGAAACTCTCTCTGGCGTCGGGAAGTTTTCGCACCGTTCATGCGGCCCGGCTGATGCGAGTGAAAAAACGTCATTAAACGTCGGCCCCGGACCGGCAACTTCGGCGCGTTCCGCCGATAGCTGGGAAAGTTGGGGGATCGTAACGGTTGTATCGATTTTCATAAAACTCGCACTCTCTGTTCCTCCGAAACAATCGATTAGCTGGTGATGTGTGCTGAACACGGATACGGCGAGTTGTGCCGGATGTCGGGATAAAGGTGCGGAGATGCTAGAAATCACAGTCCCGCTGATTTTGCCGCTTCGCGGGGTCGTCCTCGGCGAACCGGATACTGCTCCGCCCCAATGGCTCGCAGACCAGTTTTTCCGACTTCCGCTCAACTCCGCCGACCGAAAAACCGCAGCCACTCGTGCCGCAGTCGTTGCTCAGCAGGAGCAGGAACTGGAGCAGTTGCGTCTGCAACGAGATTCCTGGAAACGGGGGTTCGCGGAACTTCAGAAGGCTGTGACACTGACCGAAGCCCAGTGTGAAGCCGCCCTGAATGAAATGCGTGAAGTGACCGTTGAGCTGGCACATGCCATCGCCTCCAAACTCGTCTTTCAGCAATTGGCGGCGGGCACGTTCCCGATCGACCGCCTTGTGACAGAAGTCCTGAGTCGACTGAACACTCGTGAACCTGTCACTGTACGGCTGCATCCCGAGGATCTCGCGATCTTCCAACAAGGTGACCAGCAACCCCAGGCAGCGGAGTCGGAAGCCAGTGTCCGTGTCATCGCTGACCCTCGTCTGGCACGCGGCGATTGCAAAGCGGTCGCCGGTGAAATCACGGTGATTTATGAACTGCGTCGACAGATTGACGAAATTCGTCGCGAACTCCTTTCAACGGTAAACGGACATGCTGAACCTCGACCTTGATCGGCTGCGAAGTGATGTCGAGGCCTGTGATGGCTTTCAGACGCAGGGCCGCCTGCGGGTCATCGAAGAGGGACTGGCGTGCGCATTGCCCGCGGCACTTGGAGACCAGTGTCGAATCCTGGAGCCGAGCGGCCGCGCCATCCCTGCCGAAGTGATTGGCTTCAGACGCGGGCTGGCACAACTGGCTCCCTATGAACTGGCCGAAGAACTTCGATCGGGGCTTCCCGTCGTCCGCGATCCTGAACGCCGGACTGTTCCCGTCGGTTCTGGAGTTCTCGGACGCATCCTTGATGGAATCGGACGTCCGATCGATGGCCGTGGCCCTGTCCAACCCGGCGAGCGTAGTGTCGTTCGAAATACTCCGCCATCACCACTTCAGCGAGGTCGAATCGATCGCCCCTTCGTGACGGGGCAGAAAGTCATTGATGGTCTGCTGTTGTGCGGTAAGGGGCAACGGCTGGGGATCTTCGCGGGAAGTGGCGTTGGCAAGAGCACTCTGCTGGGCCAGATCGCGAAGACGGCTGAAGCCGATTTGAATGTGATTTGCCTGGTCGGTGAACGAGGATGTGAACTGCGTCCGTTCGTCGAAGACTGTCTGGGGCCTGAAGGTCTGGCGAAATCGGCCGTCATCATTTCGAGCTGCGAACAGCTGCCGATGATGCGAATTCGAGCCGTTGAAACTTCGATTGCGATTGCGGATTCCTTCCGCGCCCGTGGAAAAAACGTCTTGTTCTTTCTGGACAGTCTCACTCGACTGGCGATGGCCCAGCGAGAACTGGGACTGAGTCTGGGTGAGCCACCGAGTGCCCGCGGTTACACACCGTCCGTTTTCCAGTTGCTGGCGAATACGGTTGAGCAACTTGGCAACGGAACGACAGGCAGCATCACCGGATTTCTGACGGTTCTGGTCGAAGGCGATGACCTGGGGGAACCCGTTGCAGATTCCGCTCGATCACTACTCGACGGCCACATTGTCCTCGACCGCAAACTCGCGGAGGCCGGCCATTTTCCAGCAATCAATGTTTCGCAGAGTGTCAGTCGAGCGTTTCTGCAGGTTTCAGAACCGGCCCAGCAGATTGCCGCTCGGAAAATCCGGCAGATCATGGCGACTTATGCCGAAGTTCAGGACCTGATCCGGATTGGTGCCTATGTGAAAGGAACAAGTCCTCAGGTCGACAAGGTTCTGGAACTGATGCCGGCGGTAAATGCGTTTGTTCAGCAAGGACTCAGTGATCGAATGACGTTTGCAGAAACACAGGCTGCCATGCAGAAGGTCGCGGCAGCATGGCCGTATTGAAGTGGCAATGAACGAACGGAGACTCGCGCCGATTACAGATTGAACCATCAGCCGGAACGCGCTAGCGTCCGGTTTGAACCGTGGGCCAGGGCCCAGCGGCTGATGGTCTGACGTTTGACAGCAAACGAACAAAAGCAGCGAGAAGAGGAGACCTTCGGTCGGCCGTTTCGGCGGGGTTGGGAGACCCGCGCCGATCACGTGACCCGTGCCGAACGCGTCGGACAGGGCTTATCCTGCCAATAACAGAAAACGGTTCCGAATGAAAAAATTCCAGTTTCGGTTGCAGCGATTGCTGTGGTACCACCAGCAGCGGCAGAAGCAGGCAGAAGTCGTGTTGCAACAGGCGGTCATGCAGCGTGAACTGGCGTTTACAGAGGTCCAGTCCATTCAGGCCGAGATCGATCGCGCCTGTCAGCTTCCGGAATCTGTCGGGATGCCTGTGAACATTAGCTCGCGCGAGAATATTGCCGAGCATCTGCGGGCGCTCGGTCGGACTTTAACGGCTGCACAGGAAAAACTGATGCAGAAGGAGCAGCGATTACGAGAAGCAAATCAAGTCTGCACAGAAATTACACGTGATGTGGAGGGATTACTTCACCTGCGAGCACAGCAATTGGCGGAACACACCGATGAAGTGGCTCGGCAGCAGCAAATCGTTTTGGACGAAGTGGTCATGCGGCAATGGTCGCTGCGGGATGCAGACGCCACGGCATAACCGTGAGGATCATCCGCGATGAAAACCTTGATTCAACTCATAGTGGTGGCAGTGATCTTCGGAGGCATCTCCGCAGCAGTCACTCTCTTTCTACAACCGCAAACGGCCACTCCCGTTGCGGGTGCCGACGACGCTGCAAAAACACGTGAACCTGCGGATAAGTCCGAAAAGCCGCAGGGCGAGAAAGAATCTGCAGATCATCATTCCGAAGGCCACGAAGCAACTGCCGCAGATCATCCTGAAAAGTCTGCCGAATTCGATGAGCATGCACTGGCGGCTGCCGAACCGCCTCGAGGTCACTCGGCCGCACACTCAGATTCCTCCTCTCATCAATCCGCCGACGCATCCAAACCCGAAGCTCGCGTCGCCGTACGTCCCCCGTACACTCCTGATGGAGACGAAGCGGGCTCGATCATTAACATGCTGCGCGAGCGATCTCGAATCGCTTCAGAAAATGAACGGAAACTCGCCGAACGCCAGGATGCAATGCAGTTGATTTTTGAAGACTTGCGAGCCGAGCAGGCCAGGGCACTCAAGGTTCGACAGCGACTCTCTGCGGAATTGAAAGAATCGCGCCAGGCGGTTGACGCGGCACTCGAAGCCATTGAGGTCGAACGCTCGACGATTCTCAAGGATCAGGCCGAAGCACGGCTAGCGGCGGAAGAAGCCGTTCGAATCGCAAATGAAGAACGCGATAAACTGCGTAAGCAACTTGAGAAAGCGACAAATCCTCAAGAAAGTGATGGGGCAAAACCGGGTGAAGGATCGCCAGGTGACGAGAACGCCAACCTGAAAAAGATGGCCGCAGTCTTCGATACCATGCCCGCTGAAAATGTTGCCAAGGTGGTCGAGCAACTCGTCAAAACCAACAAGACGGACGCTGTCGTATCACTCTTGAACGTGATGAAGGATCGCCAGACCGCCAAGGTACTGGGACTGATCACCGAAACCAATCCTCAATTGGCTGCAGATCTCTCTGACCGAATCAAGCGGTTGAAGTCGGCAACCACAAAACCGGCGGTCGAATAATGGGAGGGGCTGGCATCGTTGACCGAGCTTCGAAAGTCATCAGAACCGGCTCGATCCTGAGCGAATGCTGTGAACGCGCAAGTGCGTGCCGCATGCATCTGTTGCATTCGGGTCACGTCGTCAACGCGGTCTTTCACGAATGGCGCCCAGGGCGTGTGATCCTTCACGTCAACCCCACGACGCGCGAAGATTCACTCCAGCCTGAAGCGATGTGCTGCGTGGCGTTTCCTTACCTGCAGTCGCTTTATGCGTTTGTCGCCTGCGTGAAACGTGTCCGAGATGGCGAGTCGGCTCTGGAGGTTCATTTCGATGAACCCTCGACTTTGACTGTCACAAATCTACGGCGTTCCTATCGCGTTCCCGTGATTGATGAGGCAGAGATTGAACTGATCTTGCACTGGGCTGACAACCAGCAGGCTCACGGAAAGCTGTCAAATATCTCGGAGTCCGGTTTTGAGGCGACGTTGCCCGTGAGCGAGGATGTTCTTGAAGTGGATACGGAAGTTCAGTGTGAACTGAAGTTTCGTGAAGACAATCTGCTGCTGCCTGCCGTTGTGCGTCGGCGGAATCAGTCGCAGTTCGCCCTGCAGTTCACGCTGGCTCGCGTATTGGAAAACCGCCCTGCAATTGTGGCAATCCAGAAAGTCGTTCGAACACTCGAACAGCTTTGGCTGAAGAGCCGCAAACGAGAATTAAACGGGCCAGACGCCGCGTGAACTATTTGTACCCGACCTGTTCCAGTCGCGGGAGTTCGGTCACATTGCGCAGGCCGAACAGCGAGAGGAATCGAGGAGTGGTCCGATAGGTGACCTCTTTCGAGCCTTTCGTGCGCTCGACCGCTACGAGTTCTCGACGAATCAACTGCCGAATCACGCCACTGGAACCGGGCTTTCCCAATTCCTCAATTGTCGCGGTCGTCACAGGCTGATGATAGGCGATCACAGCAAGGACTTCGATTGCTTCCTGGGTCAGCTTGACTTCCTTGGGGCCAAGGCCATAGGCCTTGCGGCGAATTCGTTCAAAGTCTTCTCGCAAGACCATGCGATAACCCCCTTCACCGAGTCGGATCTCGTAGGGGCGTCCTTCGCGGGCGTAAAGCATGTTGAGTTCGTCGAGTTCTAATTCGATGAACTCGACCGAGAACTCGCCGCGCAGGACATTGACCAGCTTGCGAGCAGTGAGCGGTTCCCCGCCGACAAACAGCAATGCTTCCAGGATCTGCCTGGGGGTGACATTGGCATTGGGACGAACCGTCGGTGGCTCCTGGCCAGCTGCTTTTTCGGAGAGGCCCTTCAGTTCAACAGCCAGCGTAGCATCATCGATCCGTTCGGAGGGTGTAGCAGCCAGCGGTGTCGACGTGACGGGCACCCCATCCTGCGTCGAAGACGATTCGGAACCTGTTCCGGACGGCAGTAGCGAGTCGTTGTCTGACGGATGCGCTGACGATTCATCGATCGAAAGATCGACGTCCGGGGCATCTGGAAACTGAGCGTCGGACGCTTCCAGGGCTTCCATCGCGCGCAGGTAAGCTTCTTCCAATTCATCCCCGGCCCAATCCGCAGCTTCCGGAGCATTATCCAGTTGGCCCCAGAAACCTTGATCTGGCTCCTGGTTCAGTTCTTCATCGTCAGTCGACATCCCGGCACGACTCCTTCCTGCACGAGACGATATTTCAGCGAATTCCCGCACCAAGGTTAGCCCCGATCAGGGCAATGGGTCAAGACGGGTAAGACGGTGATGCAGGGAAGCAGGGTGGGACCAGCGGCGCTTTGCCGCGCAGGCCCACCAAAAAACGTCGCCGTTACCTGATTGCCAATTATCTGCCAGCGCCGGCGGTGCTGGCTTATCAGATTGTTTAGGATTCTTGGCGCAGCGCTCGCGACATGACAATCGCTTTTATCGCTTTAACTCATACAATCGTTACAAACGGACTTCCGTCAGCTCGACCATTTGCGCGCAATACTCACTCCAGAAAACTTTTACGTCGATAGTTCCGGTTGTAGCGATTGTAGCGACTGTTTGTGTGGCACGGCTTGTGCGAATGGTAGCGATTGTTCCGAGATTAACGAAAAACAGGGTTGTCGCGATTGTATGGCGGCGATTCCCGAGTGAACTTTCGGTCTCTGAAAACAAATTACGAACTCGCTTCCGGGTTCGATTCGCGTCAGTTCGAGCGTGTGTGGCGACCTGAGAGACCGCTGCTTGCGCTGTGTTGAGACGACCGGCGGGTGTGTGGCACCCGCCGGTCATTTCGAGATCCCAATCAGCAGCGACCTGCGGCTGGTCCGCAGGCGCTGATGACCGGTTGCCCGCGTGGCAGCCGCATAGAGCTCCACGGCTGGAACCATCAAGCCGCTGGATTCCTGACCGCACCGATGAAGTGGCACGGCTCGCTTCATCTGCCGGCGAATCAAGTCGCGAGCAGCGCTGATTCGTCGGCAGATGGTGAGTGCCCTGCCGCCTCATCGGGACGCGAGCTCGCTTTGGACTTCCGTGTGGTTCGACGTTCACAAACGTGCTGTGAACAGCCTCGGGACACACTTTTTATTGAAAAGGCCCGACCGATGAAAAAGCTTCTCCAGGAATTGATCGACAATGAATCTGGACTGATCCTCTCGGCTGAACTCGTTCTGGTCCTGACAATCGCTGTACTGGGCGTTGTTGTCGGACTCTCTCAGGTTCAGACCGCTATCGTGACAGAACTCCAGGACGTATCACTCGCCTTTTCGGGAATGAATCAGTCCTACTCCACACCGGCGTTCCTGGGTTGTGGCAAGTGGTGGGGGCGGACCGCATTCACAGCAGGTTCAGGTTTCATCGATTTCTATGATGGCTGCGTTGGTAATGGCGGCGGAGGAGTCGTAGGAGGCAACTATGGTGGCGGAGCCTATGGAGGTGGTTACGGCTACGGCGGAGGGTACGGATCAACAGGCGCCTATTCGGAAATCGGTGCCGGGCAATCGACCAGTGTCATCTGTCCAAACCCAACAACCACTATAGTTCCGCAGACAATCAGCCCCTGCGAAACCTGTACGCCTGGTGTGAGCACCCCAACTCCTCTGCCTGGTCCGCAGCACATCCCGCCATCGCCAGAAGCACCAACACAGTCGTTGCCATTGCCGCCCGTACCAGTCCCTCACCACTAGCCCTCGATGTCACTGACCCGGTGAGCAGACTTAAGAATATGAAACAGACGAAATCCCTGCGTGATATCCAGTGTTGCGAGGTCGCTGACAAGACCTCTGGCACTCATCACGGAGGGATTTCGGCGTCTGTATGACGAAGCGGACGTTTGCTGCGACTGCTCGCGAGTGCCAGGATTGCCTGTCTCCATGTAGCTTCGAAACATTCAATCGCCTGATCTTTGAACTGGGCTTTCTGTCCTGTACTTGTTCGGCTTTGGAAGTCTCGTTCTTGCAGGAAAGGAATCAGGCGTCCGACCATTCTTGATATTACTAATCGCGAATCTCAATGCGTTGACGTTACTGCTGTATTTGAGGATGTTTTGTGGTCGAGCGGGTTTCTTGGGCTGAAGGCCCAAAAGCACAAAGCACAGGGCTTTCAGCCCTGTGAACGGGAAACAAAGCAACATATGCGACCTGAAGGGTCGCGAGAGAACCTCGGAGTTGATCGGACTGACAAAATTTCTTGCGACCTTTCAGGTCGCGATCCCTGTCTGTCCGTCGTCACAGGGCTGGAAGCCCTGTGGTTTGTGCTCGTGGGCCTTCAGCCCACAAGAGACCGACGATTCCGGCGACGCCAGCGGCGGACATGACTGTCGCTCGGACCCCTGGGCCGCGTGAACGCGCCGATAAAAATACGACCATCAGCCGGAACGCGCTAGCGTCCGGTTCCGTACAGCGTGCATAACTCGTCGCCCACAGAAACCGGACGCTAGCGCGTTCCGGCTGATGTGTTCATCGACTTCAACGCCTGATTGGCAATCAGCACTGACAATGCAAAGCCGCCGTAACGTGGCACATCGAACACCGTGGTACCCAAACAAACGCTCTGTCCCATAGCGATCGTACTCGTACCCGCAGGGCAGCGTGATCGCAATGATGAAAGGACAACAATCAGCCGGAACGCGTTAGCGTCCGGTTCCGTCCTACATGCATATCTCGTTGACCATCGAAACCGGATGCTAACGTGTTCCGGCTGATGTGTTCATCGACTTCAATGTCTTGTTGGCACTCAGCACTGACTTTTCAAAGCCCGTGGGTACTCCCTACGCAATCCACCGATCAATGACTTTCCCCGCGACATCGGTCAAACGGAAGTCTCGCCCCTGGTTGCGATGGGTGAGCTTCAAATGATCCAAACCAAACAGTTTTAACATTGTCGCATGAAAATCGTTGACGTGGACCGGGTCCTTGGCGACGCCCCAGCCGATGTCATCCGACTCCCCATAGACCTGCCCTCCCTTGATTCCACCTCCAGCCATCCACAATGAGAAGGAATACGGATGGTGGTCCCGGCCCGTGTTGGGGTCTCGGTTTTGGCGATTTTCACCCAGTGGTGTCCGTCCGAATTCCGCTCCCCAGACAACCAGAGTGCTCTCCAGCAATCCTCGTTGCTTCAGGTCCTTAAGCAATGCAGCAATCGGCTGGTCGACGACCCACGAGTTATACCGCAGGTCGGCATCAAGGCTGCTGTGCTGATCCCAGGCTTCATAGACGATATTCACAAACCGCACGCCTCGTTCGACCATCCGGCGAGCCAGCAGACAGTTACGAGAGAACGACAGGTGCGCGTTGTCGACGTTGCCGCGTCCGGTCGCCTGGGGATGCTGTGCTCGATTGACCCCATAAGCATCGAGGGTCGTCGACGTTTCGCCCCCCAGGTCGATCAACTCTGGAGCGGCCGACTGCATGCGGAACGCCAGTTCGTAACTGGCAATCCGGCTGGCGATCTCGGGATCATGCATTTCTCCCAGCCGGCCTTCGTTCAGCGACTTGAGTGCGTCTAAACCACGCCGCTGAAGTTCCGGTGGCAAACCCTCGGGATTGGTCAGGTTCAGCACGGGTTCCCCTTTATTTCGGAAGAGGACCCCTGAATAGTGAGACGGCAAGAATCCACTCGACCAGAGTGACGTGCCACCGCTCGAACCTCGACCACTGGTTAACACAACGTAGCCTGGCAGGTTCTGCGACTCGGTCCCCAGACCGTAAGTCAGCCAGCTTCCCATGGTCGGCAGGCCAAACGTTGCACGACCACAAGAGAGCAACAACTGGCCCGGATGATGATTGAACTGTTCCGAGAACATCGATCGGATCATCAGAATATCGTCGGCACACGTTGCGATATTGGGCAGAAAGTCCGAAAAGTCCATGCCACATTCGCCATGCTTGGACCATTTGCGAGGCGAGCCGAGCAGCACCGCCGTGTCCTTCTTGATGAAGGCGAAACGGACCTTTTCCAGCATCTCTTTCGGAAGGGGCTTTCCATCCAGTTCGTTCAACTTCGGCTTTGGATCAAACAGATCCAGATGTGAAGGGGCACCCGCCTGGAACAGGAAAATGCAGCTCTTCGCTTTCGGAGCGAAGTGAGGTGGTTTGATCGCGAGTGGATTCACCGCCGCAGGGCTGGGACCGGCAATCGCGGTCCGTGGCGAGATCACGCCGTCGCCCGTCAACATTTCTCCGAGAGCCGCCAGACCAAGGCCGCTGGCGGTCGACGTCAGAAAGTTGCGTCGCGTTTGTGCGAGGTAGAATTCGTGGGGCGTCATGGGTACTTCCGAATTCAAGAGCAGGGCTAAGGCCGGGAAACGTGATTCAAACAGGCTGTCATTCGCGTGTGATAAACTCGTCGAGGTTGATCAGGATTCTTGCTGTTGCGATCCATGCAGCGTTTTCGTCAGCCGATACTGCCGGTGCCGCATCCGCAGCAACGAGCTGCTTTGCCTGATCCGGATGTGTGCGATACCAGTCTCGAGCGGATTTGAGCAGTTCAGCCAGTGCCGTCAGTTCAGCATCACGTGGCGGGCGAGCCACGCTGAGACGAATGGCCGCAGAAAGTCTGGCACGGTCGTCGGACGCTGCCGTCGTCAGCAGTCGTCTGGCAAACGCTCGAGATGTTTCTGCAAACGTCTCGTTGTTCAGTGAGGTCAGGGCCTGTAACGGAGTATTCGATGTGCGACGTTCGACGCAGGTCAGATTGGCATCCGGGCAATCAAACATCGTCAGATTCGGATGCGGAGCTGTTCGTTTGAAAAAGGTATACATTCCGCGGCGGTAGCGGTCTTCCCCCTTGGAAGGATCCCAACGGAAGTTCCCCGCGTAACTCAATTCGGCAATCCCGGGAGGAAGTGGCGGGAAGACACTGGGGCCACCGATTTTCGCCGACAACAATCCGGCAACGTCCAGGCTGATGTCTCGCACGATCTCACCTTCAACTCGCAACCGGTTCTGCCGGGCCAGCCATTGATTTTGAGGGTCAACATCATGCAATTCTTCGCGGTGCTGCGAAGACTGACGGTAAGTTGCCGACATGACGATCCGCTTGATCAATGACTTGCGCGACCATGGTGTCCCGGCCGCGTAGCGTCCCGTTCCTGACGATGCCGATCCTGCAGGCTTCAAGCCGATGAACTCGGCAGCCAGCCAATCGAGCAGTTCTGGATGCGTGGGTGAATCTCCACGCACACCAAAATCATTGGACGTGCGGACAATCCCTGCACCAAACAGCTGTCGCCAGACGTGATTCACAGTCACTCGTGGCGTTAGCGGGTTGTCAGTGGAAACAAGCCAGCGTGCCAGATCCAGGCGATCGGCCATTTGAGACGTTTCACGCGCCTTGATTGGGGGGAGCGTTTCAAATGCGGCTGGCTGCACTTCCAGATCTTTGAGTGGTTCGAGGAACTCACCGCGTTTCAAAACAAATGTCTTGCGAGGGTTTTGTGTGCGTTGTCCGATCACGCGGACAGAGATTTCGGGCTTGGGCGGTTCTTTTTTCTTGAGTTCGTCCAGCTTGGCCAGCAATTCCTTGGTCGGGCTTTGCAGGCTGCTGAAGTAATCGAGCAACTGCTGTCGCTGTGTTTCGTTGCGCTGCTCGGGGGCGATCACCGCAAGTTTGGCGATGTTTTCAGGCAGGCTGGTGCCGGGCTCAATTCCCGATTGCAGCGAGACTTTGAACCGGCCGATCGTGTGCTGAGTCCCATATTGTTGACTGAGACGCACGCGAACGTAGAGGGGGGTGGCCGACTTCAGAGGTTCCTTCAAGCCAAAAACTGCCCAGTGTGGTTTGCCAAAATGAGGTGCAATTGCCCAACCGGTGTCGTCCTTTCCGTCAATGACGTCTTTGGCTGCCCATGGCTTGTCACCCTGTTCGAAGTCGGCTTTTGCACCACTGAACTCCAGGCGCCGCGGATCCGTGAAATCTGCGGATGCAGAGACTTCAAGTGTCATCTCGGATAACACAAAGTTGCCATGGGCCACTCGCCCCGGTCCGTTGGCGGGAAGCGAAGGGTCGGGCAGGACGTCCAGTCGAAGCGAATTAATCTCCGGGGCGGACAGGCGGCCAGTCACGGTGTAGATGACTCGATCCGGATTGGTTCCTCCCACCAGCGTCGAACCATCCTTCTGCTGCTGGAACGTCGCCTCAGAGTCACTGGTAACTCGCAATTCTTCCAGGAGATGCGGCTTGATGGGGCTGACAGCAGCAACTGCCTGTTCCATTCGCATCTTCTCTTCCCAGGCCGTAAAGACTGGCGTCTGCTTTGATTGCTCCGCCCGCAAATCGGCGAGTGCGGCAGCGACTTTGGCATCATGTGCCGCCTTGACCGGGCCATACGCTGCGACCTCTTCAGGCGTCTTGGGGACAACGATCGATTGTTCATCACCGTTATTGAAGACGGCAAAGAGCTGGTAATACTCACGCTGAGAAATGGCGTCATATTTGTGGGAATGGCAGCGGGCGCAGCCCACGGTCAGGCCCAGCCAGACGGCTCCGGTCGTTTCGGTCCGGTCAAAGCAGGCTTCGTTTCGGAACTGTTCCTGGTCCGTACCACCTTCCGTATTCGTCAGGGTCTGACGATGAAAGGCAGTCGCCAGCCGTTGATCCGCCGTGGCATTGGGAAGCAGGTCGCCCGCCAGTTGCTCGACCGTAAACTGATCGAAGGGAAGGTCTGCATTAATCGCATTGATGACCCAGTCGCGCCAGCGGTACGCATCGGGACGTGGATTATCTTTCTCGTAGCCATCAGAATCGGCATAGCGGGCCATGTCGAGCCAGTGTCGACCCCATCGTTCGCCAAAATGGGGCGAGTCCAGCAAGCGATCAACGAGTTCTTCATACGCATTCGGACGAGTGTCATTCACGAAGGCATCGACTTCGGGAACAGGAGGCAGTAACCCGAGCAGATCGAGATAAAGTCGGCGGATCAAAGTGTAGCGATCAGCTGCTGGAGACGGCGCGATCCCGCGCTGTTCAAGATTCGCGAGTACAAACTGATCGATTGGATTGAGCCCCCAGTCGACTCGCTTTGTTGTCGGCGGAGGTCCTCGTCGAAGCGGCTGGTAAGCCCAATGCGTATTTTTCGCGGCAACGTTATTCTCTTCCTGCGGCCAGACACACCCCTGATCGATCCACGCTCGCAGAATGCTGACGGCAGCGGCCGATAGGTGATCGCCTTCGGGGGGCATCACATTCTTCGGGTCAGTCGCGGCGACATAATGGATCAGACGGCTGTCGGCACTTTTTCCAATGACGACGGCCTTGCCAAGGTCGCCACCGCGGAGCAATCCGTCGCGCGAGTCGAGTCGCAGGCCCGACTCGTGTTTTAAATCGCCGTGGCACGACAAGCAGTGTTGCTTGAAGATCGGTTTCACGTCTTTCGCGTAATCGATCTTCTTATCAGCGGGGGCAGGAAGATCGCCCCGGACAGGAGCGCTGATTCCGAAAACGACCAGAATGAACAGTGTGGCAACACGAATCTGCATGATCAAAACGCCTTGTCTGGCTATCGACCTGTCGGAAACCGCAGCCTGTAAGATACCAATTCAGCCCCCCGATGTCCGCTGATCGGTCAATCGAATTGGAGTTCGGGCGAATTCCGCGATTGGTTGCAGTCGAGTTTCGGTAGAGCTTGGCGGACGCGACAAAGTTGGATACCGTGCATCTTCACACTGGCGGTTCTCAACGACGTTATTCCCCTGGAGTCGCTCCATGTTGAAGTCTCTGATTCCTGCAGCCCTGGTCTTGTTGTCGGCATGTTCACTGGTTTTGTCGGCTGAGTTTCCAGACTTTAAGTCACTCCCTTCGCGGCCAGAACTTCCAGATCCGCTGGTGATGCTGGACGGAACCAAAGTTACCACTGCTGCCGACTGGAATGCCCGACGCAAGCCCGAACTGCAGGCGCTGTTTCAGCACTACATGTACGGCTACCTTCCGCCCAAACCCGGGAAATGGATTGTCGAAGAAGTTCTGTTTACTGATCCAATGTTTCTCGACGGTAAGGCAACGCTTAGTGAAAGTCGACTGGCATTCTTCGGCCCCGATTTGAAGCATCGTCTGCACGTCCTGCTGGTCATCCCCAACAAGCGCTCTGGTCCGGCTCCTGTGTTTGTCGGCATGAATTTCTGCGGGAATCATGCTCTGGCCAACCATCCCAAAATCCATGTTCCTGAGTCGTGGGTCTATAAGTCCTGTGCTGGCTCGGTAAATGAACGGGCGACGGAAATGGGTCGCGGAACTCAGTCCGACGCCTGGAATCTGGACCTGATTATTGATCGCGGCTATGCCCTCGCCAACTTCTACAGCGGGGACATTGATCCCGACACTGCCGACTTCAGCGATGGCATCGAGCCCGCCTTCTACAAACCGGGCCAGACTTCCCCTGGTCCCAGTGATGCGGGATCGATTTCGGCCTGGGCCTGGGGCTATCATCGTGTGATTGATTTTCTGGTTGAAAAGCATTCGAACTCGATCGACGTCAATCGAATTGCTGCCGTCGGACATTCACGGAATGGAAAGACGACTCTCCTGGCGGCCGCCATGGACGAGCGGATTGCTCTGGCAATTCCTCATCAGGCGGGATGCGGCGGGACGGCTCCGAGTCGTGTCGCCATTGATCGCAAGGATGTGGAAACGATCCGCCGGATCAATACGGTCTTTCCACACTGGTTCTGCGACAACTTCGTGCTGTTTAACGAGACCCCCGACAAGTTACCTTTCGATCAGCACTGCCTGCTGGCGCTGTGTGCTCCACGGCCCGTGCTGTACAGCAACGCGGTCGAAGATCAATGGGCGAATCCCGATGGTCAGTTTGAGATGCTGAAGGCCGCCGCGCCGGTCTACACGCTTCTGGGCACTTCTGGATTAGACGCCAGGGAACGTCCAGCGTCGCGAGTGTTGCTCGACAGCAAGCTCGGATATTTCATTCGGCCCGGCAAGCACTCGATGGATCGCGAAGACTGGGGAATCTTCCTCGACTATGCTGACAAGCACTTTGGAAAGCCGAAATGATCAATCATCGCCGACGATCATTCGCAGGTAGCTTTCGTACCGCGTCGGCGAAATCATATCGTGCTTCAGGGCCATGCGGACGGCGCAGCCATCCTCGTACATATGCAGGCAGTCCGGGAACTTGCACCGCGGCACAAAGGGAAGGAACTCGACGAAGAACCCTTCTACCTCGACCGGTTGGACGTCCCACAATTCCAGTTGCCGGATGCCGGGTGTATCGACAACCCAGCCCCCGGTACTCAACTCGCGAAGTTCGGAATAACGCGTGGTGTGCCGCCCTTTCTGGGTGACGTGGCTGACATCACCGACTCGCAAGGCCAGGCCGGGTTGAAGATGATTGAGCAGCGATGATTTTCCCACACCGCTTTGACCAGTGAATACGGTCTGGTGTTCCTGCAGTTGTCGACGCAAGCGTGAAATTCCCAGGCCAGTCACCACGCTGGTGGGAATCACGGGATAACCCATTCGAGCGTACTGGCCGATCAGTGGCTGCAGGTCGGCCAGGTCTACGAGGTCACACTTGTTGACCACGATCAAGGGGGCAACTTCCCCCTTGGCGGCACTCACAATAAACCGGTCGATGAGGGCTGGTTTCAGTGGTGGGTCGTTTGCCGACGCAACGATGGCAACCTGTGAGATATTGGCAACCAGAATGTGCTGCTTGTACTTTTGGCCACGTGCCAGCACTCCCTGGCGAGGCTCGACGCGTTCAATGACACCATGGTCGCTGTCAGTTGGTCGAAACAGGACGTGATCCCCGGCCACGACGGCGTTACGTGCTTCGCGAGCCACCGTGCAGACGACACGTCGAACAGTACATTCGAACCGTCGCCCCGCTTCCGGCTGTCCAGCATCTGCCTGAACGGTGCATTGAGTGGATCCGATGGCGGACAGCACCCGACCACGTCGGCACTCGGCTTCGTCGACATCAATGACGATATTCTCGCCCTCAAGATGAGCGCCGACGATGGTCCGCTTGCGCGTCAAATCTCCCTTGCCGGAAACTCGCTGACTTCGATCCAGGCCATCGACATCGAGCCCTTCAGACTCGACAGCGCGAGTGATGTCATTCCGTCGCGCGGTGTTGTTGCGATTCTTGCGAAAGTCGACTCGCAGCTTGTTCTTGGCCTGTTTTTTCGGCACGTCGGCAATGTTCCTTTGAGCAGGTACTCGTCTGATGATGTATCTGCCGGATGTGCAATCGCACCCCGAATATGAATTCTGTAACTCGGGTGAGCTGGCTGTCCGTCAGCTTTTAGGTCGCGTGAATTCAATCAATCGATCACAAAGTTGTGCCGCCCGTCCTTGATCAATCGCAGCAGATGCCAGCACAACCCCTTCTTCGATTGTGGAGGCTCGGTTGGCTGCCAGCAAGCCTGCGCCGGCATTTGCCACGACGATATCCCGCGCGGGGCCATGCTCACCCGACAAGACGCGGCGAATCACTGCTGCACTTTCTGCGGCATTTGTAACTTTCAGATCTTCAACACGACATGTCGGCAATCCCATCGTCGCCACGGTCCAGATGTGTTTCTGAACTCCGCTCGCCGAGACTTCAAACACGGTCGTTTCACCCCACAGGCTGACTTCGTCCAGTTCGTCGTTCCCGCAAACCACCAGAGCACGGTTCGCCTGCAGTTGATGCAGAGCGTTGGCCAGTTTCTCGGCAGCAGCCGTACGGCTGGCGCCCACGATCTGATAGGCGGCGCGAGCGGGATTGGTCAGTGGACCGAGCATATTGAAGATGGTGCGGAACCCGAGTTGCTTTCGGACGGGGGCTGCATACTTCATGGCCTGGTGAAGCAAGGGGGCGAAGCAGAACCCGATTCCCACGGTGTCAACAGAGTCGGCGACCTGAGCCGGGGATAATTGCAGGTTGACCCCCAAAGCTTCCAGGACATCGGCGGACCCGCTGCTGCTGGAGACACTGCGATTACCGTGTTTGGCAACGGGCTGCCCGGCGGCAGCAGCGACAAGGGCGGCCGCAGTGCTGATGTTAAATGTATGGAGAGCATCACCGCCGGTACCGCACGTATCGAGCAGATTCTCCGTCTGGCACGGAATCAATGTCGCCCGTTCCCGCATGGCCTGAGCGGCCCCGACCAGTTCTTCAACCGTTTCCCCTCGGCAGCGGAGCGCCGTCAGCAGGGATGCGATTTCGACTTCGGTCGATCGGCCATCCATGATCGCCCCGACAGCAGCCCGCATCGAGTCGACATCGAGATCGCGCCCGTCCAGTAATTCCGAAATGGCCTTCCGCAATTCCTCGATCATGTCAGCGTGATCCTTCGTTTAATTCGTGGCACATTGGGTAGTAGCCATTTCCTCTGGTCAGACCGAATGCCAGTTCGACTCCCAGCCACCGCCCCATCGACGATTTGGCAAATTCTCTAACCAGGCACCACGAACCATGAACGAAGCCCATCTTATTCCGCATCTGCCCCGGGTGTTGGTTCCGGCAGAAAGAAGCTCAAGGCGACGCCGCACAGGTAGACGAACAAGGCGACGCCAGCAGCTGTGTAAGCAAATTTCATCGGAGGAGAACCTCCGGGCGTGATTTCCAGACCAGCGATCGTGGCGGTCACCCAAGCGAACGACGTTCCCAACATGCGTCCACCAATGTTTGCAGCAAAACTTTCGCCGGTCCCACGCAGGTGAACAGGATAAACTTGCGGTAGGTAATTCCCCCAGAAGCTGAACTGGGCGACCGTAAACAGCCCGGCGATCAGTGCTCCGATCGACATGGTGGTGACGGGCAGCTTACCGAGCAGAATCCAGTCCAGATTGATCACGAAGAACGTGCGGTTTTCGACGGTCAGGAACAATGCGAAAATCGCGGGCATCAGTAGCAGGCCAGGGACCTGGAAGACTCGCAGCAGATTTTGACGGCTGGCAATTCGAACGGCGAGAACAGCCAGCAGGAACCGTCCGAGCAGACCGCCGATTTCCTGCATCTTCGTGTATTGAGATGCGACCTTCCCCTCGATCTCGCGAGTCTTGCCCATCTTCTTTTTCTTGGCGGCAGCTTCATCTTTCGGAAGTTCCAGCTTTTCAACTTCGGCTGCAACGGTGGCCTTCACGTCTGCCAGTCCAGGAACGATTTGGGGCAGTTGCTGAATCGCACCAAAGGCCGCACCATAGCTGCAGGCAAACATCAAAGCGGTGACGATGGTCGTCTTTCGCAATTGCGGCGAGAAAAGTTCCGCGATGCTGGGGCGACGCAATGTTCCGGCAATTCGCTTCTGTTCCCAGGCTGGCGATTCCGGCAGGAACGGGCGAATCAGGATCAAAGGGATTGCTGGCAGCAGGCCAGACATCAGGGTGTATCGCCACGCGGCGTGCTGGTTTTCAGGAGCGATTCCTCCCATTCCGGCCATGAATCCTGGGACCACAATCGAAAACCAGGCACTTCCATAGGTGCTTGAAAGCTCAAACGCAATTGCAACCAGCAGTCCGCCGATCGACGAAAAGGCCTGAGTGTAGCCCAGGACGTTTTCACGCTGATGCGGATTCGGAAAGAGTTCAGCCAGCCAGGCGACCGCCGCCACGAATTCGATACAGACCCCGATAAACGTGGTGCAGCGCAGGAACAGCAGCATCCAGATGTTTGTCGAATACCCGGCTGCGAATGCCGAGAACGCGTATAACAGAATACTCCACGTCAGAACTCGGCGGCGACCAAGGCGGTCAGTCAGATAACCCCCGAGCAACCCGAAGAGACCGCCAGCGAATGCTGGAATGTAAAACAGCCGCCCAACCCACATCTGAAATTCCGGAGTCCCCGGTTGAAATCCCGTCAGTTCCAGCAACGCCGGACGCAGGATCAGCGGCAGCATCAGCAATTCATAAATGTCGAAGGCAAAGCCAATCGAGGCAATGACGCAAATCAGCCATTGTGTCGACGTCAGACCTTTCGCTTCGGCAGGGGTTGGCAGCGACATGCAGAACTCCAGAAGAGTTTTCGAGGAAGGATTCAGGCAGGTGAGATTCGAAAATCAGCGGAAAGCAGTGTAAGCAGCGTTTTGATGGGGAGCAACCATCAACCCAATCTCGAAGGGTTGCCACGATTGGGCCAGCTTGTGGAAAATCACTTTCGGAACCGGATCCCGGCGAATTCGCGGATTCGATTGGAAATGGCAGGCTCAACCGGCAGGCGTTCCATGGAACTGGCGCCGTAGAATCCCACGATCCCTTCGGTGTGATCGAGAATGTATTGGGCGTCTTCCGGTTCCGCGATCGGTCCGCCATGGCAAAGGACGAGGATATCCGGCTTGATTCGTTTGGCGGCATCGTGCATTGACTGACATCGACGGGCAGACTCTTCGAGCGTGACGGCTGTCGAGGCGCCGATCATCCCTTTCGTCGTGAGTCCCATATGCGGAATCAGGATGTCCGCACCGGCTGAAGCCATTGCAGCTGCTTCATCGTCGTTAAAGCAATAGGGAGTCGTCAGCAGGCCAAGTTCTCCGGCCATGCGAATCATGTCGACTTCCAATCCATAGCCCATCCCCGTTTCTTCCAGATTGATCCGAAAGTTTCCGTCGAACAGTCCAACAGTGGGAAAGTTCTGGACTCCGGAAAAGCCTGCACTCTGAACCTCTTTCAGAAACAGTGGCATCAGGCGAAACGGGTCGGTTCCACAGACCCCTGCCAGGACCGGGGTTTTCGTTGCGACTGGTAAAACTTCGCGAGCCATATCCATCACGATGGCGTTGGCATCACCGTAAGGCATCATCCCGGCCAGCGAGCCTCGGCCTGCCATCCGAAACCGCCCCGAGTTGTAAATGACGATCAGGTCAATTCCGCCTGCTTCTTCCAGCTTGGCGGATAGCCCCGTTCCTGCCCCTCCACCAATGATCGGTTGGCCTGCGGCAACTTTGGCCCGCAGTCGGTTCAGAATGTCATCACGTCGAAATGGACTCATGCTGCGACTTTCAAGAGACACGTTGAAATTCTGGTTCGCTCAGCTTCGTTCGTCTTTGATGTCGCTGCTGTTGAATCGGACATCGACCAATGTTGTCACACCGCGTTCGGACTGCCGGTTATATCCCTTGCGAAATTGAAACCGCCAGACGAGCGATCCTGTCAGGGAACGAGCATCCTCTTCAGAGGGAATGAAAGTTTCGAGATCCTCGCCCGGACGCAACTCGCGATTCAGGTTCTGTCCGACGATGCGAAATTCGCTGTGGATCGGCAGATCAAAGAAATAGAACCGTGGGGCTTTGGGATCCTTGCGATTCGCCTCCAGCGACAAGAATCCGTTGGCCTGAATGACCCGCCCCATGTCAATCGACCGCCGTGTGAACAGAACCCAGGGGTCGAGTGGGATAAATGTCTGGTCGCGCGAGACATTTTCAAACTTCACCCAAAGTTTCAGTACGGGTTCAGACGGATCGCGACCCATGCCTGCCTGGCCCGTGTAATGTTCAAATTTCAACGGGCCACGGGTCACCTTGAATGGAGTTACACGAACACTACCGAACCGCTGAGAATCACCGAGCGAAAGCACGTGCCCGGAAGGGAGGTTGTTACTGGGAGGATTGAACTGCCAACTGATATCACCGTTTTTGTTGGTCGGTGGCCTGAGGTCTGGCAGGCTTTCCAGAGCACTGATTCTGCCGAAAATCAGCATGTATACCAGCACGATCGTCACGGCACTGGCGTAACTTCCCACCACGATCAAAAGGATCGTCAGGAATTTCAGCCGTGCCGCGATTTCGTTTTCAGCGAACTCAGCCGCATCTTCGGCCACTGTACGTGTGGGAAGTGCAGCAGCCGAAGCAGGTGCCCCTACCACCGGAGTCGCAGGAGATGCTGTTGCCGGGGCTGCACCAAATGTGACTGCGGGTGCAGCGCCTGCGGGTGCAGCGCCGAAAACGGGAGCCGCGCCAAAAACGGGTGCCGCCGGGGCGACCGATGCTGGGGTTGCACCAAGAACAGGAGTGGCCGGTGCTGCACCGAATACAGCAGGGGCTGCTGCCGGTGCTGCGCCAAAAACAGGTGTTGCAGGTGCGGCCCCGAACACCGGAGCCGCCGGGGCAGCGCTAAAAAGAGCCGGTGCCGCCTCGAACGTCTGAGGTGTCGGAGCGGGTGGCATCAGTGTCGTCGCTTCCGACGAACTGGATTCCGCGGCAAATGTTCCGAAGACCAATGGCTGTGAGGCCGAGACATCAAATTGGATCGCAGGTGCGGGTGCCGTCTCTGCATCGGGCGGCGGAGCCTCAGCAAACGTCACCGTTTGTTCCATCGCTGCCGCCGATTCATCACGTTCCATCAGCGGCGAGGTGAACAGTGGCTGCGGAGGTGTTGAGGACTTTTGCTCAATCGTTGTTTCCGACTGTGCCGAGCCTTGCTCCGCATCACTGGAGAGAAACAGGTTCGGAGCACTATGCCAGCCGATCTGGCCTGGGTTCGCGCTGAAGTCGTCAACGGTGCCGAAGAAGACGCTGGGATCTTCCGGAGTTGCCGGGATCGGACTGGTCTGTGCCCCCGCCGATTGCGGGATCATCGCAGGTTGCTCGACAGTTGGTGTCGGCTGTGTCGCTTCAACGACCGGTGGTGCAGGGGCCGGGACTGGTGCCGGAGTCGGCGGAGCGGCCGCGGGTGCGGGGTCCGGAGCCGGCGCTGGAATCGAGAGGTGAGTCCCGCAGTGAGGGCACGCGACAACAACTCCTAACGTTTCCACGAGCAGCCGACCCTGGCATTGCCCACAACTGACTTCCGTCGCCATACACGCACCTGTCTGACAAAAAGAATCACTTCGGCCGTCAACGCTCAAATACGGTTTTGAACTCAGGCACACCCACTCGGGCTCAAGCCAATTCCGTCCATGGGATTGTGACGGGACTTCCGTGCCGTTGCAAACCGTCAGACTTCCCCCATTTCATAACTCCCAGAACCTGGCACCCCCCGCGAGATTCAATTTCGGCCGCATTCGATTCGGCCAGCGAGTAATCGTCGCCGGGATGGCTTTGGTTCAGGACGACCCCGGCAACCACCAATCCTCGGTGTTTTGCTGCTTCAATTGTCAGCAAGGTATGATTAATCGTTCCCAGGCCGCAGCGAGCGACAATGATCAGCGGGAATCCGATTTCTCTGGCCAGATCCGCGACAAATTCGCCTGAAGTAACGGGGGCCAGCAGACCTCCCGCTCCCTCAACAATCAGCATTTCAACGCGGCCATTCCACCAGCGAGCCCCCTCAACGGCTTGCCGGAAGTCGACTTCACGTTCTTCCAGGCGAGCTGCCAAAGGTGGTGCCACCGGGGCTAGAAACCTTTGCGGTGCGATCCTGTCGACGGACCAGGTTGCTTCCAACGCACCACTCAGCCGTTCGATATCGTCCCAGAAAACCGCATTACCAGGCTCCTGGACTGCTCCCGAGCAGACCGGTTTATAGGCACCTGCTTTTGTTCCGCTGGCCGACAACTCCCTTAGAATCCGAACTGCGACTTGAGTCTTACCGACAGCAGTATCGGTACCGGTCACGAACAGGCCTTGTGTAACAACGTCCGAATTCAATGCAATTGATCCTGAATCAACGAAAGAAAAAGGGGGCTTCAAATTGAGTATCCCGAGGATTCACGGGAAGCGAAGCAAACCCGAAATCACGAAAGCGGACAAGTCACCCAAATCTACGCAGCCGGAACTGGTGGCGAATTGACCGACGATTTCCGGGGCTCTACACTGACAGTGACTCGACACGGCGTCAATCCCCGTGCGAAGCTATTGCATTAACGCCGTCCGGCGTGCCTGTTCGCTTGCTGATCGACATCTGGAGGAATCTCATGCGACCGATTTTGTCGCCCGCGCTCTGGTTACCACGTGTCCGTTCCTTTGCAGGCTCATTCGTCCCGCTGGTGGCACTACTGGCGTGTTCGCTGGCAACGAGTCTTGCCTGGGCTCAGGCGCCGGCCAAACCGTCCAGCCATGACACATCGGTTGTGGCGAAGGATGGCGTCGAAATCAAGATGACGTACTTCAAATCAAACGCAGGGCAAGATGCGCCCGTCGTTGTGCTGCTCCCCAGCAGGAATGGAAGTCGACTTGCCTGGAAGGCGTTTGCTGAACAGCTTCAGAAATTGGAATTCGCCGTAATCACGGTCGATCTGCGTAACCACGGTGAAAGCATTGTCGGGGGTAAAAAGCATGAAGGCCCATTCAAAGCCAAAGACTACCTCGGAATGATGCTCGATCTGGATGCCGTCAAAAAATTTATCTTCGACGAGCACCAGAACAAACAGTTGAATATGAACAAGCTGGGGATCGTCGCCGCGGACACCAGCGCACCCGTGGCGGTCGTTTTTACAGAAATCGACTGGAGCAAGCTTCCGTACGACGATGCTCCAACCCCTGCCCAGTCAACGCCGCGTGGTCAGGATGTCCGTGCGTTGGCACTGCTGTCACCTGAAGAAAACGCTCCTGGTCTGCCGACGAACAAGGCTTATTCCATGATTCGCGGAATGAAAGGGCCTGTCCTTGTCGCCGCAGGGTCGAAGAACGCGAACGACACAGCTGCCGCCAAGAAGATTCATGACATCCTTGCCCCGAAGAAAGAGGGCTACGAGATGATGTATCTGCAGATGTACGATACCAAGCTGCGTGGAACCGACCTGATTGGCAAGCAACTGAAGATCGAAACGCACCTGACGAATTTTCTCGTCAAGCACGTCAAGGAACTTAAAAACGATTGGCGAGACAGAAAGAGTAAGCTCGCCGACTGAGCAGCCTCATTTAAGGTAAGCCTTCTGGCGATTTCAGCCCTTGTATCCGGACGGCGTGTCCGAAGACGTGCCTGGGCCGCCAACTTTCAAGAGTTCGGCCAAAACCTCTAAGCTTACGGCCTCAGTCGACGCAAATCGATGTTCGGACTGCATCCCACGATTCACGACTGCTGCCGTTATTCATAGTCGGGCTCAACGTTCCGAACGGATTCCTCGCTGCTGATTGTGCGTGGATCAGTGCTGCGCAAGTACGTCAGACGACTGCAATCAATGAACTCAATCAATATTCCCCACTTCCAAATAGCGAATGGAACCGGCCGCTCGCTTGGCTTCCAGGTGGGATGAGGTAGAATCGACAGGCGTTGATGGATCTGCCGGTTGGGAGAGTTCTTCCATTCCGACACAAGCCTTCACTGCCGAGATCTCGATGAATCCTGACGGGATCGAGGGATCGGACTTGCCTGTGGTTGACCTGCCGCTGTTGAATGGATTGGCGTCTGCCGACTGAATACCCGCCTGAACTCCTACCTGCTGCGAGATTGCGTTATGAAGTGCCGTTTTCTCGGCTGGGTCTCGCCCGTCGTCCTGATGGCCTCAACGGCCTTATTCGCGGTCGAACCAGATCCCGCGGCCGTTGAGTTCTTTGAGGCGAAGATTCGCCCGATTCTGGTAACACACTGCCAGGAATGTCACAGCACCTCCTCCAAGCTTCTCAAAGGGGGCTTGCTGGTCGATCACCGCGAGGGATTGATGAAGGGTGGCGATTCCGGTCCCGCGATTATTCCGGAAAAGCCCGAACAGAGCCTGTTGCTAAAGGCATTGAAGTACGACGGCGTGGAAATGCCTCCGAAAGGAAAACTTCCCGCTAACGTGATCGCTGATTTTGAACAGTGGATTCGTCAGGGGGCGGTTGACCCTCGGATTCGCCCCGTTGCAGCCACATCTCCCCGGATGGATTTTGCCGAAGCGAGCAAGCTCTGGTCATTTCAGCCCCCGAAAGTGTCCGTCGCACCAACCGTTCAACAGGCGGAATGGCCCAGGCGAGAACTCGATAAGTTTGTTCTTTCGCAGTTGGAAAAGAATGGACTCAAGCCGAGCGATCCCGCTGATCGTCGTACATTGATCCGACGAGCCACCTTTGACCTGATCGGGCTTCCTCCTTCTCCCGAAGAAGTCGAAGCGTTCGTCAACGATCCATCGCCACAGGCATTTGAATCGGTCGTCAATCGACTCCTCGATTCGCCGCATTATGGCGAGCGGTGGGGACGCCACTGGCTGGATGTTGCACGCTATGGTGAAGACCAGGCTCATACCTTCAAAGCTCGTAACTATCCCCAGGGATATCGGTACAGGGATTGGGTCGTCGATGCTTTCAACAAGGATATGCCGTACGACCGATTCGTGGCCGAGCAGATTGCCGCAGACCTGATCGGCAGCCCCAGTGACCCCAAGCGACTTTCTGCCTTAGGCCTGTTCGCTCTCGGGCCGGTTTATTATCAGGACAATGGCGAGCAGGCAAAGGCTCTGGCAGACGAATGGGATGACCGCGTCGACACTCTGACTCGAGGTGTTCTGGGGCTCACCATCTCCTGTGCCCGCTGTCACGATCACAAGTACGACCCGATTACCACGGCCGACTATTACGGCCTGGCCGGGATCTTCGCGAGTTCGGACTATCAGGAGCGTCCGATTGTTCCGCAAGAAGTCCTCGATCAAAAGAGCAAGGCCGACGCTGCTGTCAAAGCCCATCAGTTGAAACTCGATCGATTCCTGGATGAGGAAGCTCGCAAGTTGCGCGTGACGCTGGTTGCCGAAATCCCTCAGTACATGGCCGCCGCCTGGAAGGGGATCAATCAGCAAAAGGCCAAGCCCAATGACAAGAAAATCCTGGCCAAGGTGGCAGCTGAACAAAAGGTGAGCGAAGTTCTCCTGAAACGCTGGGTCGATTTTCTCTCGGCCACGGGCGACGTTCAGAAGTCGCGTCCCTGGCTGGCGGGTTGGTACGAGTGGTATGGAAAGCAGGATCCCAAGATGGATCTGTCCGCGGATGCCGCGGCACTCGCGTCTGTCTCGCAATTTGCGACGGAGTTCCAGGCACTCGTACAGTCGAAGCTGCCAGCGAAGGATCAGCTCTTTGCGGAGTTTGGCGCGAACATTGCGTTCGTCAACTTGAATGACAAGGCGGTCGTACCGCCCGGAGTCATTCCACTGGGGAACCTGTTCGACGACCAGGCAGGAGTCTCGCTCAGTTCAGCGATTTCCATCGATAAGTTCGGAGCTGCGGCCAGCGATAAGAGTCTTGGTGTTGATCGAGTGGTTCAGGGGTGGGGGCGACAGACACAGATCGCCAGCGATGTTCATTTCGACTTCACGAAACTCGGCAGCGATGGCAGTTCACACGGTGGTGTGATTAACGATGGCTGGGATGCCAGCGGTGGTATTCGCACGCTTGGACAGTCGTTTCCTTCAAACGCTGGACGAACTGAGCAGGGGATCGGCATGCACGCCAATGCTCTGATTACGTTTGATCTTGACAAGCTGCGACAAGCTGGGTTGCTCCCTGCCGAACAGCGGTTTGTCTTTCGAGCAGATCGCGCAGGATTGAATGACGATACGTTTGGTGGTACCGGACCCAGTGCTCATCTGGCAGTGATCGTGTCTCGGCCACATCGAAAGAAGGATGTCTATGACGGCATCATTTCCGCGTCCATTAACGGGCAGCCAGCCACGATTGGCGAGAATGATCGGGTCTATTACTTCTCGGGCGAGATCCCGGCACCGCTGAAAGCGGACGGGAAATTTGCCAGATTCGAAGTGCCAGTGCCCGCCGAAGCCAGGTACCTGACGCTGGTCGCCACTGGAGCGGGAATGGGGCCAGGCGGTAACACCATCAGCAGCGATCATACGGTTTTCTCAGGAGCACGACTGGAGCAAGATCCGCTGCCCGCGGCTCCGATCGCGGCTGCAGGTCCGGAAAACGCTACTGCTCGCACAGACGCCGAACTGCAGCAGGCGAAGCTGGACGCTCAATTGCTTTCGAATCTCCTCTACGATCAAGGGTTGCTGGCGATTCCGGGAAGCGACGCCGACAAGCGATTGCCGGAACCAGCCGCACAGCAGTTGACTCAATTGAAAGCCGAACAGGAACGGCTGAAGAAAGAATTTGATTCGATCCAGGTCGCGATGGCGCATTCGCTGGCCGATACGTCGGGCCGCGACTTGAAAATCTATCTGCAGGGGAATCCCACCAAGCAGGGGGACGTTGCTCCGCGGTCGCTGCCAGTTGTATTGACCGGTGGTGAGCGGAAGCCAATGGGTGCTAAAGGGAGTGGCCGTGCGGAACTGGCTCAAGCCATTGCATCGCGAGACAACCCATTGACGGCACGCGTCATCGTCAATCGCGTCTGGCGAGGTCACTTTGGATTTGGACTGGTTCGGACGCCGAGTAATTTTGGACAATTGGGTGACCGTCCAACGCATCCCGAACTGCTCGACACCCTGGCGGTACGCTTCATGGATTCTGGATGGTCACTTAAGACCCTGCACCGTGAAATCATGCTCTCGGCAACTTACCAGCAGAGCAGTGCCTATCGAGCCGATGGGAACGAGATTGATCCCGAAAACAAACTGCTGTGGCGAATGAATCGACGCCGACTGGAAGTGGAACCCTGGCGCGATGCGATGCTGGCAGTTACGAATGAACTTGATCGTACGGTGGGCGGACCACCTGTCGATCTCGGGTCTGGCGGTAATCGACGGCGAACGATTTATGCCTTCATCAGCCGACATCAACTCAACGATTTGCTGCGACTGTTTGATTTTCCAGATCCCAACATTACGAGCGACCGCCGCAGTGTGACCACGGTCCCGCTGCAGCAACTGTTCGTGCTCAACAGCGATTTCATGACGCAGCGGGCTCGTGCACTCGCCAACCGTTTGAATACGAACCGCGATGCATCGGATGAAGCGAAAATCCGGCAAGCCTTCGCTTCGCTCTTCAGCCGCCCGCCAACTGATGATGAGCTGAAACTGGGGCTGACGTTTCTGGGAACGGCAACGAAGTCAGGAACCGGCGCTAACGCTATTTCGGCCTGGGAACAATATGCCCTGGCACTGCTGGGAACGAACGAATTTTCTTTTGTCGACTGAATCCAATTCCGATCGTGGAATCTAACGAGGTTTCTCATGGCCGAACAAATCCAGACCGAGCTGACAGCAGACCGATGGACTGGCAGTTTCTCACGACGGGAAATGCTGCGACGGACCGGTACAGGGTTCGGAATGCTGGGTCTGGGAAGTCTGCTGGCGTCGCAGGCCCAGGGTGCGACGGCCCCCGCTGTCGATGCCAGTAACCCGCTGGCTCCACGTGCACCGCATTTTCCCCCACGTGCCAAACATGTCATCTTTTTGTTTATGAACGGTGGCCCGTCCCACGTTGACACGTTCGACTACAAGCCGGGATTGAAAGAGCATGAAGGAAAGTCCGGTCGCGGCGGCAAATTCATGCCATCGCCCTTCGCGTTCTCCAAGCATGGCGAATGTGGCATGGAAATCAGCGAACTGTTTCCGCACCTTTCGCGCCACGCCGATGACCTGTGCGTGATCCGATCGATGCATACAACAACTCCGAATCATGAACCTGGCCTGTTCATGATGAACAGCGGGGCTCAACAGCCGATTCGTCCCAGCCTGGGTTCCTGGCTCACCTACGGACTGGGAAGTGAGAATCAGAATCTGCCCGGCTACGTCGTCCTGTGTCCTGGCAAGCCGGTCGTCGGTCCGGCGCTGTGGGGCAACAGCTTTCTCCCCGGTATTTATCAGGGAACGCACATCAACAATTCACGTATTGATCCCAAACAGGTCATCGGGCACTTGAATAACAAGCATCTGGGGACGCCCGAGCAGCGTAAGGTACTGGATGTCTTGCAGGCGATGAACGAAAAGCATCTGGCCGTTCGTGGTCAGGATCTGGAGCTCGAAGCTCGTATCGCTTCGCTCGAAATGGCGTTTCGAATGCAATTCGAAGCTCAGGATGCCTTCGATATCGGCTTGGAATCTGCAGCAACCAAGACACTGTACGGCGAAGGAGAGTTTGCCAATGGATGCCTGATTGCACGTCGCCTCGTCGAGCGGGGTGTCCGAATGGTGCAACTGTATTACGGGGCTGGTCAGCCATGGGATGCGCACGGCGACATCATGGATCACAAGCGTGATGCCTTAAAGAGCGATCAGGCCATTGCGGGACTGCTGGCAGACCTGAAGTCACGTGGCATGCTGGAAGAGACGCTTGTGCTCTGGGGTGGCGAATTTGGACGAACACCGACGGCTCAGGGAGCCAAGGGGCGTGACCATCATAATACGGGCTTCACTGTCTGGATGGCTGGCGGGGGCGTGAAAGGTGGACTGACATACGGCGCAACGGATGAAGTGGGGGTTAATGCGGTCGAGAACCGGATGGATGTTCACGATCTGCATGCCACGATTCTGCACTTAATGGGCCTGGATCACACGCAGCTGACATTCCGATACAGCGGTCGCGATTTCCGCCTGACCGATGTCCATGGTTCGGTAGCGTCGGCTGTTCTGGCATAACCAGCGAGCCCAGTTGCTGCACCCCAGATCAAATTCTTCACTCTGTAGTCTTACTCAGCCGGTTGAGAGAAATCCTGCAAACGGACGGCTTCTGGCCGGCCTTCGATCAATAGAATCTCGGTGTGAGGTTGAATCCCCTGCCATCGCTGCACCTGCCCACCGAGCCAGCGCACTTCAATGTCAATTGTCGATTGTTCGGGTGGCGTTGAAAATCGCAGGGTGCGTTCGTTGTTGACCAGGTAACCATCTCCACCGGTCATCAACCGATAGACATCTTGATTGCCCGTTTTGATTTTCACGGTAGCCCCGATGGCATCGCGTGCTCCCGTACGGGCGATCAATCGAACAGCGAGAGTTTTACCGGCCTGCGGAGTTTCGTTGGTGACAAGTGCCAGTCGATCATGCAAGTGCGATACAACAAAATCAGCTCTACCATCGCGGTTCCAGTCCAGGCGAGCCAACCCGCGGCCCAGGTACCCCCTTTGGAAGAATGGCCCCAATTTCGAAGGAGGAACTTCGTCAAATCTTCGCCCGCCGACATTATGAAACAATTGTGGCGGCATTCGATCCGGGTCGCCTCGACGTGATTTCTGATCGACGTGACCGTTTGTGGCGATAATATCTTCCCAGCCATCTCCGTCGAAGTCGGCGAACTGACAACCGAATCCCAAAGTCCAGAACCCCGCATCCCGCAGCTGATGCTGCCGCGTTGTATCCTCAAATAATCCATCGTCCCGTTGGGAGTACAGTGTGTCTGATTCACCAAAGAAATTGGTGATATACATGTCCAGGCGGCCATTGCCATCAATGTCACCGGCCGCGATCCCCATGCATGCCTGGGCATTACCATCCGTATCGAGTGCAACGCCACGAATCATGCCTTCCTCGCGGAATTGCTGCATTCTGTTTTCATCGGCACTGTCCGGGATGAACAGGAAATTGGGGCTGGTATCATTGGCAACAAACACTCCCAGCCGACCTTTCCCGTCAAAGTCCCAGGCGATGACTGCTAATCCCCGTCCATTGGGTTGGTGCATGCCAGCAGCAGACGTGACATCACGAAAAGTACCATCACCAAGATTCAGGTAGAGTTTGTGAAATTCGGCGGTCAGGACATCCGGTGTACAGGCCATGGGCTCGCCAGTACTCCGCTGACATTCCTTCCTGGCGGTTTCACTCATCAATGAGTAGTTTGCAACGTACAAATCGGGCAGCCCATCACCGCTGAAATCCGCCAGCACACTACTGGTGGTCCACTCATTGCCGGCGACGGCTGCCACTTCCGTTACGTCTTCAAACGTTCCGTCCCCATTGTTGAGATACAGGCGGTTGGGGCCGAGATTGCCGAGATAGATGTCAGGAAATCCATCCTGATTGAAATCGCCCGTGGCAACACCGTGAGTAAATCCAAGATCCCCCAGTCCCGCAGGTCCTGTGACGTCCTGGAATTGTCCGGAAGGTAAGTTGCGGAAAAGTTTATCCGGGTATTGCGGTTGTCGTGCCGGGTCGCGCCAATTATTAGCCTGCGCCAGGTACAGGTCGCAATAGCCGTCCAGGTCGAAATCGGTTGCCGACAATCCCCCGCCAACAACATTGAAAATATGTTGCAATCGCGTCGCTTCTGTCGTCCCTTCATAGTATTCAAACAGGATGCCGACTTTTTCGGCATCGTCGCGAAACTGCCAGGGGGTGTTGTCGACAGTGATCGGGATGGTTGAGGCGGTCTTCTTGATTGACGACGGAGACCAGCGAGGTTCATCGTAATCCGATCGCTTCAATCGCAGCACTGGGTTGTGAGAGACTTGCTGATCTGAAGTGCGGTTGGCCAACCGTAGCCAACGTTGCATTTCTTGGAGACAATGTGTCCGGTCGCTGTCCCGTAAATGGCTCATGACAAATGACCATCCTGCAGCTTCCCAGTATCTTCCCAGGTCCGCCAGCAGTTCCACAGTCTGCTTTAACACGCTGATATCAACGTCATTTCGGAGTCGATTGAGGACGGATTCCAGTTTTGATAACGCTTCGCCACGACGAACAAATTCTGTTGACAGTTCTCGCTGTCCCAATTGCTCCAGGCAACTGGCAATCTGGTTGTTAGCCGCCAGATGATTTGGCATCAGCGTGAGCGTCTCGAGAAAACAACGCACTGCCCCCCTGGTCTGTCCCAGCCGTCTCGCCTGCAAGCCTTGGACAAACCAGACTTCTGGATGATGTCGCGACTCGTCCGTGAGTGCTCCCCTCCATTCCAGGAATTCGGCCGCATCACCACGGTCATAGATGATTCTGCCGAGTCGTCCTTGAGCTTCACCCAGATTCGGTGCGTCGTGCAAGATCTCCCGTAACAGCTTTTCGGATTCGTCCTGCCGACTTTCAATCAGGATGCGACGAGCAATTGCCAACTTCGCTGAGATTTCCACGGGATCACGGTTCAGTCCTAATCGCTCAATGTTGTCATCCGCGCGAAAAAAACGTTCGGGCGCCGCCAAGCCAAGCAACTCGTCTCCTCGACATCGGCCAGAGCGAATCAGGCGGAAAAAGCAGGGGATCCCTTCCCATGTTCGCCCCGAAATTTGAAAAATATGCCCCAGCCTGCTGTTGGCTTCCAGATGGTATGGGTTTAGTTCCAGCGCGCGTCGTAATTCCCGCTCTGCATCGCCGATCCGTCCTTCGAGCTCAAAGCGACGTGCCATCCCCAGTTTTGCCATGAATTCCCATCGTCCGCCATCTGCAGGTAATTTGCGATAGAGTTCAATGGCCGTCGCACTGTCGAAAAAGTCGGATGCAATCTCGGCGGCAAGTGCGACTCCGAAGGCTCTCGACGAAGTCTGGTTCATGTATTCAACCGCAAGTGCAGGGGCGTCTGCGTAGCGGCGGGATCGCGATTCCAGTACCTGGCGTAAAAGCCGTTGATTCTGCGATGGTGCGACAAACGGTTGCAGACAGATCACCACACCCGCCACTAACAACAGGATTGAAAGGATTGCGAACCCTTGCTCAATCCTTCGAATCGTGCGGGAATCTTCCATGGGAACATCCAGTCTGCATCAATCGCTAATTCCTGGCCGCTCGCACTTCAGTCAACACCCCCCAAATCATCAGCAGGGCTCCCAGTGACAACGATATGACACTCGCGGGAACCAAAACAGTTGCTGCATGTTCGTTGTTGGGGAACGGCACCATAAGGTAATGGGAGTACGAGTGTTCAGCGATCAGTAACAGAATTGCTCCCGCGACAAGTTTCATAGTTCCGACTTTCAACGACTGTACATCGTGCGACGAGCCAACGGCAGGCGGATTGTGACCGTCGTTGAACCGATCTGCGATATCAATCCGACGGTTGGGTCTTTGGACTGGACTATAACTCTGACGTGTCCAGATCACTAGCGTTGGGGCCAGGCTTGATTTTCGATTGAGATCGGACGTGTATCCAAAGCATGCAACTCGTTAAGCACGCCAATCGAGTTCGGATGCACCTTTGTGGATTGGTCTGGCAACTCGTTTGGCGTCTGACGGCGAGTCGCCTGCGCGACTCGCCATTCAGGAGTATCTGAGGCACTATTTGGAAAGGTCAATCGCAAAGTCGTTCTGGCCAACCTTTGCTTCAAACTCCAGTCCGCTCGAATCGTGCTTGTGGAACTTGTCAGGGATCAGTTCCGAACCGGCGACTGGCGGAGGCGCGGCCTGTCCACCGGACTGCATTAATTTCTGATAATCCGCACTGCCCGGTTGAACGGGGGCCACGACTGCCGTCGGTGGTCGAACTGCCACCTTATATCTGCCGACAGGAATTCCAATCCTCGGGTCAGTCGCGGACAGCTGAAATTTGCCACTGGAATCTGTCTTGGCGGCGATCGTCAGCCCTTCCTTGGAATTCTCAAAAACGACCTCGGTATTGACAGGAACGGTCTTATCGCCGTTTTTGACCGTCCCGCCGATCGATGCTTGTTCGGTTTTTGGCTTTGGCGGAGCTTTCGCACCGCAACCGACCGAAAGGCTGATTGCCAGGGAGCACGTGACCGCCAGCTTCAAAAGCGAGTGACGACGATTGAGTGAAAATCCAGAGTCGAAGTTCATTGAAATTGGTCCCGACGGAAGAGGGAAAAAACTTGATCTCGCATCAGCTTGCGAACCAGCGATCTGATGCTGGAAGTGGCCCGAATGGCAACCTGTTGCCAGTATCGATTCTGAAATCCAAGCTTTCAAGACACCAAAATACAAGAAAGCAAACGGACGGCCGAAGGGGCCGTCCTGAACGAAGGTTTTCTGAATCATTTCCGAACGATCAGAATTCGCCAACCACCAACCCGTCGTTTCGGGCACATAGCTTTCGCAATGTAAACATGTCTGTGTTGTCGCTGATGAACCGGACAGAACCGTCGGTCAACATGCACTGCACTCCCCCGGTGTGTGCTGAGTTCAGCGGGTTGTTGCTGCCGAAATTCCAGCCGACTCCAGGGAAGCTCGCATTATTATCAATGACCGGAGCATTGGGGGCATAACGCAGCGTTGTCATATTGAAACATCGCTCAAAATTACTTGTCCCCTGTTCAACAGTTTCCAGACGGGCGGTTCCCATCATGATTCCGTGGGCACCAGTCACCTGCGCAACTTTGGCTCCTGAGGCATTGAGAATGAAATTGGAGGATTCGCCAATCATCATCGTATTTGATGTTCCATCCGTGACGTCCTTGGTCGAAAGACCACGCGTTGGGACAAGCATTCCAGCCCCGGAGATCTGGCCGGTGAGTTCCTGGCCACTGCAGCAGCTGCAACATGCTCGCAGGCTGCCGGGAGGGTTGGTGTAACCATTTCCATCAGTTGATCCTGAAATCCCGTAGTACTGTGGATTGGTGACAGGAATGTCATTGGTCGCGATTGGATTGAGTGGGCTGGAAGGACATAGTGCAAACGTAAACGAAGCGCCTCGCAACACTTGCCCGTTAGCATTTCCTTCAGCCGAACCGGTCCAAGCCCAGCCATGGTGGGTTCCGCTGAATGTCAGCTTGTTAAAGACCGGAGCCTGATCGACAAAAGGAAGTACTCTCATGTACCACGACGTTCCCCAGCCACCGACAGACGAGGCAATAGCCCCTGGAGGAAACATGTTGTAAGTGTCGTGGTAATTGTGCATTGCCAACCCCATTTGCTTGAGGTTGTTCTTGCACTGTGTTCGACGAGCGGCTTCGCGTGCCTGTTGAACGGCAGGCAATAGCAACGCAATCAGGACTGCGATAATCGCAATCACAACAAGCAGTTCGATCAGGGTAAACCCACGACGGCGCATGATGACCTCCTGGAAGAAAGAATTACGAGAAAATCGGCAAATGCCGCAGAAACACGGACGACGTGAAACGAAGTGCAGCAGCGAAGATTAAGATTACGCTACTTAAATTAGTATCGTACTTGCCGTTCGTGAATTCAAGACTTTTGTAGCTCTTTCCCCGAAAGTCCGCCAAAGCGTCGACTCAGCAAAATGCTGTCTCCCGAATCACCCGGTGAACTCATTGCCAACCTTGCGTGCCCGCTGTGGCTTGTCGACATTGATCCCAAGCGCCATCCCGGTCTCCACCAGTAGATTCCAGCCTGCGGCGAGCTGAACAAACCCTGCCAAGTCACCGGAATCGGGTATCTGGACTGTCGGAAACATCGTGGAACGTGATGAGACTGCGATGACAGTCAGCCCGACGCCTTTGACGAGTACATCGTGAAACTTCTGTTCGGATTCCTGATAGGGATCGATCCAGATCACCACATCGTCCGCCTGCATGATTTCCTCAATGCCGTGGACAGCGTAAGTCCCTTCCAGGTAATCACTTCGCTTTCGAGTGATTTCGTTTGTCTTCAGCGTTAGCTCTTCGGCAACACCATCGTTTCGGCCAGCAAAATAAATCGTTCCAGCCTTGGCCAGCCGATTCGTGATCTCGGGATCGACCGTTAATGTCAACGCGGTTTCCACATTCCTGGCAAGCTCCGTCAGTCTTCCGGACAGACTTGGCTTTCCAGCGATTGCTTCGACAAGCCCCCGGCAGAACAGTGCCTGCTCGACCACGCTCTTTGTGGCGGCCACCGCACCTTCCTTGCCACACTTCAACACGTGTCCTCGCTTGGCAGCCGCCTCCAGGGGTGAGTCCGCCAGGGCCGTCAGGCTGTAACGGGACTGATGTCCTGAATCCTTCAAGCCGTTGAAAAGTCGAATGACTTCTGCCGTTCGCCCGGAATTTGACATTCCCAGCACTGACCAGTCCTGCAGTGCATATTCCTGAGACTGTCGGCCCGCCTCGGTGTGTAAAACACACGGCCAGCCCTGGCGACGGGAATGCATGATCGCACTCTTGGCCGGAAACAGTCGACTAGAGCCCTCGCCCGTCAGCAGAAGTCGACCAGTCACGGCAATTTCTGCTGCTGTTGGCTGAACCACACTGGGATCAAATGTACGAATCACATCGACAGCAGCCAGCATGTCGCGGACCAGGTTGAACTTCGAATAAGGTTCGTGATCGATCTTCATGAAAGGGTCTCTCCTCGAATTTCATCGCTGAAGTATTGGCAATCAGCGGACTGTATTGATTGATATCGACTGGGCAACCGTTACCCGAACTTTCCATCCAAACCATCGCTGCCCGTATTCAAGTTCCTGGGGCCTGGCGTCATTGAAAAGGTCACGAGGTGCGAATCTGGATTACCCCAAGACCAAGGTATCTACACATCACATCCTGCAATTCTCGTCGGGTTCAGCCATGGGTTGCGGCCCAAAGGGCCATCAGTTCACCCAGCCAGGGCCCTTCGGCCCTGGAATTGATCCCACCAAAATCTTCATGAGGCCTGAAGGGCCGGTCGTTCCTTTCGATGAGTTTAAAGACCTAAGGGAATGTTCGGCCCTTCAGGTCCTGTTTTTACATCGATTCCCAAGGCCGAAAGGCCCTGGCTGGGTGAACTGATGGGCCTTTGAGCAGTAAGACCCAATTTCAATATGCACTCTCGCCTCAGGGCTTCGCACGTTTGGCCGCCAGCGACGAATACGATGGCAGTGGACCAACCAGAGGTGTCACATAGTCGATAAACGCCTTGGTCACGCCATATCCGTCTTTCGTGATGAAATTGTCCGGCATTGGACGCTCGTGGTTGGCAACTTCACTCAACGAAATTGTGCCGAACTCGATCGCATACGGGGTACCGGGTTTATTGGTCCGATTCATTGTCACCATGACTCCCCCTTCGCCGCGTGCCGCCAGTTTCACCGCTTGCTTGCCACACGCGAAAGCTTCATCGAAGTCCAGTTTTGTTCCGCGATCTGCTGCGCACATCGGCAGAGATTCCGTCACCTGAAATTCGCCACGCCAGCCGAATTCGTCAGCGATCATCCGATGCAGCATCATCGCCGCACTCGTCCCACCCATAGCCCCGAATTCGACATTTCCAAACTTGTCTTTTGTCTGCGAAACACTGACTGGGGTTCCGTCGGCATTGGTAATCCCTTCCCCGCACACGATGCTGACAAACCCGTGTTTCTTGTGGGCAGCCGCAACCGTCTGCAGAAACGAGTCTCGATTAAAGTGCCGCTCTGGCAGCAGCAGGATGTGTGGAGCCGACAGTTCCGATGTTCGTCCCAGTACCGTTGCAGCCGGAAGCCAGCCCGCACTGCGTCCGACAGACTGGAAAATGACAAACTGATCAACTTTCTGCATGTCTCGTGACAGAATGCCGGCCTGCAGGACGCTGAGTGCCATATACCGGGCTGCACTGGGATACCCCGGAGTATGATCGGTCCCGAAAAGATCGTTATCCACGGTTTTCGGAACGCCGACTCCGATCATCTCGTGGCCGTTTTCATTCGCGTACTTCGTCACACGATGAATCGTATCCATCGTGTCATTTCCACCAATCATGAAGTAATAACGAATGTCGTACTTTTTCAACTGCTTCAGAATTGCAGGAAAGTGCTCGTCTTTCAGCTTCAGTCGACTGGATCCAAGGGCACTTCCCGGAGTTGACCGCAGCCCCTTCAAGACGTCGGGGGACTCGCTGGCAAGATCGACCAGAAAGTCATTCAAGACACCTTCGATCCCATAGCGCATCCCGAAGACGCGGCCTATCCCTTTGGTTCGCATGGCCCCATCGACAACGCCCGCCAGCGACGAATTGATCACCGACGTCGGACCACCCGACTGCCCAATCAGAACATTCCCTTTGGCCATTCAACAAACCTCAATCTGTGTGATGAAAAAGTACTTACTGCAATTCTGAAACAACGGCTTCGCCGTTGTT
Source organism: uncultured Planctomycetaceae bacterium (assembly GCA_964609845.1). Lineage (GTDB taxonomy): Bacteria > Planctomycetota > Planctomycetia > Planctomycetales > Planctomycetaceae > Schlesneria. The sequence goes on along the minus strand of CAZSTW010000002.1, from coordinate 71,854 downwards.
CAATGAGTCAAACTGTGGTCGGTCAAAACCTGTTCAGTCAATCCGTCCGGTCCACGCCAGCAGCTGTTTCCAAAACTGGACGTAATCACTGCCGACTTCAATTGCACCAGCCCCTGGGGCCTGAGCGGTCACGCGCGATGGACCCCAGTCGACAAATCCACCGACCCAGTGAGGTGCCACGTCGCTGGCAAATGCCGCCGTTCGCCCTGCCCCCGAGGAACCCGTGACAAGGCCCGGCAGGGAATCGCCTGCAGACCACTGAATCGAACAGGAACTCGATTCGTAATGAGGTGCATATGGAGTGACCGAGAGCCAGGTTTGAGTCCCCGGCTTCGCCTGAAACCGGTTCATTCCACCGACGGTCGGAGGGCGCTTGAACCAGGGTAAATCCCAAAGTGCAGTATTCCAACCCGTCGGATGCAACAGCGCGGGTTGGTCAAAGTTCATTCGGTCGTCGCTGCCAGAGATCTCTACTGGCAATAACTGGCCCAGAAGCGTCGTGTCCCAGTTGCCACCCAACCCGTGATAAGATTCCCAGCCCCCAATCATCATCAGCCCCATCCCCTGCCGCACGTGGTCTGCAACGATTGTCTGAAGCGAGGGATCAAATTGCTGTGATGGATAGTCGCTGAGGATCAGCAGTGACCGCGGTTGTTCAATCAGGTCCCTTGTCACAGGCTTGTGACTTGGTACGTAATCAAACTGCCAGCCGAAATTGGAAATCATCCCTGCCAGATAGCTTGCCGCCTGATCGAGTGAAGTGTCGCCACAATAGAGAATCGAAGGTGTCATGAAAGATTCTTGGACGGTGGGGAGTTGATCACGCTGGAGTAGATTTACAAATCGAGCGGCTGATGTATTTCATTCGGATGACAAACGATTGTCGAGTGCCGGGAACGGGAATTCTGCCGATGGCGTATGCTGTTCACGCATCAATCGATCGATCCTTGCCACAATATCCGGATGCTTGGCCGCGACATCTGTCGTTTCCCCAATATCGGTTTTCAGGTTGTAAAGCTCAATCTTCCAGGGCTGAGCCGCTCGCTTTCCTTGCGGGAGCAGGTTCTGAACGACCCCTTTCCAGTCACCCATCCTCAGCGAGACCTGGCCGCCATAGCCTGGGAATTCGCGGTACAGAAATGGCCGGTCCGCCTGATTCTTGCCGAGTAAGGTGGGAGCAAAACTGATTCCGTCCAGGCTCGAAGGAATCGCATCTGAGGCTCCGATCAGATCCAGCAAAGTTGGAAGCCAGTCCTCAAATCCGGTGACCCGGTCGCTGACCGTGCCTGCAGGGATACGACTTTTCCATCGAACAATCGTCGGTTCCCGAAATCCTCCTTCGTAAAGCGATCCTTTCCGGCCACGCAGCGGCCCGGCGGACTCGAAGAATTCGCAGTCAGTTCCCCCGAGTTTGTCATACAGCGGGCCATTATCAGAACTGAAGACGTAGATCGTCTGATCGTCCAGTCCAAGTTCACGGATTTGTGAAACAATCTGACCAACATGACGATCCATTCGAGTCACCATGGCCGCATAGGCTGCGCGAGGTGTTCGATGCGGCAGATAGCCGCGGCCACCAACATAGGGAGCATCGTCCGGAAATTGTCCGGCATATTCTTTCAAGGCATCTTCCGGGGCCTGTAGCGCGAGATGAGGAATCGTCGTCGGGACATAGAGAAAGAACGGCTGATCCTTGTGATCTCGGACAAACTTCAATGCCTGCTCGGTGATGATGTCTGCGGAATAATCCGGCCCGACATATCCCGCATAGCTGCCCGGACTGTGGGGATCCGCACCCTCCGGGAGTTTGGGCTGGTGAGCCGGAAAGGCGGGATTTCTTAAAGGAAATCGCTTTTCGTTATCCCACAGGTAAGTCGGGTAAAAATTGTGGGCGACCGCCTGGCAATTAAAGCCAAAGAATCGATTGATCCCCTGCTGCAGCGGCCGTCCTTCCGATTCGGGGCCACCCAACCCCCATTTGCCGAACGCCCCTGTTACGTATCCCTGCTTTTGCAGGAGTTTTCCGAGAGTGACCGTGTTTGCCGGAATCGGATATTGTCCTTCGGGCTTGGTTTCACGGTTGTTGCGGATAAAGGCATGTCCCGGATGGAGACCGGTCATCAGAACGCAGCGCGATGGAGCACAGACGGCATTTCCTGAATAGTGCTGCGTCAACCGCATTCCTTCGTTTGCCAACTGGTCGAGGTTGGGGGTGCGGATTTTCTTCTGTCCGAAGCAGCCCAGGTCTCCGTACCCGAGATCATCTGCCAGAATAAAGACGATATTGGGCCGGGAATTACGTGACGGCCTGGCAGGTTCAGCCCCAAAGGCAAGTCTGCCACCGACAAGGATCGGAATTCCCAGCAAGGACAGCGCAAGACACCACCGGATTTGCATCACTCGCAGGCTCATTCAACACTCCTACTCACGAGGGAAATCCCTCAACAAATTCGAGCGACCGCACGAACTCTTCAATGGCATTGAGTCGAGCGGATTGTCACAAATTGCGTGGTCGTTCGCTTCCCGCAACGGGGAATGTCGGACAGGACCAACCCGCTCATTGCAGGACGCCATTCTGACAACTCAGGCCACTGACCGCGAGGGCATCGAGTGAAGAATCATGCCACCATGTTGTTCGTCGAAATCGAGATGAAATAGCATGTGCGCCACAATTCTTGACAGTGGTCACATGCATTGACGCCAAGGCCCGAAGGAAGATTAGGAACGGGGATTGTTAGAGATCGTAGACGGCATTCTTCCGCTTCTGATGTCATGTCGTCTTGAGCGAAGCGTGCGAACATATGGATTGTGCTTCTGCTGCTCGTATCACTTTGCCTGCAACGCCGACGCCTTCTTCATTCAGGAAGAGGGTTTCACGCAAAGATACGAGGCCGCAACGACCGAAGGCTCTGCAAGCTGACACTCAGGACCTGCTCGAATGCCATCTCACGGCAATGTCAAAAGCTTTTCATTCTCGTCGGCTGAAGGCCCACGAGAATGACGACATTCGTGAGGTTGAAGCAGGAGTGACGGTAATACCGGGTGGAGAGTCTGGCTCGATACTTCGCTGGCAGATTCTGTTCTCACCGAGCGAGCCCATCCGAATTCTCTGCCACAGGGACTGAAAACAGACGTGCCTGGCTGTTTCGGACTTGTCACAACTATCCAATCAGTTCGGCAATCGGCTGGCCTTCGTTCAGTACCGGCAGCGGTCGTCGGCCTTGATCGTAGAATACGTGGTGATGGTCAATTCCCAGAGTGTGATACATTGTCGACAGAACGCACCCCGGAGTGTAGGGCTTGCTGGTCGGATATTCAGCCTTGGAATCCGTCGTTCCGATCGCCTGTCCCATCTGCAATCCACCTCCGGCAAACAGCACGCTCATGGCACCCGGCCAGTGATCACGGCCCGCTTGCGGATTGATTCGCGGCGTTCTGCCGAATTCGCCCATCGCCATTACCAGAACTTCATCCTGCAGGCCGCGAACGTAAAGGTCGTCAACCAGCGCCGCAACAGCACGATCGAAGGCGGGTAGCAGACGGTTTTTCAATTCAGCAAAGTTGTTACCGTGAGTATCCCAGCCACCGCCAGCCTGAACGGTAACGTATGTCACACCCGATTCGACCAGACGTCGTGCCAGCAGGCAGCTTTGCCCCAAGTCGTTACGGCCATACTTTTCTCGCAGACGTGGGTCTTCCTTGTGAATGTCGAATGCCCGCAAGGCCTTTTCATTCATGACCATTTCGAAGGCATCGCGGTAGAACTTGTCCAGACCGACGATATCTCCCTTGGTGTCAATGTCACGACGGATTGTATCAACCTGCCCCAGCAGTTGCTGGCGACGTTCCAGACGGTTTACGGTCAGGTTTCCCGGCAACTTCATATTGCGCACCTGGAACCCGTTGTCGTTCGGGTTGCTGTCAGGAGAGAACGGGTTGTATGACGCTCCGAGGTACGCGGCCTTACCCAGATCGAGTCGATTCGGGACATTGCAGTAAGCAGGCATTCCGGGTTCGTTCGGTCCGCGCAATGCAGACACGACGGATCCACACGAAGGATAAATGTTGTCGTTCACTTCGATTGTTGGCTGGTACCCGGTCAACATCCACTGGGATCCCATGCCGTGACCAGCATTGGTGTGGAAGGCGGATCGAACGACCGAGAACTTGTCGAACATGGTTGCCTGCAGTGGCAGGTGTTCGCCAATTTCAATTCCCGGAACATTGGTCGGGATCGGCTTGAACTCACCACGATACTCGGCCGGCGCCGTCGGCTTCAGGTCGTACATATCAATATGGCTGGGGCCACCTGCCTGCCAGACCAGGATCACCGACTTCCGCTTGGCGGAAGTACCACCTTCCTTCGCCAGCGCTTCGCCACGGAGCAGGTTGGGAAGCGTCAGACCGCCCACCGCGAGACTGCCGACTCGCAGGAAATTCCGGCGATCAATTCGCGAAGAATGGCTGTCGCACGTTGGAATGGAAGATCCGAGAATGTCGAACATTTTTAGTCCCCGTTGTCAAAACGAGCATCTGGTCAATCAGTGGTTAAACAGGAATTCGCGAGAATTCAGCAAGGTCCACAACAAGTCTTCGACGGCTTTCCGTGGTTCCGTGTCGCGGTCAATGTAACCGGTCGCCGTTGTTAATTCCTGTGGTGTCGGGAATCGGGAAAACGTGGCGAGGTATAACTCTTCAACGATTTGAGGGGTAGTCCGCTTTGCCTCAAACAGCTTGGCAATGCGGGCATTTCCGTTCTGCAACTTCCCTTCCAATTCGTCCGAATTTGAAAGCAGCAGGACTTGAGACAAGGTCGCACTGGTCGACCGTTCGCACTCGCAACCACTGACTCGCTTGGGCCGATCAAAGGTATCGAGGAAATAAGAACCGAACCGTTCGTGCGGCAAATCGATCGCTCGAGAATCAGCACTCATGTTACTGAAGTTCGTTTTGAATCCCGTCGCCTGTTCCACGGCATCATGAGCCACTTCAGCGGGAAGACGTCGGGCGAAGAATCGAGCAAAGTTCTGCTGGTCTTTCCGATTGTCGTCGGTCGGCTCAGAAGCAAGTTGATAGGCCTGACTCTGTACCATCAGTCGGATCATGTGTTTGACATCAAACTTGTGATCGCGGAATTCTTTAGCGAGGGCGTCCAGCAACTCCGGATTCGAAGCGGGATTCGTTTCACGCAGGTCATCAACTTCGTGAACCAGTCCCCGGCCGAAGAAATGGCCCCACAGGCGATTGACCATAGTCTTGGAGAAAAATGGATTCTCCGGTCTGGCCATCCAGTCGACCAGAGCATGTCGCGGGTCTTCTTCAGGTGTAAATGTTGCGATGGCACCATCGAGGTATTTCGGTTCGATCTGTTTTCCCGTCACGGGATGACGTTCACTGAGCGTCACATTGGGTGAGGTGAAATACGGAGGTGGCTCACCAAAAGACTTTCGTCCCAGTCGCGTGTAGAAACCTGCCAGGCCGTAATAGTCGTCCTGAGTGAACCTTTCATAGGGATGGTGGTGGCACTTGGCACACTGCAGTCGCAAGCCGAGAAACACCTGAGCGGTATCAGCAGTCACCTGGTGCAGTTGATCGTCGCGCGACTGCCAGAACCAGTTGATTGCCGGAGCATCTGCCCATTCACCGCTGGCCGCGACAATCCCTCGTACAAACTCGTCGTAGGGGCGATTGCGAGCAACCATGTCCTTCAGCCAGTTGTGAAAGGCGTAAGACGCACGGTCTGCGCCGGCAAGATTCGAATTCCGCAGGATCGAACCCCACTTTAAGGCAAAATAAGCGGGATAGTCAGGTGACGCGAGCAATCGTTCAATAGCTCTGTCTCGCTTGTCCGCTCCTGGATCGGCCAGGAAGGCACGCGCTTCGTCGACGGTTGGCAGGCGTCCGCACAGATCGACAGTAACACGGCGCAGAAACGTTGGATCGTCACAGCCGTTACTCGGTTTCAGTCCGAGTTTCTTCCATTTTTCAGCGGCCAGCTGATCAATGAAATTGCGAGGCTTGAAGTTTGGCAGGCTGGCCAGGGGAGCTCCCTGAGGTCGCAGGATTCGGCAGATCGCCACCTGACCCATATAACGAGTCATGATGGCCGCTTCGCCTGTTGGTTCGTTCGCCGTGACCAGTCCGTCATCGCTCACAACGGCCACGACATCGAGGTTCGTGGAATATTGAGCTTCGCGAGTCACATCGCGTCGGGAACCATCTGAGTACTCAGCCATCACAGCAATTTGCTGCTGCTCATTGGCGTCCATGACTCGTTCAGCAGGAACCATCTGCAATTTGACGACGTGTGGCACATTCGGAGCCGATGCTGGTGCGCCCGCTTGAATCCAGGAGTGGATCAACCGATACGGCTCGGTCCCCGGTTCCAACCGGCGACCGCCGCCATGTGGAACGAGTCCAGCCCCCTTCAAGAGCAACAGACTTTTGTCTGGCGCCGACACCATCACGCGACGTCCACGCCCTTCGCTCACCAGCGATTGGTAGTCAAACTCGGTGTCGAATCCGAACAGCGATAATTTGAATCCATTCTGGCCACGAGCCTTTCCGTGGCATCCTCCCGAGTTGCAACCAAATCGACTGAGAAGTGGCTCCACTTCGGTCGCAAAATCGACCGTCCGGATCTTTTCAAATCCAGCGACCTGAACGGGGACCACCGTGGATTGGCCCCCGATTTTGACTTCAATTTCGACGGGGCCGTTGGCATGAGGGACAAGATATCCCGCAGCGTCAACCGAGACGATTTCCGGCTTCCGGCTAAGGTAGGTCGCCTTCCGGGTCGCATCGCGTCCATCCACAGTGACAAGCAATTGTCTGCGAGCGAACGCGTCTGTGAATTCCACCTTGGCAGGTTCCACTCGCAATTCCGCCGCCTGCAGTCGGGGCAGCGCCACGTTTGTGGTGATGACTAGGAACCCGATTACGGCAAATCTGGAATTCATGGCGGGTCTACTGGTGGCTTGTTTTTGCAGGCAGGCGGAGATCGCGGGTTCAGCGAGCAGAAACTTCTCCCGTTAACTCCAATCGGCATCCGTTTAATCGTACTCCGCAGAAAAACCGCTGGCAATTCCCAACAGCCATCCGAGGACAGTTGACTGTTAATTTGTGACGGTTGGATGAAAAAGACTGAGGCACAAGATCGTTGGGAAATCTGCCTTCAAGAGCGAGGCCGACCTGGGATATGACACTTGCGGTTCAAAACTCTCGTTGGAATTTTGACGGATTGGCGACGTTGACTGATCAAGCGTGTCACAGACCTGTTAGATCGCGGTGTGCTCCGGGAGGTACGCAGGGCCTGGCACAAAGTATCAAAACGTATCACGCAAGAACTTGTGTATCAGAAATGTGCAGTGCGGTCGCTTGACGGAGCGTTCGCAGAATTCCAGATGCGAATGGCGCAGCGATTTGCCCGACACGTTCATTACACGTCGATATGGACCGAGAAAACTTTGCGAGGAACTATGTGCACGTGTTGACGAACGAGAGTACTGCAAGTTCAATCTCATATTCTCTCAATCAGATGATACAGACACTTCCAGACCAGTAATGAAGCTTCGTTTTGAAACACAAGGTCACAATGGAGTCCGGGGTAGGGTCGATTCGAGAAGTCCCGGTGATCTCAGTTCCGTTCGTCTGGTATTTCTCGACTCTACTTGAGTTTCAAAACAGAGCTTGAGTTTCAAAACAGAGCTCGGCATTGATCGAAGTCAAGGGTGGGCCGTGTAATCGATCGAATGGAGCGAGGGAATTGCTGTGGACACATCAGCATCTGACGGTTTTCCAGGACCGGATGGGGGCGTTGGCAAGCTCCCCTCGGACGCCTGTGAACAGGAGACCCGTTGTGCGACTCCAGAATTACTGCAGGCGTCCGAATCGGCGTCGATCAGCATCAGCATGACAACAACGTCGGGGTACGCGGCCGGTATTTCTGCTGAGATTCCGACCCCGTCATCCCGCATTCGCGACCGCTATCTGATTCGATCATTGCTTGGAAAAGGGGGGTTCGGCGCTGTCTATGAAGCATGGGACGAAGTCCTGCAGCGGATCGTGGCGATCAAGGTCGCACGTTCCGATCGTTTCTCTGAAACTCAGGGACGGCAGCGATTTCTCGATGAAGCGCGGGCTGCAGCCAGGTTGCGACATCCTCAGATTATCACGGTCTTCGATTCGGGAACCGACGAAGCCGGCAACCCCTTCGTGGTGTTCGAATACATCAATGGGGAATCTCTATCAGAACGCATTCGACGTCAGCCGCTGGAACGCAAAGAAGCGGTGGCGCTGGTGGCAACCGTCGCCGAAGCCATGCATGTTGCTCACAAGCTGGGATTGGTTCATCGTGACCTGAAGCCCCCGAATATTCTGCTGGATAAAAGCGGTCAACCGCATGTCGCCGACTTCGGGCTGGCCGTCGACGAAAAGTCGCAACGAGAAATGGCCGGTGAGGTCGCCGGATCGCCGCAGTATATGTCGCCGGAACAATTGCGTGGAGAAACGCAGTACCTGGATGGTCGCACAGATATCTGGAGTCTGGGAGTGATCCTGTACGAACTCCTGACAAAACGGCGTCCTTTCACGGGACGCGATTTGCTTGAGTTGAAGGAAGAGATTCGCTGCCGAGAACCGAAGCCATTAAGACAGATCGACGATTCGATCCCCGCCGAACTCGAACAGATCTGCCTGCGTTGTCTGCGCAAGCCGATTGTCGAACGGTATTCGACTGCGGCCGACCTGGCGACAGCTCTGCGTCGATTCCAGTCGCGCGAAAACCGGGTCAGTCGCGTTCCCAAGCCAGTTCTGATCGGTGCGGGTATCGGAGCGTCCTGTCTGATCGGCGCGATGCTGTTCTTTGGAAATGGCACGAATCCGGGAAAGAACGGTGATGAGAAACCTGCCGTGATTGAGACGAAGAGCACCGATCGCGCGGTTGTCGTGGAATCGACACAACCGACGAATCTTGTGCCGCCCGTGAAGGCCCCCGCCGAACCGGTTTCGGGCGAGTGGTTCCCGGTCTTGAAGTCGGCACCTAAGTTCCTGGAGTGGCCGGTCCAGTCCAAGAATTCGCGATGGGAATTGGATGCAAAGCAGCAGGAATTCTGGTTGAGCTGCGACAGTCGTGCGATGATCGCGACGGGGAAAGTTCTTTCGGGGGACTACCAGATTCAAGGCTCGCTGTTTCAAAGCCCCTGGACGGGGCAATTCGGCTTTTTCCTGGGCGCACACGAAATTGACGATGGGGGAACACCCCTGCGACGCGTTCAAATCGTGGAACTGCAGTGCAGCCAGGTCGGAGGACGACTCCAAGCGAAATTGCAACGATTCGTTGAGATTCAAGAGCTGACGGGGGCCCGGCGAGTTCGCTCGCGCCAGGGTTTTGCGTCCGCCACGTTACCAACAATGAGCTCTCGCGATGAGCGACTCGAGATTTCCGTTAGCGGCGGCCGTCTGACGCGAATTCAATGGGGAGATCATTACGTCCGCGATCTGATCCGCCCCGACGCCGATCAGTTTGTTAACGCGGCCGACGGGTATGGGGAATGGGGGATCTTTGCGGATTCCACGACGGGCATCGTTCGAAATCTGGAATTCTTTCTGCAACCTGAAAGTGTGAAATGACCGATTCGCTGGAAAAGACAATTTCAATCAAGCTGGAAATTCAAATCCCCGTAGGTGCGAACGTTGGTGTTCCCCGGATAAATGTGAGTCAGAACGGCCCCCCTCCCGTCCGGACTTTCGGTCACACCATCACGAAACCGAGCGGTGATACTTTTGCGACCCTGACGGGGACGGTCTGTGCCAGCGGGAAGGCCACTGGTGCCTACGGCCCGGCAGACTATGTTCTCATCAAGGTAATCCAAGGAAACACCAACCCGGGTTCCGTTCCAGCGGCCGGCGCCCAACGTGTCGAGGTCGATCAAATCACGGGTGAATGGGGAGACGTCAATGTCAGCGGAGTCGACCCGTCATCGGCTACGACGGATTATACGCTGGCCGTCTGGGCGGCCTGGCACGACGGTACATACACATTCACTTCGTCTCTTTTCCATCCGAAATTCGGCTACTACACCGACTGTACTTATCCGTCTGGATTTTTGAAGAAGCCTGCTCAGCCCTGTAGGGCTGCGTGGGATTTGCTCCCAGCGGAATGGCACTTGTCAACACGTGGTTTTCATGGCAATCCCCTGAGCGCACTGAATGGCCACTGGACACTCTGCCTGGTCAGTTCGGCGACGACCAGTGTGCTCTACTGTAACGGCGGAAACATTTCTCACACTCCGCGGGTTCAGTTGCGTTGCCACAGTCCGCACGCGGAGCAATGGGAACTGTCGCTGGAATACGGATCAATCCGTGTGGACTATCGCTGCCCTGCCAGCCAGTTTGCCACGCTCGGTCAAAATGTCTTTTGCCATCCGATCACCAAGGGGGTCAGCGAAGACATGGGAATTCCTGCGACAATCACCGTGGCACCAGTTTAGGTAAGGGCAGAGATGACTTTTCCGGAATGCCGGCATGGCTTGAGTTTGGCAACGGCAGCTCAAAGACAGTGTCAGTCGCCCAAGCTTGTCGGATTGAAAATTGTTTCGCCGGAGCACTGCGAGCGGTGTTACTGCCGGGATCACGAGTCACCGGTGCGCGACGAGGCTCCGTTGCATTTGCTTCCCTGTGCTTACCTCGGTGCTTCAACCGGCCATGTCGGGACCGAGACATTTGCCTGCAGACATCCCAACCACGAGCGGACGACATTGGCTGATTGTCGGTATTGCTCGGATTATTTGTATCCGTTGATCACTCCGAATATGCCCGTGGAGATGGTCTGCAAATTGATCTCACTGGCGCCTCGGACGCAGCCGAACGACTGGTGGAGTTGGGAGAATGTGCAAGCCGCGCATCGATGGATTGCAGATCAGGCGATCGAACAGACGCCAGCATGGCCCGCACGGTTTCGCGGTCGAGGCATCGTGGTTGTCGGAGGTGGAAAGTACTTCGTATCCGCGTACGTCACGATCCGTGTGTTGCGACAACTGGGTTGCCAGTTGCCGATTGAACTGTGGCATCTTGAAGGTGAAGTCGACGAATCGATGCGGCAAGTTATCGAGCCACTCGGCGTGCGTTGCATCGACGCTGATGAGTTCGTTCGCAACGAGCCGTTCCGGTTCATTCCTGGTCACTGGTGGCGCGGATGGCAGTTGAAAGCGGTCGCTTTGCGGAACTGCTCGTTTCGAGAAGTACTGCTGCTGGATGCTGACAGTTATCCAGTACGAAACCCCGAATTTCTGTTCGAATGGAGGAAGTATCGCGAATGGGGAGCTGTATTCTGGCCCGATCTCGCTCTCAACACGAGTATCAGTCCGGCTCACGCCTGGGAGATTTTTGGAGTCAATCCCATCGAAGATCTGCCGACGGAGTCCGGCCAGATCCTCGTCAATAAAGAGCTCTGCTGGCGCGAGTTGAATCTGGCGCTGCACTACAACGCTCATGCCGATTTTGTCTATCACATTCTGTACGGTGACAAAGACACATTTCCGGTGGCCTGGCAACGCTTGGGACGACGTTACGCCCGCATGTGGCCCAAGTCCGATTTCGTATCCGTGGGGATTCATCAGTTCGATGATCGCGGCGAACTGCTGTTTCTGCATCGCGTGCACGACAAGTTCCGCCTGCCCGATACTCGTTTCACATCGACGCCTCAACAATCCACTCACAACAGATTTCACCCGGAGTATCCGCTGGAAGAGTTCTGTTTTCAGGCGCTCAAGGAATTAGGAGAATCCTATCCACCGGCGACGGACTCGAAGTGCAAATCCCTCCATAACGCGACGACGACAAATTCACCAGCGGTGACCATCGTACCACCGCCCAAGAAGGCCGAAGTGACTGCGTTCGTTCGCTATCACGATCTGTGGATTCGGCAACAAATGCAGGCAGAGGATGTGGCGATTGTCCAAGATATTCTGGTCGGAGACGCCTACCGGATGGCGACTAGATCTCACGATGTTCAGCAAGCCGCGTTCGTTGTCGATATCGGCAGTCATATTGGTAGTTTCGCGACCTTGATTCGACGAGCGAATCCAGATGCAAAAATCACCTGTGTCGAGGCCTGTCCAGAAAACATTGCCGTGTTGCGTGCCAATGTAGGACAGTTTGCCACAATCGTTCCGGCCGCCTGCACGTATGAACCGGGGCAGCTCATCCTGTTGAACACCATCACCTCCAACGGTGGCAACACAGGAGGGTCGATCGTCGTCAAGGAAGGCAGCGAAGGAAATCCAGATCCTCACTACGACGTCGATCGGCGCCCGATTGCAAAAGTGACGTTAGAAGAACTGATGGAGCGGGCACACGCCACTACTATCGACATCCTGAAGCTGGATTGCGAAGGAAGCGAATTTTCGATCCTGGAGAAGACGTCCGTCCTGAATCGCGTAAAGTTGATTGTGGGCGAATACCATGGGCTTTCCCGATGGGAACGCTTGCGTAAAACACGATTTCCAGACTGGATCTACCATCACCTTCAGGGGGAGGAATTGGGGCTGTTTCACTTGATCAATCCAGCATTCCTGTGATGGAGGTGCCCCGTGAGTTTTTGCGTGTTGCAATCGCTTTAGCCGAAATGAAATGCGAATCCACAGAACTGGATTCGGTAGTTGCAATGTCGGAATCTAGCCCTTCTCGGTTTCAGAAGGAGGGGTGTCGATTGCAGACGCGTCGGCATCACTGCACCAAACCGCCAGCGTCGCTCGGTTCTTCAATAGGTCAATCGTTTTGATCCGCGCTTTCACGACATCCAGCCGAGTTCGCTCACGCAAATCGGCCAGCAAGGCTGCTCGATGTGCCTTACCAAGCAAGTCGAGCTTGTCATACTCCAATGTATATTCCGAGAGCTTCTCCGCAGCGGGCTTCTTGCTCTTTGCCTTCTTTTTCTTCGCTGGCTGTTCAACGTCATTGGTCCCGACAATCCGTTCCTTCAGCATTGCAGCAGCGAAGATGATGGTGTTGACGAGAGCCACCTCGACGTAGCTGGTCTTCTTGTTTGACAAGGAGTTGACAACCGCGATCCCGATGACGATGAACAGATACGTCATCTCTTTGACTCGAACTGCGTCTGTGCGGTACCTGAGCACTCCGAAAATGGCAAACAGCCCCAGGGCCATACCGATTCCGAGATCCAGCTTCTTCAGGGAAAAGCAGATAAAGAATACTGTCACATTCATCATCACAGCCGTAAACGCAAAATCGCGTTCACGCTGCATGGGATATATGGCAAACCTGACGATCAGTGTCAGATAGAAGATGTTGATTGCGAAACGAACGAGCAGCTTGAAGACATCGTCGTCAAACAGCGGTACTTCGAGAAATTCCATCACAAGGTCCAAAAGGGACAGCTATTGCCGTCAGCAGAAGTTTCCAGTCAAAGAAGCAACGTTGACAGTTTACGGTACTGATGGCTCTGAGCCAATTCATGACGGCGTCTCATCAATGAACGGACAGGTGTTTTGAGTGTTCGATGGTCATCGTGCAGTGTTTCATGCCAGGTCGCCCATAAGGAGCCGTTTACTTTCTGGGATCTTGAAGTTCATCTCCGGACAGATTCCCATCCCGATTCCGATCAAGTTGCTTGAGTGCAGCAACAGCCTTCTCGATTTCGGTGGCCGAGATCATGCCGTCTCGGTCTGCGTCTAATGCCTTCAAAAGAGTCATTAGCTGCGGTTGTCCGAATGATCGTGGCGCGTTGACGGTACCCGGCCCCTGAAATCCGCCTGCGGGAGGTTGCGGTTGAAAGATCCCTCCATGCGTTTCCACGATCCTCAGGCTGATTTCACCGGAGACTTCATGAGCAGGCTCTGTCCCGGCCTTCTTCAGTCGAATTTCACCAACGAGCGATCGACGTGGTTCATTCCCGAAACCGCCAAATCCGCCGCCGCGTCCCTCCTGATAGTTCCCTGTCACCTGCAGAGCTTTTTCCGTTGTGGCCTGGAACTTATTGCGGTCGATGAGCACCGTCATCGTAATCGGTTGTCCGCCGGCGCGTTCACCCGTAAATACAAGACTAACCGGTGCTGCCGTGGGCTTTACGGGCACTCCTGGTAGAGGCCCTGACGGCGTTCCAGGTCCACCACCCGGACGTCCGACTTCAGGAGTGGTACCACTGCCGGGGGGGCCACCAAAGCCACCGAAAGCCGGGAACTGGAACGAAATCGCCGTGACCGACATCTTTTCGAATTCGATTACGTTTCCGTTCAGTTCCATTCGCAGATCTGATTTACTTTGGTCCGATTGTGGTCGACCAGTGCTGAACACCGTGGAAAACGATCCACTCGCTTTTCCGACATCAAACAGATAGGCAGGCCTGCGGGGTTCGGGCGGTATTATTGGCCGCCACTGTTTCAGCGCCTGTTCGATGGCGCTTCGTCGACCTCGAATAAACTCGCGCACTTCACTCAACGCCTCAGGCGTGCTGGCCTGACTTTGATGCAAATGAGGTGCGACGAGTTTTTCAACTCGATCAATCTCGCTAAGCATCTTCTCTTCATCCCAGACATCTTTCAAAAGCTGCTGCATGGTCGTACGATACCGTTCGGGAACTCCTTTCGTGTGATACAGGCGATTCGTCAGAATTCCCTGTGCGTAAATCACCGTCGTCCCTCGGCCTCCAAACCCGACGGGGCCACCGCCGTATGGTCCGTTGCTGGTGAATGCCCAGTCCGCTCCCCAGGGAATGAAATGCCCTCGTCCCTTGTCTCTGGGATTGAAGTACAGAAAGTAATTGTTCTGGTTGGAACTGTAACCGTCCCAATACCCGGTCAGACTTTCCAGTGCCCAGTGCCGGAAAAACGCATCAAGATTGATGAGCTGTCCGAGTTCATCCAGGTTGAGGTCTCTCTTGGCGGCAAGCAGTTCTGCCAGGCGTTTGATGTCACTCAGGTCGTTCTTGTCTTCGTTCGTCTTGATTTCAAAATTCGCGATTGCCTTCGGATGGAAATCAGTCAGTGTCCCCTCATAGAGGTTGCCGGTCTTGTCTTCGAAGTTTTTCGAAAGGAATTGCTTTCCGATGCTTTCCACGTTGGAGTAGACCCCAAGTCTCTTCCCATTGACGATGACGTGAGCCCAGTTGCATCGGGGAGCTGGATTGCCTGCCTTTCGAAACAAGCGATACGTCAGATACTGACTTAACTGCGAACGATCCTGAAGGTTGTTATTCAATGTGAGTTGGCTTAACCCCTTGATCAGATCCTGTTTCTGGTACTCGTCAAACTTGATCTTGAGCGACGGACGTTGAACATCGGCCGATCCGAAAAAGCCTTTTTTGCGAATGCCGACGGATTCGATCTTGTTTCCATCGATCCAGATGTCAGCCTTAAAGTAAGTGTAGGGGTTATCACTCGGCAGGCCACTGAATGCCGTTGCAGGATTACGCGACTGCCGACTGAGCAGTGTCCAGTCCTCGGGTGGAATCTCAACTTTGACTTCAATCACCCGGTCTGGATCGAACAAATGGTCACCATCGATCTTCTCGGCGACGACAACGTCAGCATGGAATAAGGTGACTGCAGCTATCAGGATCCCGGCCGGACTGCAGAGTGATCTCACGACGTGTTGCATTTGTAGGAGTTTCCGGAATGGAGGCCAATTTGTCTGGTTCGTATTTGTGGCCGCTACGCTGTCTTGGTGCTAGGCGATGATCTCTTTTACAACATTTCCCTTAACGTCGGTGAGACGCATGTCACGTCCTGCGTAACGATACGTGAGTCGTTCGTGGTCGAGACCAAGCAGGTGCAGAATCGTAGCATGCCAGTCGTGCATATGTACGCGACCTTCAATGGCCTCATAGCCAAAGTCGTCCGTCTTGCCGTAGGTGAAGCCCGGTTTCACGCCGCCACCGGCCATCCACATCGAGAACCCTTTGCTGTTGTGGTCGCGGCCATCACCTTGTGCGTAGGGCGAACGACCGAACTCGCCACCCCATAGAACAAGGGTTTCCTTGAGCAGATCTCGTTGAGCCAGGTCGGTCAGTAAACCAGCGATCGGCACGTCGACAGCCCGACAGCTATTGGTCAGGGACTCCGAAAGGCTGCGATGATGGTCCCAGCCAGAAGCCGTGACTTCGACGAATCGAACACCCGCCTCAATCAGACGTCGTGCGAGCAGGCACTGTCGACCGAAACTGCTTGTGCCTCCAGATGAACCGCCTCCGAAACTGCCTCGACCACCACCCGCTCGTGCTTCTTCAATACCGTAGAGCCGCTGCATCGCTTCTGTTTCTTTTTTCAAGTCCAGTATTTCGGGCACTTCGGCCTGCATACGAAAGGCCAGCTCATAAGACGAAATCAACCCTTCGATCTCTGGACTCTCTACCAATGACTCCGCCGCCGCACGATTCAACTCTTGCGTAAGGTCGAGTTGTACGCGTTGAGACTCGCGTGAACGCCGCCGGTTCAGCAGATTGCTTACCGTTTCGAGGCCAGATTGCTGCTGGATCCGAGTCCCCTGGTAGACGGCTGGCAGGAACGATGCCGCATAATTCGCAGACCCACCGTTGCTGCTGGGAGGATTGATGGTAATGAAACCCGGCAGATTCTGATTGGTCGTCCCCAACCCGTACAGCGCCCACGCACCCATGCTCGGTCGTGGAAACTGAAACAGCCCGCAATGCATCTGCAGATATGCCTGCGCATGGTTCGGTCTGTCCGTATGCATGCCATTGAGAACACACAGTTTGTCGGCGTGTTTGGCGAGCTCAGGAAATAGCTCGCTCATCCAGAGCCCGCTCTCACAGTTCTGCATGAACTGGAACGGCGAACCTTTCAATCGACCGAGGCCAGCCCCGTTTGCCCAAGGTGCCGCTTTTCCGTCGTCTTTCGTGAGTCTGGGCTTATAGTCCAGAGTATCGATATGACTGGGGCCACCCTCCATGCACAGAAAAATCACTCGCTTCGCTTTCGGCAAAAAGTGAGTTTCCTTGGGGGCCAGTGGATGTGCCTCATTACTGGCACGGACTGACTGCTGATGCGCCATTGCAGCGAATGCGAGATATCCGAATCCTGATCCGCTCGCCTTTAGTAGATTCCGTCGAGACAGCATCGCATGTTCCTCAGTCTTGCAGACGACTCATTGAGTCATTTCATTACCGACGATATTGAAACTCAGCACTGGCAAACATCGCCTGAACGAATGCACTCCAGACTTCTTTTGGTCGTCGTGCTTCAACCACTCCTTCCGCAGCCAGACGATCCTGATACGTCACCAGAAACTTCTCGGTTGCAGATTGTTCGCGTGAGTTTGGCGAGCGTCCGAAAAACCGAAGAAACGCATCATTAATTCGCTCGGACTCGCTTTCGATCGCAAGTAATCTGTCCGCCGCAGCATCTGCTACTCGCATCACGAATTCGTTGTTCATCAAAAACAGGCCCTGTGACGGCACTGTTGTTTGTTTACGGCAGGCGACGATCAGCGACGGGTCGGCACCATCAAACAGGCCCATTGCTTCGGGGAGATTGTCCCGAATCACCGGCAGGTAGATCGAGCGATGTGTGCTTTTCGGGTCATCGACGGCGGCCAGTGCCGATCTGCGACTGAAGCCTGTCACGGGACCTTCACCCGCTTGCGCCACGGCGGAACCAACGGGTGGCGTTGTCGCGAGCTGACCACTGACAGCAAGCATGGCGTCTCGCAAGCATTCTGCATCGAGTTTGCGAGGCTGCATACGCCAGAAGTACGTATTGTCAGGATCGATTTCCATCGCGTTCTTGTCAGCTATTGTACTCAGTTGGTAAACGCGACTTGTAACGAGGTACTTGATGAGTTTTTTCACACTCCAGCCGTCCTCCATGAATCGTATGGCCAGGTGATCCAGTAATTCAGGATGTGTTGGCTGTTGACCGGCCAGCCCGAAATCATCGGGCGTTGGCACCAAGCCACGTCCGAACAACTGCAGCCAGATGCGATTCACCATCACGCGTGCCGTCAACGGGTTTTTCCGACTGGCAATCCAGTTGGCGAGTTCCAGACGACCACTGCTTCTTTCAGGAATCTTGAGACTTTCCGTGGTCATCACCCGAAGAGTCCCGCGTGGGATACGCTGATCTCCGGGCTGATCCGGTTCACCGCGAACGAACACCTGGCTGTCTCCGATGGCTTCCATTCCGTCGTAAGTAAAGTCGCCCAGGCGTCGCCCACGTGAGCCATTTCGGATGCCTGAATCAGCCGGTTTGTCACGAACTCCCATGGCCAGTCTCTTCGGATGGCCATTTGCATCGCAGGCATCGAGTTGAGCCTGAAGTAGCGAGATTCGCCCCTGGGCAAAGAACTGCTGAATGCCGTCTTTCATACCGCGGATCGAATTCCGAACGTCTCTGATCTGGCTTTCTATCTGTTGTCGTTCGCGGTTGGTCAGATGCGTGGCAGCGGTTTCGACGATGGCATTTTCGGGAAGAGAAATCAGGCGCGTCGGTCGCTGGGCGTTGATATAGCTCACTGTTCCGTAGCACGTTTCAGTGCTTCGAAAAATCCCTGCCAATGCGTAATAGTCGGTCTGCGGAATCGGATCGAATTTGTGGTCATGACATCGAGCACAGGCCGCTGTGATTCCCAGAAACGCCTGTGTGGTCACATCGATCTGCTCGTCAACAACATCGAGTTCGTACTTCAGCCCGCTGCGTTCATTGAGCGTTTTTGGTCCAATCGCCAGGAACCCAGTGGCGATCAGGCGTTCGGCTTCGCTGTCAGGATCATCCGAGGGCATCAGGTCGCCAGCAAGCTGTTCTTTGATGAACTGGTCGTATGGCTTGTCGTTGTTGAATGAACTGATCACGTAGTCACGGTATCGCCAGGCATGCGGATAATAAAAGTTAACCGTTTTGCCGGTACTTTCTGCATAGCGAGCAATGTCCAGCCAATGTCGCGCCCATTTTTCTCCGTAGTGAGGAGACGTCAGCAATCGATTAACTAGCCGCTCAAATGCCTTGTCGGACTTGTCAGCCAGAAATGCCGTCACGTCTTCAGGCGAGGGGGGGAGGCCTGTCACATCGAACGCCAGTCGACGCAGCAGGGTCCGTCGATCGGCGTCTGCCACGGGCCGCAACCGCTTCACTTCCAGAGCTGAAATGATGAATCGATCAACATCTGTTCGGGGCCAATCAGTGCGATTTGTCCCGGGACTCGCAGCATTTCCAGGCGGTTGAAATGCCCAATGCTTTCGCCCGTGCTCTATCTCAATTCTGTACTTATCGACGACGTCAGTTCCACCGTTGCGCGCCGGTTCGAATGGCCCCTGTGCCCCTGAAGTGAGGCAGTACCAACAACTGATGCCGAGAACCAGAACTAATCGATATGCCAAGCGTCGGTCGAACATACGTGGTACTACGGTTAGAATTCGTTCCAGTCACGATCGTTCACACCGCCAAGTTTATGCTGCAAGGCATTCTGCTGCGTAAGTTTTCATCTGCTCTTCAGGTTCGGATCGCAGGACTCGGTATTGGACACGGATGTCGGGGAGAACACGGAAATTCCATCCGCAGTGAGATTCCTGTGCTGAGAACCATCGTAGATAGGGTCATTGAATTCGAATGGTTGATACGGATTTGCTGTTTACGACTCTTTTACGATGCGATTGGCATGTGGGGAGGTGTCGGCAGCGAGAAGATCTGCTGCCGTGGGAACTTCGGAATCGGTATCCCCGATTGCCTGGCGAGGTTGAACGCTTCCTCGCAGAGTTGGAAGTCTGCCACAACAGTAAGGACACGGTCTGGTTTCTTACTCGTGATAACTACCACCCTACCCCAGACGGACGGCTTCGTTGGAACGAGCATGAACTCATGTCACTTGACGCTGCCGATGGCAACGAAGAGGAAATGATCAGGATTCGTGCCTATTGGGATCGTCACTTCCCATTCATGTTTGCCGTTCATTCTGACTACGACTATCTCGCCGTTGACCTCAATCCTGAAACCTACGGCCATATCGTCCACGGATACATGCCTGAACCGGAGCAATCAAGCCTGGTTGCCCGTTCTTTTACGGAGTTTGTAGAGGCGTTCGTTATGACACTTTGCGGCGAAGCAGAATACCCATTGTCTTGCTTTATCTAAGCCTCGTCGAACGATTTGCTTCCTCGCTTGCCAAATACGATTTATCAGGGGATCGCAGAAATGACCGCGCGCCAGGATGGATAGTCGATCAACTGCTTCAAAGCATCGCGCGGACTCGGGCCACTGGGAATTTGGGCCAGCGTGACGCTACGTGCGGGTCGGCGTTCAATCTGGACCCGTCCCCAACGGATTGTCACTCGTTGAATTGCTTCCCGCCGGATGAAGAAAGCACCCGGTGAATCCACCAGCATTTCTAATGGTGATCGAGGATCATTTGATGGGATTGAGGCCGCCGAGGAAGCGTCAGCATCGACCGGGCGCCGCCAAGGTGGAAGCGACCACCAATGTAGCACGCTGGCGACGCGGTTGGAGTTTTCCGGGGCGTCGTCCGTCACGGCTTCCAGTGAACCATTTGCCTGCTTGATGAGATGCGGAATGAACAGCAATCCTTCAGTCGTGCCGAACAGTCGACCGCAACTCGGCCAGCCTCGCCGCAGCAGTTTGACGGGCCCAAGCTCTCGCAGAAGGTCACCGATTCGCGTTGCCAGTTCATCTTTTCCAGGATCGGGATCGTCGACATTGACCGTGCACCCACACTCCGTGCAACTCTGTGCGTGGGGTTCAATCCACGTCAGGCAGTACGGGCAGAGGACGATCAATGACGACATGGTACGTGGTTCCTGATTTGGCAGACCACGAACACTTTATTCCCAGTCACCAGAAACAAAAGCCCAGAACTCGATTTTCCGTTACTTTGACTCTGGCAGGTCGCCTGCAACAGCGTTAATCATTCGCGACGGATCAATGTGCTTACGCATCGCTGCCTGGACATCTTCCAGTGTCAGCTTTCGCACAGCGTCTTCGATTGCAGCCTGGAATTTGAGTGTCCGGCCCGTTACGAGTGTCTCTGCCAGCACCTGAACCAGTCGCGTATCATCACCACGACTAGCTTGTTGTGACTGCAGGTATCCCTTTTGTGACTCGGCCAGTTCTTCCTTGGTGATTCCCTCTTTCAGCAATCGATCGGTCTCTTCGCGAGCCAGTTTGACGACCTTCGCGACGTTCTCGGGATTGCAGATCGCATAGATTGAGAACGTCGATCGCTGATCGAGTGACATCGCCCGGAAAGCTGAACCAACGCCGTAAGAGAGTCCTTCTTTTTCGCGGATCCGCCCCATCAGACGCGATGCAAAACCGCTCCCCCCCAGAACGTCGTTCCCGACAACCAGCGCGGGATACTCGGGGGCATCGTCTTTCAGAGGTAAAAGCAGTCCTGCGAAATACATGGCGTTTGCCTTGTCTGGCGTCTTGATCGTGATCATTTCCGGCGGAGGAACCTTATCCACACTGCGGCTGATCCGTTCGTAAGGTTGCTTTGACTTCCAGCCGACCAGCAGTCCGTTGATTGCTTTTGATGCGGTCTCTTCATCGAAGTCGCCGACAATCACAACTTCACCCGCAGTCGAACCAAGGAACTCCTCATACAGGCGTCTGACGGTTGCCAGTTCCAGGTCGTCTACAAGTTTCAATTCTTCCAGCAAGCCTGGAGCATACCTGACATCGCCCGCCGGATAGGGACTCAATCGCTGCTGAACAGCCCGCATCGCAAGTGCCTGCGGTTCGGCTGACTGTTCGTCGAGTGCACCGTGACGCTGTTGTTTCAGAATCGCAAATTCGTCGCCCGGCAGCGTCGGTTCGCGCAGAACCTGTCGCAGGATCGCCAGGGCCTCGACGAGATGCTCTCGCTTGGTCTGCATCACGAATTCTGCTTCACCGGGGCGCCCCGAGGCGCCGAGCGACGTCTGGAGTTCATCCAGTCGATCCTGCAGTTTTTCGGATGTCAGCTGTTTCGTTCCGCGAGTCATCAGGTCGGGCAGGAATGTGCAGGCGGTCCCCAGTCCAAACAGTGATTTGGGAGTTCCATAACGCAGGTTCACCTTGAGTACGACCGAGCCGCCGCGATTTTTCTTGGACAACAGCGCGACTTTAACACCGTCAACGGCCGACCGCTTGACGCGGGCTTCAATCGCGGATGGAGACGGATCGAAGACTTCGCCGATCGAATATTCTGGCTTCCCCTTGTAGTCCTTGACCAGCGCTGTGATATCGGGAGTGGCATCGACCGGCGTACGTTGTGGTTCCGTAACAGGGAGATAGACACCGACGGTACGATTGCTCGTCCGCAAATACTTTTTGGCGACGCGATTCACATCATCAAGTGTCACTTTGCCCAGTCGATCACGAAACAGGAACGCCAGGCGCCAGTCACCCGCACCGGCCCATTCGGTCAGCCCGACCAGGAACTTTGGAGTGTCCGTTGACTGCTGGTCCCATAGCTTCAACAGCGTCCGCCTGGCGCGAACAACTTCCTCTTCGGTGACGCCCTTTTCGACAACCCCTTCAATCGTGTCGATCATCCCTTCAACGACGGCATTGGGTTCGTTTCCGGCAGCGACTTCTGCAGTGAACATCATGCCGCTGGGGTCGTGCCAGGCGTAGGCAACTCCCTCGACTTTCGCGGCTCGGCGACGTTCCACCAGCGATTTGTAGAGCCGACCGGTTTTGTCTGCAGAGAGAATGGCTTCGAGCACCGAGACCGCAGCAAAATCAGGATCAGCGGCTGATGGAATGTGATAGAGAATTCCTGTTGCCGCAACTTTGCCGACGCGCCGCAAAGTGACCAGTCGTTCGCCGTCCTGAGCAGGCTCTTCAGTGTATGTTGATCGGATCGGTTCAGCAGGTCGTGGTATCGGGCCAAAATACTTCTGAACCAGAGCGACAACTTTCGCTTCGTCAATCCGACCACCGACGAACAACACGACGTTATCGGGACGATAGTACTTCTTGTAGAAGACTCGCAGGCTGTCGGCGGGGACTCGTTCGATGTCGGCTCGATTGCCAATAGTACTTTTGCCGTAGTTGTGCCATTCAAATGCGGTGGCAAACATCCGCTGTTCAAGGACACCCTTTGGGTTGTTTTCGCCCATTTCAAATTCGTTACGAACTACCGTCATTTCACTGGCGAGGTCTTCGGCCTTGATAGGGCAGTTTACCAGACGATCTGCTTCCCAGCCGATGGCGAATTCGAGATTCTCGTCCGATGCAGGAAGTGTTTCGTAGTAGTTTGTTCGATCAACCCACGTCGTGCCATTGTAGTCGGCTCCCCGTTCCTGCAAGTCGCGATCTGGTTGAGGATGCTTTGCCGTTGGCTTGAAAAGCATATGCTCGAGCAGGTGAGCCATCCCTGCTTCGCCGTAACCTTCATGGCGCGATCCGACCAGAATCGTCATGTTGACCGTCAACTTGGGTTTGGATGGCTCGGTGAAAACGACCAGTTTCAAACCGTTGGAAAACTGGTACTCGGTAAATCCTTCGACGCTCCCGAGTTTCACGGGCGCCGGCAGATCTGCCGCTGTCGCAATCGCTCCGAACATGAACGCCAACGAAAGTGACATCATCCAACGCAAGTATCTCACCCCTGACTCCTTTCTCAACATGCTCCACTTCTGCCTGATCCGGCCTGTAAAGGATATCCGCGTGCAGTGTCGCTGGCGAGAGATCACGTGAGATTGGTGACAGGCCGCCCGCTTTCGGATAGTCTCCATGCCTGTAGAGCCATGGTGTGGCTCTGCAGGCAAACAGCTCGCCACTGCGGAATGATTAATGTCAGCGCCTCACATTCCGAAACAGACCGAAACTGGATTGGATATTCCGCCTCGAAGAATTCGCAATGTGTCCCATGCGAACTGGATCTCGCCCGTCCTGGTTTTGGTGGCACTGGCAATTCTGCTGCTATTTCGGGGACCCGATTCCTCAGGTCAGATCCCGCTCGCTATTCGCTGGCTGCTGGCCGCGGTGCTGGCGTTCACTGCCGGAAACTGCCCTCCCCGATTTGCGATTGCAGTAAGCCTGATTGCGATCCTCACCTGGTCATGGAACGAGATTGGTGCCGGGAACTGGCGCGACGTGTGGCCAGGGCATCTCGTCCGATTCGCTGTCTCCATGGCGATGATCGCATGGGTGCTTCGAATACGAAAGCAACTCGCCACTGCACAGAAACTGGCACGAATTGACAATCTGACAGGATTACCCAATCGACAGGCGCTGATCGAAGCCATCGAACGTGAGTTGAGCCGTGCGAAACGGTTTGGTCGGCCGTTTTCCCTCGCCATGCTGGACTGCGACGGTTTCAAACAATTGAACGATCAGCGAGGGCATCTGGCGGGTGATGATGCACTGGTCCTGGTTGGTCAGTCGCTGCGGCAGAACATTCGCCCATTCGATTGTGCGGGTCGCTGGGGAGGTGACGAATTCTTGATCGTGCTCTCGGAAGTAGACTACGACGATGCCCAGATGATTGTCGAGCGATTGCGAGCTTCCATGCGTCACTTTGTCGAACGAGGACTTCCGTCGTTGACCTTCAGTCTGGGAGTCATGATCGTCCGCCACCCAGAGATGGGATGGCAGGAATGTGTTCGACAAGCCGATCAGGCGATGTATGACGCAAAACGGGCTGGGCCGGATCAAACGCGGTTTGTGATTTTTCCTGCCGACAACCAGCCATTGCAATCAGACTCGACATCCGATCGTCAGCAGGACATTGGCCCATAGCGCCTGGTCGGCTGTTTGAATCGTCAGGACATGATCACGTGATGCGACAGCGTCGTAAAAGTCCCATTTACTGATCGGTTTCATTTCGACGTTCGATCCGGCGGCAGCGATAATCTTCCGGTAGTCATTCCAGACCGGGGGATCCCCCTGAAGGGCGTAAGGATCGTCGGCCGGAATTCCCATCGTATTAATTTCATCGACGGGAATGGCTGTCAAAAGCGTTTCCAGCACTTGTGACACAGTGACAATCCCCGGAGCCAGATTCAGGCTGACCAATGTCGCATTCGGCCCCAAAGTTGTTGAGGCGGGGTAGTTCCCGTCAGCGATCAAGACCTTGGCATGGTGCCCGGCGCGAGCAAGGATAGCCGAAATTTCCGGGTGAATCAGGCGATGTTTGAGCATTTGAAAAGTCTTATGGCCCAGTCAGGTCAACTTCGCGGGTTACCATCGTCAGTCATGGGACCCATCACAGGATTACAGATACGATAAGGCTATACGGCTTCTTTTCGACGTGCTCGCAGTGACCCGCCACGATATGCGTCTGCCATTGCCAGCGGGATTTCGGCTTCTGCCAGCACGACCTTTGCCTGGTTCTCAACTGTCAGCGCTTTCATTTCCTGTTCGGCTGCAACAGCACGTGCACGCCGTTCTTCCGCTTTGGCTCGAGCAATACGCATATCAGCTTCGGCCTGGTCTGCCTGAAGTCGAGCCCCGATGTTGTCGCCCACATCGATATCTGCAATGTCGATGGAAACAATTTCGTAGGCCGTCTGCGAATCCAGGCCCTTGTTCAAAACGGTCTTTGCGATCAGCATCGGATTCGCCAGAACTTCGTTGTGAGTTTCACAAGATCCAATGGCAGACACGATCCCTTCGCCAACACGGGCGACGATCGTGTCCTCTGTCGCTCCACCAATCAATTGTGCCAGGTTTGTCCGTACCGTCACACGAGCCCGGGCCTTCAATTGAATTCCGTTCTTGGCGACACCATCCAGCGTGTTCCGTCCAAATGACTTTGGATCGGGACAGTCGATCACGCGTGGGTCAACGCTCGTCTGCACAGCTTCCAGCACATTTCGTCCTGCCAGATCGATTGCAGAGGCGGTATTCCAGTCGAGAGCGATCTTGGCCCGATGTGTGATGATGAGAGCGCGGACGACATTTCGAATGTTCCCACCGGCCAGATAGTGTGCTTCGAGACGATCTGTGCTGACTTCTCGAAGTCCTGCCTGTACCGCCATGATCTTGGCATCGACAATCGCCGTCGGATTAATCTTTCGCAGCGACATGAACAGCAGGGAAAACGGGCTGATACGGGCGCGCGTCACAAACGCACGCAGCCACAGCTTGAAGTAGGCTGCGAATATGGCGATGAAGCCGACAGCGAGTAAGGCACCGAATCCAACCGCAATGATGAATGCGATCTTGAGAAAATCGTCCATCGAAATACTCCGTATAGCAGATGTGAATCCCGGATCGGGATGCATCGGAACGTCCGGTATTCTATGCATCCACTTCACGCCGGTCGAGCCATGAGGGCAATTCCGACGGTCTGAAGGCGCGGCAAACCTCCATTCGCCGTGCGTTCGTTTCCTGCACGAGGCTTTACTCACGCGCATTTCCGAATCATCTGCGATACTATTTTCAATCCGAGTCCTGAAAACAGATCGTTGCCATTCCTTCAAATCCATTCCATGATCTCGGTACACGAATTGACTCGCCATTTTCGTTCGAACGGACGAACCATCGTCGCCGTCGATGGCTTGTCGTTTGAAGTCAAGTCGGGCGAGGTCTATGGATTGCTCGGTCCAAATGGAGCCGGTAAGACAACGACTCTCAGGATGATTCTGGGGTTATTGGCACCCACGAGCGGTGATGCTGAGGTCAATGGATTTCGCGCGACCACACAACCTGATGAAGTAAAACGGCGCATCGGTCTGGTATCTGCCAGTTCCGGACTCTATCAGTGGTTGACGCCACGAGAAATGTTACTGTTTTTTGCCGATCTGTTCGGCGTCGCACCCGTCCGGGCCAGGAGTCGGCTTGACGAAATGGTCGCGCTGTTTGATCTGGATCGGTTTATCGATCAACGCTGTGCGACATTGAGTACCGGACAGAAGCAGCGAGTCACTCTGGCTCGGGCTCTGATGCATGATCCTCCCGTAATGCTTCTTGATGAGCCGACTCGGGGGCTGGATGTCATCGGAACCCACGTCGTATTCCAGTACATCGAGAAGCTAAGGTCGCTGGGAAAGGCCGTTGTCGTTTCGACACATCGGCTCGATGAAGCCTCGCATGTCTGCGATCGGATGGGGTTGCTGCACCATGGTCGTCTCTGGCATGAAGGAAAATTTGCCGAACTCCAGCAGGTCACCGGATGCGCGAATCTGTTCGACATGTTTCTGAAGTTACTCGGTCAAACGCCAGAATCATCCGCATCAGGCGTGGAGGCCGTCGATGTCCCATAATCTGGAGATTCCCGAATCGGCTGAAAAATCGTACTGGCATTCACCTCGCTGGTGGCGGCTGGCTCTGAAAGAGTTGCGCGAGATCCTGCGGGACCGCCGGACAATTATCACGCTGGTGGCAATGCCGCTGTTGATCTACCCGCTGCTGGGCGTGACGCTGCAGAAGCTACTCATGGCGCAATTGAGTTCAAAGTCAAAGGTCGAATATCGGCTGGCATTCCAGTCCAGAGACGATCAGCAGCTGTTTCGGAAGTATTTTGGTCAGGGCCATGTGATTGTTTCCCAACGGTCTCCCTACGACGAGAGCCCTCGATCTGAGCCACGAGGGACGACCGATGATCCGTTTCTGGAGTTTGTCGGACCTGATCACGATGGAGAGAACGTCGATATTGGAACGCTGATTTCCACGGGTGAGGCCGATCTCGGCATTATCTTCGGATCAGGCAGAAGTCGGCAGACTTTTCAGATGGAAATCCTCTATCGTTCTTCTTCGCCGTTCAGTTGCGAAGCCCGGCGATTTGTCGAAGAGCGATTTCGAGCAATAAACGAGGAATATGCTCGACAGGAACTGGTCCGATTAAGATCCGAGCGTCAGCTCCCTTTCGAGATTCGTGCAGAATCACTGACACGTTCCGGGAACGATCACGCACCCTCGTTTTCCCTGGCAACACTCGTGCCATTAATCTTGATCCTGATGACGGTGACCGGTGCCGTCTATCCTGC
This sequence comes from uncultured Planctomycetaceae bacterium, assembly GCA_964609845.1. Classification (GTDB taxonomy): domain Bacteria; phylum Planctomycetota; class Planctomycetia; order Planctomycetales; family Planctomycetaceae; genus Schlesneria. The sequence continues at coordinate 43,953 of CAZSTW010000002.1, read as the reverse complement.
GATCGATCTGACGGCTGGGGAGCGGGAACGGGGAACATTGGAAGCACTTGTTTCATCCCCTGTTCCCCGGCATGAGTTGTTATTCGCGAAGTATATTGCCGTCGTATCGGTTGCGGTCTTGACGGCGCTGGCGAATCTGCTGTCAATGATTGCGACAGCATACGCAAGTGGCCTGGAAGGACTCTTGTTTGGATCAAGCGGGCTTTCCTTCCGACTGGTTGCATCTACACTGGGACTTCTGCTGATTTTCGCTGCCTTCTTTTCTGCGGTAATTCTGGTTTTGACCAGCTTCGCACGCAGCTTCAAAGAGGCTCAAGCTTACCTGATTCCCGTGATGCTGGTATCGCTGGCTCCTGGTGTGATCTGCCTGTTGCCAGGGATTGAATTCAATGGCTGGCTGTCGGTGATTCCGCTGGCCAACATTGTACTGCTGGCTCGCGACGTATTTGATAATCGCGTCATCCCAATCTGGGCACTCGCAACACTCCTTTCGACCATTCTCTATTCCGCCGTGGCACTATCAGCGGCGGCCAGAATCTTTGGTACAGATGCTGTTTTGTATGGCGGTGATGGTAGTTGGCTCGATCTGCTGCGCCGACCGGAATCATCTCGACAACAGGCAAGTTTGCCTCAGGCCACGCTTGGGTTGGCGATCTTGTTCCCCACGTTTCTGATTCTTGGGGGGATGACCTCAAGGGTAACGGACGTTTCGATCAGTTACCGCCTGGGAATCAATGCCGGACTCACAATCCTGCTATTCGCCGGACTGCCAATCGCGCTGGCGGCAATTTCTGCAGTGAACTTCCGCAGTGGATTCTCATTAGGCGGAGCTTCACCGATTTCGTTTGTTGCTGCGGGCATGCTGGGCTTGTCGCTGTGGCCATTCGCTTATGAACTGGTCCTGTTGCAGACCCCTGATCGGCTGAGTGAATTTGTCAAACTCTTTGAATCGTTCAAGACACAACTCGATGCTGTTCCACTCATCTGGAAGTTGATTTCCCTGGCGCTGGTCCCCGCGATCTGTGAAGAGTTGTTTTTCCGAGGCTACCTGCAGACAGCGTTTCGCGCGGAAATGTCGACGCGCTGGGCTGTGGTGTTGTCGAGTCTGTTGTTCGGACTGTTTCACGTCATTGTGAGAGACGCCCTGTTTTTCGAACGGTTTGCCCCGACCTGTTTTCTCGGCCTGATACTCGGTCTGGTCTGTGTGAAGACGAGCAGTCTCTGGCCCGGAATGCTGTTGCACAGCCTGCACAATGGATTACTGCTGACGATTTCCAGCTATACCACACAGCTTAAGGCGATGGGAATTGGAAACAGCGAGCAGCAGCACTTACCAACGGTCTGGTTGGTCGTTGCGGGGACAGTGGCCATCGTCGCGGGAGGATTGCTGATTCGGCAACGCAGTCGTACCCCATGAGACAAATCTGGCGTTCCGCAAAAAAAACAGCGGTCAGTATTTGACTGACCGCTGATTGACTTCAGATTCTAGAGCGCATCTCACTTAAGTGGGCGTCCCGCGGGCATCAAACGACAGAGTCTAACCCATGTTTCGACGCGACACGGAAGTGCGACACGCACTAACAGCTACTTCTCAACGCCAGCGTCTTTAAGAGCCTTCGCCTGCTGCTCTTTGGAGACGGCAGGATTTGGTGTCGCATCGCCTTGAAGTTCTCCGCGAATCCAGCGGATAGCAGCTTCGGTAGAATCGAGGAATCGCTTGTCATTCCATGTCGATTCATTGTGCCCGAGGTTATTGAAGAAGATCTTGCCGTCGCCCCAGTTTCGGCACCAGGCCACCGGAACATGTTCGGCATGCAGGCCAGTGCCTCGCTTTTCGCCCTTGGTTGTGCATTTGGCAATATTCAGGCTCATCAGAACATGAACGTTTTCTGGAACCCAGTGGTCATACCAGTAGATTTCATCCTTGATCTGGAACTCTTCGCCAAACGGTTTCATCGCGGGGTGTTGCGTGTCATGGACGCTGATCGTGACCAGTTCCCCGGCGTTCCACGGATGTCCCTTGAATGTTCCGCCGGCGAGATCCCAGTACCATTTGTGGGCAGGGTTGTTGGTCCGATACGTATCAGCGGCGGAATGAAATCCGATCCAGCCATGGCCCTTCTGCTTCAGCCAGTCATTCATAAAGTAGTCGCGAGCTTCATCGGTGATGTCGAGTTCGCCTGTCGTGTAGAACATCACAATGTCATAGTTCTTCAGGTTTTCCTTGGTGAAATCAGCCTTGGAATCCTGCGTACAGTGAATTTCAAACAGGCCGGTCTTCTGGCCAAGCTGCGTCATTGCCACTTCAGAAACGGCAAGTTCCCGCTTGTCACGATTTACAGAACCGTGTTTGAATCCCTTGCTCTGTGTCAGAAACAGAACCTTCGATTTTTCTGCCGCGGCGGCGGCACCGGAAATCATCAGGCAGCCTACAATGGCTACGACCAATTGACGAGAAAGCTTCACAGTCAGATGCTCCTGGAGAATGTTGCCTGGCCTTTGCGCTTCCGGTCTACGTCAACACCGCGCGCAGCGAGCAGCATACGACGAACGCAAGGATTCTCGCAAGCGGGCGACGTGCGCAGGAATGCTGTTCACTGAACGATCGCTCTCAGGGCAACCATCGCAAATGAAACCCAGAGCGTACAAACGCGATCAAATCACGAACAACTACGGACGTGCCCCAACCGTATTCATTGGATCGGTTTTTTTCTCTGCCGACGTCTTTTCGGTTGCCGTCTTTTCAGCCGGGGTCTTTTCCACGGGGGCAACCTTACCCCCAGCAGGTTGTGGTCCCACGGAAGCTTCAAGAGCCTGGATCTGCTGGACCGTCAATCGCTGCCCATGCAGAATCGAAACGACCATCGGAAGGATAAGGTCATAGATCGGCTTGGCGGCACCTTGTGCGCTGTTCAAGAGTCCCGCTTTCGACTTCTTGTCGGCCATCAGATCAGAGGTATCCAATTGCTGGAAAGCGAGATAAACACGGATGAACTCGCCCTTCCAGCGAGGGTCGTCCTTCTGCTGCTGTGGTTGCAACTGTGCAGCCTTTGCTAGCTGCAAGGAAAATCCTCCAACAGCCTGAGTGACGTCACCCGTCTTAACAACTGGTGGAAGAGGAACCCGACCCAAGGATTTGGCCGCCTCGGCCCGAACGAGATATGGCCGATCGCCATCCTTCAATACATCCAGAAGCACATTGACGACGAACGGTTTACCGGCCTGATCGACGTTGACGTCAACCACAGACATTGCGCCTGCCAGGCGCATCTGATACCAGGGGTGAGTGCCTGCCTTTTGCAATTCCCCGGCCAGTGCCTGTCCAACAGTCATTCGCAACGGGAAGACTGGATTCCCAAATTTCATCAGTCGAATGATGCCGTTAACGGCACAGACTTTCACGGCATCTGGCTGTTCCGGATTGGTAATGATTTTCACCAGCGATTCCAGTGCCGGAGCATACGCTTCAAGCTTCAATGAAAGCTTGCTGCTTTCTTCCGTCAGGTTGAGTTCCCCGAGGATTAATGTCAGGTGGAGTCGGACGTAATAGTCCTGCGTGGTCAAAAGTGGGTCGATCAAGGCGACCAATTCCTGCATTACCAGTTGCCTGAAGCTTTTGACTTGCGGACCAGTCAGGCTTGGTGTGGAGGCCGCGTTGACCAAATCTTTCGTGAGCTGTTCATGCAAAGCAGAAAGTTGTGGCCGGTTTTCCCTCAGGCACAACATCGCGATCCGGTACTTCAGCCCCATACGCAACAGGGCTTTGTCAGCATCGGTCGAGGTCGCATTTCTCAGTACGTTTGAATATTTACTCAGATCCTTGCTGATCTTCTTCAATTCATCTGCAGAAACAAACGGCTGCCCTTCCTCCATCAACGGGCTTTTTGCTGGCGGGAGCGTAAAACCGGGAGGAAAATTGACGGGATCAATTTTCAGTTCCTGAACCGGCCCCTTTGGTCCATTTGGATCTGCCTGGCCCGGTATTCGAACGGGGTTAGCTCCCGGACCCATACCAGGTCCCATTCCGGGGCCCATACCCGGTCCCATCCCGGGACGCATACCCGGTCCGCTGTTGGGAGGAGCTTGAGTATGCTGGGCAAAAACGCCCTGGTCCGGAAATGCTGCTACGCTGATGAGTGTGGCAATCGCCAGCACCATCAACGAATTGGCATTCCGGTCGTTCGTCAACGAGGTCACGTTCAAGTCTCGCACGGGGCCATCCCTTAGTGATCACGAAACCGTATCGTGGTGAAATCGAAAATCTGCCGCAGCCGAAAAGACTGCCCCTTCGTCGCTCAGATTCTACGAATCCCCCAGACACACTACCTGCGAAAACAGAGTTTTGCCACTGCACATCGACGATTCATCTTCGGTTCTACCACGTCGATTCGACCTGCAACGGAACACTCGGATATTCGAACCTGAGGTGGATCGCGATCGCAACGATTACAACGAATAGAACGATGAGTTGTGAACGATACGGAACACGAAGAGGATCGACAACCGAACTGGACAGTGAAGAGGTGAAAAATGAAGGAAGAAACCTTCACAAGGATCGGCGAACGACTGCATGAATGAAGATTTGAAATGCGAATTCAGGCTAGCACCCACCGATACATCGTGTCAAGCACCGATTCGCTGCAATCTACCGATGATTCCGGCTGCGCTGCTGATGCTCATTGACTCAACTGGCGGTCGCAGGGACTTCCAGTTGCGAAAAGAATGCTGTCAGGCGTCGATCATATTCGGCCGCTGCGACAGTACGAGCCTTGTTGTGCTTGGCACTGGGGACAGTCCAGATCTGGGCAGACGGCGATTGAATCTGGCGAGCCAGTTCACGCGCCACGTCTGGATGCACATAATTGTCGCGTTCACCTGTCACCAGCAGGACTGCTCGGTCACGAAGTCGAGGTAGCCAGCGTTCCAGGACGACATAGGGCCGATGACGCAAGATCCGACTCGTCCAGCGGACCAGGATCGTTGTGATTTTGTAGTGCCAGCGCGGGATCAGTTCACTCGCCCATGTGGGGAGGTAAATCTTCGACCAGTGCAGCATAAAGTACAGCATCAGTGAGTCTGTCGAGTAGGCCCCCTCGCAACAAACCGCCCGAACATTCGGTGATTCGGCTGCAGCGATCAATGCCAGGGAAGAACCGCGGCTGATTCCCATCAGTCCCAGTGGCAAGTCTCGCAAATCAGGGCGACCGGCGATGAAGTTCAGCGCCGCGCGAACATCTTCCACCTCGTACATCGTCGGCCAATGGTTTGGCGTATAGCCCGGCAGATTATCACTCTCTCCCTGTCCACGAAAATCGAACGAAAGAACGCCGAATCCGTCGTCGATCAAGGCACGGCAGTACGACATTGCAGACCAATGCGAACCGTCCGTTTCCGGGCAGAAGAGAATCAATCCTCTGGGGGTACGGTCTGCAAGGTGATAGAGGCTGCCACGCAGCGTCAGCCCATGGCTTGTTGTAAACTCAATTGGTTCAGCCATCGGGTCGGGAGGAAAAGTGTTAACGCTGAATGGTGGCTTGGTTTCGAAAATTCGCAAGACGATCGCGACGTAGTAGACGCGCACGGCAAGATCAAATGCCAGTAGGACTACGATGATCGCCAGCAGCCACGTCACTCAAGACCTCCTGAAGACTCGTCAATTTCTGCGTCGTTGCGCAGGTCCATTCGCAGCAGTCGAATACAAACCATCAGGCGACATACTCAGAGAAAATCAACGAAACGTTCTGGCCACCGAATCCGAAGCTGTTCGACAATGCACGATGAACTCGCAGATTACGAGCAACGTTGGGAATGTAGTCCAGATCGCAGTCCGGGTCGGGAGTCTGATAGTTGATTGTGGGGGGGACGACACCATCGCGAATGCTCAGCAAACAGGTAATCGCTTCGACGCTTCCGGCAGCGGCAATCAAGTGTCCCATCATGCTTTTGATGCTGGAAACCGGCGTCTTGTAAGCTGCGTCACCGAATGTCTGACGAATGGCCGAGGTTTCAACCTTATCGTTGACTTCAGTACTGGTCCCATGGGCATTGATGTACTGGATGTCTTCGGGGTTTACTCCTGCATCGCGCATCGCCATCCGGATGCATGCAACGGCTCCGCGCCCTTCCGGATGGATATCTGTAATTCGATAGGCATCTGCAGTCGAACCGTATCCGACGATTTCACCGTAGATTCTTGCACCGCGCTTGCGGGCATGTTCGAGTTCTTCCAGGACGACCATTCCCGCCCCTTCGCCCAGAACGAATCCATCGCGGTCGCGGTCAAACGGGCGAGATGCCCCTTGTGGATCTTCATTATGTGTGGAAAGCGCTGTCAGCAGATTGAATCCCGTCACGCCGAACGGGTGAATCATGCTGTGTGCGCCGCCAGAAAGCATCGCATCAGCGTCGCCACGTCGAATGATCTCGGTCGCTTCACCGATCGCCTGGCTCGACGCGGCACACGCAGTCAGGCAGTTCAGGTTGGGACCCTGGGCATCAAACAGGCCTGCCAGGTGACCCGCGGGCATGTTTGGTTCCTGCTCAAGCTCTGTCTGGGCGTGCAGTCGTTGCAGGCCAGCACGCGTGAATATTTCCAGATCGACCTGACCATCTCGCTGTGACTGGGCAATCAGCCCCATCACCAGATGGAAATCCTGCTGGCCTTCACCAGCACCGAGATAGACTCCGAACTGGGCCGGGTCCATTTTCGATTCCAGCAGGCCCGAATCATCGATCGCCTGCTTCGCGGCACCAACGGCGAAGCGGATATTTCGGCCAGAAAACTCAAATCGCTTCGCATCGTCGACGTACTTGCTCAGATCGAAGCCGCGGACTTCAGCGGCAAATTTGGTGGGAAAATGCGACGCATCGAAGTGAGTAATGGCGCCAATCCCGCTTTTACCTTCCTGCAACGACTTCCACATCTCTTCGACGGTGTTGCCGATTGGAGTAATTGCTCCCATACCTGTGACAACGACTCGACGTCTCATGGCGAATTCCTCTTCAACTGCTGCGGATGACTCTTCGCGACCATCCCGGCCGCGCGCGAAACCCATGCGGACTTTAATTGGCAATCCCGCGGATCACCTTTCCCGCCGGAATCATTCCGCGGAACCATCTCCCGCTTTACCGACATCGAGAACCCCGCGGAGCATGGAAAATACGAAGTTCTTCTGATCGATCTTCCCGCCACCCCCCGCAGCTTCGTCGACGTGAGCAAAGACAATCTCCCCGTCGGCAACCAATCGTTGTCCCACGTGAGCTTGAACTTCGACCATCCCACCCTCGTCGCGGGCTTCAATCAGCTTGGCCGTGTACACCAGTGTATCACCAGGACATGCCCAACTGTGAAAGGTCATCCGAGGGACCTTGGCCAATATGACGATGTGGGCAAACTGTTTCTGTTCACCCAGCAGGATTCCGCCTGTTTGAGCCATTCCTTCGAGCATCAATGACGCGGGCATGACTGGAAACCCCGGCATGTGGTCATGCAGATGGTCTTCAGACAACGTCACGTTCTTTATTGCCGTGGCGTGTGACCCGCTTTTGAACTCGGTAAACCGATCGATCCAGAACCAACGCATTCAAAGCCCTCACGAAACCGCGGCCGCGTCCGGTCGCGACAAATCCTGTCGGGCTGTGATCAGGCCGCCAGCTTTGAAGCCAGGAAATTGACTACCATGTTCACCGTGAACAGGTCTTCGACGTTTTCGACCCGTGGATCCTTGGCGAGAGCATCCAGGGTTTCCTTGTCGGCGTGTGGCAGCCGGGTGCGCAGTTCATCCAGGCCTTTGGCAGTCACGCGACCGTTTTCGGCAAACCCGGAATCGGCGGTGAAGAGGCTTTCTGGAAACAACTCGTTGCGAGGAATCTTGATGCCAAAATTCTTTTCCAGACGGAAGACAATGTCCAGAAAATCGATCGATTCCGCACCCAGATCCGCCTTGAGACGGGAAGACGCAGTAACCTCATCCTCGTCCAGACCGAGTGCATCGACCAGTGTTGACTGAACTTTTTCAAAAATTTCGTCGCGTGAAGGCATCCAAGATTCTCCTGCGGTCAAGCGTTCGAGACAAACCTGCCTCGATGACCCGATCCGCGAAATGGCCCCAAAACTGAAGATTGATCGCCGGGGCAACGCGCAGATCAATCAAACTCGAAAATATGTTCAGGTCTAACGACCCAGGCAGGAACAGGTTAACCCATTCCACCGAGCGTCAGCCCACCATCCACCTTCAAAACCTGCCCAGTGACGTAACTGGCCTGTTCACTTACGAAAAACAGCACGGCGTTTGAAATGTCTTCTGGTTTCCCCAACCGCCGTACGGGAATCGAATTCTTGATCTTGTCGCCTGCCGCGTTCACAACTGCTACCGTCATGTCGGTTTCGATAAATCCCGGTGCAACGCAGTTCACCGTAATTCCTCGCTTAGCATACTCCGTCGCCATGCAGCGGGAAAAACCTTCAATCCCAGCTTTACTCGCCGCATAGTTTGCCTGACCGGGATTGGAAAAATCGGCCGAAACGCTGGACATGTTAACGATTCGGCCATACCGAGCCGACATCATCGGGCGAACAACCGCCTGACAGAAGTTGAAGACACTCGTCAGATTCGTGTCGATCACCTGCTGCCAGTCGTCGCTGCTCATCGCTAAAATCGGTTTATCTCGAATGATACCCGCATTGTTCACGAGAATATCGATTTTTTCCCACTTCGCCAAAACCTGCTCGACGATCGCGTCCACTTCAACTTTTTTGCTCACATCTGCTTGCAGCGCCAAGACTTCGCGTCCCAGTGCGGCCTGTTCCGCAGCCAGTTTTTCAGCGGCTTCTTTATTCGATTGGTAGACGAATGCCACTTTGGCCCCTGCTTCTGCAAGGCTGCAGACGATTGCTCGTCCAATACCACGGCTTCCCCCTGTTACCAATGCTACTCGTCCGGAAAGATTCATCAAAATCGACATCCTTTTGCGCCCGTGAGCGATATGACGCTTTTCAAATCTATGGAACCTGAACTTTGCCGCCTGACTTCATCTCAGGCAGGTGGAGTCCAAATCTGCTGGAATATGTTTCGGTAACTTTCAGTGCGAGCGGAATCTGAGGCCGCTAACTCTGGATTTCGGTCTGCCAAATTTAATGCCTCCAGACAAAGTCTGGCGGAAACTGCTGAATTCCCGTTGACAGTGCCGGTTCCGTTGAATTCCCAGAGTGCACCGTCCTGCTTACGTACCGTCAAATCTACTTTGAGCGTGTTTCCCGGAGAAACAAAGTTGTTGAATCGAATTGCTCGAACTTCTTTCAACAGCACGGCACTGTGAGAAAAATCCTCGGAATACCGAACCAGCCATCCCCCCGCCTGGACCAGCGTTTCCAACATCAACACGCCAGGCATTACTGGAAAACCCGGAAAATGGTCCGCGAGATACTCTTCGGCAAGCGTCAGGTTCTTGACCGCCGAGATCGATTTGTGCGGCACAAGTTCCGTAATCCGATCAATCAACAGAAAACGCATGCAGATAGTCCAACTGTAATAACACTCTTTGATTTGCCGGAAACGGCGAACCGTAACATTCTATTGGTCAAGTCATGCCCCTACAACTCAGAAGTCCCGAGAAGACGTAATAGTTTTGATCGGTCAAAATCATTACGAAAAGAGGGGTTCGAATCAAATTTGGCTTGTTTGACCGATGCGGGAATATGACCCGCGACATCGACAATCGGCAATTGGGTCGCCCAAGAGCACTCTTTTCATCAGCAGGCATCTGAACAACGCCAGGTATCAGGAGAAACAGTGCTTTTCTCTGGACTCCAGACGTAAAAAACTCGACGAGGCTTTGCCCCGTCGAGTCTCGTGTTGCTCAAGAATTGGGAGTTTAAGTTACTCAGCGTCATCCGGCGTTGGAACCAACCCCGCCTTTTCCGTGTTCACCGCCGGATTGGGGGCATCGTCCATGGGTTGATTTACGGGTTCCGTCGAATTCCTGGAGAGGCGGGACGCTGTTCGTTGGTCGAGAATCAATCGAGCAGCATTTCGCAGTTCGTCATCATTCAAGCGGCGCAGGTTGCCGAGTTCAATGAGCGGTTTCATCATTCTCGAAACTTTAGACAGGGTGCTTTCCATCAGGCTGATTTCCATCAAGCTGCGATGCATTTCGCTGAGGACCTGTGACTGCGACACAAATTCGTCCTGGAATCCGCTCAGGACTTCCAGAGTCTGAATGGCATCAGCGACGTTACGGGTCTGGCCGAGCAGATGTTGCTGAAGGCTCAGCAGTCCATCCAGATTCTGACGTGACGTTGTCACTTTCAGATCCTTGTCATCCAGTTTCTTGTTCAAAGCAAGCAGTTCGTCTGCTCGTTCAGTGGCGATTGCGACCGACTGACCACCTTCCGCGAGGCGACGTTCCAGCGAAACCAACTGGTCGGAGACCGATTGAGCGATTTCCAGGTCTTCCGCTGCCTTTGTCAGGCCGGACTTCAATGTGCCGAGATCGTCCAGGCCCTTCTTAGCCTGGGCCATCCCTTCGTTCTGCTGTCGCAACTGGGCGGCCACTTGAGTCAACTCGGTCAGTGCCAGGCGAGTCTGTTCCAGGTCTTTGGCCTGCTGGCGAATTTCATTCTTCATCGCCACGATTTCGTTAAGTGTTGTGGCGGCGGCCTTGTTGGATTCGATTTGAGCAGCAAGGACTTCCTGCAGCGACTTCATCTGTTCAAACGATGTCGAAGCCTGTTCGGAAACTGGCTTCTGATCGATGAGCGCAGACTGCAGCTTTGCCGTCATTTCCAGCGATTTCGTTGCTTCGCCATTCCGGCTCGATTCTTCGATCAGTTCGCTACGCAGTTCACGAATACTCTGCAGAGCCGTTCGAGCTTCCGCGATCTGCCCTTGTTGAGCTTTCAAGCTGGAAAGCAGGCTGTTGGCCTGCCAGACTTCGTCACGAGCACCAACCAGATCCTGCATCCGTTGTTCAACCTGAGCCAGGTCAATTTGCATGCGCTCGATTTCTCGAGCCATCGGGCGGGCCATCAGGAAATGCAGCCCTACAAAACCGAGGGTAATCCCTGCAATGAGCATCAACCACGACTGCTTCTGCTGTTCTGCCAATTGATTTTCGATTGATCGCATTTTCGCACCTTCTGATGTGTACACGATTGCTCCTTCCGATCCGCGAATTCGGGAAGTCAAAGTCACGCGGGTCGTCCTGGACCGGATTCTGCATCCTGGGCATCGGTTGCAACTTCATTTCGGGTATGAAGTTGTGTTCATTGAATAGGCGGCCTGCCAATGGGAAGGCCGCAGGGGAGTCGCAGCTCAGGCCTTGCAGCCCCTTCTGCGGGAAGCGCTTGCCTCCCCGTCAAAGTTTCCTTACACGATTCAATATCGCCATTTTGACTCGGCAAGTTTTGCCGATTGGCATTCATTCCGCGCATTCGTCAAACTGTCGCTGTTAAACCGCGCGGGGGATAACGACTGGAACGGATGCAATCGAGGATTGGCAATGATTGAATTTGAAGTTCGAACTGCACGGCCACATGACTGGGAAGTGATCGCTGATTTTAACAGTCGACTGGCAGCAGAGACCGAGGGGAAAACGTTACAACCCGAAGTGATCTCTGCCGGGGTTCGAACACTGTTGGGAGACTCGCGACATGGCTGTTATTTTGTTGCCAGTGTCGCGGAAACCGTCGTCGGTCAGATGATGTACACGCGCGAATGGAGTGACTGGCGTAATGGCGAGATCTGGTGGCTGCAAAGTGTCTATGTCCTGCCAGAATATCGACATCGTGGCGTGTTCCGCGCACTGTATCAACATCTGGAAAACCTCGCGAAATCTTCGCAAGACGTGATTGGTCTGCGGTTGTACGTGGAAGCGCATAACACCCGTGCTCAGCAGGCATACCAGAAACTGGGATTTCGCGACGCCAGTTACACTGTGATGGAGCAGATTTTTCGAAACGACGTGTGAAGGCTTCGCTGCCGTGTCCGTGTGCTGGAATTGAATTTCCGCCACGCGAACTTCATCTGAGTTGGTAGCCGTGGCGTTTTTGTTCGGTTAACGTTTCAACCATTGCCGCAATCTGGATGGCGGCACGTTTGATTTGTTTACGGAGAAACCATGAATAAGCTTGTCTGCTGGACCGCCGTTTTTCTGATCGCCGCATCGACATCTTTGCGAGCCCAAGAAAATGAACTGAAAAAACTTCACGGACAATGGGAAGTTACAGAACTGGTCGAAGACGGAAAAGTCATTCCGCGGCAAGCGATTCCCGATTGGCTCCCATCAGGAGGACGACTGGACATTGCCGACAATGCGATCATGATTCATTCGACTGTCGACAATAAAAAGCATGTGCGGATTTTCTCGATTGATGCAACACAATATCCGCACACAATCACACTGACGGGTACGAACAAGGAAGAAATTCACGGGATCTACAAATTTGATGAGAAGCGATTGATCGTCTGTCTGTCAGATCCTTCCGACAAAACTCCTGGAGAGTTTTCTGCCAAGGAAGGAACGAAGCGGATGTTGCTGGTCCTGCAACCCGTGATCTCAACCAGCAAGGCGACGACGAAGCCAGCTCCGGAAAAGGATCCGAAACCCGAAGAGGTCCCCGCGGCGACGATTCTCACCGACGCCGATGTCACAAAACTGTCAGAGGGTGTCTGGAAGTACGATGACACGCAAGGCTCACTCTTCATTCAACTACGAAACAACGGAACCTTCAGTACGACACGTGAATTTCAGGAACTGCGTCTGTTTCAGAAAGTTTTTGTGCAGACACCCGTGACGGCCGGAACCTGGAAGGTTGAGCGAGGGACCATCAAGTTTCACGTGAATTCCTCGATTCATCCCGACCGCGTGGGAAGTACCTTTGGATTTGCTGTCCGGTCCATCTCGGCCAAAGATCTGATTTTCGTCGACTACCTGGGCCGCGTTGGTCGTGCCAAAAAGATCCAATGAGGACTGGGGCCATCCCGAGCAGGCCTGATGTATCAGGGTTGTCACTGGTCATCCCGCCGTGGATGACTACACTATTAGCACCTCCGCGCGAAACGCCCAAGGCGGGCGAGCTGTTCGCGTGGCCATTGGTTCCCGCCAGGAGTTCCCTCCGATGAAACTGCTTGCCACCTGCCTGTTTGCCGGACTCGCGTTCGCTCTGACCGCTGGTTCCCTACCCGCTGCTGAAAAGGCCTCTCCGGTGCTCAACAACAAAGTCAAGACGATCAAGGGTGAAGAAGTTGACCTGGCCAAGAAGTACCAGGGCAAAGTGCTGCTGGTGGTGAATGTCGCCAGCCGCTGTGGAGCCACCCCGCAATACACCCAGCTCGAAGAATTGAATGCCAAGTACAAGGATAAGGGACTGGCAGTGCTGGGCTTCCCGTGCAATCAGTTCGGAGCACAGGAACCGGGAACCGAAGAGGACATCGTCAAGTTCTGCCAGTCGAAGTACAACGTCTCGTTTGACATGTTTGCCAAGATCGACGTGAACGGGGCCGATGCTTCACCGGTCTACAAGGCATTGACTTCCAAGGAAACTGATCCCAAGTTCGCTGGCGACATCAAGTGGAACTTCGAAAAGTTCCTGATTGGCCGCAACGGCGAGATCGTCGCTCGCTTTCCAACAGGAACCAAGCCGGATGCCCCAGAAGTCGTCAAGGCGATCGAAGCCGAGTTGGCCAAGAAGTAAGTCGCCCGGGTGATTGAAATTTTGGAAGGACCATCAGGGGGCGCTCTTCCCTGGTCGGTATCGGACGCAAGTTCGTTCCGGCTAATAAATCCAGATTGACGTCCTGCCGTGGTACGAGACGAATTGTAACTGTGGCACGCCCGGAAGCCCTGAAGGGCGTGTCAAGCTAGAGAGACATCAAAGGCCATTACGAGCCCGGCTTCTTCGGAGGTCGGGCTCTGATTCTGTCTGGAACGGGAAACTTGTGTCGATCAGTCTGCTGACGATTGTGTTTCTGCTCTCTGCGGGCTTCGCCAAGGTGATGGCGATGTTTGTCAACTGGGTTTGCGCTCAGAAGCTTGCCCGAAAATACGTCGCTGCCGACAAGTCGCTGAACCTGTTGCTGATTACGGCCTACCCGATCCTGCTTCTGTACGGACTTGGGGGAAGCGAGTGGTGGGATGGAATCGCGCCAGTCTGGTGGATTCCCATATTGATGGGTGCGATCGGATTCCTGTCTCTGGTTGGTGCCACAATACGACACTGGTCCTATCGGCCTGCCCGCTGTGAAGTATCAGTGATCAGTCAGGTTGTCGACTTGCGAGTGACTGTCGACGGCGTCCGCTGGCAGAGCCGTCTGGTTGGTGCTGGGTCTCGCATGCGCCGGATTGCACTTCTGCCGGGAAACGAACAGTTCACGATCGAAGTGTGTACTAAAACATATGATCTACCCAGTCTTCCCTCATGCTGGGACGGATTATCTATTGTCCATCTGAGTGATTGCCATTTTCACTCGGGCGTGACGCGTGCTTTCTTCGAAGCAGTCTGTGATCAGGCTGCCGCCCTGAATCCCGATCTGATGATTTTCAGTGGCGATCTACTCGACGACCAGCGTCGATTAGAATGGCTTCCTCAGACGTTCGGGCAACTGCGTGGAAAGCTCGGACAATTCTTTGTTCTTGGTAACCACGACTGGTATCTCGACCCTGCTTCAACTCGCAACGAATTTGTTCGACTCGGCTGGACCGACCTTTGTCATCGCCCTGTCACGATTACCCACGCCGCGTTTTCCGATTCCACGCCGCTTGTTCTGTGTGGCGATGAAACTCCCTGGATGGGAGCGCATGCTGATCTTTCGGAATCCCCGTCTGATGCCTTTCGAATTCTCATCAGTCATACGCCTGACAACATCGGTTGGGCGCGCGAGAACGATATTCGACTGATGCTGGCTGGGCATACACATGGGGGACAGATTCAGCTTCCTGTTCTCGGTCCCATCTATTCCCCCAGCCGTTATGGATGTCGATTTGCTTCCGGTGTTTTCTGGCTCGAACCAACGCTGATGTATGTGTCACGCGGGATCAGCGGCAAAGAGCCGATTCGTTACAACTGTCGCCCCGAAGTGACCCGACTGGTGCTCCGTCAATCCGCGGCGACCAACTGAAGTTTCTCATAAGCCCGTCCAGTTCGACGACAAATCACGAGTTTGCAATGGGACTGAGTTTTCGCCAAACCATCCGGGATCCCGTCACGACACTTGCTGCCAGCGACAGCACCGTAAGCCAGACGATGATCCGAATGACTGAGAATTCTGTGCGGACCTGCTTCATCGCTTCCAATACGCGACTCGCCTGAAGGCGTACATTGGGGTCCTCATCGGATTTTTCGATCTGGAAAATGTCCCCTTGAGCCGACGGGCATTCCGATGCGTGTCGTTCGAGTGCAGCCAGTGCCGCAACACGAATTCCAGAACTGGGGTTTCGAGTTGCCTGGATCAATTTCTGAATCGTTGTCGTTTGCAGCGGACCGAATTCTGCAAGAGCCTGGGCCGCCAATATGCGAACAGCGGGGTCTGCGTGGTCGAAAAGTTCGACCCAGGTTTGCTCGGCGTGTCGTAGCTGACGAACGGTGCTGGAATGAAGCGACCACAGCCCGGCTGCTGCCAGTGTCATGAGAACTGCAATTCCCCATGGAAACAGCGTGACGAACCTCAATTGTCGCGGGACGTCGAGCGTAGCCTCGGATGGCAGCTTTCCCAGATTCTGAAGTGATGCCACACGAGTTTTTGGAAATAACTCAGGTTCGACCGGTGTCGAATGTCGCCCTGGTTGAAGTATCTCCTCCAGCCTCCAACCCACCTCAGCCGCGGTTGCAGGGCGCAGGTCCGGGTCCTTGCTCATCAGTTCGAAAATCAGTTGATCGAGTTTTAACGGACAGTTCAGCGACTCCACCATCGCGTGCGGAATCGTGCCGCTCAAATGTTGCTGAAGTATCTCAGCGGCATGTTCACCCTGGTAAGGAGTGTGTCCCGTCAACATTTCGAAGAGGACACAGCCCATCGCGTACAGGTCGGCACGCCCCGTCAGCGTTTTGCCACGAATCTGTTCCGGAGCCATATATTGAATGGTCCCGACCGTACGACCGGCAGCCGTCAGGCGATTGGTGGTCACGACAGATGCCAGGCCGAAATCGCTCAGCTTGAGCTGCCCCGATTTTGTCATCAGGAAATTGCCGGGTTTGACATCACGGTGGATCACTCCGTGCTCATGCGCGTACTGCAGGGCTTCACACATCTGCAGCCCAAAATCGACAACAAATTCCCAGGTCAGCTTTCCTTTCCGACTGAGCAGGTCTGCCAGAGTTCCTCCTTCGACCAGTTCCATGGCATAGAATCGTTCAGAACTTTCGCAGGTTCCTCCAAAACAACGGACGATATGGGGATGATGAAGCTGCTTCAGAACTTCCAGCTCACGTTCGAACCTCGCCAGCAGGACCGTATCGGCGGCAACTTCGGATGGCAGCAGCTTGACGGCAACAACGCGATCATTCCCCGTATACCGAGCACGGTACACGACGCCCATTCCTCCCTCGCCGATTTTCTCGAGGAGTTCAAATGGCCAGATCCATCGTGGTTCCATGAGTCACCTGACTGATGGGTGCCGAGATCACTCAAGCAGACAGCCTGCAGAACAAGCTTACGATGGGTAATTGCGGTGCGTGGCCGGAAACTGGCCATGCGGTTGATGCGCAATCTCCCCTGAGATTCTAGCGTGAATGCCGGAAAATCAATCGGCAGACGATGACAAGACCGAGATCTCACATCCTTTGGAAACTGCGGATTCGCAATCGGACAGCCACTCAAGGAGGCGAAACGGCTGGCAGCAACCGTAACACGAACTGTCACGGCTGCGCGCCAAACCAGAATTATTTGGGGGCGACAACTGGTTTATAACCCGGAGCGGCGATGAACTTGATCAACTCTTTGCCATCTTCACCGTTCCAGATTCGAACTTCGCCGTCGTGACTACCGCTGGCGACTTTCTTGGTACCGGCATGATAAGTGACTGCGTAAACCCAGTCATTGTGCGGGCCAAACTGCTTGACTTGCTGACCATTCGTCAGGTTGTGCTGGCGAGCCAGCTTGTCAGCGCTGCCGGCAAATGACATCCCTTCAGGAGTTGTACGAATGCGGAAGACTTCTCCTCCGAATCCGATTTCGCGAACCTGCTTGGCGTCTGCGGCAGCCCAGACTCGAATACGGTTATCGCGACCACTGGTGGCGACAGATCCATCCGGCAGGAACCCGACGCCAAAGACCGGCTGACCGTGTCCGTTAAACGTGGATTGGGATTCCCCGGTCGTGCTGTCAAAGACTTTCGAGGTCTTGTCGCGACTGGCGGTGGCGACTTTCTTACCGTCGGGGGACCACGCAACGTCCATTACCCAGTCCGCATGGTCTTCAATCAGCTTCTGCTGCTGGCGGCTGGCGACATCGAACAGACGGATCGAACGATCTGCTGCGGCTGCTGCCAGTCGGGTCCCATCTGGACTGAAAGCGACTGCGAAAACTTCGTCATCTGTTGTGAACAGGTCGGCGATCAGGGCGCCGTTTTCTACATTGAAGAACTTGACTTCTCCCAACTGGCCTGGAGTACCAGCAGCAACGGCAATTGTCTTGCCGTCGGCGGTGAATTCAATGTCGTGGGGACGTTCGGCCAGATTGGAAATACGTCGGACAAGCTGGCCATCGTTCGGATTCCACAACAGAATCTCACGATAACCCGACGAAGCGAGCAGATTTCCGTCGGGACTGAATGCGAGTGCCATGACCGGCACAGGAACTCGGTAAGATTCTGGTGGAGCAGGCTGAGTTGGCTTGGGAATGATGGTGATCAAAGTTGCCGTGGCACCGACACCGGCGTCCAGACGCGCACCGGTTTCAATCCACTTCTTGATGACAGCGATCTGATCTTTGGTCAGCGGGTCAGCATCCTTAGGCATCGAGTGATCTTCAATCATCGTCTGAAGCAGCGAATCACCCGGCTTTGCGGCCACGACCGAAGCACCGTTCTCGCCACCCTTCATCAGGTTGGCGAAGGTTTCCATGTTCAATCGCCCCTTGGCCGTCCGGGCGTTGTGGCATGCCAGACAGCGCTGCGAGAAAATCGGCGCGACAGACTTGGCAAATGAAACCAGCTTGCCCGCTTGAACAAGAGTCGCTTCGAGTTCAACCTGCTTCGCAATGGCTTCCTTGGTCAGGGCTGCATACGCAGTCTCCGCATTCTGCAATTCGGGCTGGAATGCCGTGTTGGCCTGTTCCGCGGCGGTGATCTTCGCTGGCTGTTCAGCGATCAGTTTCTTGGAGTTTGCGATGGTTGCTTCAGTGGTCTGCACTGCTTTGGTGGCGTCTTCGAGCGCCTTGACGGCAGCGGCCAGCTTATCGGCAGCGGCCTTCGCCTTATCAGCTTCCGCCTTTTCTGTATCTTTTCCCTTGGCATCTTCGGCTGCTTTTGCGGCAGCTGCGGACTCCCCTTCCAGCTTGGTCTTTTCGTCGGTCGCCTTTTTGGCCGCTTCCTGAAGTTTAGGCAGCTTTCCTTCGCCATCCTTCACGGCGGCTTCAGCTTTGTTCTGCTCAATTTTCAACGTAGTAATGGCGGTCGAAAGTTCCTTGGCCTTGGCTCGAGCAGCTACGACTGCTGGTTCGCCCGCAACCTGTCGTGCCTTAGCCTCGTCGGCGGCTTTCTGTTGTTCAGCAATCTTCGGCTCAAGGTTCTCTTGAGCGAACGTGCTGCTTGCAACAAGGCACAACATCCAACCAGCAATGACAAATCGGGCGAGGCACTTCATGGTGCATTCCTAGGTCACGAGGCGAGCCGAACGCTGGCAGGCTGACAGATTCTTCTGCAAGGACTGCAAACGATCAATTCACAAGGGCGGGAAAACCTGGCGGGCGGAGTAAACCGCATTCTGGCGAAGATCAGCTTCGCCCGATATGAGGGCGGTGTCAAGCAATGACCAGTGGACAATCAATTTTCTGCCAAAATCGTCACTTCGAAAATCTCGCGGAAAACCTTGTGTCGGGGCGCAACGACACCTTGCTGGACAGGTCTATCAACCTCTCGCAGATTCGCGTTGACATCCTGTTCACATCCTTCGCTTCTCAGCGAAGTCGGGCCGCAAGTGAAGCAACGATCTCGTTAAGCAGATCGAGCGATGCCTGGGCTTCCGCCTTTGTGATCGTTAGCGGGGGACTGACTCGCAGGACCTTCCCGGCCAAAGCACCCAGCAGATGAATCCCGACGTCATTTCGGCCGAGATAGCAGGCTTCCACGATTCGAGCCGCGACCTCGCCAGCGGTGAGCTGTCCCGCGGAGGCACACTCGAAGCCAAATACCATCCCTTCACCTCGAACGTGATTCACCAGTCCCGTTTCTTTGAGGCGATTCAGGCCACTCAAGAATATCGGCGTCAGTTCGCGGACATTTTTCAGAACATTGGTCGATTCAAATTCATCCAGCGTCGCCAGCACGGCAGCACATGACAGTGGATTGGCACTCCATGTATCCGATGCCTCACCATACTTCATGACCCCGAACGTGTCGCCGCGTGATGCGACTGCAGCCACGGGAACGCCATTTCCCAGGCCTTTCCCCAGCACGACCATGTCGGGTTCAACACCGTATTCTTCGAAGGCGTACATTGATCCGGTACGACCAAAGTTGGCCTGAACTTCGTCGAAGATAAACAGCAGGTCGTGTTCACGACAGAATTGTTGAAGCATCTGGTGATACGCTGCAGCCGGATGATAGCTGCCACCGCCACCCAGGTACGGTTCAGTAATCAGACATGTCAGCTTGCGGCCGAACTGACGCCACAGGTCATCCAGTTCGGCGCGATACCGGGCCAGGTCGATTGCTGCAGGATCAAA
>CAZSTW010000002.1:0-23934 GCA_964609845.1 uncultured Planctomycetaceae bacterium | reverse complement strand
ATCAAATCCCGCGTCGATGATTTCTTCCATGGGAAAGCTGATAAACTTCACACGGGGATCACGTTCGGCATCCTTTTCCGAACCAGTGACCGCATTCGCCAGCCCCTTTTTCCCATGAAAGCCGTATCGCGTCGCGATAATCATGTCGCGAGTCCGGTCGCGAGCCAGGCAGGCCCATAGCGCTTTCTGAATCGCTTCAGATCCCGACGCAGCCCAGACAATCGTGTCGATCCGATCGCTTCCCTTCGCACGGCGCAGATTTGCGAGCAACCGTTGCACAGCCATCGTTTCGATTTCGGTGATGCCATTGTAAGCCGTCATCGTAATCGCGGGAATGTATTCATCGGCTGCTGAAGGTGATCCAAACAGAGTCTCAGGAGTCCAGTTCATGTACCTGGCAAAATTCTGCATCCAGCGGCGAGGGTTATGTCCCAGATTGGCAACGAGCACGCCAGACGAAAAGTCGAACAGCTTGCGACCTTCCGGAGTCCAGTGATACACGCCAGCAGATTTAGCGAAGACCGCCTGAGAAGGAGTAAACGTCCGCAATGCCACCGGTTCGCGCTCTGCGACGACCTGGCGGACGGCATTCGATTTCGATTCACCGGGAAACTGAATGGCTTGAGTCATAGGAGTCTCGGACTGAAATAGGATGGATCGCGAGGCACACCAGCGGAGTTGCAGTGTAGCGACATCGAATTCGCAGAGAAACCGTGACACGCGAGTATGCCGACGAGTCAGGCGCAGGCACGCCGCTCGACGGGCGATTCCTGGGTGGTCGCAGAATCTGGGTGGCAGGCGTCAGATGTCAGACCGCTGCGTGACACGAGTAACATTTTCCTCTATCGTTATCCTGAACAGATTTACACGATCGACAATCGGTAGGAGGTACTCATGTTTCGTCTGTTTGCGTTCGGACTGCTACTGTCAGCGGGGATCCTCAGGGCCGATGAGCCTAATGCGTTCAATCTCGCTGCTCCCGAAGGTTGGTCGGGCGAGACGATTGCGCTACCCCCCGGTTTTGCTCCTGACATGGCACTGAAAGGTTCAGAGCATATCCGGTTTGCTCCTGGAATGATGAAGGCGACATCTGATTCGTTTTTCAGTTATGCATTTGTGTTCGAACTGCAGACGAAGCCTGAACTGACGGATGCAGTGGTCAAAGAGGAATTTCTGAAATACTACCGAGGCCTGTGCAAGGCCGTTCTGAACGGGAAAGTCCCCGACGTCGATCCGTCGAAATTCACGATGGAACTCGAGCGGGTGAAATCCAAGCCCGGTGAAAAGTCGTCCGATGCCCAAACAGTTTATACGGCTACGCTGGAATGGGTCGAGCCGTTCGCAACGAAGAAGCCGCAGAAGTTGAACCTGGAAATACGGACTTGGACCAGAGAAAACCGCAATTATCTGTTTGCGTGTGTTTCTCCACAGGCACGCGATGCCGCAATCTGGAAACAATTGAACGGCATCCGTGACGACTACTTAAAAAAACACGTTCAATGAGTGCATCGGGCTGTCACTTGCCAGCCGTCGGCCCCCACGGCTCAATCTGCCTCAGGTTCTTGCTTTCCAGAACGCGATAGCAGTCCGGAAGGTCAAAACTCTTGAGGACTCCCGGGATAAAAGATGACAAGGGCCAATGGTAGTGTTCTGTCTCTGCGACGCTGGCCCACGATGTGAGTGCATGCTTGAGCGTGACCTGGCGTACATCTTCGGAAACGACAGCTGCCAGCGTTGCCGGTACTGTTCCCCATCCGCTTGCCGCAAGGTGAATTTCTGTGCGGCCTGTTGACTTCAACCAAGCCAGAACTCGCAAGACGTCATAGGCGCGCTGAACGGGATAAGGCTCCCCGAGCATGATCGAATGTGCCGCATAGAAATAGTCGCTGCCATAAGGGGATAGATACTGGTTCGTTCCGCAGGTGTCAGGGCGTGAGTCGCCAATCCCGCGAACGTCAACAGCATAGAATTCCATTCCAGGTTCGGCCGTAATCAGTTCTTTGGGGAACGGGTCATCTCGCAATTCCACATCACTCGATTGATGTGAGACGTACAGAATACACCGCACTGGGCCAGCGGGCGGACGGGAGTACTTCGGCTTGTCATCAATTCGATAAACAACGGCCCGGACCCCCGGTTCCGTCTGGACTGCGTACGTTGTGAAACTCGCCTTGGGATACTTGCGACCATTAATCGGTCGCAAAATGTCATAATCCGGCGGGGACTCAGGGCGGGCTGGAATGAGCGCATTCAGGTGTTTCCGAAGTGACGCGGCATCGGGCTTGCCTCGTTTTTCAGTCAACTCCTGTGATGTCTTGCAAGTGAATGAAAAAAGAGTGGCTGAACCAAGATCGGCGACCTGGCCTTTGGGGGTACACCACAATGTCTGATCTTTTTCAATCACCAGAGCTGGTTCAGTGCTTCCCTTCGAGACGTGAGTCTGCTCATTGAAAAACCCGTACATGGCTTCCCGGTTAGGCTGAGTGTATCCATGCTCATTCGGGCCAATGAACAGTCGGATATTCTGTTCTGCTCCGAGAAGCGACCAAAGTTTCTTCAGTCGCTGATAAGTTTCCGTCGAACCGCGTGCGTCGAAATAGTCTTGTTCGGCAGCCAAGATAATCACGGGCTTGGGAGCCATCGCTGCGAGAAAATCTCCGTGTTCCAGTCCCAGTTTCAGCACCAGAGGCGGGCACTGTTCGGTATCGGCAGGAAGCTCATTGTCAAAGTTCCGACGAAACGACGTCACCGCACAACTGGGGGCAGACATCGTCCAGCGAGACTCGACCCCGCTGAGCCACATCGTCATGGTTCCACCGCCAGAATTCCCCGTGATTCCGACATGCCTGGGGTCAACTTCACTGCGGGTCAGCAGGTAATCGAGTGCCCGAATACCGTCCCAGGCACGCCACGACCCGAAGAACTCACCTACCAGGAATTGCTGATTTCCCCCCAGCAGATGCTCACTCACACCAACTCCGACGGTCGACTTCGTATGGTCATCGTCCAGATATTGAATCCGCTCGCCCTGGCCGATCGGATCGAAGATCAAAACGACATAGCCTTGTCGGGCAAGGGCTTGCGCAAATGACTGGTAGGCCTCCGCCGCCTTACCGTTGGATGAATGCCCGCACGATCCGACAACTCCGGGCAGTGGAAAGGCCCGTCCTTTCGGGACATACAGGTTTGCAGTGACCAGAAACCCCGGGCGACTTTCAAAGATCACGTTTTCGATACGGTAAGCGTCCCGCTCAACAACACCCGTCACTCGAGGTTTGAGAGGCGTTCGCTCGGGAAACGGACCAAAACTCTCTCGGATTAAACCTCGCAGCATTTCGACATGAGCTTCCGCTTCCGCCCGAGTGGTCAGCTTTGCCTGTCGCAGTTCCGCCAGTTTTTGAGCTGCGGCGACCTTGGCACTGAGATGCTCCTGCATCATTCTCGGAAAGCGGTTCAAAGGAGACATGGCTGGTACAGGCTTCTCTGCCGTTTGGCCCAGCAGTCGACTTGCAGGGATTCCGACCATTCCCAAAGCTGCCCAAGTCAGCAGATTGCGCCTCGAGAAATCTGGAGGTGTGAATATTCCCACCGCGGTCTGGGCTGGCGACGAGCTACTCATCGAAATCGTCCTCACATGGGAAAAGGAGAGTCCGGGCGTTCACCACGATCGTGCCGACATCGCGTAACAGCGTCAAGTTGCGCCACGGATCTTGTTGCGTTTTCCAGATCCTGCTATAGACCGGTCAAAACTGCCGGAGTTCGAATTGAGGAAACGTCCCTGTCAACATGACTTCGATTTGATGGAGCGAGAATACGATGAGTGCGGGCTTCCGCAGGGATGCGTGGTTGATTGTCGGGTTGCTCGCGGTCTATCTGGGACTCGCTGCGGTACTGCCCGCCGCTGACGATGAAGTTTACTATTGGAGCTGGGCTCGACCTCTTCAATTCAGCTATTACGATCATCCGCCGTTGACGGCCTATCTGATCCGGATTTCTACGGACCTGTTCGGGAACAGTATTTTTGGATTTCGTGTTCCCGCCTGCCTGGCAACGGTGTTCGTGATTGCGGTCATTGCTCATCTGTCGCGGCCTCGCTCGCTGCTGCCAGGTATCATTTTGACCCCGCTGTTCACGTTCGGCGCTGTGCTTATCACGCCGGATGCTCCGCTGCTTTGTGCATGGGCTGGCTACCTCTGGTGGCTGGTCGAGGTTCATCAGAGACTGACTCCCGCGACGAGCGTTGAATCGTCTGTCGAAGCACGGCCGATTCCCTGGTGGCTCTGGCTGACTGGCGGAGTCCTTCTGGGATGCGGGGTGCTGGGCAAATATACAATGGCGCTGGCTGTTCCCTCAGGATTTGTCAGTTTCTGCATGGTTCATCGGCAATGGAGGCGTTGGCTGCCGGGGTATATTGCTCATGGCGTCGTTTCGTTTGTTGTGGCGTCTCCCATTCTGATTCACAACATTCAGCATGATTTTGTTCCATTGCTTTTTCAGTGGCGACACTCAATGGGGGATTCTCGCCCCGGGCTGAAACCCTTTGGCGAATTCATTGGTGTTCAATTACTGTTGTTTGGAACGCTGCCGTTTTTCCTGTACCCGTGGGTTGTCTGGAACTTCAAGAAGCTGTGCGACGATCCGCGACTACGCGCATGCGCCTGTCTGTACGCATTGCCAATGACGTTTTTTCTTTACAAGGCAACGCGAGCACCGCTGCAGGGGAACTGGGCGCTGGTGATGTTTATCGGGTTCTGGCCACTCGCCGCAACCTGGTATGACTCAGTCAAGAACTCACTCTTCTGGCGACGATCGACTGCTTCAGCGTTCCTGATTCCGTCAATTGCCGTGGCCGTGCTGGCTGCCCATCTGATCCGTCCGCTCCCTGTCATTCCCAGCGAAGCGGATCGTATTACCCGCCAATATCGTATGGAAGAAGCGACTCGCGAAATCGCGGGAACGATACGGGCACGTGGCGAGTCGTTGCCGGTTTTCACGACAACCTATCAGCTGGTCGCCTGGTTACGGTTCCAGTCGTTGGATGGTCGACAGATCGATCAGATTTCGCGACCAAGTCACTTCACGCAGTCGCCAGAGCACCTGACGGACGTCGACCGAGCTTACGTTGTTGCCGATCATCTGCTGCCAGCCGAGTTCATCCAGGGATTTGATGCCCCTGTACTGATCGAAACGTTTCCGATCCGTGTCCGAGGGGAATCCGTTCGTGAACTGAAACTGCTCCTCTACACGCGTCCATCAGTTGCCCAGAGTAAGTCGCCGCAGCTGTCAGCGGTTGATAGTGAGTTTCGGTGATCTGGAAATGGAACACGGCCCATGTGGGCCGTGTGTCTGGTCATTCGATTGTTGAGACCGCAACCGCTGCATGGTCCGAGTTAGAATCTGAGTTCACCGCCCACGGTCAGACCCTGAATGATGGAGTCTGTGAACGACGGGGTGAAGAAGCCACCACCGTTTGCGTCCACGTTATATCCAATCGAGTCGTACGGACGTGTCAGCGAGCCAGCCCACATGACGTTATATGCGGCGAAGACGTGGGCGTATTTTGCGACGGCGACGCGAGTGTACAACTTCAAGTCTGCAACGGGACTGAAGATGGTCGCTTTCTTGTGATTGGCAGTATTCGTTCCATCGAACGGAGCATTGATTGAGGTGACCGAGGCGGTGTAGGAATTCAGCCCCAGCATGATCTTTGGTTCGGCACCGAATGTGACTTTCGAGATCGACAATTCCGAGCGGACACCGAACTGGGGCCCGTAAGAATTGTTGTTACTCGACGAGTAGATCGCGCGGGAGTTGGGGGTCAGGGTCACATTTCCCAGATTGTCAGTGACAGCAACTTCGTAGATCCCACCCTGGGCGAAGGTTTCAAGATAGTTCAGGTATCGGAAGCCGATCAGCGGGCTGATGGTGAGCAAGTCACCTGTACCGGCATTCGGAGCATCCATGATGTAGTTTGCTTCTGATCCCCAGATGTTTGTTTTCAGTACAGCTTCGTAGCTGTCGGTATAGAGATTGTAGATCTGGCTTCCGGGAACGTTAATGGGTTGCCCGATGAAGACGGCTGGAACGGCCAAAGCTCCTGTGACTGCATTCGGGGGAACTTCCTGCGTAATCATCGAAGTCCCATCGTAGGAGTTCTGACGTGTTCCCAGAACGAACGCTGACAATTCGAAATTCCCCGGGCCGATCGGAAGTCCGAACGTGCCACGGTACCCCGGGACATTGGAGATATTGAAATCACCAAGTGTCGGTTGGACAACCGCGGCATTGACGGTTCCAATCGGATTCGGGATCGAGAATGTCGTTGGTGGAAGCAGTGGTGGGTTCTGCTGAAGCTGCGTTGATGTGACGTATCCACCCGTGGGAGTCGCACCGAGTACAACGTCGCCCGGATTGCTGGCAGCCCACAACAGGAATTCACCACGGTAATACGAATGTCGGAACACATTCTTGAGTGCAGTCTCGAATGCCGAGTCTTCATGGCGAAACCCGAGATCGTCCGGCAATTGCTCGTAGATCGTCGGTGGCGCAGCAGGTGGTGCGGGATACCCCGAATAGGGAGATCCCTGCGGAGGGGCTTGCCAGTTGCCTGGTGGACCACCGTTGCCGTACCCGCCTTGAGCCCAGCAAATCCCTGGGATCAGGGCTGCCAGCACGAAGAGCGAACCAAGCGTCATTCGCTCGGACATGTTCGCGTTCCTGGGAAGTTGTAAGAAATTCGTAGCATTCAACAGTTGATTCGTGGTCAGATCGGTAGCCGGGAAACGGCCGACCGCGCCGACTTTGACGGTTGTACTATCAGTATCGGTCGTAACGAGAGTATCTCTTGGGGAAAATCTGACAATCAGCGACGCTTCCCGCGTTTGCTCAACGAGTTTTCGCTGTGATTGCGTCCCAAGGCCGCTTCCATCGAGTAGTCACGCACTCGCAAATCCCCCGAGTGCGGCAAGATCTGCCTGAATGGTGGTTCAACACCCAAGAGAGTCGCTGTGGAAAACAGTCTGCGAGCCGCGGGAACGATGGTCCATGGCCCGTCGCCCAGGCAGGTCATCCTGCCAGAAGAATGACAGCAGAGGTGCGAATCGATAAAGACCGAGTGATCCAACTGGAGAGTGGTGATTCACACGACTCAGCGAAACTGAAATTCAGCTGGAACCTGCCGCAAAAAACGACGCGTCCTGGTCGTTTTCTTTTGTGTCGCTCTGCGTTCTTCGTGTCTGCGGCGACTTTGAAAATGAAGCTGGGTCACAAGTCCCGGAGGAAATGTGACCCAGCTTTCATCAACTCATCTGGATGGCCATCCACAACTGTGTGACAGAGGCCGTTCAGGTCGTCATGATCACGGAACCGGATTTCCGTTCACGATAATCTTGCCGTTGAAAACGTTGGCAGGAGCATTGAACCATGGGAACGTCGAACGGGCCTGATTGTTGATCAGGATCCTGTTGTCTAGAACTCCAGACAGGTTGACTCGCTGCAGCTGTGGTGGAGGCCCGACGATCACACTCTGGAAATCGATCCCGCGCGACAGGAATGGAACATTGAGGAAGTTCGGTTCTGTCATCGTGATCGTGTTCCCGGAGATTGTGACACCGGTGTTAGGCGCTGTGACGGATGTGAATACGATGGCCTCCTGGGTCTGCGTCGTCGTCTGCATCGTAATCGTATTGTTGAAGATCTGTGTCTGCGAGTTCGTGTCGAGGCTGAACAGCATCGCGATATCGTCATTACGGTTGCCGATGACGACCCCGTTACCAGCATTTGGAGTGACGAAGTTCATGACGTTTCCACCGTAACCATCGAGGTTGCCAATGAGAATCGTTGCCGGCGCTCCTGCCGTCGTCACGTCGATCCCTGTGGTGGCAATTCCTCTTGGCGAACTGAACGTATTCCCG
Source organism: uncultured Planctomycetaceae bacterium (assembly GCA_964609845.1). Classification (GTDB taxonomy): domain Bacteria; phylum Planctomycetota; class Planctomycetia; order Planctomycetales; family Planctomycetaceae; genus Schlesneria. The sequence goes on along the minus strand of CAZSTW010000002.1, from coordinate 16,021 downwards.
GCGATGCGGAAGAGGGAGCCTTGCTCGGTGGCAGTCACCGATGTAAGGTTAATAATCAAACCTTCGCCGGATCCCACACCGAAGTTAAACGTATTTCCTTCAATGATTCCCGCGGCAACGGGGCCGTTCCAGTTGACATGCATGTCGGACAGCAATGGCGTGGCTGCCGAATTCGTCACGTTTGTCAGAGAAATGGTGTTGTTAAGCGCCGTCAGGGCCAGTCGTGCACCGTTTCCGATCGGAATTGTTCGGATCAGCACGCCATCGTTCGACTGAGGTGCAGGAGCCAGCTGGACCGGCAGGTTGTTATCCATCGTCGTCGTCGGAGCCACAGGACTCATGTCGTGTGTAATGGTGTTGCCATTCATGGTCACCGTGTAGTCACCCGTATGTGCCGCGGTAAACAGAACTTCCTGAGAACCGCCGAGGATGTTTCCGTTGTTGCGGATAATCGAGCTTTGCAGGGTGAAGAACGGATCGGTCGTCTGCAGAGTACGATTTGAATTGGTCAGCGGGACAGCCACTGCATACACGTTGATTCCATACCGCCCATTCGTGTCGATCTGACTGGTGAGGACTGTCAGGCCGGGTGTGTTGGCATAGATCCCGTTTTCGGTATTTCCTGTGATTCGCATGCCGGTCAAGCTGACTGTTTCCGAATTGCGAATGAAAACACCATCCAGTGCAGAGGATGTGATTACCCCGCCGGAACCGATCACACCATTTCCACCACCCCGCACTGTGAAGGTCGCGGGATGGACTGTGGTGTTGTTTGGTTTGACTTCGCTCCCTGAATTGACGTTGTTATCCAGGAAAATCCCGTTGGCAGGCGAGTTTGTCGAGCTGACTGCGGTCAAACCGACGCCGATTGTGGAGTTCTGAATGACAACGGCTCGTCCCGTGTCCGACCGAATCGTACCGGATGACGATGTGAAGCCGTTCGAAGGAGGTGTCGAAGCGGTCGCCAGGCTGATAATTGGCGGTCGTGTGCCCGAGTTGTTGACAAACAACGCCGTGCCACTTCCGGTATTCAAAGTCGTACGATTGATGTCAAGAATACTTGTCGTGACTCGCGTTCGGTTTCCGGCTGCAGGCCCACCTGGCGGACTTGGGTCCAGACCTTCGATGTCGAGGCCCGATGCATTGTTGGGACCTCCGCCGACGGTTCCTTCGATGCTGAGATTCGCGAACGTCACATCGCCTGCAACGCGGCTGGATTGAAGCGCCGGAGGATTGAAAGGATCGCCGGTACCCGCAACGCCACCGGAGCCGACATTGTAGTAGTAGTTGTCATGAATCAGGACTGCTGTGGACTGATTCAGAGAGTTGTTCCCGACGACGGTCGCATTGTTGAACGTGACAGGATGATTCATGTGTTGAATCTGGATGCCGATCCCCTGGGCTGTCACGACATTGCCACCGCGGTTGTCAATGCTGAGGGCATCAAAGTTGATTGCACCAGTAATCGGTAGTGGAACGGCCAGAGGCAACGCTGCTGCCGGAGAGACAACCGTCGCAGGGTTCCCGATATTCAGGCTGACCCCGGTCACCTGGTCGATGACCGTCTTTCCATTGATCACATTGAATTGGCCGCTGTTCTCACCCGTCACCCCGATGTTGATCCCGTCCTGACCCCCACCCGAAATCGAAATCACGGTTGCAGCAGCCTGGAGAGGCCGGAACGTCAGATTTGCGGCGTTGTTTTCATAGGCCAGCGCCGGGAACAGAGGCAGAGCACCTGCTGCCGTATTGATGGTGATTGGCTGAAGAACACTGATGGATCCGCCAGGGTTATTGTGGACATTAAAGCCAACGCGGTTTCGATTCTGGATCGAGATCGTTGAGCCAACTGTCGACGGGGTGAAGTTAATGGAACTGCTGGAATCATGGATGTTGATCGAATCGGTTGCCGCTCCGTTGACTGCAATCGCCCCGACGAACGAAACTCGCGATCCATTTCCGGAACCGCCAGTCAATTCAATCCCATCACCGTTCGTATTCACCAGGGTCATGTTGTTCAGCAACGCTTGACCATTGATATCGTTCAGACGGACACCGCCACCGCGTCGGACAGGCTGCAAGGCACCATCGAAGATATCCGAGTTTCGCATATCAATAATGCTGCCTGCCGCGGTACCATCGATACTGAGCGAGTACCCACCCAGGGCCGCCACCGGGACTTCGTGATTGATGCGGCTCGTTCGCGATGTATTCGATTCCTTGCCAAAGTTAAACCTGCCGCCATTGGCCATGTTGGTAATGTGCAGAGCAATCTGGTTGGTAGGGTCACCAATGTTATTGATCACGGTTCCGTTCATGGTGACCTGGCCATTGATCGCGTTCAGGAATACGCCATCGCCCTTGGCGAAGTTGACGTCGTTCTGGTTGGCAATCACATTGGAAACGCCGTCGCCGACAATGCCGCGTCCAGCCGGTCCACTGGATGCGATGGTGGGGTCACCAATCTGGAACCCGCTGAACTCACTGGAAGCGGCTGCCGAACCGCTGACGAGTGTCACCGCATCGCCAAGCTGATTTGTGAAGAGTGGACGGTTGATAAACGTCGTTGGTGTTGCCCGTGGCAGCAGAACATTACCAAGTCCCGAAATCTGAACGGTATGTCGCACATTCTGGCGAACGTTGTTCGTGTCAACGTAGGTTCCTTCACCCAGAATACGAACACTCGGGATCAGCGTCACTGTATTGTCTGGTGCTGCATTGTACGTGCTGTTTGCATGGACATAAATGATATTGCCTCGCTGATCCAGCGGGTTCGGGAAGGTTGCGTTCAAGGCTGTCTGAGCCAGAGTCAGATTCTGCCAGGGGTGCTCGACCGTACCATCCGCACCTGGCAGTGGGGCGTAGCTGGCCACATGTTCAAAGAAATAGGGCTGGCTGGTGATCGGATTGATTGCGATCTTGTCTTTGTCGAGCACAGGAATTCGAGCCACCGCGATGTTGTAACCACGGCGGACCATTTCGGTCATACGGTCGAACTGAGTTCGTTTCTGATCCTCCGGCTGGCGGAAACCACCGTAGGTCCATGTGGCGCCGAAGACGACACTGGTGTCGAAGATCTTGTCGTTCATCACTTCCAGTTGAACGGTCAGATTCTGAACAACGTTCAATTGAGCTCGGGCCTTCCAGCCCGTGAATCCCTGAACACTTGTCCCGTTGTAGTGGTAACCACCACCAAACACTCTCAGGTCGTGCCGTTGTGGAATGCGGCCCGGAATCGGAATCCCGAATTCCCAGTCTGCTCCACGCAATGCGTCACCGAATGTCAGCAGGTTATCGTAAAGAAGTTGATGTCCAACAAAACGCTGACTTCCCTGCACGAGTTCCGTGGAAAGCAGGCGTTCTGTTTTCCCGTTGGGAACGTAGAAATTACCCCGAGCGTCCAGCAACGCTCCCAACGATTCGAATCCGAATCCGACCTCACGAAACAGGCCACCGCTCGAATTGTCGTAGTCATAGAATGCGTTCGCACCCCAGATTCGGTCCCACCGTTCCGAGTAGTAGCGAATACCGCCCCCAAGGTTCATGCCCCATCCATCACTCGCCGCCCGGAAGCCACGCAGGCTTCCGAAGACCATGGCATTGTTGATGAATCCATACGGCATGATTTCCAGCGGAACGATCGTATCGACGCGCCCGACAGCCGGACCCGTCGAGACTCCGGCACGAAACAGAGCACCGTAAGCCTCTCCTGTCCGGCCGCTGATCTGATCGCCAAACAGCAGTCCATCCTGAACGGCATCGCCGAATTCGGTCCGTGCACCCGATGGAGGAATTTGCATCGACTGCGGGTCGGCCCCCATTTCGGATTGAGCCCGAAAGATATCCGGCAGCGGAGGCAGGGTGAGATCGTCCTGCCCGAAGCCTGTTCGTGCGAAAAGCGACAGCACCAGCACCAGGCCAAGCCCAGGTGCGTACTTTGAAATGGATTTCATTCGAGCGATAAGCCGCTGTGTCGACACGTACATCGATTCACCTCTGCGGTTGCGGAAGGACGCGGGCATACCGCGACCGAAACCGGATGGGGGCGATCAAACACTGGATGTGAATTAGGAGAAACGGACGGCGGGTTGTAGCTTCCGCCAAAAAGCGGATCAATGCGAATCAAGGCCGCCTGTCGACGTAACTCCCTGTTTTGGACCGATTTCTTTGAAAAACCGGGCTTTGTCCGAGTTACCAATTCAGGGAATCGGCATGACCTGCCGTTCGAATCGTAAAAACTCGTCTGGACAAGGTCTTTTCAGCAACCCTGCGTTACCGGACCGGCAGCCTGGTCGATTGAATTTGGTCAACCTCACCACAGGGCCGTTTATGACGGCGAAATCCGCCCTGTTTTCAGATGTAGTAGACGTGCCGCAGCCGAACTCGTGAGAGTTCGGGGATCAGGTAAAGACCTGAATACCTGCGAATTCAGTTACGAAAATCAGTGATCCCTGTCAAAGGGAGACGACTGATTCTCGGTGGTCACGTTCAGTGATTCGAGTGAATTTCTGACCCTTTGACAACAAAATCATGTCGATTCAGGCCGTTTCAGACGCGCTGCCCATCGTGCACTGGGGGCTTCCACAAGAATATAGAGGAGATGCCCCGCCACAAGACTGGCTGCGATCGCAACCAGATGAATCATTTGCGATTGAAACTGCGTTGGTGAATTTCCACAGGCTTTCCATCCCGCAGAGACGATCAGGTGACAGACCGGAAAGTGAATCAGGTAAAGACTATAAGAAATTCGGCCGAGGTATTGGAGCGGCCCCCAGTTCAACCAGACATGTAATGCGTTCATCCGGCCAGCCACGTAAATCACAAGTGCTGTCAACAGGGCCATGGAGTTTTCGTAACGCCATTCAGGATCCAGATAAAGTTCAACGATCGCGATCACAACCAGGCTGAGCAAAACCAGACGCGGAACGGTTCGATCCAGTGTCCACCAGGTACACATTCCCAGAAAGAACATCCAGAGAAAGTGTGTGACCCAGGGTGACGTGCTTTCCATGGTTCGCCAGTGAAACAGCGATGCGAGGGCCAGCGGACCGAAGACGATTAACAACCCCCAGGGGGATGGTTGCGGAAAATCTGGATCCGGCCGACGAAACAGTCGCTGTGCGAGTCCCCAGCCCAGAATCGCGACCACGTAAAACTGCATTTCGATGCAAAGCGTCCAGATCCCGGCACTAAGAGCTCCAACGTCTGCCACGTCCTGCAAAAACGCCAGATGGGCGACGATGCGGGTTGCCGTCAAATGCCCGTCCATCGGGGAAGGGAGCGACAGCAGATGCCGACACACCAGATCCAACAGGATGACCGCAAGCAGCACCATCCAGTAGGCGGGAATCAGGCGAACCAGCCGCCGGCCGACAAACGAGACGACTTCAGGGCCTGTAAACCAGGTTTTTCGCAGTGTATAGGCGATGACGAACCCGCTGATGACCAGCAGGATTTGAACTCCCCCCCGCAATTTCATCAATGTGGCGTCGACAATGGGAGGGAATGATGCCAGGGTCGGCCACGGTTTTGGCTCGTACCACCAGAGGTGAAAGATCAATATCGAGAGTGCCGCGATACCTCGCAGACCATCAACAAATGCAAATCGCGATGCGAGAGCAGATTTCGGCGAGTTCGGGGCGGAGGAAGGAATGGAGGAAGGTACGGATAGGGTGACTTTTTCGAGGGTTTCTTCAGCGGGATTGTCCCCTTGATTGACGCTCGACATCTGGTGATCCCCGGGGTCAACCCGGAGTTTTAACCGGGGCTCGACGTTTGTGCCTCTGGGACCGCCGATCCTCCTGATTCAGCGATCTTCAAACCGCTTTCCGTGTTTCGGGTGGCTTGGCGGCATTTTTAGGACCATTTCGAGCCTGTTCCGCCAGCCCTTCAGCGGAGATCAGGTCGACAAGTTCCTGCGCAAGTCCATCCATTTCAATCACTAACGCGTCAACTCGCCCAGACAGATACATGTACATGATCAGTGCGGGAATGGCGATCATCAAGCCAACAGCTGTCGTTAACAAGGCCAATCCGATCCCGGCCGCCAGTTCCTCCGATTTTCCCATCGCCGCTTTTGTTGCAATCGTGTTGAACGATTCAATCATCCCGACCACCGTTCCCAGCAACCCCAGCAGCGGGGCGACGGTAGATGCCCCGTTCAGCACTCGCAAATGTTTGCGAAGCTGACTGACCTGGCGTTCTCCGCCATCGATGATCGCCTGTTCGACCTCAACGCTGCTCTTCCCCCACTTCCGCAGGCCATGTGCAAAGATAAAAGCAATCGGACTGCCACTCTCTTCGCACAACTTCAAGGCAGACTTGGGATCGAGTTTTCCCTCTTCCAGGTGCTCAAAAAATCGTCGAACAAACGGCCGCGGAATCACCCGACCTCGTCTCAAAACGACGAGGCGTTCGATGGAAAACCAGACCACGACGATGGATGCCAGCCCCAACGGATATAAAAAGGGCCCCAAAGCAATCAGGACTTCCATCGGTTCGCGCGGAATCCCTTTCGGTGCTGGTGCCGCCGCTTTGGTCGGTTTGGCAGGACTTTCTGCCACAGGAGGTTCGTCAGGAGGTGATTGGGCTGGAGCGCGATGCAACAGCACTCCCATGCCAAGCAATAGTGCCAGGCAGGTGGCGATCTGAATACCAGCGCGGCGTGGGGAAGGGATGCCCCGGAATCCTTCGGGCCGTCGATTCATCGTTCCATCTCTTTGGAAAAACCCCGCATGATGACCACAGCAGACCATCCCAGCAGGCCAGAGCCCCTGTGTAATTTGGTCGCTGACACCTGACGAACATTCTAATCAAACTGAACCAAAACCAAATGGAGATCGCAAAATCTCTACAGGACACCCGATTTTTTGAAACTCAGGTCAGTCGGGGCTGGAGAGTTTTCGCGGAGCCCCGTCCTGGACGAATGGGTAGCATGCGTCGTGCGGGAAATCGGTCAAGGGCCTGGCGGAAGCAGCAAGGGAACGCTTGCCGGACTTGGGCTCGCAGCAGGAGGGGCCAATACAGGCGGAGCCAGAACTGGCTGAGCTTGAGGTGGAAGTTGTTCAGCAGGAACAAACGCATCTGCCGAGACAGGGGCCGGTTGTTTTCTCAAATGAACCGTTCCACGTTTCGGTTCTGCCATCTGGGTATGAGGCCACTTTTCGATCGGAACATCACGCCCCATGGGATTGGGCATGTACTGGGAACCCGGCGTAATCACCGGACCATCCGCAAGTGGTTTCGCCGGGAACGACGAACCATAACCAGGTGTTACGATGATCTTCGGTCCACTCTTCGGGGCTGGTTCTGAATACGATTGTTGACTGTTGTCGACCGGTAATGACTGATTCGCCAGGCGAGAACTGGCTCGTTCGATATTCGCTGATGGGCGATATTCTTCAGCCGCAACGACAGGGCGACGCGTGGAATTTGATACAGCGGGCTGCGAATTCCGTGGTGATGTCTCTGCGGTTTCCGAAACGACTTCGCGTTTGTTAAAGAAGCTGACGGGGCGTGGGGTCATCAATTGTTTCAGTCGCGAGGTCACCGATCCGCGTGGACCTTTCGGAGCGTTTGCACCCTCGGAAGGTACAGGTGGAGGAGGCGGGTCCATCGGGGACGATGGGCCCGGCGACGGAAGCTCTGGCCCGGGGGCTGGCAGGTCAGGCACAGGCGACAGCGGAGCCCCTTCAGGCTGATGGAAATACGTATCGCTGTTCTGTGGATATGCGAATGGGTCAGCCGTTGATGTCGAAGGCCTCAGCGACATGTTCTTCCAGGATGACATCTGCTTGCACCCGGATGAACTGGCGAGAGTCAATGCCGCCACAACGACCGACAAAAACCAGCGAGAATTCTGGAAGCGAATCATAGAGCAATCTTTCCGGCTCGGGACGAACCAGTGCGCGCGATCAGCCCGCGAAGTCACAGACACAAGTATGCAGCCTGTGGTGAGATGGGGACTTGCTCCGTCGAGTCCTCACGAGGGCGAACCACAACTTCCTCAAGGTGAGGCCGCGTTCCCCTCGTACCGCAAGTTGTCAGACACTCATTTGATCGGCCAAACTTGCCGAACAGATGCCGTGTTTCGTCAGACGAGGTCACCGATTTGATTGAAGGCCGTCCGAAATGACAGGTAGTCGGGATACGGTCCCGTTTCGATCTGCGGGAACTGTACGCAAGAATCGCTTGGTGCATGATGTATCGAGATTGCCGACGCCATTTGGATCGCGATGGCAGGTTGGAACAGAACTAAACTGATGAACGGCAAAAACTGCTGATAATCGGTATTCTCCAATCTGCCCGCACTTCACCATTTTTTCATGACATGACCACCTGGCGTCTCTTTAGCTTCCGGCTTCAGCCATTGACTCCTTGAAACCATCGAACCAGAGAAACATATATGCGATATGACCCCGTTCGAATCGGCGTAGTGGGCCTGGGGCGATTCGGCCGTCTCCATGCACTCACTTTGGCGGGACTTGCCGAAGCCCAACTGGTGGCACTCGTTGCCAGGCGTGCTGACAGCCTGGCACAATTGATGACCGAAATTCCCGGTGTGCCGGGTTGGACATCTGTTGAACAGGCACTTCACGAATCAATGGCGGAAGCGTGGGTCGTCGCCTGCACGACCGCTGAACATGTCCGCGTTGCAAGGATCTTGCTGGCCGCAGGTAAGTCTGTCCTGCTCGAAAAGCCAGTCTCTGACAATCTCGAAGATGCTCTCAGTCTCGGTCCGCTCATACGCCCCGATTCTTCCAATCTGATGCTGGGGCATATCATCCTGTTCAACAGCGAATTCCAGCAGCTTCGCGAAGAAACTGCTCGGCGTGGTCCGCCAGACTTTATTGACTGTGTTCGGCATCGACCGGCCAGCATCGTGGCAGCGTTTCCCGGGGAAAACCCATTACATGCCGCCATGGTGCACGATCTGTATGCGACTCAGGTGCTGTTAGATCGAGCCGAGCCGACGCGGTTTCAAGCGTGCTATCATCGAACATCATCGGGGGCCATTGATCTGGCGAACGCACAGTTACAGTGGGCCAATGGAACTCTGGCAACCTTTACCGCATCGTACATGACCCCGCCCGGCATGGCTCCTCGGGGATTCGACAGGATGGAAGTCTTCGGGAAAGACTGGTCAGCAAGAATTCTTCCCAATCCTCGCCCGATCGAAGTCTGGTCCGAATCAGCCGAATGGCCCATGCCGCTCGAAATCCGTACAGGTGCTGGCAGTCCGGCCGGAATGATGGCTGAAGAACAGAGAACCTTCTGTCGAGTCGTTCGGGGGCAGACCACTGTTCCCGCAGGAGCGACCTATCAGGATGCCATTCAGGTCCAGCGATGGATGGACAAGTTGACCGAATGTGCTGAAACTCAGTGACGAGCAACTTCCCTTTGGAGCATTCACGATGAGACATTCTTCAACGTTATTCGCATTTGGCCTGATGCTGATTGCTGCGCCTGTCTTGTTTGCGGATGATACTGCTCCGAAGTCCGCTTTACTCAAAGCAAATGAGATGGTTGGGAGAAGCGTCGTTTACAAGCACTCTGCCGGCAAACCACGACGACTTGAGATCTTTTCGCCTCTTGACCACCATCCGGCAAAATCCAGGGTTCCGGGGGTGATCCTGTTTCACGGTGGCGCATGGAGTGGCGGAACTTTGGATCAATTCCGTGTTGCCTGTGCGTACTTTGCCAGCCGAGGTCTTGTCTGTGCCACGGCCGAATACCAGATGTTGAATGCCAGACAGGCAGATCAGTTACCGCAGGGAGAGACACGTAAGCGAGTCTGTATCACCGACGCCAAGTCCGCAATTCGATGGTTCAAGCAACATGCGGATGAGCTGGGCGTTGATAGTAAGCGGATCATTACCGGAGGTGGTTCCGCAGGTGGGCATATTGCCGTTCTGGCAACCACCAATTCCGGACTGAATGACCCTTCAGATCCCGAAGGAATTGACACGAGCGTGGCAGCGTATCTGTTGTTCAACCCTGCTTTTGCACTCGACGATTCGAAAGATCCTGAAATTGACGTGCGACGATTTCTCAAGGCTGATTTTCCTCCGGCAATTGTCTTCTTCGGAAGTCAGGATCACTGGAAAAAAGGCTGGGATCTTGCCTATGCCGATCTGAAGACTGCGGGAAATACGACGACCGAGATTCAATTGGCGATTGGACAGTCGCATGGCTTTTTCAATAAAGATCCGTGGCGCACCACCACTCTGATTGCAGCAGACCGTTTTCTTGTGAAGCGAGGACTCCTTGCGGGTGACCCAACACTGGTTCCACCCGCAACCGGAGAAAAACTGGTCGCTGAGAATCTTGAGTAGCAAAGGTACGAGATTATGTTTCGGGCCATCAGCCGAAGCGTGATGCAGTCCGGCTGAATCGGTCGCAACGCAATACGGATCATTGCCCAAACTCAATCCGATTCCAAAACGCAGCCTCGGGGTGACGTGATGAAGTCTTCAAATCGCTCAACAATTGACGCTCGTGCTTCATACCGCTTTCAAATTCCTGCCGAACAGGTGTTTGATGCCTGGCTTGATCCCGCCAAAGTTCGGTCATGGATGGCCAGTGCACTGAAAGGCATCGGGCTTTCAGGTGAGATGCGGCGCGTTGAAATCGACCCGCAAGTCGGTGGCAAATTCTGTTTCTCTGACATGCGAGGCGGAATGGAAGCAGTTCACCGAGGGAACTATCTGGAGTTGGTCAGACCGTCCCGGATCGCGTTTACCTGGATTGTCGGGGAAAATGATCCCGCGGATGTCGTGTCTGATGCCCCCTCCAAAGTCACGCTGACCATTGAACCGGATGCGACCGGCTGCATCGTCACCCTTGTGCATGAAATGGATCGCAAGTGGGCCGAGTTCGTGGCTCGTACGGAACAAAGCTGGACTCGAATGCTTCGAGCGATCGACGCTCTTTCGGACTCATCTCTGCCAGGAAGTTGATCACAAGGCTTCGGCGTCATTCGAGGTTCTTGACCTGAGCGAAGCGAACCACGGTTCAACCTGATGAAGTGAAGAATGAAATGACGAGCCTCGCAGAATGCATCGAGCAGATCCGCATTAATCCCGAGGAGATTTCTGCGAGACTGGATCTTGCAGACTGTCTCCATCGACGAAAAAAGATGCTCGCGACGTGGATGCGGATGAGTCTGGCGCAGGACCAGGCATTCGCCCCGCTTGGAAGTACATTTCCAACTCTCTCGGTTTGTTCGACTGTCCGCGGCTCATCGTACGTCTGCCGCCACAATGACGACCCGGAACAAAGTCTGAAACGCTGGGAGCAAATCTGTCCGGCGTACTGGCAGACACCTGCCCACTGCCGAATCGGGACATACTTCGGGCGGTGGATCTTTTCCTGCTGGGCGACCAATTCACCAAGCAATCGCGAACAGACGGATGAACTTGGAAGTATGCTCTGGCTGGAAGATCTGTGGCGCGATGGACTGCTGGAAATTATTGAGTTTAATCTCGGTCGGGCAGAAAGCACCGGTCCACTGTTCGCATGGCCCGAAGCGATTCGAAATCTTCCATTCTTTTTGAATGCCGCTCGAGCCTTCGATCCGAATTTCTCCACCGAACTCACTCGCCAACTTTTTTCATGGCCATCTCTGATTGGGCTTTATCTGACGACGGGAAGATTTCCGAAAGCGGTCGTTGCGGATCTCCCTTCAATCACCCCAAAACTCCAGTTCCTGTCCGTGGAATCTGAAAATCGATCTCGGGAACTCGATTCCATCATCAGCGGTTTGCCGGATCTTCCAGACCTTCGACTCGTCGCACTCTGGGGACCTTCAATCTCACGAGAGAATATCGCTGACGTCGTAAAGTGCCACCGTCTTTCCGCACTCGCCATGAACTCAAGACATCTGACCAGGGACGACCTTTTCATCCTGGCAGACATGAAACGTCTGAAATGGCTGGGGGTCAATTCAGGCGCAATCACGCGTAGGGATCTGATCGAATTTCGACGATCATTCCCCCACATCGAACTTTATCTGTCGATAGACATGTTGAATCGGCTTGGGCCCGCTTAAGAGCGAAGCATTGACTCAACGCGTGTTCGCACCAGATTCAAATGCAGGCGAAGATTGTAGTACTCTTCCATGTAGCTCAGCGGCACACCCAGATTGGCGATCTGCTGTTCCAGCGACATCAGTGCGTCGAGTGATCGCTGGGCTTCCACCGTAGACATGCCGACAATCGCCCGCTGATCAATCTGTCGGAGTGCGACATACCACAGATAAATCTTCCGTCGAGTTCTCCAGCGAACCAGTGGGGGCGTCGCGCGGATCAACGGCATCAGCAGGACGATCAAGGGGATGATCATCAGCTTCATACGGTCGACCAGTGATGCCAGCCAGAATGGAAGAATCCGCTGCAATACCGGTGGACCATGGCGAAAGAAGTTTTCAGCGTTGTCGCTCAGCGGCAAATCAATGAACGCTGTCGATGGGAATTCGTTCGGATTCGACAACAGATCGCCATGTCGATGAACTCGCGAAGCGGCCTTCAAAAGCAGAGCGATCAACGCGGGGTGAAGTGACCGATGTCCCACGAGTGTTGCGGCGGGTGACAGCAGAACAATGTCGTTGGCGGGGATGTTCTTCTTCAGATCGATCAAGCCCGCATGAATTGTAACTGTCGACAGATGCCGAAATCGCTTCAGATAGGCCTCGGTGTTGGCGAGTTCCGCCAGCTTGATTGTCGGGTCCTGCATGAGGCGCTGAATGTACGAAGCATCAATTCCTGCGACGAAGAACGCGACGTCAATTTCACCACGCTCCAATGCTTCAGCGGCATCGTTTCCGGATTTGGCGACAAATTCGGCCTGAGTATCGTCGATTGAATTGGCTTGCAAGAGCTGTCGCGCGATGGCTCGCGTTCCACTCCCTTCCGGACCAATCGCAACTCGCCGCCCGATCAGTTGTGAAAGCCGGTCAACCGTTTCGGAACCTCGATAGAAGATCCAGAGTGGCTCTCGATACAGGCTGCAGAGTGAATACAGCTTTTCGCACTGAGCGGGGTCTGCGATCCCTGTCTGCACCATCCCGACGTAAACGTCGGAATCTTCGTCACGTAGCAGATTCACATTCTCGACCGAGCCTTTTGTCGTGCGAATATCGAGTGTGATTCCATCGTGCTTCAGCAATTCGGCATAACGCTGTGCGAATCGAAAGTAAGCTCCCTCGCGGCTGCCGGTGACGATGGCCAGGCGACTGGGGGGAGGGGCTTCGACAAACAGCACAAACCCAGCCACTAAGCTGCCCACGGCGCACGCTAACACGCCGGCCCAGGTCCAGTAACCGGTCGATGCTTTGGACTGCTGAACAGACACGATAGTCTCCTCCTTGATCTTGTGTCCCACGGTGATCCGACGTGCGACGATCACCTTGCCAGGCATCCCCCGAAGTAACTCCGAAGGACATTGGCTTCAGCGCGGGGGCTCAAATTCCCTTGACCCCGCGGCGAAGTCAAACTTCTATTTCGCTGGTACGTCACCCTGCATCAGCTTGCCGTCAATCATCCGCCACAGCGCACTATGCGGAGACTTGTCGGCGAGCATCGCGGGAAGTCGATGTGGTCGAACTCCGTCGTAGCATTGAAGCATCGCAAACCGCTTGAGAGAAGCTGGAATTCCGACAGCAGTGAACCCTGGATGCCCCGTTGCGGGGAACGGTCCTCCGTGATTCATCGCAGAAACGACAGCAACCCCTGTCGGCATCTTGTCATTCAGCAATCGGCCAACCTTTTGACGCAGGATCGGGGCGATCTGGTCATAAAGGGGATCGTCGCTGCCATCATTTGCAGTGTACAGGCAACCAGTCAGGTTTCCTTCCAATGCCTGCGTGACCCCGATGAATTCCGCTTCGGAATCCACGACAACGATCAGCGATGCATTGCCAAACGCTTCGGTCTGAAGTGCTGCGGGAGACGAAATAAACCTGGCTCCCGTGACTCTCAGCAATGTGTTCTGACAGCAATATCCCGCTCCACCGCCACTGGCTCCACCTGTGACGATTGTGGCACCATGGGCGGCAAGTGTTTGAACTCCCGCTTCCAGATGACTCTGGACACTGGGGCCCAGCAGTGTACCGACGGGAGCAGCCTGGAATCGCTCAGCGACCTGTCGAATCCAGTCTTCAGTTTCGGCTCCGGCCTGAACCACGACCAGTCCGGGGTTCGTACAGAACTGTCCCACACCCATCAGGCAGCTTGAAGCAAACTGTTCCGCCAGCGCGGCACTTCTTTCGCGGATCGCCCCGGGCAGAATATAAACGGGATTGATACTGGACAGCTCGAGATAAATGGGCTTGCCAACGCGATCTGCCGCCTCTTTCAATTGACTGCCCGCCGAGCGTGACCCCGTATAGCCCGAAGCACCGATCGCGGGATGCGAGACCAGTCGTTTGCCGTCGTCATGACTGGTTCGATAGATCAGTTGTACGAATCCCGCTGGCATCCCTGTTTCAGCTGCTGCGAGTTGAGCTTCCTCGGCGAGAATCCGTGTCGTGCCGGGATGAGAAGAATGTCCCTTGGCGATGACGGGATTGCCAGCAGCGACGGCAGCTGCAAAATCGCCCCCGGCGACGCTGTTGAATGCAAACGGAAAATTGTTGGGTCCGAAGACGACCACCGGCCCGATCGGTCGCAGCATCGATCGAATGTTTGGTGCAGAATCAATTGTCGGACTGGTCCACGAGCCATCGCGAGCCGCCTGAGCGGCCTGGCGAAGCTGGTTCGAAGTTCGAGGAAGTTCGGCATCCTTCAGCCGCGGCTGAACTGGCAACGCGGTTTCGAGATTTGCGATCTCAATCAATTCGGCAGCACGCGCATCAATTCGGTCTGCAAACTTTTCGAGAAACGCGGCAAAACGATCACCACTCCAGTCGCGGACGATCGCTGCCGCACGTGACGCCGCTTCAATCGCGCGTACGATCTCTGCCCAGGGACTGATTGGATACTTCCCCGGCAGCGGCTCTTTCGTCTTCGGATTAACGGCCTGAAATGTTGATGTCCCTGCCGATGTTGTCCACTGCCCGTCAATCAGAACCTGCTGTACAGTCATCATCAAACCTTTCCCGGTGCCTTCGTCTTCATACGGCCCCCGACCCGACCGGGTCAGGACCTGGGGTCGCTGCCAAAATCATACGAACCCTGAAGACGCTCTGCCACACCGACGCTGATCGCAGAATGCTGATACGTCGGTCAGGTACTATTCTTCCAGCAGCCTGTCCGTGAATAGCGCCACCCGTCACGAGCGTATACACCATGCCATCGCGAAGCAGCACGGTTACTAAAACGCAACAGCAGTTGATTCAAATCTGTCTAAGGTTGGGGGGCATTGTGGATGTCGTATCCATTGTACAGAATGACGACATCCGGCCGAAAATGTTCGGTCTTGACGGTTTCCTTGCCTGTTTGAAAAGGATGCACTCCCGTGAAGCAGAACTTTCTGAAATCGTGTCTGCTAGGGTTTCTGGCAATTCTCCCGTATTCGGTCGCCACGGCTGACCCAGATGCCAATCTGAAGGTAGTGATCGTCAGACATGGCGAAAAATTGCCGAAGAAGATCGACAAGGGGAACTTGTCCTGCGCGGGGCTGAACCGCTCACTCAAGCTTCCCCAGGTCATCGTCAACAAGTTTGGAGTCCCCCGACACGTCTATGCCCCGAAGTTGGATACAGGGAAAGATACAGACCACTCCCGAATGTTCCAGACAGCGTCGCCACTGGCCTCGCTGTACAACTTGCCGATCACGACGACCTATAAAGAAACCGATACCGATGATGCCGCCAAGGACGTAAAGACTAAGAAACACCTTGTTCTCATGGTCTGGGAACATGGCAATATTCCAGCTCTCGCAAAGTCACTCGAGCCCCAGGACGCTCCTGCGACCTGGGGCGACGATGACTTTGACAGTATCTGGATCCTGGATTATTCGACGGGCAAGGGGGTTTGGTCGACGGACAAGGAGGGGATCGATCCACTGAAGGATCCAATTATTC
>CAZSTW010000001.1:227794-325042 GCA_964609845.1 uncultured Planctomycetaceae bacterium | reverse complement strand
CGAAACATGGGTTAGACGCTGCAGTTTGATGCCCGCGGGACGCCACACTTAAATGAGTTGCGTTCTAATGTTCTGCAGGTGAAGGTCCCGAATCAGGCTTGGAGATGGGGACATACATTTCTCGCAGGAACCGTGAAGGTATGCTTTCCCGTCGCTTCCCCCATTTCACGCGAGTCAGCGCATGCGAGATCGACAGGTAATCGCGTGCGCGCGTGATGCCGACATAGGCCAGACGACGTTCTTCTTCGACCGCCGTGGGTGATTCATCCTCGATCGATCGTTGATGTGGCAGGATCCCTTCTTCCCAGCCGACCAGATAAACGCGCGGGAACTCCAGTCCTTTGGCGCTGTGCAACGTCATCAGTTTTACGGCCGGTTGTTCGAATTCGTCCGATTCTCCAAACTCGCGATCATTTCCCGCCAGCGACGATTGCTCAAGGAAATCCAACAGGCTGGGGGATTCACATCGTTGTTCATACTGCTGCATGGCCGCGACACATTCTTCGATCACCGCAGTTCGCGCCAATTGCTGACCAGCATCTTTGTACTGCTTGGCAATTTCAGACTCGTAATCGATCGATTCGATCAGCTTTTCGAAGGTTGACGAGAGTTGCAGACTGGGGTTCCGGAATTGTTCGCGAAAGTCATCGAGCAATTTGCGGAAGGCCTCGATGGCGTTCGCCGTTTTGACCGTGATTTCTTTTTCGGCCAGGGCTTCCGGGATGATTTCAAACAGCTTGCGACCTGACTTCACTGCGCGATTGAGCAGTCGTTCCACCGAGGCATCGCCGATCCCGCGCGCCGGGACGTTGATGATCCGCAGCAGGGAAACTTCGTCCGTCGGGCATGCCAATAACTTCAGGTAAGCCATCATGTCGCGCACTTCGCGCCGATCAAAAAAGGATTGACCGCCGACAAGCAGATAGGGAACTCGTACGCGCCGCAGTTCAGATTCAAACAGACGCGGTTGCTCGTTTGTCCGGAACAGGATGGCAATGTCCTGCGGTGGCACTCGCAATTCCTTGATCAGGTAATTGATCTCACGCACGACCGCTTCAGCTTCGACCTGTTCATCGGAATGTGAACGCAGATTGACTTCGGTCCCCGTCTTGTGAGCAATCAGCTTCTTTTCGTGTCGGCCTCGATTGTGATGGACCAGTTGATTGGCCAGTTCGATGATCTGTGTTGTGCACCGGTAGTTGTCCTGAAGTCGAACGACCTTGGCCCCAGGAAACTGCTGCTGGAAGCCGAGAATATGCTTCACTTCAGCCCCGCGCCAGCCATAGATCGACTGATCGTCGTCACCCACCACGCACAGGTTGCGATGTGGGCGAACGAGCGCCGCAACGATCTGAAACTGCATCTCGTTTGTATCCTGATACTCATCGATCTGCACATGATCGAACCGGTCCTGACAGCGTTTCAGAACCTCAGGAAACTCGTCGAACAATTGTGCGGTCAGCAGCAGCAGGTCATCAAAATCGACCGCACCGCCCGCCCGTAACGACTGCTGATAGCGGCGATAGGCCATGGCGGCGAGTGAGTCGCGATCATCTTCGACAAAGTCTCGAGCCTGTTCGGGAAGAATCCCTTCCATCTTCCAGCGGCTGATGCGAGAAATCAGGTCTGCCGGCTTCATCGCCGCATCAGTGACACGGATGTCACGCAGAGCTTTACGGGCCGCCGATTCCTGATCACCGCGGTCATAAATCACAAACTGTTTGGGGTATCCCAAGGCTTCGATTTCTTCCCGCAGAATTCGCACGCAAAGCGAGTGGAACGTCGAGATGTTCGGTCGCGACTTCATCCGCTTGCCAAGCAGGCCGCTCATGCGTTCCTGCATTTCACGGGCGGCTTTATTGGTAAACGTCACGGAGAGAATTCGGTTAGGTTCGATTCCCTGACGAATCAATTCCGCCATCCGAAACGTAATGACTCGCGTCTTGCCTGTGCCAGCTCCAGCAAGAACCAGAAGTGGCCCTGAGGGCGTGACGACAGCTTCGCGCTGCGAAGCGTTCAGCTCATTCAGCGAGGCACCACTGACGGGACGTGGTGCACTGGCAGCGGGAGCTGGCGAACCAGGTCGCGGTGCCGGGGTTCCAAGGAATGGGGAATACGATGACACGGGCTAAACCTGATCCTTCGGGAATCTGCCAATTAACCAAAGTCGAAAACAGTCGTTCCTTCGGTCCCCTGGATTCCCTTCCCAGAACCAAACATGCAATCTACCGATGATCTACTTGCGATTCGGTTTGACCGGTGAAGCCTGGACTTCGCGAAGCGGTTCCAGCATCGCTCCCATCGATTGCCACCGGTCACGTGGGTCGACTGCCAGCCCTTTCATGATCACATCGGCAATCCGCGGATCAATATCGGGACAATGAGTCCGCAGGTCGTCTGGCGGAGTATTGATGTGCTGGACAACCGCATCCAGTGTTTCAGCCGCTTCCCAGGGAAGCTTCTTCGCATACATTTCGTAACAGGTCACCGCATACGAGAAAATGTCGATGCGTTGGTCAGTTCGTTGCCGCTTGATCAATTCCGGGGCCATATAGTTGGCGGTTCCTGTCCGATTCCCCGGAGCCTGGAACTCGGGCGTGTTGGGCACAACCAGTCCGAAGTCGATCAGTTTGATGGAGTATTCTTCGTCGAGGATCACGTTGCGCGGACAGATATCGCGATGAATCCAGTTCTGGCGATGGAAGTATTCGATCGCTTCGCCGAGTTCGATCATGAATCGCAGGCGATTCCGCTTCATCACTTCATTCTGAACGTCGACGAGGAAGCTGAGGCTGACTCCTTCCACAAACTCCATCACCAGATATTGCTCGTTGTTGGTGGTGATCCCGTATTCATAGGTTTTGACGATGTGGGGATGATTCAGTTTGACCGCAACTTCGCCTTCCGAGGGCTTCGGCGTTTTTATTCCCTTGAACCGCGATTCCAGCCGCTTGGTCTTATCGATATCAAGTAGTTTGAGCGCAACGGTTTTACCTGTGCGCCCGTCGATGGCACGCCAGACCTTGGACATGCTCCCCTGTCCGACGCGACTGACGAGCTGAAATCGCTTCGTCACGTCCAATCGCGTCACTTTGGGTTGCGATTGAAATAGCTTCTTCAGGAATTCAAGCATGAACAGATTCCGAGTCAGACAGAGGTCCGCGCAGGGTCACATCCCGCAATAGTCGATCAGTCGTGAAATCTCGGATCGCAATTCAGGACGCGCGACGATGCGATCGATGAATCCGTGTTCCAGCAGGAATTCACTCGTCTGAAAACCCGGTGGCAAGTCGATCTTGCAGGTCGCTTTCACGACACGGGGGCCTGCGAATCCGATCAACGCTTTGGGTTCCGCAATAATGATGTCACCCAGCGATGCGAAACTGGCAGCGACACCACCCATCGTCGGATTCGTCAAGACGGACAGGAACAGCCCACCCGCGTCGTGGTATCGAGCCAGTGCGGCCGAGACTTTACCCATCTGCATCAGGGACAGAATCCCTTCGTGCATACGAGCCCCGCCCCCCGATCCACTCAGGATCACCAGTGGCAGGTTCAGTCGAGTTGCCTCTTCCACTGCACGGGTCAGCTTCTCACCCACGACCGAGCCCATGCTCCCCATGATGAATGCTGAGTCGGTCAGGGCAAACACCAGCGGGCGACCTCGCATGTAGCCGCGTCCCGCAATACAGGCCTCTGTCAGCCCCGACTTGCGCTGCTCTGCGACCAATCGGTCTTTGTACGGCTTCGAATCGACGAAGCCGAGCGGATCTTTCGGTGAAAGCTGAGTGAACCACTCTTCAAAGCTGTCTTCATCGAGCAACTGTTGAATACGTACCCGACCGGGAACTGTGAAGTGGTAGTCGCAGTCTGGACACAGATACAGGTTTTTTTCAACCTGCTTTCGAAAGACCGTATTCTTGCAAGCTTCGCACGAAATCCAGAGCCCTTCCGGAACACCACGCTTCTTACGTGGAGTCTCGCCACCGGATTCGGCTTCACTGGGAGTGGCAGTACTCATCTCTGACGCTTCCTTCTTACTCGGCATGGGATCGACCCCGCCGAAACGCCGGCAACTGTTTATCAACCGGGCGCAAGTCCTGCGGTGCTGTTGCAGATGCGGATGAACTTACCCGCGCCTGCCTCACCACCGGATCACAAGACACAAACATCAACTTCAATGACAGATCACACCCAATTCAATCGACCCGCCCGGCGAGTCGTTCGAGATTCTGAACTGCGGAAGTATAATCAGCCTCGTCGAAAATGGCACTGCCTGCCACAAACACCTGGCACCCAGCAGCAGCGGCTGATGCGATTGTCTCTTTCGCGATCCCGCCATCGATGGAAAGTAAAGTGCCAGCCGGCAGCCTTGACTTCAGAACTCGTGCTTTGTCAAGCACTTGTGGCATGAATTTCTGGCCGCCGAAGCCTGGCTCAACACTCATCACCAGCACCAGATCACATTCGAGCAGGTAGGGAAACAGTCGTTCGGCGGGAGTTCCGGGATTCAGAGCCAGTCCCGCCAGTCGCCCGGCTGCCCGAATTCGACGCAGAACCTGTGTCGGTTCCGGGACCGCTTCAATGTGAATCGTAATCGCATCGCAGCCAGCTGCCAGATAATCGTCAAGGTATCGGGCCGGATCGGAAATCATCAGATGAGCATCGAAGAATGTCTTCGTTCGGGATCGGATACTGCGAATCAGCATCGCACCATACGAGAGATTCGGGACGAAGTGGCCATCCATCACATCCCAATGCAGCCATGATACTTGAGCCGCCTCGAGCCGTTCAATTTCCTGCTGCATGTTGGCGTAATCGCATTTCAACATGGAAGGGGCGATGATCGGTGGCCGATGGATTGTCTGGTTCGTCATTGCAGATTTCTTGTTCTCGCGGGAGGACACCTGTTTCCGATGACACGAATCGTAAACCGTGTCTGTCCGGGTTTCCAGACCATCACGGGAACGCAGTGCAATCGACTTTTTCACTTTAGGGTAGGACCAGTTCGCTTCGAGCGCAGGCCCACCAGAATATCGTCGAGAATTGATGGTGGGCCGGCGCGTGGATGGCGGGGCGCACTGGCTTTTCAGAAGCCCCTGATTTTCTTGAGGAGATGAAGCAGTTGAACGGACAGGAAAAAATAACGAGAGATCCACTCGCTCCATCTTCGTTCCGATGATCCCTATGTCGACGATTTCAGATTCTCCAACGCGGATTCGCTACCGAAAAGGTATTCCGTGAATCGTATTCCCGGGTGTGCGGATTTCGGCTCTCCGCACTTCTGACAGCGCGCGATGGCAGGATTGACTTTGGCGGTCACAACCTGATTGAGGGGACGGCCAGAAACCTGGGAGTCTCCTCCAAAGCTCCTTTGTAACGTAGTCGCATCGTCCCGGGGCGAGTAATTCCAGTACTCGGCGAATCCGTTCACGGACGAAGAAGTTACCGTTTTCAGCCAGCGTCAATTCGTTCGGCGACATCGTACGGCGCTTGACCAGAAAACAGGAAACGACAGAGAACTACAATCTCGCCGCGTAATGGATCTGCCGACCGACTTCGACAAATCCACATGAGGGATACAGATGTTGGCCGACGGGGTTGTTCACCATCGTTTCAATCATGGCAAAGGCCATCCCCTCGCGCCGAAAATAGTCGAGAGCGTATTCGATCAATTGGCGACCGAGACCGCGACCTTGTGCTCGTTTATCAACAGCCAGATTCGGAATCCGCCCCTTTTTTGATTCCCGGTCCAGTCGTGTGGAAATATATCCGACGACCTGCCCTTCAAGTTCCGCAACGAAGACACCGTCTGGATTGGCGGCGACATCCTCATCCACGTGGCGGCCCTTGCGATCGCGCCAGTCATGACCAGCCAGCACACCAAACTTCTGTTCGACATTCTGGTCGATGGCAATCCCCTCGAAACCCTCGATCGTGATACGACGGAGTTCATCGAGATCACTGGATTTCCAGAGTCGGATCATCATGATGGATATCGAATGAAGGTGATTGCAGATGCGATCGAACAATCTTCATGGAGTGATCGCAGAACCTCGATCGAAA
This sequence comes from uncultured Planctomycetaceae bacterium, assembly GCA_964609845.1. Lineage (GTDB taxonomy): Bacteria > Planctomycetota > Planctomycetia > Planctomycetales > Planctomycetaceae > Schlesneria. The sequence goes on along the minus strand of CAZSTW010000001.1, from coordinate 318,976 downwards.
TCACTTGGCGAGTGAAACGCATTTCAGCGTGTTGTCGTTCCGGACATACAGTCGACCATTGGCCAGTGCGGGCAAGGCTCGCGTTGTCCCCGGAAGTAAAGTTGCGGAAGCAATTTCGCGATAGGCCTTCTTGTTCAATGCGACGACTTTCAGCAACCCGTTGGTATGCATGACCAGCAATTTTCCATCGGCGGCGATCAATGTTGCATAGGCTGACAATGTCTGCGTCCACGCCACCGTCCGCGATTTCGGGTCGAAGCATTTCAATGTGACTGATCCTCCGTCCTGCCGCCCGTCCACACCATAAATCATTCCATCATGAACGATGGGCGTGGTGTACTGGCTCGCCAGGACTTCGTCATTCCAGTTCACTTCAACCTTGTTGGGCTGAATCGTCAGCAGTTCGGCACCAATCCCATAACTGGCTGTCAGCAGGACCTGATTCTTCATCAGGACGGGGATCGCTGCGTTCACTGTGGGGCCGCGCTGTCCGAACGGTGTTCGAAAGCGTTCCTTACCGGTCACAGGGTCCAGCGAAACAAAGTTCATACGAGTCACACAGAGCAGATGCCGCGTCCCTGATTCTGTCACGGCAATTGGCGACGAGTAGCTGGCTTGATCGTTCACCGACTTCCATTCAGTCATTCCCGTCTCAAGATCAAACGCCACAACTCCCGCCCCCGCTTTGTCACCACCAACATTGACGATCAGCAGTTTTCCCTCAACGAGAGGTGAACTGCCGGAACCGAAGTATCCCGCGGGGGCGTTGAATTCCTTCTGTGTCTGCCGTTGCCACAACGGCTTTCCGGTTTTCATGTCCACACAATAGAGTCCACCATTCGGTGCCAGGGCGTAAACGCGATCCTTGTAAATCGTCGGGACAGCACGAGGTCCATCGTCAGGAACGATCTGGGGAATGAAACTTGTTTCGAATCCCTGGGACCAGATTTCCTTTCCCGTCTCGGCGTCGTACGCGGTCAGTGTGTCTTTATTTTCCAGTCGATGAAACAGCACCAGTTTCTGATCCGCGACAGCCGCTCCAGCGAATCCCGAACCAATCTCAGCCTGCCAGACTTTCGCGGGACCGCCTGCGGGAAGTGTGTCCGCAATCTTTTCGTCGACAGCAATTCCGTTGCGATTCACGCCCAGAATCTGTGGCCAGTCACCAGCGGACACTGGTTGCCATGATGTTGCGATGAACAGGAAGAAAATGCCAATGGGGTGAGGCGCGAGGCTGCGGTGACGGGTCGAAAGACCTGCAGTCGTGAGTTTCGGCGAAATCAGGCGACGTGCGCCCAACAAAGTGCTGAACATTGCCCGTTGCCTGTCTGCCATGTCCGTTCCTCTACAACCAACTGTGCGTCATTCAATGATAAGTCGAACGCCGTCAGGTCGCCGCCCTGGTGTTGATACCTGCGGTGGAATGTGTGTTGTTCCCCGAATGTCGACATGCGGCAGACCGATGGCATTGATCGTACCACCCCTTGGCGATATTGCCATGGTTGGCCTCTCATGCGCTGAAGGCCCGAGAACACAAAGCACTGGGTTCCAGTCGGCTGAAACCCTGTGCTTTGTTCTTGGGAACTTACAGCCCGCAAGAACCACAGTAGATCAAGAACCCCGGCGGCTCAACCGGTCGCTCAAATGGTCCAGGTCGCTTCGCACGATTTGCATTCAAAGCCAATCAGTGTCGCGGTCCCGGGAATCTCACGTCCGCTGGAATTGACCAGACCGTCATCCAACTCAAGAGGTTCTACGACAGGATAGCCGCAATGCTTGCAGGAGCGGTTTTCGAACAACGTTCGTGCTCGAGTAATCACATCCATCCGAGGGTGGGAGACATCGTACCGCGAACGGGGAAATGGCAGAATCATCCGTTCGTCCACCATGTCGTCTGATGATACGTCACACTCTTCCGGCCAAAACACGCTGAGCTGGCTCATCCTTGAGCTCCTTTCGAACGGTACGCGTGAACGGGGAAACCTCCGCTACAAATCACAGAAACCGAGAGGTCGCATCCAGCAACCACCACCTCTGGAATTGTCCCGTGGGACGTCCGTGAGGCAACCCGAATTCCGATTTATCGACTGTAGGGATTGGGCGGAAATTACCGGTTGCGACGCCATTCGGCAAGATTGGCCGGTCAAATGTTTCCAGAGCGAGCGGCAGGAAGAATCAGAAATGGATTGACAAATAACGGAATTCACCCAATACATATGTAAGAGCGCAGTCGAAAACCACCACAGAATGTGGGTTACCAAAATGACATAAGGCCTTTGCGCGGCGAAGACTGCCGCGACATCGGCGGACTTTTCTCACGCCGACCTTGTCGGATTTTTGGAGAATGCCCGTCCATAGGCGGAATTTGCAGGAAAAGGGATCAGGAGTCCCAAATCACAGGCGACGGAGTCCCCCGTAATTCGTTACTGTTTTCAGCGAAACTTGCTTCTTTTCTGTCCGGTGCGTTGGGCCTTTGCCGATCGAATTAGAGCGGGAATTTCAACTGAAGTTTTGTACAAACTTTTTAACATTCAAAGGTACGGATTCCCTTTACAGCTCTTCTTGCGTATATTCGCAAAGGAACTGCACTTCCGGAGGCCACCTCATGTCGGCATTTCTTGTCCCGCTCGATCCAGGGCTGTGCTTGATTCCGTTGGAAAAGGCGATCGTCCTGATTGGTCGCCAATCCGATTGCGATGTTTCGTTGACGCACAGTCGCAAGATTTCACGTAAGCACTGTTGTATTGCTCAAGTCAACAGTTCGTACGTAATTCGTGATCTGGGAAGTACGAATGGCGTGTTTGTGAATGGCGCGCGCGTTCGTAAGGAAGCAGGCCTCACTTTAGGTGACGAACTCGCCATTGGCGATGTCCGGTTCCGGCTGCAGACCGAAGCTTCACCGGCAAAATCGACAAAGATCAAGGTCGACGATCCACGTCAGCAGCGGCCATCGGCACGGGCTACGGCCGTGGCACCACCCAGCATGGATCTTCCTGTCGCAATTCCCGAAATCGGCCAGGATTTTGTCGTGGAGCCCTCGATCGCTCAGATGCGTCCCATCAAACGTAAATCTGACGACCTTCCGATGGCGGATTTCGAGCACGAAGGTGATGTCGTACCGCTCGCTTCCGACAGCTTTTGAGTGTCGCGAACCAGGACAACCATAATTTTCAACGTAGGGTGGAACCAGCTCGCTTAAAGCGCCGAACCACCAGACCTGAACACTAAGGATTGTTGGTGGGCCTGCGCGGCGAAGCGCCACTGGCCCCACCCTACTCCCTGGCCAGCTTCAAATAGGTGTTGGCCCAGCGTCACTTCAATTCGGGAAGTCCGACGCGTTGACAGTGGCTAAGCAGCGGACATTCTGCACACCTGGGGCGGCGGGCAATGCAGATCTGTCGCCCGTGATGTATCAGCCGGTGCGAAAAGTTGATCCATTCCTTCTCGGGCAGCAGGTCCATCAGAACTCGCTCGATTTGTTCCGGGGAATCGCTTTCCGTCAGGCCGAGTAACTGACTGATGCGTTTGACATGCGTATCAACTACGACACCACTGGGGATTCCAAACGCCGTTCCCAGCAAAACGTTGGCGGTCTTTCGGCCGACACCCGGCAGAACGATCAATTCTTCGAGTGTCTGCGGAAGCTCACCGTTGTGTTTCTCGACCAGCCCTTTGGCCATTCCAATCAGATTTCCCGCCTTGGCCCTGAAAAACCCTGTTGATTTCACAACCTCCTCGACCTCCGCCTGAGGGGCTTCCGCCAGTTCATGGGCCGTTGGCCAGCGGCGAAACAATTCTGGAGTCACCATGTTGACTCGCTCGTCCGTACATTGGGCCGAGAGAATTGTGGCGGCCAGCAGTTGAAATGGGGAGTCGTGGTTGAGTGCGCAGACTGCGTCTGCATAGGTTTTTGCCAGAACGCGCACGATCTTGCGGGCACGTTGCTTTCGGTCATCATCAGCTGCGGTATTTGCCATAAAAGTTATGATTCCAACAGGAATTCTTCGTGGACCACAGTTTGTTGTGTCTGTTAGTCTGTGGCTCAGGTACGAGACAATCCAGTGACCAGCAGCACCCACATTGTGGCGAGCCGACTTCGGGAGCTTCTTGCGTGACGACTGATTTTCAGGAACGGTATCGTGAAGGACTGCGACTGTTCAACGAAGAAGACTTTTTCGAATGTCATGAAGTGTTCGAAGAACTCTGGTCCGAATCCAAAGGGGATGACAAAAAGTTCCTGCAGGGAATGATCCAGGCGGCTGTGGCTCTCTTTCATTTTGGCAATGAAAACTTCGGGGGGGCCAAAAAGCTCTTTACATCCGCTCATGAGAAACTGACACCGCTGGGTGAGGAGTACATGGGAATCGCACTCGCTCGCTTCCTGACAGATTTCGAGAACTGTTTTCAGGAGTTATTGGCCAATACCGAAGTGTATCCAACGACTGTGTCACTGAAAGACGAACTGGTTCCCAAGGTCATCGCGATTGAAGAAGGTTTGCTGTAATGGCAGTGGAGTCCGATTCAATGCTGCAGTTTTCAGGAAAGGGACCGTTGTTCCCGCTACCAGGCGTTGTGCTGTTTCCACACGCAACGATGCCGCTACACATCTTTGAACCTCGTTACCGTCAAATGACCGCCGATGTTCTGGAAGGCGAGCGACTGATTGCGATGAGTCTGCTGGTTCCGGGTGGCACATCTCCGAATGGGCTGCCTCTGATCCATCCCATTGTCGGACTAGGCCGTATTGTCGCCCATGAAAAACTGGAAGATGGTCGTTACATGCTGGTTCTGCGAGGCGTTTCTCGTGCCCGCGTGGTTCGCGAAATTCCAGCCGAACAACCCTACCGGATCGGCGAACTGGAACTTTGCCCGGACTTCATCCCTCCTATACCAGACTTCGACCGTCAACAGCGCGCGGAAGAGATCACGTCGCTGTTCTGCAAGCTGTTCCCCGGTGTCGAATTTCAGCGACTGATTCAGCAGGCGATGTCCGTGGATTTGCCCTTGGGAAACATCTGCGACGTTATCGCGTCAGCGCTTCCCATCGAGCCGATGCTGGCGCAGCTGTTTCTCGACGAACTCAACTCGGATCTTCGCAGCCAGATGCTATGGCAGCTGCTGAAACAGATGGACCGGCCGGAAACAGCCAAACCTCCTGTCGAAGCTCGCGGATTTCCTCCGAAATTCAGTTCAAACTGACCAGTGTTTTGACTGTCTTGATTCTGGGATTGGGGTGGCCGAGACCGGAGCGTCCTCGCGAAGTCCCGGAATGTAAGCTTCCTGTGAAGACCGCCCCCGGAACTAGCGACGAAGCTGTCACCACCGGCCAATCCACAAATTAATCCTGACTGATTTCATGAACCCGACATCGATCGAGATTGCTGCGACTGCTCTTTTCATTCTGGCGGTGCTGCACACATTTGCGGTGAAGTACTTTGCCCGCTGGGCCCACAAGTACCCGCCTGGCTCGATCCCGGAAAACGTGCTTCATTTCCTGGCAGAAACGGAGGTCGTCTTCGGGCTCTGGGCTGCGGTCTTGTTCCTCTGCATCGCTGCAATCGAACGTTCGCTTGATAAAGCGGTACATTACATCGAGGGTCTGAACTTCACCGAGCCGAAGTTTGTGCTGGTGGTGATGGTGGTGGCTGCCACGCGTCCGGTCGTCGCTCTCGCCGAAGGAATCCTGAACGCGCTGGCCCACCGATTGCCAATGAAGCAAGGGCTGGCATTTTACGTATCGGCCTTGGCGATCGGTCCGCTTCTCGGTTCGTTCATTACAGAACCAGCAGCGATGACACTGCTGGCGATCGTGCTGAAACGTCGCTACTTCGATCAAGCAATCAGCAAGACTCTCGCGTATGCAACACTGGGTCTGCTGTTCGTGAATGTCTCGATCGGCGGCACGCTCACGCACTTCGCCGCCCCGCCCGTGTTGATGGTGGCACACACCTGGGGCTGGGATACACAGTTCATGATGACGCACTTTGGCTGGCGCGCCGTGTTAAGTACCACGGCTTCAACGGCGATTGTGGCATTGATCTTCCGGAAAGATTTAATGTCAGTCGAGCCAGTCGAAAGCCGCAGTGGACGCGTGCCGGTCTGGCTGACGATCCTGCACCTGATCAGTCTCGCTGCGGTCGTCCTTTTTGCTCATCATCCTGACGTCTTCTTCGGTGTGTTCATGTTATTCCTGGGGCTGACAACGGCAACGCACGAATATCAGGATTCGCTCAAGCTTCGCGAAGGATTACTCGTCGGATTCTTTCTGGCGGGACTGGTCACACTCGGCAGCCTGCAGGAGTATTGGCTGCGACCGCTGATCACCAACCTCAATGGATCCCTGTTGTTTTTCGGCGCCACGGGACTGACGGCCATCACCGACAACGCGGCGTTGACGTACCTGGGTTCACTCGTCGAAGGACTCAGCCCCGAACTGAAGTATGCCTTGGTGGCGGGTGCTGTCACAGGTGGTGGGCTCACGGTGATTGCGAACGCGCCAAACCCGGCGGGTGTTGGAATCCTGCAGACATCAAAGGCCTTCGGCTCGGATGGTATCAGTCCCCTGGGACTGATGCTGGGGGCAATTCTGCCGACTCTCGTTGCGGTCGTTTGTTTCTGGTTCATCTGAACTGCGCGGTCACGAAACGAGCGAACGAATTGGTGGCGATGATCGACAGTTGATCGAATTGCTCTGGTTGTGGATGACCGGTAGGATTCTGCGGAATCATTCCTGAGTTTCACATACCTGGAGTCCATCATGGCCGATCAATCGATTTCGCAGGAAGCAGCGGGCTTTTCACGTCGGGCAGTCCTGGGTTCGGCATTGGCCGCGGCTGGAACAGTGGCAACGCTGCAGGGACCGTTTGGATTGCCTGCCGTTGCCGCTGCAGACGTTGCTGCCAAGCCAGGTAAACGCTACGCGATGAAGAAATCGATCAACCAGTGGGCGTTTCCCTATCCCGATAAGATGTCGATCGAACAGTGCCTGAAACTGGCCAAGGCAGCCGGGTTTGACGGGATCGAACTCAATTATGATCTCGATAATGATCTCTCTCCCAAATCAGGGACGAAAGAGTACACGGCCATTCGTCAGCTGGCGGACAAGATCGGGATCCAGATCAGCGGGATCTGTTCGTTTCTGTTCTGGCCGTATCCGTTTACGAGTCATGATCCGGCCAAGCGAGCGCGTGCGCTGGAACTGGCTGGCCTGATCGCCCAGGCTGCTCATGATCTGGGAACCGAAAACGTCCTGGTCGTACCGGGGGCCGTCCATATTCCCTGGCGGACCGATTACGAGCCGGTTGCCAATGATCTTTGTCTATCACGTGCCAAAGAGGCAATCGGCAAATTGATCCCGGCGGCGGAAAAGCTGAAGGTCAATCTGAATATGGAAAACATCTTCTTCAACGGTTTTCTGATGACGCCGATGGAGATGAATGAGTTTGTCGACAGTTTCCAGAGTGATCGGATTCATGTCCACTTCGACACCGGGAACATCATGCAGTACCAGTTCCCGGAGCATTGGATTCCAATTCTGGGGAAGCGAATCAAGAACGTTCATCTGAAGGAATTCACCAAGAAGGGAACAGATTCCTCACTGGAGTCATTCCGGCCGCTGCTGGATGGAACCACCAACTGGCCCGCCGTCCTCGATGCCTTCGAAAAGATCAACTACAAGGGCTACCTGACGTTCGAGTACTTCCACCCGTATCAGCACTGGCCGGAAGCGCTGGTCTATCAGACCGCCGATTCGCTCGATCGAATGCTGGGCATCAAGTAGCCGATCGATCGGGCTCGCTGACAAATCCGCGAATTTCGGCATGACTCGTCAGTTCGATGGAATATCCTGGGAGGAATGTGGATCTGATGTTTATCAGGTTTCACATCTGTCGACATTCCTCAGCTTCACCGGGGTGATGGCATCATGGTGCTTTTCCATGTCTGGCGGCACATCTTGCTGTTGTGTCTGTTGATCCTGATCAGCGGCTGTGGAGCTGCGCCGTCGGATCCTCAAGTCGCCCCTCAGGCGCAGGTTGCCCAGCCACCGCGTGCGGGCGCAGATGCTGCAGGGGATGGGCCACCAGTCACGGTGGAACGAAAGATCATTTATACCAGCCGAATCAGTGTCGTTGTCGAAGACATGGAACTGGCACTCAAGCGGCTTCAGGAATTGTTCAAGCCCATTCAAGACTCAGGTGGCTACCTGGCTCGTCAGGAGATCTCTGGATCGAAAGGGTTTCGTCGCGAGAGTTCATGGACGATTCGTGTTCCGCTGGCAAAATTCGATGGATTCGTCGCTGATGTCGAGGCGATCGGCGAGTTGCAGCAGCATGTTCGGGAAGCCCAGGATGTGACGGATGCCTATGCCGATCTGGACGCTCGCCTGCGCAATAAGCAATCCAGTGAAAAACGATTGCTGAGTCATCTGGATCGGACGGCGGAATTGAAAGATACGCTGGAAGTCGAACGCGAATTGTCGCGAGTGCGCGGTGAAATTGAGCAGATGCAGGGGCAACTCAATCTTCTCAAGAATAAGACCGATCTGGCGACCGTCATTGTGACGCTGCATGAGATTGTGAATTACACACCAGCGACGACACCGACGTTTTCGACAGAGATTTCGCGGACCTTTGAAACATCGTGCAAGTCGCTGATTGCGATGGCGAAGGGTTTCTTCCTGGTGGCCGTTGGATTGGCTCCCTGGCTTGCGACTGCTGTCGTTTTCCTGGTCCCGATTCTCTTCATCCGCCGACGAAAGTCACGAGTTTAATCTGAGCACAGCTGAACGGATTTGGAGATCAGTGTGCAACCTGATAGCAGATCAGCTCAGTTGGAGTGCGCACATATAATCTCCCCTGGGAAAGAACTGGCTGAACGAAGTCCAGCAGATTGAGGGTCGGCTTCCAGACATCATGTGTCTTCACGTCCCCTCGCACTCGGCACCTTTCGGGACTTGCTTCAATCAGTCGGAGACGCTGGTAACTGCGTACAAATAGCAGTCCATCAGCGAGGGTCATTGCAACCCCTGCCCGGTATCCTGGTTCACTCCAGATCACTTTGCCCGTTGCCAGTTCCAGGCAAGTCAGGTTCAGCATCGACTCGCTCGCAACCTGCTCGTCTGCTCCCCGAATCTCGCCTGTGAAGCCGTAAAGATAACCATTGTGATGTCGAAACTGATGGACACCACAATAGGTTTCCAGATCTTTCTTCCAGAGAGTCGTTGCTGGTGCCGCAAGAGAAGTTCGTTCAATGGTGACCATGCTTGAACCATCGTTGTCAGCCATATTCAGAATGTGGCGATGGAGAACGAGCGGTGACGGGATCGTGGTTCCTCGCGCATCAGGCCGAACGACGGGGAATTTCCAGACCTCACGCCCATCCCGAATGCGCAACGCTTTCAGTTCACAATTGGCCGTAATGACGGCACACAGTTCTCCAGAAAACTCTGCGATGGAGGGCGTCTGGCCTTCGCCCATTCGAGCGGGCCTGCGATGCGGTTCGCGAAACGTCCAGACGACCTCTCCCGTCATCGGGTCCAGCGCCTGAAAGATGACGTCAAAGCCTGCTGTTTCGCGGTCAGCGTCAAGCCCACGCCCCGCATCACTGGCCCCGTCACCGTACCACAACAGTAGTTTCCCATCGGCAACAATCGGCGAAAATGAGTAACCCTTCTCACCCGAAGGATTAAAGGTATCCCAGAGATTCTTTTTCCAATGGACCTTGCCCGTGTGGCGATCAAGGCAGTGGCAATGTCCAATTGCGCCGATTGTGTACAGTCGATCACCCCAGACACAGGGCGTTGATCGAAAACCGCCGCGCGCCCAGCCAATATTCTTTTCCCAATAGGGCCCGACTTCGTAGGTCAAGGACCAGCGTTTTTCACCCGTCGTAGCGTTCAGGCAGGCAACCGTTTCAGCCGTTCCGCGTGGTTCTTCGGTGGCACAGAGATACAGGTCCTTACCGACGACCACCGGTGATGACCAACCTGGCTTGATGGGGACTCGCCAGAGAACTTCGGGCCCGTTGGCTGGCCATTCACGCCGCAGGCCCCGCTCTGGGGATGTTCCGTTGCCAAGCGGTCCATGGAAGTTTGCCCAGTCCGTCTGCACCCGGTTTTCCTGACCAATTGCGGACGAGTTCACCACCCCCAGGCATCCCGTCGCAACCATCAAAGCCAGAATCATTACTGGATAATGTTTCATGAGCGTGGATTCTCGAAGCCTGATTCGAATCTCACAAGTTTTTCAGCGACACTTTACGCCGCTTTTGGTGTTTATATTTCAGGGGAAGAAATGATGGTCTCAAGCGAGCAGAATCGCGACCGAAATTCATCTTCCCTTAAGGGGCTGCCGCCTATAGTGTTCTGCATGTCGTTGTTTTTTGACCGGTTTGGGCGCAGCAGTTGCTGGCCATTTGTTGTTCAGGTTGCCAGGCGTGACCTGCAACTGGCTGAAAATAACGAGCGGCAGTGGAGAGACTTAAAATGAATCCAATTTTGGCGTATCTTGATCCAGGTAACGGTAGCCTGATTCTACAGGCTTTGGTGGGTGGATTCAGCGGTTTTGTCGTGCTGGGGCGGTATTTATGGAATCAGTTCATGGCTCCGAAGCCAGTCCCGTCAACAGCAACTCTGTCGGAAATCCGGGAAGTCCAAGCCTAAACCTGAGTTACGATTCAGGTTCGTTCCGTGATCGAGCATCACGAGTTTTTCTGCGGCACGGCGATATCTACCGTGCACTGACGCCACAGGCGCAGGCAGACTGGCACCGGGTTTCACAGCTATCTTTTTTCAAACAACTCCTCTCCAATGGTTCGGTTGTCCGAACTCGTGAGTTGTCCGCTGACGAAGCGGCGGAATTCGAGCTGTCGAGTTCGACAGCTGCTATCCTGCAGCACGATCGCATTCCATTCGTTTCCTATCCCTACGAATGGTCGTTCTCAATGCTTCGATCAGCAGCGATCCTGCATCTCGAAATCTTGACCGAGGCGATCGAAGTCGGAACTATCTTAAAGGATTCTTCTCCGTACAACGTTCAGTTCCGTGGAACTCAACCTGTCTTTATCGACATTGGATCGTTCGTTGCTCACGGCGAGAACGAACCGTGGACAGGGTATCGACAGTTCTGCGAACTGATGTTGTTTCCTCTGTTATTGCAGGCATACCGTCAGATCGATCTGCAGCCGATCCTGCGTTCCCATCTGGATGGAATCTCGGCAAGTCAATTTCTGCGGCACCTGTCACTACGGGATCGCTTTCGACCAGGCGTGTTCACACATGGCTGGCTGCAATCGTTGCTTGAACGCCAGACAAATGCATCACAAACGGATACCGTCGGGGGCCTGAAGTCGAGTGGGTTTGACCGACGCTTGATTCAACAGAATCTGCGCAAGCTGACTGCATTGCTGCAGCGATTGAAGTGGCAACCTGCTGCGACTCAATGGTCGCATTACCGCCATGAACTTCCTCACGTTGTCCAGGATCTGGAAGTAAAGTCCAGCTTTGTTCGCGGGGTTTGTGAAAAACGTCCCCGATCGCTGGCCTGGGATCTGGGCTGCAACGATGGGCATTTTTCCCGGATTGCCGCGGACCACGCTGCTTATGTCGTCGCAATGGATCAGGATCATGGATGCGTCGAACGCCTGTATCGGGAACTTGGCGAGAAACCCGTCTCGAGCGGAAACATCCTTCCGCTTCGGATCGATCTGCTGAATCCGTCACCTGCTCAAGGCTGGCGAGGTCGCGAGCGAAGTCGACTGGAAGATCGCGGACGCCCCGATCTTGTTCTGTGCCTGGGCTTGATTCATCATTTGGTGATTGCAGGCAACATCCCGCTGCCTGAAGTGGTCGACTGGCTTGCGAGCTTGAAGGCCGAAATCATTATCGAGTTCCCCAGCAAACGTGATCCGATGGTACAGGGCCTGTTACGAAACAAACCGGACCAGTACGACGACTACTCCTTGCCAGTTCTGGAATCAGCCCTGCAGGTTTGTGGCTTGAAGATTCAAAGTCGCGCTGCATTACCGTCAGGTGAGCGAACGCTGCTGTACGTCACACCGTAGACCCGCGAAATTGTTCACCGGAATTGTGCCAGACCGCTGGATGAGCTTGAAAGGATTGTCGGCGAGTGGCCTGCAACCAATACGCGACGTTATCTCTGGATGCTGAGATCACGTGCAGGATCGAATAACGATTCCGTCGCGAGTCCCTATCTATCCCCCTGCTTTCATTTCGGTTTGCGCCACGGTGGTGATCGCGAGCACTGCAGGGTGTTTGATTCGCTTCTCCACCGAGATCGCGTAAAATCGCTCGCGCAGGCTGTCGTCATGGCCAATTTCTGAAACGTGATACATGCGTTTGACCTCGCCTGCCACGATATCGTGGGCGGCAAAAACACCATCGCCGCATTGGCCAAACGCTTTCAGCAGGGCGGTGTCCGAGAACTCGCCACGAATCTGCGGGCGAATTCCAAGTTGGTCAAACCACTGGTCCAACACCCGACGCAAATTAACGTTTTCGGTCGGCAGCAGAATCGGTGCGCCATCCAGAGAATGGGGAAATCCTTTGCGATAGCGCTTCGCCAACTCTTCCGTCCCGAAAAATGTGATACCGCATTCACCTAACAGGTGGTTATAGGCCCTGACGCCCAACCGTGGATTTGCTGGAACGTCGCTCAACACGAGGTCCAGTTCGTGTAGCGCGAGTTGCGCCATCAGTCGATCAGGTTCACCATCATGGCACGTGACTTGAATTTTCTCGGGAAGTGCCAATGCAGGTTGCAGCAACCGGTGCGAAATCAGTTTTGGCAGCGCATCAGCAACGCCGACCACAAACCGGATGGCCCGGCCGGTAGGCCGGTTGCGAAGTGTGTCTTGCAGTTCCCGTCCAAGCGAAAAAATCTCGTCGGCATACTGGTATACTGTCCGTCCCGTATCTGTCAGCACAAGATTGCGACCTGACCGGGCGAAAAGGTTTGCTTTCAGCGACTTTTCCAGCCCACGAATCTGTCCGCTGATTGTAGGTTGGGCCAGATGCAGTTTCTCACACGCTCTCGCCACGCTCCCTTCTCGGGCCACAACCCAGAAATACATCAGGTGGTGGTAATTCAGCCAGTCCATTGGATTTGACCCTCAAATCAGTGTTTTCAGTGGCCTGCAGACCGCCGTTCGATGGGCAGACATTCTGCTTTGGGAGTGCTCACTCCGATTCTCAAATGATCGAAAAAAACGATGTATTGTCGTCGAATAATCTATTTGTACCGAATCTCGAGAGAAAGTACAGATCTAAATTCCTCGCCATCCGTAAACGTCGTTACCAGCTTCTTTGAGCACAGATTCCATGTCGGTCGTAACTATCGTCAGGAGAGTCCATTCATGATTTGGATGTATGCCGGATTTATCCTTATTGTCATCGCCCTGCTTTTGCTGGACCTGGGGGTGTTCCATCGCCAGGCGCACGTGATCTCGATCAAGGAGTCGTTGAGTTGGTCGGCGATCTGGGTCGCATTGGGAACGAGTTTCAGCGTCTTGATTTTCTTCGGATACGAATACCATTGGCTGGGTCTGGGACTGACCCCGGATTTGATGACAACCAACCCGACAGTCGTTGAGGGGGGAGGCATCGTCTATAACGATGGAGCTTCTGCGCTGATCAAGTATCTGACCGGCTATCTTGTCGAGAAGTCACTGGCGGTCGACAATATTTTCGTCATTGCAATGGTGTTTGGATTTTTCGCCGTGCCGCCGATTTATCAGCACCGCGTCCTGTTCTGGGGAATTCTTGGCGCGTTATTGATGCGCGGGATCCTGATTGCGGTGGGTGCGGAGTTGATCACTACGTTTTCGTGGACGATTTATATCTTCGGCATCTTTCTGATCATCACCGGCGTCAAGATGTTACTGATCAAGACCGATCATCAGGATCCGCATAACAATCTCGTGGTTCGCCTGGTGCGTCAATGGATTCCAATCACCGAGAAGTACCATGGAGAACACTTTTTTGTCGTCGGGGGTTCCGCAGCATCGCTGGAACCGGCAACACCAGGTGCTGCGATTGAGGAAGACCGTGTTGTCAGAAATGCCAGATCGGGTGTGCGCCTCGCTACTCCGCTGTTCCTGGCGCTGGTGAGCGTTGAGTTCACTGACCTCATTTTCGCGGTGGACTCAATTCCGGCCATTTTTTCCATCACGACGGATCCGTTTCTCGTCTTCACAAGCAATATCTTTGCGATTCTTGGCCTTCGCAGTCTGTACTTTGCCCTGGCCGGTATGATCCACACATTCAAATATCTGAAGGTGGCATTGGCCGTCGTTCTGCTGGTGGTAGGGGTAAAGATGCTTACCCATTCCTGGCTCAAGGAGTTGCTCGGACCCAACTTCAATCTTTATCTGCTTGGTCTAGTCGTAGCAATTCTGGCCTTGGGGATTATTGCGTCACTGGTCTCGGCCAGAGAGTCACAGTCAGATCCGTCGACGATGCACTCACATTGATTCGTTCAGGCTGCCTTTGATATCGCAGCGAACGATCTGCTTTGCAGAGCACCTCGTGTCCCGGTCCTGCGTCCTTCAACTGTACCCGCCGTATCGCTGATCAAATCATCGAGAAAACCGATGTCTTGTCGTCAAACAATCTATTTGTGCGAAATCTCGACGGAGAGTACAAATCTTTGATGCGAGGCGCAGACGATGAACTGATGGAAGCTTCTCATCGGATTCAACGACTGCGGACAATTCATGGATGATGAGGAGATTGCCATGTTGGTATTGGCGAGAAAAGTCGGAGAGAAAATCGCGATTGGATCTCAGGCAGAGATTCTGATCACGATCGTGGGGATTCGCGGGGGGAGAATTCAACTGGGAATCGATGCCGACTCTTCGATACCCGTGCAACGTGGAATTTCACAATTGGTAGCGGTATCTCACGAGAATTCGTCGCCCAGGGAGCAGAAGCATGTTATGGAACTTGCACAGTAGCGGCGCGGGATGGAATGCGGAACTTCGGGAATATCTTGAACGGCGGCTGTTGTTCGCACTTTCACGGTATGCCCCGAAGATTACCAGGGTTAATGTCTACATTGCAGATCACGATGGCCCGAAAGGTGACATTGAGAAGTCATGTCAAATAATCGTGCAGATGCCTGGATTTGCGAATCTGGTGGCGAAGTCGGTTGATTCGGAATGGATTGCTTGTATTGATCGGGGGACAACCCGGATTGGGCAAAATGTGCGGCGAGCGTTAGCTTGGAAGAGAGAACATCAAACTCGGGCAGCTTAGGATTCGTCCACGCAACGAAAGGGGGATCTGAAATCGTCAGAAAGGACTCGCCCCTCTTCCAACCGCCTCCTCTGCTCCTCTCCTCCGTCGCGGGGGGAAAGGAGCATTTTGGCGTAGGTTCTGCTAGCCTTTGATTTTCCTTTTACCGAAAGCCATACGTTGTCATCGACCACGTTGAATGGATCACCAGTTCCACACGATTCGTCGAACTCAGAGATCCCTGATGCCGATCTCTTGAGTCTGTCGCGCGCCCTCGTTTTTCTTGCTCGGCAGTTGGATCGTTCATGTGAAGAGCGTCAGGCCTGTCGACTGTTGTCTGAAATGATGCGATCGCATCCAGGAACAATTCATGACTCGTGGTGGACCTGGTTGCTCTCGGCTGGACGATCTTTAGGCCTACCCTTACGGGTCTTGGATGTGCCGATCCGCGATTTGCATGTCATCTTACGATCAGGAGCGTGCGTCGTAGCTGAACACAGCGCCTCTCAAGATCTCGGATTGAATGCCAAAAATCTGGACGCGAAGCGAATCATGCTCGTGGGATCTGCGGCATCGACGTCGGAAGAGCGTATCGAACAGCCGGGCAATGCAAATCTGCTCCGTGTGATCGTTGGCAGCAAAGAGTCGGATTTATGTCCGACGCATCACGGACACGAGAAGCCATGGGTCCTGCTTTGGAGATTGCTCGCTCCAGATCGCAATGATCTCTGGGCTTTGGTGGTATTTTCGAGTATCGCCGGGCTTTTGATGTTGTCTGTGCCGGTCACGGCACAGCAACTGGTCCGCACGGTCACTTTTGCCACGTTGTATCAGCCGATCATCGTGCTTTCCCTCATGTTGCTGGGATTGCTGGGCTTTGTAGCAGCTCTGCAAGCACTACAGATTTATGTGGCCGAGATTATTCAGCGACGCTTGTTTGTCCGAGTCACTGGACAGGTCACTCGCTGCCTGACTCAGGCAGATGCCGCAGCCTGGCGGCAATTCGCGATACCGGATTTAACGAACTACTTTCTTGAAGTCGCGATCGTTCAGAAAGTTACCGCGTCGCTCGTAGTCGATGGCGTTGCCATCCTGCTGACCACGTTGATCAGCATGAGCGTCATGGCGTTTTATCATCCTTTCCTGCTGGGGTATGACATATTGCTGCTGGCGCTCCTGGCCGCAATTCTCTTCGGGTTTGGTCGTGGCGGTGTGAAGACAGCAATTCAAGAGTCGCGGACGAAGTACGGTGTGCTTAGCTGGTTGGAAGACATGGCTCGCTGTCCCGCCATATTTCGGACGGGAGGCGTTGAACTCCTGGCGATGCAGCGAACCGACGTGCTGTGCGCTGATTACCTGCGAGCCCGACGCTCACACTTCTCCATCCTGATGCGCCAAATCGTTCTGGTGCTGATCCTCCAGGTCATCGCCACTACGTTACTGCTGGGCCTGGGTGGATTTCTGGTCCTGAACGAGCAGTTGACGCTGGGCCAACTGGTCGCTGCTGAACTGATCGTAGCGATGATTGTTTCCTCATTCGCCAAACTTGGTAAGCATCTGGAAGGGTGGTACGACTTGCTTGCCTCTGTCGATAAGCTCTCGCATCTTCTTGATCTGCCACCCGAACCGCACGACGGGCTGATCGGTCTTTCGCGTCACGGGCCAGCGGAGTTTGTCATTCGTGAAGCCGCATCCCAAGAGACGGAATCGCCGACAGACCCGTCATTGAATGGTGAACTATTGCGGGTCGCCCCTGGCGAGACGGCGGTTCTCCTCAACTGGGACCTGTCTCTGACCCGTGATCTCGCCGACGGCTTACGTGGACTTCGTGGCGTATCGGGGCCAGATCTGATCATCGATGGCGTTCAAATTGATGACATTCGCGGAGATGTACTACGTCAACACGTTGCTGTGGCGAGTGATCTGGAGTTCTTGCCTGGAACGATCGCAGAAAACGTTCATTTGTCACGACCTCGCGTGTCCGAATCGGATGTTTGTGGAGTCTGTGATGCCATCGGACTCACGGAAGAACTTCGGCTCGCTGGCCTGACGCTGTCAACACAAATATTGCCAACGGGTTGGCCGCTCAATGTCCTACAGCATCGAATGTTGATACTTGCGCGCGCCCTGGCGGGTAGACCAAGGTTTCTCTTCATCGATCATCTCTTCGACCTCTTTACTGAAGTCGAGTTCCGGCAATTGTGGCAGCGACTGTCACACTATCAGCCGCAATCGACAATGCTCGTGGCAACGGTTCGTGAGGACATTGCCCAGGTGATTGGTCATGCCACCCATCGACCGCTCAGCCATCGCAGACAGAAACCGGGGACTCACTAATGCTCAAACCAACCCCAATGCCGTTGCCGTCACAACCACTGGAGTTTTCGGCACTCGGTGACCTGTCCCGTGCCACGGTATGGGCACACCGCGTCGCCGCTTTTCTCTTCCTGGGATTGTTGCTCAGTGTGATTGCCTGCATGGCGTTGCCCTGGCAGCAATCGGTGGCGGGAAAAGGACGGGTCATCACCTATGACCCGAACCATCGGCTTCAGGAGGTGGACGCTCCCATTTCTGGACGACTGGTTGACATCATGCCGGATCTGGTGGAAGGGATGCATGTCGCCAAAGGCGAGTTGCTGATGCGGATCGAACTGGTGGACCCGATTTTGAGGGAGCGATTTGCAGAGCAGTTTGAAGCCCAGAAGCGAAAACTCAAAGCCGAGGAGACAATCGTCTATGCCTATGAGCAGCAGATTCTGGCGTTCAAGGATGTGCGAGAGCAAACGGAATTGGCACAAGATGAGTATGTGAAGGTGGCAGAGCAAAAACTGTTGGCTGAGGAAGAAAACCTCAAGGCGATGGAGGCTGGCTACGATCAGGCAGAGAAGGACAGTGTGAGACGCAAAGAACTTTATGAGAAAAAGGTCGAATCCAAATTTGAGTGGGAGCTCGCCGTGCGCAAGGCGGCCGAAGCGAAGTCAAAGCTCCAACAAGCAAAGGCTTACGTAAAGGCAGCTCAGAGTGAACTCGCTGCGAAAAAAGCTGAACGTGAACACAAACTGCGCGAAGCGGATGCAAAAATCGAATCAGCTGATGCGGTATTCAGGAAATCTCAGGCAGATGTCGAGAGTACAAGGAAAGATCTCGCCGATATTCAGAATAAGCAGTCGTTGCAGGTACAACCGGTTGTAGCACCTTTGGATGGATATGTTTTGAAGTTAAGGACTTTTCAGGGTGGCCAGATCGTCTCTGCCGGCCAGCCACTATTGGAGTTAGTCCCTGCGACGGCAGATCGGGCAGTCGAAGTGAAAGTGGATGGCAACGATGCGCCACTGGTTGCCAGCCACTCGGACGATGGGCAACCTCGCAAAGTCCGTCTGCAATTTGAAGGTTGGCCTGCGGTGCAGTTTAGTGGTTGGCCATCGGTTGCCGTGGGAACTTTTGGCGGAATTGTGGCCACTGTCGATCGGACCGACGATGGTCAGGGAAAGTTTCGTGTCGTCGTGATTCCAGATCCCGAGGATCGTCCCTGGCCTGATGCGGAGTACCTGCGACAGGGGATCCGTGTTAATGGTTGGGTTTTGCTGAGTAACGTTCCGCTTGGAAATGAGTTATGGCGTCAAATGAATGGATTCCCGCCGATTGTCACGATGCCGTCGCCCGCAAAGCAGGATGCGTTGCTGCGAGGCAAAAAGTAGAAAGGTTGCTTTCGATTGTTTGTGCACTTTGCTTGTCGCTAAACAGTGGCTGTAAAGTGACTCGCATCGATTTTCGTCAAAAGAATCTGACCGATCGACCCAGTACTACAAATCGCGTTGACAAAAAAATAGCCAGCAAGCCCGCGATTGCCGAGTCGCGCCCTGATGAACATCAGCAGCCGATTCAGCTGGCGAGTGGGGCCGAAGAAGAGAAGCTGACGCCGCCAGACGTTCTGGATCTGCCTCCCCCCGTCGCAGATGACCTGCCCGGGGCGACTCCTGTTGGGCCAAATGTTGTTGGGCCGACTCAACCGATTGTGCTCGACCAGGTCGTTGACGCCATCTATCAGTCCTACCCTCTGCTTCGAATCGCGATTGCGGGACGCGACGTCGCGATGGGGGACAATGTTGCAGCTCAGGGAGAATTCGACTTCAAGGTCAAAGCCGATACGCTGAATCAGGCGGAAGGCTTTTACCAGAACTACCGTCAAGGTGTTGGGTTTGATCAACCGCTGTACGGGGGTGGCAGCGTTTTCGGAGCGTATCGGATTGGACAGGGAAAATTCGAGCCTTGGTACGGCAACCGCGAAACCAATGGTGGCGGTGAGTTTCAGTTGGGTTTGTCAGTTCCGCTCTGGCAGAACCGTGAGGTTGACGAGCGCCGCGCTCAGTTGTGGCGTACTGCATACGGGCAATCGCTGGTTGAGCCGGAAATTCGCGGTCAACTGTTGGGATTTGTGCGCGACGGTTCAATTGCGTACTGGGAATGGGTCGCAGCGGGGCAGAACTTTCGCTATGCCGAACAACTTCTGAAACTTGCGCAAGATCGGGATCAACAACTCCGCAGCCAGGTGGAAGAGGGGGACCGGGCGGAATCTGATTTGACCGACAATCAGCGGTTGATCGTCGGTCGACGCATTAAGCGCCTTGCGACCCTGCAGAAACTGCAGTCAGCCGCCGTAAAGCTATCGTTGTATCTCCGTCTGCCCGGTGGTATTCCATTCGTGCCTGGCCCCGAATTATTGCCAGCCTCATTTCCCGAACCGTTGCCCGTCGAACGCAGCACACTGCAACAGGATATCTTGTTCGCACAATCTCGCCGACCGGAACTGATGGCGTTTGATATCAATCGGCGACAATTGGACGTCGATCTCCAGCAGGCCAATAATCTGCTGCAACCGTCGCTGGATGGACAAATCCTGAATAGCCAGGACGTTGGGTCGCCAACGTTGAAGGGAGACAAGACCCCTTATCAATTAGAAGCCGGATTGCTGTTCTCGGTACCTTTGCAACGCCGCAAAGCCAAAGGGAAAATCGCCGCGGTGGAAGGAAAGATCGCCCAGTTAAACGCGAAACGGCAATTTGCCTCCGACAAGATTGCGGTCGAGGTGCAAGGGGCGGTGATCGCGCTGGACATGGCGTATCAGGCCATCAGCCAGGCTCGTGAAGCGATTCGCCTCAATGAAGAGATGCAGAAATTCGAAACGATCAGGCTCGAAAAGGGTGACAGCGATTTTCTTCGACTGAACTTGCGGGAAACAGCCACCTTTGACGCACGCGTGGTCGAAGTCGAGTCCCTGCTCAGGTATTTCGAAGCTCAATCCGACTATCGCGCTGCGGTCGCTGCGGATCTCCCTGATGTCATCGAGATGGGGCCGTAGTGCGTTCCCTTGATGATGCGGGTAAATGGTAATCCCAATTTCACCTGCCGATGTCACTTCCCGCCGCACAACTGTGACAACCCGACTTTTTCACCTTGGCATCTGCGAAAATGCAATTTCCAGTTGGCGCTGGACCATCATGCCCGACGTTCATGACCTAGATTCCGTTGCCATGGCGTTTTTGCAGGCCGCGACATTTTGGAACGTCAAGCTGAGGGGAGCTTTCAAATTCTGCAATCGGCCAACTGGATAACGGCGGTACTCGATCACCTTGCTTTGACGGTCAACGTACCACACAGCGACGTGGAACTGGATTCCGACCTCGTCGTGCGGGAAGTCGCGCGCAGCGAAGTGACCCCCGATCTGATTGCACGGTGGCGAGATCTTGAATCTCGATCATGCCACACGAATGCATTCTTAAGTCCCGAATTTCTCCTCCCTGCATGGAAATGGTTGGAGCCGGATGGACGCTCATTTCTATTGACTGTCGAGGAACGTCAGAGCGGTCGGCTGAGATCGCTGGGATGCTTCCAGGAATCGCCAGGCAGCAGACTTATGGCGGTGCCACATCTTGTCGCCGCGAAGACCATCCACTCTTTTCGGACCGGATTGCTGCTGGACGAGTGTACTGCTGACGCGACGTTGAATGTCTGGTTCACGTATTTACAGAAACAGTCGCAGTGGGGGGGCGTGGTCTTTCCCACGATGCGATTGGATTCAATTCTCGCCCAACGCATGCAAGCCGCATTGAAGGCTTGTCATTTGACTTGGCATACAGGCCCTCAAATCACGTCGGCGGCATTCTTCCCCCCGATCGCTTTCGAAGGAAAGCTTTCAGAGCATCTCTCGAAACATCGCTGCAAGTTGCTACGTCAAAAGCAACGGAACCTGGAGTCGGTGGGGCCAGTCAGACTGCACAGGATCGAGCGGTCGGACGAAGTCGCCCAGGCAATCGAGCAGTTCCTCAATCTGGAAAATGCCGGCTGGAAGGGGAAAGAGGGAACTTCGCTGCAGTCGAATTTTGCTTCCGCACAATTCCTCAGAGAAATGGCAACGGGATTCTTTGAGCATGGAAAACTGGTGCTTACGCAACTGCTCGCAGGTGACCATGTTGTCGCCTCAACAATCAATCTGCACGGTGCGTCGACTCTCTTTGCCTTCAAGATCGGGTGGGACCCGCTTTTTGCCAAGGCAAGCCCCGGCGTGCTGCTTGAAAACTTGATGCTCCCGTTAGTCTGTCGAGATTTCCCCGAAGTGACCTGTTTAGACAGTTGTGCTCGCCCCGGTTCGTTTCTTGAGGAGATCTGGCCGCATCAAATTACAATTGCAGATGCTGTGATTCCGACATCACGATTCGGGCAAACTGCCGTGGCAGCCATCGAATCCATGCGATATCTCAAGAACTGTCTGCCGAGATAGTGGATTCGTCACCCGCAATCTGAACACCGCCTATATCACGCCCTGAGCTGCAGCCACGTTTCGACGGCCTCTTTCAGTGTCTGGAAGGCCCCCAGAAATCGCAGTGATTCGTGATCAAAATCGATTGAGATTGACGATCCGTACCCGGTTCGAACAAGCGACGAATGACACCCGGCATTGGCTCCTGCTTCCAGATCTCCCATGCGGTCGCCTACCATCAAGGACCGGAGCAAGTCGATCTGCAAGGCGGCCGCAGAACGTGTCAGCATTCCAGGTTTTGGCTTACGGCAGTCGCAGTCAATGCGATAGTCCCCTAATCCTTCCACCGGATGATGAGGGCAGTATTCATAGCGGTCGATCCGGGCACCGAATTCTGCCAGTAATTCATCCAGACGGGCATGAACCTTGGCAATCTGGCTCTCTGGAAAGTAGCCTCGTGCAATCCCAGCCTGATTAGTGACGACTGCGACCGGAATGCCGAGAGCGTTCATCCGCGCGATCGTCTCGCCGACCGTCGGCAATAACTCGACATCCTCGGGCCGTGAGAGATAGTGCTTCTCTTCAATCAGCGTTCCATCGCGGTCAAGAAACAGACCCGGCCGCGTGCCCGATTGTGAATGAAAATGGTCTGCCATCATTCCACAACGCTTCTCAGGTCACCGCGTGCGTCAAATGCCATGTCGGTCGGTTCGGAGAGTTTTTCGAGATCTGTCCGACCTGCAAATTCCGGCAGATACGCTTCACTGACCAGGACTTCAGCCAGATGCAATGTGTCTGGAATCTGGATCACCTTCGACTGTGGTGGCTCCACCAGACCGCAGGTATGCAGGGCATTTGAAATGACTTCGCGATCTGTATCGAACGCGATCGGAATCATCGCGGCTGTTGGATGCAGTCCCGTAATGCAATTGATGGCAGTAATCTTGCGATCGATGGCATCAGCAGTCCGTTGATTCGTGAATTCTGACAGGCCGATCCCAGTGGCATTGCCGTGAGTTTCCTCGGTCAGTCCACGAACGAAAATCCGCTTGCAGCGAACATTGTCGCGTTCGGTGGCGGCATGGTCGTTGTATTTGCGTCCGACAACGTTGGTGTCCAATCCCGTACCGCTGATGTTCTTGCCGATCCGGTCGACAATCAACAGATCGCAGTAATTGAAAGGGAGTCGTGGCAGCCAGCGAATCGCCAGCTTCAGCAGTTCCGTTTCGCGAGCCAGAAACTGTTCCGGGGGAACGGCTTCGATCAGGGCCGTTTCATCGTAGGCGTTTTCTACGATCCCGATACCACCCGCAACCCGGCATTTCTGGATCACCGAGGCCCCGACAGCCATGATAATTTCCATGAAACTGTAATCGGCAATGGCTCGATGGTAGATCTTTGCTCCTTCATGCTTGCCGAGACCAATCAGCATCATCTTGTGCAGACCGGATTCGACGTCTCCCACAAACCCGGTATGCGGTTTGATACGTCCGACGATCAGCACATGATCTGCCTGTGACGCATGCTTGTCGAAGTGGACGGGAATACCTTGAGGTGTCCTGTCGACGATCACGGTCTCCATCGATGCCCGCAGTTCGCAGCCCATCTTTTCAGGGGTGATACCGTAATGCTCAAGAATCTGTGTCTGACCGGCGGCAGTACCACCTCCGTGGCTTCCCATGGCGGGAACGATGAACGGGATTCCTCCCAGGCTTTTGACATGGTCCACGGCGGCGCGGATGATCTGGTCGATGTGCGCAATACCGCGGCTGCCTGCTGTAATTGCGACCGTCTGGCCGGCTCGTATCTTGCTGCCAAGTTTCAATGAGGCAAGTTGGGAATGAACTTCCGCCGGAATGTCCAGAACCCGTGTGGCATCGAACTTCTGACGGACGCGGATCATGCGGGGGAATGACATAATGGAGCCTGATCAGTGGGTGTCTGGAACGAGGAATAGTTGCGGGTGTGGACTGGTCGATACTGCAGATTTGGGCTTTAAGAAAACTGGAGACCTTCGGTCGTCATTTCGGCGGGGTCGGGAGACCCGCGCCGAACATGGCTCTCTTTCGGCAAACAAATTCGACTCTACCGGTAGTGAGGATGGACTTCAAGACGTCCCCTAAGTCGAGTTTACCGAAACGTTTCGGGAAGAAACCGAAAAATGCGACACGAATGGCCGAATTGTCGGGTACAACATGGCAGATCGGGTGTTGAATAACGACATTCGTGGAATCGACGTGGGATGATGGGTTGGGGAGTGGTCGAAATGGCATTGAGAAAAATAGGGTGGTTCACCGGGTTCGCCGTTCTGAATCTGGTGATGCTGGGCGTTTTGGTGCGGGCGCAGTCCGATACTCCCAATCGCGGCCGAAAATCGCTGGACGAACGTGTCGCTGAGCGGTTTCGTGCTCTGGACAAGAATCAGGACGAGCGGCTGACGAAAACCGAACTTGGAGCAGGCTTGTTCCAGCAGCTGAACACAGACGGAGACGAGGTCGTCACCCTCCCCGAAGCACAGGCCGAAATTCGTAAGCGGGGATTCGAGGCTGTTTTGAAGGCAGCTCAATCGGGAAATGATCGTGCTGTTCCGGCAACAGCCACTGTTTCCATGGCTGCTGAACCTCCCTTGCGTCAAGGCCCCAAACGACTGTCCCCAGGTGACCATGGCGTCGGCCGAATGGTTCCCGACCTGAGCCTGACCGATATCAATGGTCGGACCTTTCGATTGAGCGATTATTCAGATCGCCCTGCCTTGGTGATTGCCTTCACAAACACCACCTGTCCGCTCTGCAAGAAGTATGCACCGTCGCTGGCGGCGCTGGAGCGACAGTTTGCAGATCGCAAGATTCCCTTTCTATTTGTGAATACGAATGCCGCCGAGAAACCAGCTGCGATTCAAGCCGCCATTGAGACTCAGGGGCTGAAAGGTCCTTACGTCCTCGACCAGGAAACCAAGGTGGCTCGAGCACTGGGAGCGACGCATACGACAGATGTGTTTGTGCTTGATGCGCGACGCACGGTTATTTACCGCGGAGCTGTGGATGACCAGTACGGTTTTGAATACTCGCTTGATGCGCCTCGTACGGAGTATCTGAAACTGGCGATTCAGTCTGTCGTCGATCGACGCCCGCTCCTCATTACTGCCACGGAAGCACCGGGATGCCCGATCGATGTGGCTGATACGACTCTGCCAGCGACTGACATCACCTTCCACAATCGAATTTCGCGCATCGTTCAGTCACGTTGTCTGGAATGCCATCGCGAAGGTGGGCCAGCTCCGTTTGCTCTGGATACCTACGAAAACGTTGCCGCACAGGGAGCCGCAATTCGACAAGCCGTCGAACGGGGTGTCATGCCCCCCTGGTTTGCTGCCAAACCGGACAAGGGAGAACCGAGTCACTGGTCCAATGACAAGTCTCTTTCGGCACAGGAAAAGAATGACCTGCTCGCCTGGATTGCGAATGGAAAGCCCGCAGGAAACCCTGCCGATGCTCCGCTGCCGAAAGAATACCCGTCGGGTTGGCGCATCGGGAATCCGGATCATCTCGTCCAGCTTCCCGCACCAATGCCCATCAAGGCCACTGGAGTCATGCCATATCAGGATGTCATTGTTGAGACCGGGTTGACGGAAGACAAATGGGTCCGGGCTCTGGAAATTCGTCCGACGGCTCCGGAAGTCGTCCACCACGTACTGGTCTTTCTGCTGCCACCCGCCAACCGAAGCAATTCCAAGAGTGATCGCGAAGCGGGCGACGATGAATCAGGGGGATTCTTCGCTGCTTATGCTCCGGGGAATGATCCACTGGTCTTTCCCGAGGGATTTGGAAAACGCATTCCGGCCGGGTCACGGATGAAATTCCAATTGCATTACACTCCCAACGGGACCGCTGCCAAGGATCAAAGTCGCCTGGGAATAATCTTTGCCAAAGAACAGCCAAAGCATCTGGTGCATGTCTCGGGCATCGCCAATCCAAAACTGTCGATTCCACCGGGAGCCGACAACCACGAAGTATTCGCCCGGCAGACGGTACACACCGACACCACGATCCTGGCTTATTTCCCTCATATGCATCTTCGTGGAAAGGCGTTCCGGTACGAGGCGCTCTATCCTGATGGCCGCAAGCAACTGCTGCTGGATGTTCCCCGATATGACTTCAACTGGCAGCTTTCCTATCGATTGGCGGAACCCGTCGAAGTGCCGAAAGGGACCACGCTGCTGCTGACAGGCTGGTTTGATAACAGTCGCAACAATCCGGCGAATCCCGATCCGACAAAAACCGTTCGTTGGGGACCGCAAACGTTTGACGAAATGATGCTGGGATACGTGGAATACTATACGCGGCATTGATTCAGACGCGAGCCAAGAGCGGTTTCCGTCTAAGCGTGGTGTCCCGATCGCATCAAAAGGACGTGCGATGAAACTTCGATATCGACGCCTGTTGAATGTGTTTGTGATTTGGTTGGCATCATGGATCGTTGCAGGATACATCGCGGAAGTTGTGTTTAAGGATTTTCATCAACCGGTAGCTCCTTGGAAGAATGCAGCAGATCATTTTCTCGAATCTACGGGTTTATGGTACCTTGCGTTTCCAATTATGCTTATCGGATTGATCACGTTTATGGCTGGGCCGATTTTGATGATTGCCATCTATTTTGGTGGAGACCAGACCGACGAACGGCAAACCCGACCACCACAAGGTTAGGAAACTACCAGGTTTCGGCGTCCAAACCATGTTTCGACGCGACACGGAAGTGCGACCTGCACTAGCGAGCTATCATTGATGACTTCCGCAGAAGACGAATTGAACTTCAACTGGGAACTCGCGGTTCAGGCCATC
Source organism: uncultured Planctomycetaceae bacterium (assembly GCA_964609845.1). Taxonomy (GTDB): domain Bacteria; phylum Planctomycetota; class Planctomycetia; order Planctomycetales; family Planctomycetaceae; genus Schlesneria. Next base: position 292,131 of record CAZSTW010000001.1, on the reverse strand, counting down.
ACCGTCCGCGTTCGCTGGTTTGGAATCTGTGTCGGGTATGGACTGGTTAACCTGATAGGCGGCAGTGAAACCGCCAATCGTGCGGCACTGGATGCCATCCTGTTTCTAGGTGCCACATATGCCCTGTTCGACACCTTCTACAGTTACCAGGGGCGGGTGTTTCTCAGTCAATGGCCGTTGTTCGTCTCATTGATGGAAGCGACTTTCATCGGCCTGCTTTGCTACTTTGATGGCGGAGCACAAAGTCCATTTCGGTTCTACTACTTTCTTTCGCTGCTGGTGTGCGCGATCCGTTACGCACCCACCATCACCTGGGCAACGCTTGCCTTACACGTTGTCAGTTATGCGACCGTCTCGGCCGTACTGTCCGTCAGAAGTCGTGATGAGATTGCGGCGTTGATTCTGACCCCGATTTTCATGGGCTGGGTGACCTGGGCAAGTACCTCGCTGATCAATCTCCTCAAGTGGGCCAGTGCTCGATTGGGGCAGTTGAATGGAAAGCTTCAGGAGAATCAACGATTGCTGGAAGAGCGGATTCTGGATCGAACCCGTGAGCTGCAGGAATCGCAGGCAATGATCGTGCAGCAGGAAAAGCAGGCTGCATTTGGTCTGCTGGCGGCAGGGATTGCCCATGAAGTCGGCAATCCTCTGGCGGCGATCAGTTCGCTCGTACAACTGCTCAATCGAAGAAACATCGAACCGGAAACCCGCGAGAAACTGCAACTGGTTGACGATCAGTTACGCCGGATTCAGCGGACCCTGCGAGAACTTGTGGACTTCAGTCGTCCTGTTGTTCACGAACGTTCGAGTTGTGATCTGCATTCCATCCTGGATGTCGCCCTGAATATCGCCAAGTACTACAAGCGAAAAAAGGGAAAGAACATTCTGACGAAGTACGTCGAAAACCTCCCGACGCTGATGCTCGTCCGTGATCAACTGGTCCAGGTTTTTCTGAATCTGATCCTGAACGCCATGGATGCCACCGAAGAAGGGGGGACGATCGAAATCCAGACGGCAATTGTCGACGACTGGTTGCGGATTGATGTCCGAGACGATGGACAGGGAATCTCGGCGGAAAACCGCGATCGTGTCTTTACGCCATACTTTACAACGAAAGAGACGGGTACCGGGCTGGGGCTGTTTGTGTGCCGCAACATTGTCGAAGAGAATGACGGGCGAATCGAACTTTCTGAAACTTCGCCCAAGGGAACGACATTCACAGTCTGGTTGAATCTGGCGAAACTGCTGTCGGAACGCCATGATACTGACAGTCAGGTTGCCGATTCCGAACAACGGCAACTACCTGTCCAGCCGACTGCGTCCGAAACCGTGTGACACGGTCGGGCTGTTTCGATTCTTTCCCGTTTGATGCCATAATACGCCACCATGCCTCGCTCACTTCTTATCGTCGAAGACGAAGTCATCATTCGCAATTCCCTCGCTGAGTTCCTGACGGATGAGGGTTACGACGTTGTCACTGCTGGCAATGTGGCAACGGCACTTCAACATGCACGGCAGCGGGATTTTCAGGTTGCTGTATGCGATGTTCAGTTGCCTGACGGTGATGGTCTGGCACTGCTGCGTCGACTGCAGCAATTGAATCCCAGTGTTTCCGGATTGATTATCACGGCGTATGCCACGGTCGAAAATGCGGTGGAAGCATTTCAGTCGGGCGCTTTTGATTACCTCGTCAAACCAGTCATCTTCGACGACCTGTCCAACAAATTGAAGCGGTTGTTCCAGTACCGCGAATTGACGATTGAAAACCAGTTGTTGCGGCGGGAACTGGCTCGTCGGGACCACAGCGAATCGATGATCGGTTCGAGTAATGCATTGCGAGCGGTTCAAGACGCCGTTCGGCGAGTGGCTGTCACAAATTCCAATGTCCTGCTCGTCGGAGAATCTGGGACCGGCAAAGAATTGTTCGCTCGCACAATTCATAAATGGGGGCCGAAGCAGAACGAAAGTTTTGTCGCGGTGAACTGCGCTGTTCGACCGAATGAAATGCTCGAAGCACAGATCTTCGGCGCACGTGCAGGAGCCGTTCCAGGTGTCCATGACGAAATTAACGGCAGCTTCCGGACTGCAGGCACGGGCACAGTTTATCTGGATGAAGTTTCCCAATTGCCGTTGTCCGCTCAGGACAAACTGCTGCGTGCCATCGAGTACGAGGAATTCACTCCGCTGGGGGCCACGAAGCCGCTCAAGATGACAGCCCGAATCATTGCGGCCACCACGCGAGATCTTTCCGTCGAAGTCGCTGAAGGACGTTTTCAGGAAGACCTCTTCTACCGCCTGGATGGGATGAAAATTCGCATCCCGCCGTTACGTGAGCGACTGGATGATATCCCGGAACTGGTCGAGTTTTTCATCGCCAAGCATGGTCGAGCGATGGGTCAGCGCGTGACAGCAGCCACCAGCGAAACAATTCGCACGCTGATGTCTGCTCCGTGGAAGGGGAATGTCCGGCAGCTCGACAACGCGATTGAACGTGCCGTCATGATGTGCGATGGAACTCAAATTCGCCCGAATGACCTGCCACCTGATTTGCGAGGTGCCGATCAGCCTCTTCCCGATACGGACGATCTGCGGTCTGCCTTAAGGCATTATGAGCGACTGCATATCTTGCGAGTCCTCAGTCAGTGGCCTGATAAGCGTGAAGCCGCCAAGCGTCTCAAGCTCGGATTGTCGAGCTTGTATCGCAAGATCGAAGAATTAGGGATTGATCTGTAGGATGCGTCTGGTGACCAGAGCCGCGATCCGTCTTCTAGGAAATTTCAGGTAAACTCATGATTCACGTCCTTGCGCAAGTTGAAACAAATCCGGGATCTCGCGAGGACTTCCTTGCCGAATTCGCCAAGGTCGCAATCCTGGTTCGGCAGGAAGCAGGCTGTATCGAATACGGTGCTGCCGTTGATACGCCGACAGGAATTCCGGTTCAGAACTTTATCGGTGAAACAGCCGTTTTGATCATCGAGAAGTGGGAGAGTGTCGACCACCTGAAAGCACATCTCGTCGAGCCGCATATGACCTACTATCGAGTGCGAATAAAGCCTTTCGTTCAATCGGTCCGGTTGCAGGTCCTGGAACCTCGCGTCTGATTGGCCAGCCGTGCGAACAATATCTCAAACGTCAGTTTCTTGTGGGCTGAAGGCCCGCGAGCACAAAGCACAGGGCTTTCAGCCCAGAAAGAATAACACGTTCGCCAAGTCGAAATGTCCTTGGCGACCAGAGATTCAACTCCCGAACACAGCGACGCGATTGGCTTCCGTCAGTAGCGGGGCCTGTAGTCGACGTGGAGGGCCGACGTCCTTGAAGAGCAGGTCGCCATGGCCAAGAAGTTTCTCGGCACCTGGTTCACTGAGCAACATTCTTGACTCTTGTGCCTTCTGCATCCAGAGACCCACGCGCGCCGGAATGTTTGAATCGAGCGGTCCCTTGATCGTTTCTCGTCGAGGTTCCTGGGTCGCCAGGATCAGGTGAATCCCTGCCGCTCGTGCTTTGGCACCCAGCCGACAAATCTGATCTTCAATCTGCTTGCGTTCTTCTCGACTTCGACTGATCAGATCGCGATACTCATCGCAAATACAGACAATTCTGGGCAGCGGGATATTCGAACGAGCGACCAGTTGGGCATGTGAATCGGCTCCGTCGAGTTGACGATAGCGACTATCCATTTCTTCCCCGAGTTCCTTCAGAACGTTGGCGACCGGTTGCTCATCTGGAAAGACCAGCGGCTTCCACAGATAGGGCGATCCACGTAACGCATGAAACGCGTTTCGTTTCGGGTCAATCACGAGCAGGCGAAGCGTTTCAGGCGTGTTGGTCACGATCAGTCCCGCAATGGCCAAACGCAACCACTCACTCTTGCCGCTCCCTGTGGTCCCCGCTGCCAGGATGTGCGAATGCTCTGTTGTCGCCAGATTGGCACAGATCAGTTGACCGTAGATATCAACACCAATGGGAACGTGAGATCCGCCCAATCGTGAATCAGGTTGCGGCAACTGGCTGCGGATATCGTCGAAATGAACTGTCTGTCGATCAGGTCGCTGGACGTCGACAACCAGAACTCCATTGTCGATTGAGATAAATGGAGGGCGCAGCAAGCCAAGCCGTAATTGTAATTCTTCGACTCGCTTCTGGACGGCGGCGACCTTCATCCCGGTTCCCAGCTTGATGGGAAAACGCAGAAACGTCGGGCCGACAATTGGAGGCCCTTCGAGCGAGACCGTGACGCCGTACTCGGTGGTCAGCGTCGAAACAAGTTTCTTACCGAGATCCAGGTGTACCTGGGTGGGGGTATTGAACCAGTACGGTCGTGGCTTCGCTCCAGATGTCGATTTCGCTTGTTCGTCACTGGCACCAGTATCAGTGATGATGGGACCTGTACGACCTGACGGTGGTGCGGTCTGGGCAGCATCGACGCCCGCCAGTTTGCCGATCAGATCAATCAAGCGGGACCGCGCTGAAGACAGAGTCGCCGCATCAAAGAGTTGTTCGTGTCGCTGAGGGCGAAAACTGATCAGTGCGAGAGTCCCTGTATCGCGGGGCCCGGACGCAGCCAGACATTCTGATGAACTAAGCATCAGGTGATACAGGCATGCCTGTCCCAGGTCGGCCGCAGGAGATGTCTGACCGAGTTTCAGTTCGATCGCACACCAGGCGACGGACTGGTCACTTGTCGTCTCTGAATTCGTCAATCGAACGACAGCGTCTGCGATTCCAACCAGCTTGACGCTGTCAGTCCAACCCGGTTCGCGGAGTTCACACGACAACGGCTCTTCGGTGCTGAGACATTCTGCCAGCGTTTGCCAGGGAGGCTGCCGATGGAGGCCGCGAGTCCTCGTCGTCGGTCGCATGCTCCATACCAGATCAGCGATCCAGTCACACGTGGCCTGAATCGCCTGCCAGAACGAAAGAACCTGCGAGCCTGCGTCTTGCAAAGCAGCCTGGTGAGACGTGAGCCTCGGCCCGACGAACTGTGAGTAGACTCTTGCCAATAATGTCTGCTTCCAGACATCCAGATTTTCAGCAACATCCGACAGGACGGAAAGGGGATTATTCCCTTCGCGATCATTCACCAGCCAGCCAACGGCTTCATGAAACCATTGTCCCAGAACGGCGATTGATGGTGCACCGTCTCCCTTGGCACGTCTGGATCCCGCAGCGCGATACAGCGCTTCACGAACTTCACTGACAGTGATAGTGACCGGCATCGCGTAGGCTCTTGGTTTCTTCTGAAATTCACGCCCGCCGTCAGCCTGGCTATTACTCAACAAACCGAAAACTCAGACGAGTTTGGATAGTCAATTGGATTAATGCTGTTGGCTGGGGAGAGGTATTCTACCGCCATGCGGGCGACACGGGAATTATCGGGGAGAATACCTATTGGTCGCCAGTTCGGAATAGGCGGTGAGTGCGAACCATATCAAAGAATCATTAGAAACGCGGAGGACGCGGAGATCGCTGAGAGAAGAGTTTACCCCTCGCCTTATCCTCCGTGCCCTCTGTGATCTCTGCGTTTCAAAATCCTATCGGCGGAGACACAAAAAGCCAGAAAACTCAGATTTGAACTGACCAAATCACGACACCAGACTACTCGCAGTCGCAGCTTCCATCAGATCCTGCTCTGTGAACTTTCCACGGTGGAATTCTCCGGTGATTTTTCCCTCACACAGAACCAGGATGCGGTCACAGACTGCGATCAACTCTGGCAGTTCGCTTGAGGTCAAGATGATAGCCAGGCCCTTGCGGCATAAATCATCGATCAAGTGATAAATCTCGGCCTTGGCACCAACATCGATCCCGCGTGTCGGGTCATCCAGCAGCAGCAGCTTGGGCTCTGTTCTGAGGGCTCGGGCAATGATACATTTCTGCTGATTACCGCCGCTGAGGCTTGTGATCGGCGCAGACGAACCAGCGGTCTTGACCTGTAGACTCTTGATGGATTCGCCCGCTGCCGCATTTTCCCGGGCCGCACCGATAAACCCTGCACTGGATGTCTGAACCAGCGAAGAGAGCGTGATGTGCTCACGAACATTCATCGTCGTAAACAGTCCGAATCGCTTGCGATCTTCAGTAACCATCGCGATTCCGGATCGTAATGCTTCTTCAGGGTGAACAAACTTGACGGGAACCCCATTCAGTTCGATTGTCCCCATGGGGGATTCGGGACTCGCACCGTACAGGCATTCGAGTAATTCGGTCCGCCCCGCCCCCATCAAGCCTGCGAAACCGACAACTTCTCCCTGCCGAACTGAAAACTGAATGTCTTTCAGTCGCCACTGTCGCACATGGCCGCGCCATGGAAGGGACAGGTCTTGAACCTTCAGGACCACGGTGCCAGGTTCACGACTGGTTCCGAAGTTGCTTTCGCCGATGTCACGACCAACCATCAGACCGGTGATTTCGCGTGGAGTTGTCGCAGCCCGATCCAGTGTCTTGACCACTTTCCCATCGCGCAGCACGGTGATCCGATCCGCATTCTGAAAGACTTCATCCATCTTGTGCGAGATGTAGATGATGGTCACGCCACGTTGACGAAGACGAGAAATAATGCGGAATAATCGTTCTACCTCAGACTCAGTCAACGCGCTGGTTGGTTCGTCCATGATCAGGATGGGCGACGATTTCCTGGCGGATCCACCCCGTTGAGCTTGCGTCCGATGTTCGGTATTCAGTGCCTTTGCAATCTCAACAAGTTGCTGATCACCAATTCGAAGAGTCCGCACCGGTTGTCGGGGATCAATATGACATTCCAGTGGTTCGAACAGTGCCGTGGCTTCCTGTTCCATCCGCCGATCATCCAGCAGACCAAACGAATTCCTCAGTTCACGACCGAGGAAAATATTGGCCGCAACCGACAGATCGCCGACCAGGTTTAGTTCCTGGTGAATGATGCTGATCCCGCATTCTTCCGCGTCGCGTGTTCCGGTCAGCTGCAGTTTTTGACCGCCAACAATGATCTGCCCGTCGTAATCGGTGATGACTCCCGAAAGAATCTTCATCAATGTGCTTTTGCCGGCGCCGTTCTCACCGCACAGTGCCAGAAACTCGCCTGCCTGAACATCGAACGAGACGTTCTCCAGGGCAGTCACCGCGTGGAATCGTTTGGTGACGCCTTCAAAGCGGATCAGTGGTGGTAGAGTTTCGCTCACTGCCGGGTTTTCTCTAAGGGGTCGTCACGCGGGGATAGTTCTGCTTCAGGCGCTTCAGCCCGTTGGGAGTGACGGCGGTGCCGCTGACGTCCAGTCGAAGGACAGGACAATCAGCTTCTGTTTCCCATGTCCGAAAGATTGCGTCGAGCCCCTTGTCGGTGATCGAAGTTTGCTGCAGGCGGAATTCTGTCAGATTGGGAAAGTACTTCAGTCGCTGCATCAGCTTCTTGATCGCGGCGTCGTCGCACTTCGTGCCACTCAGATCAACAAGCACTCCGTCACTTCCCTCGCTCAAGTTTCCCCCCAGCGATTTGACAGCCGACTTCGAGGCACTGCGCTGTACTCCCGGATAGGCCATATCGCATCCGACCGTGGCAACAATCAATACTCCGGCCCAGATGGCACCCAGTTTTCGCTTGGCCTGGACAGAATTGTCTGCCCGCAGGATCAGCATCAGTGACAGGGAAGCTGCAGCGGCGAGACCAGCTTGCCAGACAGGGTCCATCGTGATCCGACCTTCGATCAGCTTCGAGCCGAGCAATGCCATCATCACCCCGGCGAGCAATGTCAGATTGACCATCGTGACCCAGCCAAGCGCCCCTGAGAACAATCGACGTTGAGTCGTGCTGGCAGATGACGATCTTGTGAATGTGACGGCAAATACAACGAGTACGCCGACAATCAATCCTTCGTAGACGTCGGCACCCGTCTTGATGATCTTGGCAACACCATCAATCACAACCCGCAGGAAGAGTGAGCCGAGCAGTGTGCCGGGGATTGTTCCGATGCCTCCCTGCAGGCTGCATCCTCCGACAACCGCAGCCGCGATCGCATTCAGTTCATAGCCACGCCCCGACGTTTGAGGGTCTGCGACACTCAATTGCCCGACATACAGGATTCCCGCCAGCGATGACAAAAACGCACTCAGGCAGTAAGCGAGCCATTTCAATCGATCCGTTTGAATGCCGCTCAATCGTGCGGCCTGTTCGTTGCCTCCCAGTGCGTAAAGGTGCCGGCCAGTGACTGTCTTACCGAGCAAGACCCACAGCATCGCTCCAACGATCAGAACGAGGATCACCAGGTTCCAGGATGTCCCCGAAATTGCCCCCGACAATTCGCGGAACGACTTGTCACCGATACTGACTTGCGTCTTGGCTCCTCCTTGAACCGCCTGTGTCGCGGCTTCCATGATCGCCCGGCTGAGACTACGCAGTCCGACGAGCGTTCCGAGAGTCGCGACAAACGGAGGAAGGCCGACTTCTGTGATCAGCCAGGCATGCAGGCTGCCGATCAGCACCCCGATCAGCAGTGTCACTGTGATCGCAGTGGTCATGACAACTGGCCCAACGGGTGTTGATTTCTCAATGGCCTCGGGGGCCATCAGCATCATCAGCGTGGCACAGATCGTTCCACTGAACGCGACGACCGATCCTGTGGAAAGATCGATTCCGCCAGCAATAATGACGACTGCAGCACCGAGTGCATAAAGCGACAACAATGCCGTTTGACGTGAAAGATCGATCGAGCTTTGCTGCCACTCGGTGACGTAGTTGTGGTTCTTGTCGAGGATTGTCGTCAGAACCAGGACGGCAAAAATCGAAACAAGCAAAGCGAATTCGTGTCTTCGCCAGAACGGGATGCGGGACGAATCAAGTTCGGTCATAAAATCGTTCCAGGAGCGCAGCCAGGGCACGAAAAATCCGATGAAAAGCCCTCATTCCTGGCCGACAGATGAAATCTGTCGGCCAAAGTCGTCCTTGAACGAGCATGACGTGGGCGTGCAAAACACCGATGTGGTCACGACCCACTGAGATTGTATTTCGTCAGCCATTCCTGGAACTTGGAAAGGTCCAGGAACTCAACACTGGATTCAAACAGCTTGCTGTTCAGTGGCGAATCTGCATTTGGGACAACGACTTTCAAACCCGTGTCGAAAATGTCACCGTTGGGCTTGCCATGGTTCGGCAGCATCTTGCTGATGGTTTCTTTGTCATCCTTGACGAGTGCTTTCAACAACCGGACACCCTGGTATCCCATTTCAAACGGGTTCTGTACGACCATCGCGTCGATCTGGCCTTCTTTCATGGCGGTGATGGCGTCAGGCTCAGCATCGAAGACGACAATCGTAAAATCCTTGCGACGATCAGCGGTTCGAACGACATCGACGATGGCCGGAGCGTTATACGACCAGATCCCCACCAGAACATTCAGTCCCTTGTGATTGCCCAGAGCATTACGAACGTTTTCACGAGCCTTATCTTTGTTCGTATCATCTGCCATCGTGTCCTTGGACACGAATTTTTCGCCAGCACCTTCAGCGAATCCACCAATCCGCTCGATCGCGTTTTGTGCACCCGTTCGCCCGACAAATGTCACATATTCGCCCCCATCAGGCCGCAGACCTTTCGCGCATTGGCCGAGGACTTTGCCCCCCGTCAAGTTGTCCGTACCGATGAAGGCAAATCGAGCGTCTTGAAACTTCGATCGATCAAGATCCGAATCAATCGTCAGGATCTTGATTCCCTTCTTCTGCAGCGATCGCAGTTCATCAGCGACTGCCACATTGTTGGCATCAATCGCAGAAACACCGACGGCGGCAATGTCGTTCTGAGTTCCATACTGCTGAAGTTTCTGAAGTTGTCCCTGGGGGGAACCGTCGTTGACATCCAGTGTTGCCTTCAACCCCGCTTCAGCGAGTTTCAGTTCCGCATTGGCTGCTTCGAGCCCGGCGCGGCATGCATCCCAATAGGGCGAGTCACCATTGGTCAGAATGATGATCCGCTTTGGTCCGGCAGATTTCGGCTTGCTGCTGGATCCGTCACCGCAACCTGATGTAAACAGAATGACTGACGCAAGCAGACACAGGGAAAATCGAGTGGAAAGAACGTTCATCTGGTACCTCAAAAACGGGCAATTTGTTGTATGGATGTGATTCACGGCTGGGACGACACAATCGCCCGAATCTCTTGATACGACTCACGGTGGGCATTCTACGGAGTTTCAATGGCTTCAACATCCGTCGAACCGACCAAGACCTCTCTAAAACCGACATTTGCAGGGAGGTGCTTGCTACAAATCAACGGCCCGCTCGCAGGCTGCGGGACGTGACACGATACAGGTCGTGATCAGGCACGGTCAAGATTGTCGATGTTGACCGAAGAACTCTGGAAGGGATTGCGAGATGACAACATCTCGTTCATGATGTCGCGAACCTTCGGCCGTCATTTCGCCATTCCGCGGTGGGATCTCCATGAGCGACTCCGTCCACGAACAGATTGAATCATTGCGCGCCACGATCCGGCGTCACGATGCGTTGTATTACGTTCATGCCACCCCCGAAATCACGGATCTTGAGTACGACAAGCTGATGCGTCAGCTTAAAGAACTGGAAGCCGCACATCCCGAGTTTGATTCCGACGAAAGTCCGACACGCAAAGTCGGCGGGGCACCGATCGCAGGATTTGTCACGGTCGAACACCGTGTCCCGATGCTGTCGATCGACAATGTGTATAACGAAACGGAACTCGCTGAATTCGGACAGCGGGTCGCCAAGCTGCTCGGGGGCAAGCCATGTGAATGGCTGGTGGAATACAAGGTCGATGGCGTTGCCCTGTCGTTGATCTACGAAAATGGAAAGCTCGTCCGCGCCGTGACACGCGGGGATGGCCGACGGGGCGACGATGTCACACACAATGCCCGTACCATGGGGGGGGTTCCGCTGCAGCTACAGGATCTCAGCGTTACTGAGAACCAACCCAGAAAGGGAACTCGCAGTTCGTTATTCGATGAGGCAGACAGCGCAATTCCGTCGGTTCTGGAAGTACGTGGCGAAGCGTATATCTCGAACAGTGATTTTGCACACCTGCAACTGACCTCCGTCGAACGTGGCGAAGAGCCGCTGAAAAACTCGCGCAACGCGACGGCAGGTGGTATCAAGTTACTCGACCCGACCCAGTGTGCCGAACGTCGTATTCGCTTCTTTGCCCACAGCGTCGGCAGCCTGGAAGGTGCCACGTTTACGACGCATGGAGAGTATCTGAAGCGGATCGAACAACTGGGAATCCCTTCCGTTCCACGGACCGCAGTGCTGCCGAGTTTTGAAGCGGCGGTTGAGTATTGCCAGACCCTGATGCAGGATCTGCATACACTCGATTTTGAAGTTGATGGTCTGGTGCTGAAGGTGAATGATCTGGCACTGCGGCAGGAACTCGGTTCCACCAGCAAAGCCCCGCGCTGGGTTGTTGCCTTCAAATGGGAGAAGTACGAAGCGGAAACTCGCGTGGCTGACATCACTGTTCAGGTCGGCAAGACCGGGACGCTGACTCCTGTTGCCAATCTGGAACCCGTTGAAATCGCCGGAACCACGGTGTCACGTGCCAGCCTGCATAACAAAGATGAGATTGCCCGGCTGGGAATTCAGATTGGTGACTGGGTCATCGTCGAGAAAGCAGGAAAAATTATCCCGCACGTCGTTCGTGTGGAAGCACACCGCCGCGATGGAACCGAACGGCCCTTTCAGTTTCCAACCGAATGTCCAGAGTGCAAAACGCCCGTCGAACAGGATGAAGGTGGAGTTTACATCCGCTGCCCGAACCCGACATGCCCGGCCCAGTTGCGTGAAGCTCTCAGGTACTTCGCGTCACGCGCGGCCATGGACATTGAAGGTCTTGGAACAAAACTGATTGAACAACTGACCGAAAACCAGTTGCTGAACAGTTTCGCCGACATCTATCGACTGGAATCGCGTCGGACTGAGCTCTTAAAACTCGAACGACTGGGTGAGAAATCGGTTGACAACCTGCTGGCAGGCGTTCAGGCGTCGCGACAACGACCTCTCTGGCGACTGCTCACGGCACTCAACCTGCGACATGTGGGGACTCGTACTGCTCAGTTGCTGGCCGACCGATTCGGGTCGATGGATGCTATCATGCAGGCAACAGAGTCGCAGCTTGCCGAGGTTGAAGAGATCGGCGATGTGATCGCCAAGTCGGTCCATGGATTCTTTGCGAGTGAATTCGGGCGACAGATTGTTGCCGACTTGAAGCAACTCGGACTGAACATGGGAAGCGAAGCCGATGCAGAAGCGGCTGCGGCGCGACAATCCAGTGGCCTGTTGTCGGGCAAGACACTGGTGGTGACGGGAACACTGGCACGATTCAAACGAGACGAGATCCACGCGATGATCCAGAAGCACGGCGGACGCCCGGCGGGAAGTGTCTCGAAGAACACCGATTTTCTGATCGCCGGGACTGACGCCGGCAGCAAACTGGAGAAGGCTCAATCACTCGGCGTCCAGGTTTTAAGCGAAGACGAATTTCTGACGATGGTCGGCGAAGGATGAACCGACATCACGTTCGCACTTGAGCACAGGTGCCGAAAGCCGGAAAAGAGTATATCTGTTGTTTCGTCCGTAGGCTTGTACGTCAGTTCAATTGCACCAGCCTCCGATACCAAAACTCACGATCCAGACGTGTTCGACATATTCTGTGTGATCATGGTTCAGCAGAAGACAATTTGAGAGTATTTCCGGCGATTCTCGCCAGCCACTGCATTCGATGAGACACGTTTGCCCAATGGGCTGGTTCATTTTTAAGGTCTTTGCTCATGTTCAGACGCTGCGTGATTGCCATTGGTATCGTTTGCTCGTTAACAAGCTCCGGACGTCACATCTATGCCGAAAACTGGCCTGCCTGGCGCGGGCCCACGGCAGATGGTCAATCGCGTGAAATCGACCTGCCGCTGACGTGGTCCCCGACCGAAAATATCCGTTGGAAGGTACCGTTGCCTGGTCCCGGGAATTCCACGCCCGTGATCTGGGAAAACCGCATTTTTCTGACTCAGGCCACAGACAAAGGGAAGCAGCGATCACTCCTTTGCCTGGATCGTCAGGATGGCAAGTTGCTCTGGCAGAAGTCGATTGAATTCACCGCCGCAGAACCGACTCACAACACGAACCCTTACTGTTCCGCATCACCCGTGACGGATGGCGAACGAGTCATTGTCTCGCACGGTTCCGCAGGTCTGTACTGCTATGACTTCGCGGGAAATGAGCAGTGGCATCGTGATCTGGGGCCATGTCATCACATCTGGGGCAACGCATCGTCACCGGTCATCTGGAATGACGTTGTGTTTCTCAACTTCGGACCAGGAGAAAGAACATTCCTGCTGGCGGTCGACAAACTGACCGGAAAGGATCTCTGGCGCGCAGAGGAATCAGGCGGGAAGCTGGGGGACAAGGGGAATTCGGAATGGATCGGTTCGTGGAGTACTCCCGTCCTGGCGAAGTTCGGGGGGCGCGAAGAATTGATTCTGAGCTGGCCGGGATCGATGAAGTCGTACCAGCCACGAACGGGTGAGGTCCTTTGGACATGCGATGGTCTGTTCAAGGACAAGGGGGCTGACAAGCTGGTCTATACGACACCGCTGGTGACTGAGGAAATCATCGTGGCGATGGGGGGATTCACCGGTGCCTGGCTGGGAATGAAGCCCCCCGCTGAACTTCCTTCCAGTGGCAAAACCGACATCACGGATACCCATCGTCTCTGGAGAGTTCCATCGTCTCCGCAGCGGATTGGATCGGGTGTGATCGTGGGTGAGCACATCTACATGGTCAACGAACCGGGGACGGCGCAGTGCATTGTTGCCAAGACAGGAAAAATTCTCTGGACTGAGCGGCTGACCTCCTCAACCTGGGCCAGCCTCGTCTATGCCGAAGGACGGCTGTACACAACCAGCCTGGATGGCGAATCGGTTGTCTTTCTGCCGAACACCGAGAAACTGGAAGTCGTTGCGAGAAACAAGATTCCTGAACGGACGCTGGCTTCGATCGCGGTTTCTCAAGGGGAATTCTACTTGAGAACCTACGACCATCTCTGGTGCATTCGAAAATCGGAAGGAAAGTGATTTTCAGGAAGTGGAGATTCTGCTGTGGATGAAGCCCGAGCAAGATCGAGAAAGGGCAGACTTGCACAGCAAACACCTATCCGGCAGACTTCGTCGGAAATCATCAGTCATTTCCGTCACAAACATCACAGTTGGTAATGTCGAAATCCTCATCGCAGGTGATATCACGATTCCGGAGTGTAATCAGATCTCGGCCATGTTAAATTGCAGCGAGAACTGATGCTGGTTTAGTCGATGTGATGGACTGGCATGATTGATTTGTCTGATTGCTTTTCATGTCCAGTTGCTTCGGGTCGACTCCAATTCTTCTCCGTCTCATGAACCTTCGGGGTTGTTTGCGTCATGGCCATCCAGATCATCAATTGCCCGGCTTGTAGCACGTTCCTTCTGGAAGGCACGGCAGAATGCCATGCCTGCGGCCACGTCCTTAACGCGGCTCAGCTCGAAGCGTCGCAACTCCAAGTCCTGCCTACAGATCAGGCCGTCGACTCAGACATGGATATTTGTGCGTCCTGTGGCGAAACCTGCCGAAAAGGGCTCGTTCGCTGCTGGAACTGCGGAACCTTTATGCGGCCTGATATCGAAGCGTCGTATCGACGACGCGTTGAATCGTCCGCGAATACTCAATCGGAGCAATTCGACCTTCCCGAACTGGATGCGTCATCGGTCACTGAAATTGATTCCATGACCCGGCGCAGCGTCTTGTCTCCTGATGCCCTGCCGATGGGGCGCGAAGAAGACGATGCAGACGATTTTGAACTGTCGGACGAAGTGCAAATGTCGGATGCCGACGATTCCACGTTCGATCTGTCAGACACGTTCCAGCTCCGAACAGAAGTCGGGAGTTCGACACCGTCAGCCTCCACGTTTGCCTTGTCTCCAATTGAAGAGGCTCCCCGGCGTACCGGTCCACAGACTCCGGCCCAGGAAATGGACGCGATTCCGCTGATGTCGTCGCAGCCCGACGAAAGTGAAGCACCGGCACCGATTGAGTCACTCGATGAAGCGCCAGCAAAGGAAGCACCAGCAAAGGCGGCTCCGGAAGATGAATTGCTGAAGATCGCGGCAGACGAAGAGGCTGAAATTCGGCAGTTGCGTAAGGGGATCAAGACCAAGGACACGTTTGTTGTCTACTGCCCCCAGGGTCATCGGATTCGAGTTCGGGAGCGATTTCGAGGCAAATCCGGAAAGTGCCCCAAGTGTGCTTCGGCTTTTATCGTACCTCAGAAGTCCTCTCCCAAGGCCAAGAAGAAGACCGATATTGAAATCAGCACGGTCTCAACTGCCAGCGCAGCGCCGACAGGACGCTATGCGCGATGGCTGGATGACGTTCATCTGCATCAGGTCGTCCCTGAGAAACTGAAGATCAAAGCAGACAGCCTGCTGAATGATTTTCAGACCGTCGACATCGGTTTCAGCAACAGCGAAATCCTGGTCGTCACGCTCGTCGCAGCAGGAGGACTTTTCGGAAGTAACGCAAAAAAGAAGCCTGCGGTCCGCACTGCCATGCTGGAATACTTCGGCAATCCGAGTGCCACCCCGGACGGTGTGACGGCAGCCGCGAAGCGAGTGATTCCGGCCGAAGCGTTTTCGCAACTGGTACTGGCTCAGCCTGTTCCTGTCGGTGTCGAATCGATGTTCGGCAACATTCCAGTTTTTGGAATTGGACGAATCGCCATTCGACTTCCACGAGCCGCTGATGACAAAAGTACGCAGTACCTGTCCTTCTCGTTGTCTGAGTTCCGGGCGTTTTCACTCGCACTGCAGACAGTTTGCGGAATTGAAGCATTTGGGGCGAATTCGGAAATCCCGATGACGGAGTACTTCGAAACTTTCAAGTGTCATTATTCGGAAGCTCCCGTTCAGTCTTTGCAAATGCTGGAATACTACGAGAAAGACCCGCATCTCAAGCTGGAAATCAGCGGCTGGAAATGTTCAGGCTGTGGTCTGATTGTTTCGGAAGAAGCCCGAAAGAAAGAAAAGATTGGCGGATTAAACGGCAAGGGGATCGCGAAAGCAAAATGCCCCAAGTGCAGTCAGAAATTTGGCAGCAATCCGATGTACACCCTGGCGGCTGCCAATGCTCCGGCCCCCGCTCAGCCTGCTGCTGGAACGTGATCTTCGGATGCGTGCTCTCGGGAGTCGCCTGTAGACTCTCGTCAATGTTACCCACAGCCTCTGTGCTTGCCAGATGCTGTCGCCAACGAGGTGTGAATTTCGAGACATCGATCAGCCGGAACGCGTTAGCGTCCGGTTCCTATGGACGACAGGAGACACGCATCTCAAGAAACCGGACGCTAACGCGTTCCGGCTGATGGTCGCAGGTTGCTCGACGGTTTCATTCAGTTGATTACTGCTGGAGTCTCAACGGGTTCGGAAAACGGAAGACATCCACAATCACGTCTGTGCTGACGTAGGGTGGGTTCCGTTTTTCGGAAGCGATCGCCTCTTCCCTTGCTGGAACAGGCTGACCAAGGCATCATCTTGCTCTGATTGAATTCTTCCGCAAAACGACATACCCAAACAGGGGGCTCGCCCGATGCAGCGGTCAGTGACTTACAAGCTGTATGCCATGATGTTCCTTCAGTTTTTCATCTGGGGGGCCTGGTTACCACCGAGCTTTGGTTTCTTCGGTGCGGGAGCTCTTGGTTTCAACGAGTCGCAGCAGTTCGGTTTGAATATCGCCTTCCCGATTTCCGCGATCATTGCGATGTTTTTCGGGAACCAGTTCGTCGACCGTAACTTCTCGGCCGAGCGATTTCTGGCGTTCAGCCACCTGATGGGTGGATTGTCAATGCTGGGATTCGGTGCACTCTCCTGGATGAAATTCAGCAGCGACGCCGCAACCGACAACTACTGGATGTTTTTCGCCTGTATGGCAGTGCACTGCCTGTTTTATGTGCCGACGATCTCTGTGACCAACACGATTGCATTCGCCAGCATGACCGATCCCCAGAAGGAATTTGGTCCCGTGCGGTTGTGGGGAACAATTGGCTGGATTGCTGCGAGCTGGCCCTTCATTTTCATTCTTGCCGACTGGGCAAAGATCCCGACGATGGAGGCTGCGGGCGGATTCGTCAATTGGCTCGGTGCCGCATTGGGAACCAGCCTGACTGGAGCCGAGTTGAATCGAGGCAAGTGTGCGGCGTTCCTGACGGCAGGAATCGCATCACTGCTGCTCGCCGCACTGAGTCTGACCCTGCCTCATACTCCTCCGAAGCCAGCGAAGGAAAACGAAAATTCGCTCGCCTGGCTGGAAGCCATGAAACTGCTCAAGCATCCGTTCCTGCTGGTGCTGTTCCTGGCCACCTTTATCGATGCAACGATCCACGATGGATTCTTCTTTTTCGCGTTTACATATCTCGAAAAGGTCGGGGTTCCTTCGAACTGGATTCAGCCTGCGATGAGTGTCGGCCAGATTGCAGAAATCGGTACCATGGCATTTCTGGGATACGTTCTAAAGAACCTGGGATGGCGTTACACGATGATCATCGGCATCCTGGGCCATACCGTTCGATTTGCGGTATTTGCACTGGTTCCGAACCCGTATTGCGCCGTGGCAGTCAACATTCTGCATGGTGTCTGCTATGCATTCTTCTTCGCGACGTTGTATATCCTGGTCGACGAAGTCTTCCCGAAAGATGCACGAACCAGTGCTCAAGGTTTGTTTAACTTCCTGATTCTGGGACTTGGGCCGATCGCCAGCCGGTACATCTGGCCATTCCTGCAGAAGCAATACACCACGAATGATGTCGTTGAGTACAAGACCCTGCTGCTCTATCCATCCGGGGCAGCACTGGGGGCTGCGGTCTTGCTGCTGCTGTTCTTCCATCCACCGAAGGGAAACCTGTCGGGTGGTGGTGGCCACGCTTGAAGACGAAATTGGCTGGTGAGGACTCACCAGATTAGCGGTGCATTCCGGGACTTCGCGAAGACGCTCCAGTCCCGGTCACCCAGTTTGCAGTGCTCTCAGTTTGAAATCCGGGATCGATTGCCTCGGCGTTTCTCCCCGGCTAGCATACGGGTGCACTGGCAGTCTGTTCTGCCGCTGGTGGGTGATTTTTCCTGAGTTTAAACAGTAAATCCCGATGGCCGATTACAACAAATTCGATCCTCGCGTCGACTCGCTCGTAATGGAAACCCGGACATTCTGGGACCCGGCGGTGGGTAAACTGTCCGAGGAAGATCAGGCCCTGCTGGCTCGTACAGTTCATCAATCACCCGAAAAGGCAGCGAAAGTCGCCTATTATCGCTCGCATACCGGCTTTATTCGCGAAATCACGGTGACGGTCGAGGATATCGCCCGCATCTACGACGAGCAGACGGCACGGTCCTGAAAATCGTTTTCGAAACCATTTCGGTTGCTACGGGGGACTTGGCGGGGATTGCTGCGTCCATTTTCCTCGGCCGGTGGAAACAGTAACCCTCGAAATCGCCAATCCTGAACGGGTTGTAATCTATACGGCTTCCCTCAACGGCCCTGTCGGACGTAGAACTTGTTTCACTGGTCAGTTACGATTCACCGGTGATTCGGTAAGTTCGGGGATCGTTTTGCCCAGACCGCGTCTGTCTTCGTAATCGGGCTTCGGGGAAACTCGGCTGCCCCCGGTCATTGTTTGAACCGAACGGAGTAAGTTCCGCTATGCCGAGTGCCGAACAACTGGTGACTGCACTGGGATGGTGCATTGTCATCTGCCCGATCGTTTTGCTTTGCGTACTGGGACTCTGTTCACTTCTCAGCCGACGGTTGCCCGAGGAAGTGATCAACGCACTGCTCAAGACAACGATGATTGTCGGCCTGACTTCGTCCATTCTGATGCTGGCGCTGATGCTGCCAATGAGTAACCCGCACGTCACGATTGAAGGTGGCAAATGGGTTCACATCCCGGAATATGAATTCCACTTCAAGCTGATTTATGATCGTCTGTCGATCCCCTTTATCATCCTGTCCTTCGTGTTGTGTGGGACGATTTTTGCCTTCGCCAGCCGTTACATGCATCGCGAACCGGGCTACAACCGGTTCTTCGTGTTGAACGCGGTGTTTTTGCTCGGAATGACGGTGACATCGCTGGCGGGAACGGTTGAGACATTGTTCGCAGGGTGGGAACTGGTCGGACTTTCATCGGCACTGCTCGTCGCCTTTTTCCATGAGCGCCCGGCCCCGGTCCGGAATGGATTGCGTGTCTGGTGTGTTTACCGCGTTTCCGATGCGGCATTGTTGATTGCCGCCCTGACATTGCATCACTTCGGACACACCGACTTTGAAAAAGTCCTGGGTTCGGAATCGTGGCCCTATGGAACGACACAAGTTTCTGACCACGAAGCACTGGTTGTCGGGTTATTGATGCTGCTGGCTGCCTCTGGCAAGTCCGCACTGATCCCGTTTTCCGGATGGCTACCACGTGCGATGGAAGGGCCAACTCCCTCCAGCGCCGTCTTCTACGGTGCGTTGTCTGTGCACCTGGGAGCATTCCTGCTGCTGCGAATCAGCCCGATTCTGGAGAAGTCTCCCCTGCTATGCGCGTTGATTGTGACTCTGGGCCTGTCGACTGCGATCTATGCGACAATTGCAGGGCGAGTGCAGACAGACATCAAGTCCGCCATCTGCTTCGCATCCCTGACTCAGGTGGCACTGATTGTCGCCGAGATCGGATTTGGGCTGCGATACATACCGCTGTTTCATATCCTGGGGAACGGCTGTTTGCGGACGCTGCAATTCGTACGAGCTCCAACGCTGCTACAGGATCGTCGACTGCTGGAAAATGCGATCGGGGATCGACTGCCACAGTCATCAAGCTTCTGGCGTTCGCTGCTGCCGCATGCGATGCAGATCTGGCTGTATCGATTCGCCATCGAACGAGGCTATCTGGATGCGATGATCGACGACTATATCGTCGCTCCGTTCGTTGCTGTTTTTCGCTTTTGTGATCGCATGGAACGGCGTTGGACTGACTATCTTTCAGGTGGCAAGTCTCGCGAGTCGGATGAAACGGATGGAACCCCCGGTTCGCTGGAAGAATTCCTATGACAGATTTGCATTTACCCTGGCTGGAACTTTCCATCCTGTTTTGTCTGATTGGTGCCGTCTGGGTCAGCCGGGTCAAGATTCCGCATGTTGCACGCAATCGAGCGTTGTTTTGTTCAGGGCTGGCTTTGATTTCCACTACAGGAGCCTGGCTGGACTTCGATTTTCTGGATGCCAAGCAAGCAGATGACTCGCTGCACCTGCTTTCTCACCTGGCTGGCCGTGAATTACTGATCATGGATGAACTGAGCGCCCCTCTGCTGCCGCTGGCTGCGCTCCTCTATTTTCTTGTCATTCTTGCTACATTGCATACCAAGATTCGACGATTCTCGTTTGCGTGGAACCTGGTTTCCGAAGCGATCATCCTGGCCATGTACAGTTGCAAGGAACCATGGGGAATCATTGGGCTGCTTGCAATCGGCACTATTCCTCCGTTTCTGGAATTGCGCGAACGCGGCAAGCCGACACATGTGTACATCATCCACATGACACTGTTCGTATTGCTGCTGATTGTGGGATGGACGTTCGCTGAAATTGAAGGGGATCGGATCCATACACTCTGGGTTGTGATCCCGTTACTCGGTGCCATCCTGATTCGAAGTGGCATTGCCCCCTTTCACTGCTGGATGACCGATCTGTTCGAGCACGCGTCATTCGGAACAGCACTGCTGTTCGTGACCCCGATTGCCGGTGCCTATGCGGCTGTTCGGCTCGTGATGCCGATCGCTCCTGACTGGATGCTGCGAAGCATCGGGCTGGCCTCCCTTTTTACGGCTGTCTATGCGTCGGGAATGGCACTGATTCAGATCGAAGCCCGTCGGCTGTTCTGTTACCTGTTTCTCAGTCACTCAGCCCTGGTACTTGTCGGCCTGGAAATTGTCACTCCCATGGCACTGACGGGCGCGCTTTGCCTGTGGTTATCGGTCGGAATGGCACTGGGGGGGTTCGGATTGACGCTACGAGCACTGGAAGCCCGGCGCGGCCGATTATCGCTGACTCACTTTCACGGTCTTTACGAACATGCCCCCGAACTCGCGATTTGCTTTATCCTGACTGGACTGGCCAGCGTCGGATTTCCCGGAACAGTCGGGTTCATCGGTACCGAATTGCTTGTCGACGGTGCGGTCGAAGCATACCCATACATTGGTGTGGCAGTCGTGATAGCCGGTGCGCTCAATGGAGTGGCGCTGGTGAAGACTTACTTCATCCTCTTTACGGGAACTCAATATGCGTCGGCGGTTTCTCTGCAAATCCGAACGCGAGAACGATTTGCAGTGCTCTTGCTGGCCGCTCTGATTCTGGCAGGCGGAATCTACCCACAACCCGGTGTCGAATCGCGGCATCGTGCGGTTGAAGAACTGTTGCACGAGCGTGAATCCCGCGCCCCGATCCCGACGACCATCGAAACACCTCACCATCATCATTAGATCGCATTCCGTTCAATGAGGTGTGGCGTCCCACGGGAATCAATTACAGTGTCTAGTGCGTGTCGCACTTCCGTGTCGCGTCGAAACATGGGTTAGACGCTGTCGTTTGATGCCCGCGGGACGCCACACTTAAGTGAGATGCGCTCTAATAACCGATGCTTCGACGCGAAACGGAAGTGCGACCCGACTACCCTGGAACTCGGTTCCGACGAAGAAAAACTCTTGAAGCGATACGTGGTGCCCTGATGCAAACGCTGAAAAGAAATCTATCGCTCTGGGCTTTTTTCCGCGGATTCTGTGAGTCGTCGATAAATCTTCCGATGTTGGTCGGCAAGATCAGGATTCTTAGTTCGATCGTAAACTTCAGCCAGCCAACTGTGGACGTGTGACAAGGTTGGATTCAGTTCCAGACATTTCTGGGCGGCCTGGATTGCAGGGGAAAGTTCGTTCATCTGCCCCAAGACGTGTGCGTACCTGCCGTAGAACTCCGCACGCCACGGGTTGCTTTCGATCAATCGCTCGTAGTACTTTTTTGCCTGCGGAAGGTTGCCCGAAAAGTGATGACGTAGAGCCAGCGATTCCAACGCTTGCACGTTCTTCGGCTGTTGCGCGATCACAGCTTCAAAACACCGTAACCCTGCGACATGATCACCGGATTGAAGGTAGGCCGTTCCCATGCTGATGAGGAGCGGAATGTCATCAGGCAATCTGCTCTCCAGAGATTTGAAATGAGCCAGCGCTTCAGCATAGAGACGACGATCTGTTCGTCGAGTGGCAATTTCCTGTAAAAGCATTCCGGTCGCACGTTCGTGTTCCCAATCTGGCAGGGTTACGCCCGCTTCTTTGTAGATCGCAATCATCGGCACAGCCTTGTGGTCCACACGCGTCGATTTGTCTCGAATGATGCGATGATCGGTCTGTGACGTATGTGGAACATCAGCCGCCGCGTAGCGCGGCATATGACACTCGATGCAGGATTTTGTACTTCTCACTGCGGGAGTCGCGGAACATGTGGATTGCGTTGACGAGTGGCAGCTGGCGCAGCGAGCGTCATAGTAGGCGAATCGCTCTTCAGTCATGATGGCGCGATGAGGATCATGACAGGAGGTGCAGACCATCTTCCCGCTTTTCTTGTAACATTCACTGTCATGCATCTGCTGTGCTTGTGTGACGGCAGGAAACTCCCCTTCAGCAGCCTGCTTCGTAGCACCCAGGTTGACGACCCAGACATCCGAAAGATGATCCCCGGGGCGGAAGTCAAACTCAGACCGGCCATAACGAGTAATACGGCGCGTTCCCTGTAGATGGCACTGGTTACAGGCAGCCTCCTGCCGGGTGACGTCGAGCGATTTCGGGTTCACAATGAAATCTGGAAGTGACAAATCACCTCCACGCTGATGCCGGGTGACATGTGACCCCCCCGGTCCGTGACATCGCTCGCATCCAATGGATTCTTCGAGAAATGGCCGATCTGCATCATATGTATTTGACAATCCTTCCACGGTATTCATTCGTCCAGCATGGCAGGCAAGGCAACCATCCGAAACCTGGCGATCAAACCGCTGGTGTGATTCCGGGCGATACCCGGGCGACAGGTCCCACCTCCGACCATTCGTGTACCAACCGATCGATGACATGAACAGCAGGCCTTCTCGATTGGTCAGATACGATCGACCGCGAATTCCCGAACCGACCGCAAAATCAACATGAACTTGCTGATCATAGATCACAGTTCCATCCGCCCCGTTCATAATTTCGTGGTGATATACGTTGTTACCAGCTCTTTCGACACGATACCTGCGGTTTCCCGGGGGCACAAACTGAGTTGATTCACTCGCTGACTCAATTGCCGAAACCTCATTGACATGTCCGAGTGATTTTGCCATGGGATGCGAGGCATAAGATCTGGCAATTTCCGCGTGGCACGATGCACAGATTTTACTCCCGACATAATCAGATCGGGGCTTCGCCGGATGCACGATGATCAGTTCATCGGATGGCAAACCTTCAGCACTCGTTGATCTGACCGCAGGAGAATGCGACCGATCCCCACATCCTGAAATGAAGATAAACAACCACGTCGCAAATAATGACAGGCGGCAGATTGTCTTGGAGCATTCGGACATTGGGATTATCCCATTCCTGCAAGCAACAGATGCAGGCTATTCCAAGGGTTCGACGATCACAAGAGCCTGTTCTACAGCAGCATTTTCCAGAACTTGTGAGATTCCGCTGGGCCAATGAATTTCGATACGAACCGGTGTCCGTCGCTCACCGAGTCCGAAAATCAATGCCGGCTGCATTGTCGATGCGAAACTCGATCCTCCAATGATTTCCTGTGTCAGTCGCAAGTCGTCGGACGTGACGACGACACGCGTCCCGATTCCGCGGCGATTGCTCGCACGACCGATAAACATCAATTTCAACCAGCTTCCACGATTCGAGTCATTTCGCAATAACGCCGCGTTTGAGTTCTGATGAACAATCGCAACATCCAGGTCTCCATCGTCGTCGTAATCTGCGGTTGCCAGACCTCGGCCCAGTAACTTTCGATCGAAGTAGGGCCCCGCGAACGGGCTGGAATCCAGCCACTTCGCCCCGTCAAATGAAAGCAGTTGGGCAGACATCTCGAAACCTTCGCCATCCGCCACGTCGCGTCCGATATGCCCGTTGGCCGTGATGATCTCAGGCTGTCCGTCCTGATTGAAGTCCGCCATCGTCACACCCCAACCGAGTTTAGGCCGTGTTTTTTCGACAGCTCCCGTCATGGCGGTGACATCCTGGAACCCGTGCACACCACGATTACGGTACAACGTATTGTATTCTCCCGAAAATCCGGTGATATACAAATCCAGATTACCATCGTGATCGTAGTCTCCCGTAGTCACGCCCATACTTGCATGGGCTGCCCCGAGAGCATCGAACGCTGCTCCCAGACGGAACGCTGACTCTGTGAACTGGAATTGCCGCTGATTCATAAATAGAAAATTCGCTGTCGTATCGTTCGTAACGTAGACATCCGGCCATCCATCGTTGTCGAAGTCAGCTACCACGACACCCAGCGCCCGATTCAGTGGACCGTTTAATCCCGAAATCATGGAAACGGGGCGAAACGTTCCGTCTCCCAGGTTTTCATAACATTCGTCAGCACTATCCCTGATGTCTCGTGGATGACACGTTGCCGGTCTGCCATCCTTCAGACATGGGATTGGAGAGAAGACATCGTAGACCACGTAATTGCAGACGTACAGATCCAGATCTCCATCACGATCCAGATCAGCCCACACCGCGCTCGTACTCCATTTCAAATCGCTCGTTCCTGATTCTGCAGTGACTTTTTGAAATGTGCCATCACCCTGATTTTCAAAAAGTTCGTCGGGGACCCCCTGAATGTTAGTGACAAAGATGTCATCAAATCCGTCGTTGTTGAAATCACCGATCGCGACACCCTGGCTGTATTCACGTTCAACGATCCCCGCGAATGAAGTAACATCGACGAAGTCGCCATCCAGGTTTCGAAAAAGAGAGTCGTTGGGCCGATTGGGATCCGTGGGGTTTCCACCTTGTGGAAAATACAATTCCCATTTTGAATCTCGGTCGTAGTCAATCCATCCACAGCCTGCTCCGATCGATTCGACCATCAGGACTCGGCTATCCGTTCCATTCTGATAGACGTAGTTCAGTCCTGAATCGAGCGCAACGTCAGCAAATCGGGAATGAGTGATCGCAACAACCTCTGGCGCGACGGAATACTTCGGTCGAGGTTTAAACTCAAACGTTTTAGGTGGAATCTCGGAACTCGATTGCCTCGTTGGCGAGTTCTCATGGCAACCGACGGCCAGAACAACCATCACCAGCAGGAGATCGACGAGCCTCACGAAGTGAACTCGGCTCAAATTTTGCCCCCTCAAAAAAACCATCCACGACAAAAGTCGTGGATGGCATGAGGTAGAAGTCGAAATCAACGTCGATTTAGAATTCGCCAAGTACTTCGCCACCAGCTTGTGTCGCGATTGCATAGCGAATCTGGTGAGCAATGTTCTCGTTGATGAACTTGACCGTTCCGTCACACATCACCGCGTGCGCTCCACCAACATGGTTGCTGCTCCAGCCATGACAGCGTGGTTCGCCCTGCCCACCTTGTGAACCATGGTACTGTCGGTCGTTGATCGGATTACGCATGTTACCGAGCGCGCCCAATGGACTCATCCAGGCTGAATCCCATGTGTAACTGTAGCTGAATGGATTACCGCCAGCCCAGTGCATGTCTTCAAAGACCATCACGGTGTTGGAAGTACCATCCGTAATGTCACGCAACTTTGAAGCTCCACGCAACTTGAAGACTCCATTGGAGTAGGAGACGTCGTTGTCGCTATCTCCATCAATCCATGGCGTACCAGGATTCGAACCTGCTGCGGGAATTCCGGGGAAGTTTGGAACGGCTCCGCAGTCTTTCCAACCATGCCAGACGTGTCCCAGATTACCGGTGTAGTCAGTCCCAGCGGCGTTTGGACCACCACCGTTACCGCTTCCGTACCCCTGATTTTGATTCTGGCGAACAGCTGGTTGAGGATTTGACGGGCAGAGGAACGCATTGATAACAGTGGTTCGCAATTGCTGATTCGTCACGCCATTCACTGAAACCGTTCCATTGTTTCCACCGGTGTCGCTGAAGTTGTAGCGATTAAAAAGTGGTGACTGATCGATAAAGGGCAGAGATGCGACGAGCCACGAGGTTGGTCCGTTTTCGCCAGCATTGGGACCCCAGGCGCAGTCATAATTCTGGGGAAGTTGGCCATGGACATCAGCGTAGTTGTGGCACGCTAGTCCCAACTGTTTCAGATTATTCTTGCATTGTGTCCGTCGCGCGGCTTCACGGGCCTGCTGAACAGCCGGTAAAAGCAAAGCAATTAAGACAGCAATGATCGCGATGACGACCAGCAGTTCAATCAGCGTAAACGCTGCCCTGCGAGGTGGGGGACGACGAAACTGACTCATGATTCAAGCCTCCTCGAACAAATAAAGACAAAACCGCTTAAATACGGACATCCGAACAAAGATGTCCGTTGCGGAGAATATCGGGGATTTTCAAAAAATTCAACAAATTTTTTCATAACATGATCTTAAGTCGCCTTCGCAGTGCCTCTGACACGGCCTGATCGCCACAGGCATGGGCGTACTGTCGAATTCTTTCCAACTGAATATCGCTTACGGCCGCCGCGTCTTTCAGTTTCTGAAGCTCCAGACGAAGCTGCCGCCCATTCGCCGCAATATTCTGGGCAGCTTCGGCTTCCGTCAAGCGCCCCTTTCTTCGAAAGACGTCAGCCAATTCATGCCAGACCTGCGAATCAAGGGGGGTCAATGATGCCGATTTGGCGTAGGCAGCCTCGGCCTCGTCAGTTTCTCCGACTTGCGCATGGTACCAGCCACGGTACCTCCAGAATGTACTTTGGTCGCCAGCATCCGGCGGGACAGTGGCAAGAAGCTTGCCAACCTCTTCGACATTCGATCGGCGAACAGCATTTTTCAAAAAATACCAAAGGACGACGGTGTTTCCAGGAAATTGACGTCGGTAATCCGTGAGGATTTGCTCTGCTCGATCAAGTTGAGCCCTGGTTTCGGTCGTGGGATCTTTCAGGAGCGCCAGGTTTTCGGCAAGCTGGACAGTTCTTGCAACAAGGAACAGCTCCGAGTCCGGTTCGTTCTGAAGCCAATGGTTTGCTGTTTCAAAGCCGTTACTGAAAATTGGCGCGTCCCCTAACATCAGGTAAACATACGATTCGCGAGGCTCGCACGCAAATTCAATCCCCTGATAGATTTGGGCCGTCATTTTCGTTCTCTGCAGACAGATTGCGTGGAAAAAAATGATTCGTCGACGTGCTTCCAGGATGCGTGGATTGATATTCAGGATTCGATGGCACGTTGCCACCCCATCGAGCGGTCTGTTGAGAGGACCGAATTGCAGTGCCGACAGCTCCAAAAGACCGGGAATTGTCTTTGGATCTGTATCCGGCAGCTGATTCAAAACGGTTGCTGAGGCTTTGAGGTCCCCTTGTTCTTGCATCGCGATTGCCAGAAACAGCCATGGGTCGGCACTATCAGGATCAATCGTTGTCCATCGACGCGCTGCCTCTTCCATTCGAGGCCAATCTGCTGTCGTCTGGTACCGACGGCATTCTTCGCCGATTTCTCGAATTCGATTTTCGTGCCATCGCGTGTATACCCAGTACGAGGAAAACGACACCGTCATCACGAAGAACGCGAATATCACGGCGATGCAAATTTTTCGACGCATTGAGAAGAACGTCCTTTACCTCACTGAAAATTGCAGAGCAGTTAGCTGGAAAGATCGCCGTGACCGAGCTTAAATGGTATGTGCGGTCTGGCTCGTTTGCCACTCAGCACGACAGCGGTTTAATACGTTTGCTTCAGGGGAATCAGAGATGAAACAGGGAATTATCGCATTGATGTTGGCTACCGTTGTGGGGTGTGGCGGAGCTCCTGCCAAGAAGCCAGACCCTACACCAGCCGGTACTCCAAACGCTGCTCCAGCAGCCACCACCACTCCCGATGCCGCCAAGGGCCACGGTCAGAGCTTGCCAGCAAATGCTCCCGCTCCAGGAGCTCCGGCCGCGCCAGCAACCAAGTAATCGTGCTTGTGCCATTGCAACCTTCGGCCTTCGACTTTTCAGCACTGTTTGACTCGCACCCGCTTTCAATTTCATTGACGGCGGGTGCTGGTTTTTGTTCATCTCGCCATTTGCAACTGCTCGCGTATTCGTTCAAGAGATCTCTGCGCTTCGAAATTCGTAGGATTCAACCTGATTTGAATTTGTATGTCTCGCAGTTGCTTTTTCAAGCTTTTTTGACTGGCGTCGATAGCGATCAGGCGATCTGCTTCGGTTCGATCCCCCGATAGCACAAACGCGGTCGCTGCTGCCATGCGCCCTTCCGAGTTTCTCTCAAGGTGACTGGAGGCCCGCCGAAACGCTGCGACGGAAGCTTCGTAGCTTCCCGATTCCAGCTCAATCTCACCCAGTTCCTGAATAATGGCTGATGGGCAATTCTGGCTTGCAACTGCTCCCCGAATTACGAGTCTGGCGCCGTCCCAGTCAGCACACTGACGCAGGCAGTGTGCCAAGCCAACCCGACCCGAAATGCTTTCTGAATCCTCGCGAATAACCTCCAGATAGTGGTGTGCAGCAGCTCTCGGCAATCGTAGTTCCAGTAGAAGTTCCCCCAGCAATTCATGAGCAAGTTCGTGATGGGGACAACGATTGAGGGCGTCTTCAAGCAGTGAACGTGATTCGTCGAAATCGCCTTTCATGCGTGCAATCTTCGCTTGATGAATTCTTACTTCTGCCGTGCGAGTGCCATTCAATTCCCAGGCATTCAGGACTCGCATCGCCTGTTCAAGATCCTGTCTCGCCAGGAACCCTCGAACAAATGCGTCGGCAACCGAGTCGTATCCCGTTCCGGCATCAACCAGTTGATTCAATTGAGCCTGTGGATTTGGAGCGAACTCGCCATTTTGAACGCGCATGAGCTCGCGTTCGATTTTTACCTCGCGACTACTCGACGCAATTGCTGTCCAATCGTTCATAAACTTTGACCAGTTGTCCACGTCGTTTTTACGTCGCGCACATTCCGCGACTAACGAATTTGATCGGGTGTCATTCCAAGAAAGCCGTCGGCTCCACTCAAGTAGATGGCGTGCCCGAGTCACGCGTCCTTGATCTGCATTTCGAATGGCCAGCCATCGCAATCCGAAAGCAGTTCCGAACCAGCAAAATGCGATCAGGAAAAGCCACATTCCAAATTGGCGAACGGTTTGCTTCACACGGTGGCGATCAGAACTTACAGAAGTGGACATTTGCCATTTCAATCCAGGTACGGCCATTTATGATGTGCAAGTTGGGGATCGGAAGCATTGGCGTTTCTGCCGAATTGCCCTCTCACCCGACCTTAAGGTTTTGATCGTGCGAAAATGGCATTGGTGGCTCGGCGGAATTGTATCGGGGTTACTGGTCCTTGGGGGAATGATCCTTCCGATTTTCCTGTGTGACCCGGCTGCCGAACTTACGCGTGCTGTTAAAGCCCCCGTGATTCCGACCGACGTCGATGAAGCGACGGGGACGCGAGTGGTCGCGTTTTGTAGCGGCTGTCACGCAATGCCACCAGCCAGCAGTTTTTCACGCGATGCCTGGCATCACGAAGTGATGCAGGGATATCACTTCTATGCCAAATCTGGGCGGACCGATCTTGATCCCCCAACACCGTCTGAAGCAATCGCGTACTTCCGATTCCGTGCGACTGACGAACTCGTATTTCCCACTTCCACCGATGCGACAACATCGTTTCGGCGGACCTTCACGGCAGAACATCTTCTCATCCAAACCAGCGACCCCGTCCCACCAGCGATTTCCAATTTCAAGTGGATTTCGCGCCCGGGTGAAAGTACAGGAGCAATGCTTGCCACCGATATGCGACGGGGAACCGTTCACCAGATTTCCCTCGATCCAGGACAACTGACGCAGGTGAGTTTGGGGCAATTTGGTCACCCGTGCCACGTCGAACCAGTAGATCTGAACAATGACGGCATCTTGGATTTTGTCCTGGCCGATTTGGGAAGTTTCGATCCCGATGATCACGATCGAGGCCGGGTCCTGTGGCATGGACTGTTCCCTGGCCCTAAACGAAAGCCCGTTGTATTGGCTGCAGACTTGGGACGAATTGCCGACGTTCGACCTGCAGACCTCAATAGTGACGGACACACGGACCTCGTAGTCGCTGAATTTGGCTGGCACAAGACGGGTGGAATTCATATTTTGCGAAATTCCGGGAATGTCGATGGTACTCCACAATTTCATTCCGATCGCGTTTATTCGCGTTCCGGAACGATCCACGTTCCAGTTGTTGATATTGATGGCGACGGTGACCTTGATATCGTCGCACTTGTCAGCCAGGAACACGAACGGGTGGAATTGATCGTGAATGAAGGAGACAACACATGGCAAGTCCATACCCTTTGGGCTGCGCCCGATCCGGCGTTCGGATTAAGTGGTATGGAATTGGTCGACCTGGACCTTGACGGCGACATAGACATATTGGTGACGAATGGTGATACGTTCGACAGCATGTCTCTTAAACCGAGTCACGGTATCCAGTGGTTGCGAAACGATGGGGAACTTCGATTCACATATCAGCGACTCGCAGACCTCTCGGGGGCATACCGAGCGCTCGCCGCTGATTTTGACGCCGATGGAGACCTGGACATTGCCGCGTGCGTCTGGGTTCCACGACTCTCCACTTCCGTCGGAGTTGACGTGCATTCGATCCCCGCTTTGGTCATCTACGAACAGACGGGGCCGATGAAATTCGAACGGCATACCCTCCAGAAGGGCGCTCCATGTTTCGCAACGATGGAGATTGGAGATTTCGATCGAGATGGTGATCAGGACATTGCGTTCGGATGGTTTCTCAGTAGTCGGCGTCAGTCCGATAATCTGATCAGCGTCTGGTGGAATGAACAGCCAAAGCTACCGAAGGCAGGGCCATAAGCTGCTGAAAGCTTCTGTCTGATTTGCTCGCGAAATCCACAGGCTTCAACGTTGAATAAAATCATCCCGACTCTGCATGAGTTGGCGATTAGAACCATCGCCCATAAAACACACAAAACCAGCCGATATGTGCAAAAAATTCTGAAAAACAACATCGATCAACGACCCAGACGATCAAATTGACAGCCGGACTCGTGTGTGTAATAATACGGCACGCTGTGTTTCAATAAAGTTGCGTAAGAGCAATTGGATGTGCGATGGAGTTGCGGGATGACTCATGATTAAGTGGATTGTATTGATGCGATTCCAATGTCGTCTGAATCCATATCCCCCACTTCGCGGAATGGGATGCACACAGGACCGCGTCACTCAATCTTTTAACGCATCGTGAAAGTCATGCGAGAATGAATCCAGTGACCTCGCGATTAGCATCGTTGCCGCCTGCCTGTCGATCGTTTCTGTCAGCACACGGCACGATCGTTTTGATGTTCATTGGTTCCTCCGTGATCGTCTGGCTGGGGGTGGCATTTGGAAATGATGTCATTCGGATGAGCGGAAAGGGTACGAGTGCCCCGGGGGTGATCCATTCCATGTCGAATTGGGATGGGAACCATTACAGCAAGATTGTTGATGAGGGGTACCAGTACGATCGAAGTCGAGCCTCCAACGTCGCGTTCTTTCCCGGATTCCCGCTCCTGAGCTGGTGCATTCGAAAGCTGACAGGGCTTGCCACCACTACAGTGTTACCCCTTGTCAGTCTCGCCTGCCTGCTGTTTGGCCTGTTTGTCTTGAGATTTTATCTTCAAGAGGGCGCAGGAGAATCTTCTGCAACCACAGACTCCTGGCCGCTCGTTGTTCTCTGCCTCTGGCCAACAGGGCTGTTTCTGCGAATGGGCTATAGCGAAGCGTTGTTCCTGCTTCTGACTCTTCTCGCCATGCTGGGATTGCGGCGAGGGTGGCCAGGTTGGCAGGTTGCATTAATCATCGGCACGGCAACGGGAGTTCGCAGTGTAGGTGTCGCTCTGTTGCTTCCCCTTGTGTGGCAATGGTGGTGCGAATCAAAATCTCCTGCACTCTTCGTTCGCAAGGGAATCGTACTTGGGCCACTCGCCTGCTGGGGCCTGTTCGCCTATGTGATATTTCTGAATTACAAGTTCAACGACCCTTTGGTTTTTGCGAAGACGCAGCAATTCTGGGCCAGCCGACCTCAACTTAGCGGAGTGCGAAATCTCTTCAATCTGGCAACACTGGAGCCGATCTGGAGCGTCTTTATGCCTGGCACCCCTGCATACTGGAAACGCCAGACACTCGTCTCAAATCCACTCTTCAGTTTTCGATTCTTCAACCCGGTGTACTTCGTCGCCTGTGCGGGGTTGATCGCTTTCGGCGCCTGGAAAAAATGGCTGACGACATCCGAATGGCTACTTTCGGCTGGATTGCTTGGTATTCCCTACTTTATGCAAGCTCACCGCATGGTGATGCTGGGACACGGACGTTTTACCTGTGTAGTCTTCCCGATGTACATCGTGCTGGGACGCCTCTTGTCATCGGCTCCCCCGTTTGTGCAGGCTTTTGTTGTCGCACTGATGGGAATCCAATTGTTCCAATGGACCGCGATGTTTTCCTCGTGGCATCCGGTTTATTGACGTCAGCGTCGAATGACATCATCCCGACTCTGCATGAGCGTGGCCAGGCGATCCGCCAGTTTGGGGTCAATCGTGTCCATCGCTTCAAGAACCCGAGCGGCGTCACGTTCCTTGTAGGACTTCAGCACCGAGATCGCGGTCGTCAGCTTTCCATCGCCGACCAATTGGCGCAGGAATAGCGCATTCGCACGGCTCGTACCATTATCGTTTTCAGACCGTACAACTGGCGGGGCAGGTCTGGTACTGAGGACAGGGCCAGATCCCTTTCGATTTGCCGATTTTGCTCCACGGCGTTCCGATTCCAGCAGGTCGTCTGATGCCCGTTTTCGTAATTCATCGACCGTCGCAAGTTCGTTACGAATGTCGTCGTAGATCATTCGCAACGTTTCCTGGCGGGCAACCAGGTCGGCTTCTTGTTGCTTGACTGCAGCAAGTTGATCGGCCACCTGCTTCGACATCGCCACAGGCTGTCGGCTCCTGCCACCGTCTGGTGGCAACTCGTCATCGGTGGGGACAGGAACCAAATCAGAATCGACTTCTCGAGGTGGCTTTCGCACCCGCTTCTTCACAGAGGGAATCTCGGCGACAGTCGTTTTTTCTGTGGTTGATGTTGCAGCCTGCTTCAGTTGTGGCTGGACGTAGTCTACCCACGCCGTTGCCAGTGCAAAGACGAGAAGTGCGGTCAGCAATACTGTTACCAGAATCTTCATGAACTATTTCCAACGGCAAGAACCCGATTCCTGCCGCGCTCATTTCCCGTAGACTCAATTACATCTGCATCCGCATGACTTCCTGATAGGCGTCAATCACCTTGTTACGAACCTCCATAAAGACTCGCAGACTGAGATCTGCTTTTGCCAGAGCCAGCATCGTTTCGTGAACACTGTCACTTTCTCCGGTCGCCAACCGCTGGACTGACAAGTCGGCCTGCAATTGCTGATTGTTCGTGTCCTGAATGAACTTCTCAACGACATTGCCAAACATTCCGCCGTTGGTTGTCGGTTGAGCTCCCGACAATGGCGAAGTGATCGGCAGGTTTCCAATCATGCCAGCAGGTGTCACGTTCATCGCTGTCAGCCTTATTCAGAAGTGTCGAGGAATCTCAATCACCTCAGTTCCAAATGTTTGAAACGTCAACCACGGACGATCGAAAGCGCCTGCTGGTTCATGTCGACAAACGATTGTGCCGCTTTCAAGTTTGCTTCATAGGCACGCGTTGTGGTAATCAAGTTCACCATTTCGATCGGAAGATTGACGTTCGGCATCGTGACAAAACCATCGGCGTCCGCGTCTGGATGACCAGGTGAATGGCGTTTCGGCAGTTCGGAGGAATCATCGACGACACCCACGGTGCGAACTCCCCCCAGGCCCGATGACTGTCCGGCCCGCGTGCCCGGCTTATCGGGATGGAGGACCGCTTCAAAAACGACGTCCTTGCGGCGGTATGGGCCACCTTCCGGCGTACGCGTGACTTCGGCATTCGCAATATTGTTCGCGACAACTTCCATACGCAGTCGTTCCGCCGTCAGGCCGGAAGCACTGATATTGAACGCCGACAACGAGGTATCGAAACCCATGGAAATCTCCCCCGCCAGGCTGGATTTTCAAAAACAGTCTATTGACCGTTGATCGCTCGCCGCATGATGGCCGTCTTTGTCGCGATGATTTGAATGTAAGCGTTGTTCAGTAATGTGTTCTTGTTCAGCCGCATCATCTCACCGTCAATGTCGACGTTGTTGCCATCCAGTCGCGCCGTCGAGGTTGTGTCTTCCACGATCGTCGGTTTCAACTGGTTGACGCCGTTTTCGCCGTGACGAGTCATGTGCTGAGCCAGCGTGTCGTCAAACGATACGTCCAGCTTGTGATAACCTGGCGTGTTGACGTTGGCCACATTCTGCGACAAAACCTTATGCCGCAAGACGGTGACATCCACCAGCTTGGAGAGCAGATCGAATTGTGAAGGTGTAACGGCCATATCGGCTTTATCGGTTATGCCGAATGCGCGAGTTGAACCGAAGGTAACACCGTCGATCCGTTTGTCGCGCGCGGCACGAAACGATCAGCAGATTCTGCCGGTCTCTCACCCAAATGCCCGGCTGACGACTTCACCTTCATTCACGGTGGCTCGTTCGGAACGGCCTTGAAGTCGGTAAGTCAGTTCCGTGTGATCGACACCCAGCGCCGCCAGGATCGTGGCGTGCAGCGAATGGATGTGTGTTTTGCCTTCGACTGCGTGCATCCCGAATTCGTCAGTGGCCCCGAGAATCTGGCCACCTTGAACTCCCCCGCCCGCCAGCCACATCGTGAAGCCATAGGGATTGTGGTCGCGACCGTCACCCTTTTCACTCATCGGGGTTCGACCAAATTCGCCACCCCAGACAACAAGAGTTTCGTCCAGCAGGCCGCGCTGCTTCAGGTCATTCAACAAGGCCGCGATCGGCTTGTCGGTTTCACCACAGTGCAGGCTGTGGTTCTCTTCAATCTTGCTGTGGGCATCCCACTTGCTTCCCGAGCCCGAATACAGCTGTACAAATCGGACACCTCGTTCGACAAGTCGCCGAGCGAGCAGGCAGTTCTGCCCAAACGCCTGGGTCCGCTTGTCATTCATTCCGTAGGCAGCTTGTGTCTGTTGAGTCTCACTGGCCAGATCAACGGCTTCCGGTGCCTGCGACTGCATGCGATAGGCGAGTTCATACGACGCGATTCTCGCTTCCAGCTCCGTGTCCTGCGGACGGAGCGCCAGATGTTCGCGATTGAGCTTGTCGATAAAGCCGAGCTTGCTCAGTTGGCGCTGATCGCTGATCCCTTCCGGCGTATCCAGATAAAGGATCGGACGTTTGCCCGGCAGAAACTTCGTCCCTTGATGTGTTGCTGGCATGAATCCTGAACCCCAGACGCGGTTTCCACCGGGAGGTTCACGATCGCTATCCATCAAGACGACAAACCCCGGAAGATTCTGGTTCTCGGAACCGAGTCCGTAATTGACCCAGGCCCCCAGACTCGGACGTCCTGCCAGTATACTTCCCGTGTTCATCTGGCAGACGCCACCGACATGGTTCAGCGCATCCGACGTACAGGACCGGATGACACACAAATCGTCGGCACATTCTCCGACATGTGCGTACCAGTCGGAAACGGGCATGCCGCACTCACCGTAATTCTTCCATTTCCGCTTGCTGGCGAGCAAGGGGTTCTCTGACACTCCCATCGGAGTGATCACTCGCTTGATCGATTTCGGCAGTGGCTTTCCGGCCATCTCGTTCACAAGCGGCTTGGGATCGAACGTATCCAGGTGACTTGGCCCGCCATCCATGAACAGAAAGATGACGCTGCGAGCCTTACCAAAGAAGTGAGGTCGCCGCGCGGCAATTTCCCCAGCAGCAGCACGTGGTTGCTCACTGGCCATCAGTCCCGCCAGAGCGACTGCGCCGAATCCCCCACCAGCGTGTCGCAGGAAGTCGCGCCGCGAGGGAGCAGTCAAACGGTGGGGGTAATTGGTTTCTCGCATGACAACACCCGAAGTGGACCAGGAAAATCAGTGGGCTGATCAAATCAATCAATGAACAAGAACTCGTTCGCATTCAGCAGAGCATGGCACAAATCAACAAAGGCTTCGTCAGCATCCGATGGCTTGATCCGGCCCGCATCTTCACCCGTTCGTGTGGCATCCGAACTGGCGATCACCTGTTGTTGATCGGCCAGGAACTTTCGAGCGGCCAACAGTTCCCGTTCGTTTGGCTGGCGGCCAAATGTCGTTTTCCAGGCTTGGATCATCTGCGTGTCCGGGTCCGCCGAACCAGCCTCCTGTTTCGCACGATCTGCCAGTTGTCGGGCTGCATTCAGGATCAAGCCACTGTTCAGCAACATCAGAGCCTGCGGAGCGATCGTCGTTCGGGTCCGACACCCACACGAGTCGTGCATGTCGGGGAAATCAAATGCAGCCATCAGTGGATACGGCAGGTTGCGTTTGGCGTAGATGTAAACAGACCGCCGCGTCCGATCGACGGGTTCGCTGACCTTCCAATTCGCGGCACCTGCGAAATTGGGAGGCAACTCGGGTCGAACACCGGGGCCGAACATGGTGTCGTTTAACGTGCCGGCGCTCATCAGCCAGGCATCGCGAATTCGCTCTGAAGACAATCGCTGACGGGGAAAACTGGCCAGTGACGTGACCGGCGGTGGATTCATCGCGACAGGTGATACCCCCGCCTGACGATCATCAGTCTTCGCATCACCACGCTGCTGATATGTCGCAGATAGCACAATCAGCCGATGCAGGTGTTTCGTCTGATAGCCACTCGCGATGAATTCGGAGGTCAGCCAGTCCAGCAATTCCGGGTGCGTCGGTGGTGGAGTCAGCAGTCCGAAGTCATTGGCGTTGTCGACAAGGCCTCGCCCGAAATGTCCCTGCCAGATCCGATTCACCCAGACGCGATAGGTCAGCGGATGATCACTGGACGTCAACCAGCGTGCCAGTTCCGACCGCCTTCCAGACGACCGACTGTTCGGAGCAGTAAAAGTGGGCGGCTGCAGTGTCGCATCTCGCCGCAGTATGGCCGGGTAATGGGGGACGAGTTCCTGCAATGGCTTGTCATAGCTGCCGGAATCGAGCAGTCGCGTCACCGGGGGGTCAACGGAAAGCTCGGCCACTGCCATCAGGCTCGCTTCCCGGGGAGGCTTCGGCTGGCTGGCACCAGCCTCGGCGAGTTGCTTCAGCAGTTCGTTACGACGGACCTTTGCTTCTTCAGAGAGATGCTTGGGAAGATCGTCGTTCTTGTATTCCATCTGCCGCTCCGACCAGAACGCCAGTTGGCGCTGCATCGTGGTTCGTTCTTCCGGCAGACAGTCGATGGCGGCAAGGACATCTTGAGGGAACTTCATGCGACGGTCACCCGCCATCTTGATTCGAGCTTCGCGTTCAATCGCATGCAGTTCGTGGCGGACTGCGGCTGTCTGATCGAGCCAATCTTGTCGCTTCTTCTGGTAAGCGGCCAACTGATCGTGAGTCCCAATGGGAACTCGATCTTCGAGTACAATTCCCGAAAAGAACGCCTGCAACTGGTAGAAATCGGTTTGCAGCAGTGGGTCAAACTTGTGATCGTGACACTGGGCACACCCGATCGACAGACCGAGTACCACAGCCCCAAGGTTGCCTGTGAGGTCATTGAGAGCCAGCTGTCGCGCAAGATGAATGTTCGAGGCATTACTCTCGTCTGCCCACATGCGACAGTAACCGGTGGCCGTCAATGCTTCGGCGTCATCCGGAAAAAGCTCGTCACCAGCAAGTTGCTCCTGCAGGAAACGGTCGTAGGGAACTCCGCGATTGAAGGCGCGAATGACGTAGTCACGATATTTGTAGGCCAATGGTCGAGCGGGATCGGCGTTAAACCCTGCGGTCTCGGCAAATCGAACCAGATCGAGCCACATGCGACCCCAGGCTTCGCCGTAATGAGGACTGGCAAGCAGTCGTTCGACGAGTCGCGGATAGGCGTCAGGAGAATCGTCCGCAAGAAACTCAGCAGCTTCCGTCGGTGTTGGAGGCAGCCCAGTCAGGTCAAATGTCACTCGACGCAGCAGCGTCAACTTGTCAGCGGGAACGGAAAGTCCGAAGCCATCCTTCTGAAGAATCGTCAGAATAAAAGCATCAACTTCGTTTTGAGGCTGAGAACCAGTGGTCGGGCCAACGGCAGGAATGCATGGCCGCTTGACAGGTTGAAATGCCCAGTGATTGCGTTCGGCGTCGGAAAACTTCGGCAAGTCGTCGGCGAACCCGATTCCCCGGCCGAGAATCAGGCATAGCCCGCAAAACCAGCAGATCTTCGCAGCCATCAAGACACTCCACCGTTTGGCGCGGGACTCTCGACCCCGCCGAAACCACGACTCGCTTGGCGCGAGTCTCCTGACCCCACCAAACCACCCGATCGAAGGCCTCCTCTTCACTTCCGCTGCACATCCTCGCAGACCTTCGCGCACCTGAAAAGTATATCGGAAGTCGTCTGTTGAGCGAAACAGGTAACCTCGGGAACTTCCGAATGCCCCGTCGAAATCTGCCTGAATGCCAGTTCGACCGTCGAAATCATCCCTCAGGGTCGTCAATCAATTCCTGAAGACGTGCAGCATGGGCTGGCACCAGACGCGAAAGCCAAAAAGCTGTCGACCAGCCCGACACTCAATAAGTCCAGCAGGTGGACTTGATCTTTTCGCCGAAACGAATTCAATCTCATTCGCACAAGCGCTTCGAGCGACACCACTGGAAAATCATCTGCTGCAACAGCATCGGTGACATCTGCGGAAACAGTCGGATGGTCCGGACGGACTTTTTCACCAGCAAAAAATCAGGTGAATTGCGTCGCGCGGGCTGGCTGCTGGACCATCAAGAAAGTAATCGACTCCAACAACGCCCTGGTAGAAAAATCCCGCTTGTTCCAGTGCACCCTTGATTGCGTCAAAGTCGGCGCGGTTCACAAGAATATCAATGTCCTGAGTGTTTCGAACAGCGGCTCGGTTGACGCGAGCAACCATACCAGCAGCGGGATTTTGGCAGAATGCTCCGGAGGTCGACAATCCTCGCAATGTTTCGTTGACCACACGCTGTTGGTATCATGCTTTTCTTAAATTCAGGTGTGATTTCTTCTTCCTCAGTTTCAAGGCGGGCCGATGCGGCGAGTCTTGTCCGCTCATCGATGTCCCGGCTGTGAGATCCGCAAGCCACTCTGCTTCTGCGAGTACATACCGCAGCTTCAGCTACAGACGCGCGTCATCATCCTGATGCATACCTCGGAAGAAGTCCTGCCGAGTAATACCGCTCGCCTGGCTCACAAAGCATTGATCAACAGCGAGATTCGGGTCAACGGCCGCAAAGGGGACCAGTTGTCTACAGAGGGGCTGATTCAACCTGGTCGGCAGGCGCTCCTGCTGTACCCCAGCCCGTTCGCCAAAGAGCTGACACCTGAATTTGTTTCCCAGTTGTCTGAACCGGTGAACCTGATCGTTCCTGACGGAAAGTGGCGACAGACCCAGAAATTCGCCCGGCGAGAACCGGCTCTGGCTGGAATCCCACACGTCAAAGTGGCCGAGGGGTTACCCTCGGAATATCGCCTGCGTGTCCAACCGAATGATAAAAGCCTTTGTACCCTGGAAGCGATCGCCAGGGCACTTGGAGCACTGGAAAGTCCCGAAGCCCAGGCAAGCCTGGAAACGGTCTTAAAAGTGATGGTTGAACGAACTCTGTGGGCTCGCGGGTACATCACGACAGACCAGTGTACGACCGCCGGAATCCCCAGCGAAGCCCGGTTCATGCGGTGATTGCCATCTCATGCAGTCATTGCATCGTGGCCGGGCACTGGCGACCAGGGAACCGACAGTCCCTTCCGCGAAAACGCATCATCCGCGACTCAATTAGTGCCCCACAGTTTGACGTCGTCATTGGCTCCGTCGTCGTTTTTGCGATCAGGACCTGATGACCAGATCGCCGGACCGACGGCGTTTGCCACCTTGGTATTGGGATACTCGTAATAAAGCGGTTGCTGCCAGGCGTCCTTCGGGGTTTCTTTCAAGTAAGGGCTGATAGGCTTTCCATCTACATCAGCACCCGGATTGATCAGAATCTGGATCACTTCGTCCCGTCCCCCCTGAGGGAACTGGCCGTCATGAGAAATCGCGTACTGTTCACAAGCGTCCTGCATCGACTTGATGCTCATTTTTGTACTTTTGACGAGTGCTTCCTGTTGGCGCCCCAGAAGGTTTGGAACCACCATAGCAGCGATCACTCCCAGAATGGCGAGTACCAGCAGAACTTCAGTCAATGTAAAGCCCGCGCGGCGGGAATGGGGGCGGCGAGTAAATCGAGCAGTCGAGCGCGTCATGGCAAACTTAACCTTCCAGGCAGACAGTAATTCAGGTTTCCGACAGTAATAGAGAATATTTAGGGGCTTCGTGTCAATTCCGGCTGAGCCTTTGGCCCATCATACGACATACCCTCGCGAAAGCACGAACGTTTCAGGTTATCTTAAGGAGAGCCCCTATCCGGGGTTGCGTCTGGAGCTTTTCGACAGCTCGACCCATCATACGACAGACGAACTGTTGAAAATCGGCAGCATCAGAGCCAGCAGGACAAACAGGATGACCCCGGCCATGATGACCAGCATCAACGGTTCCAACAGCCGGACTACCAGATCCAGTTGCCGATTAGTCTGGCGTTCCATCTTGTCGGCGATTGTCACCAGGACTTGCTCCAGGTTGTTGGCTTCTTCTCCCACGGCGATCATTTCGATCACATCGACCGGGAACTGACGACATTCTGCGAGCGGTTGTGCCAGCGAGCGTCCCGAAGAAACATGCTCGGCCGCTTCTCCGATGGCATCGCTGAGAACGCGGTTGCCGGTTGCGTCCTTCGCGATTCTCAACGAATTCAGGATGGGAACACCATTGTGAAGCAGCGTTCCCAGTACTCGACAAAATCGGGCTATCGCCAGGCTGCGAACCACATTCCCGATTCCGATGATTTTCAGCCGCAATTCGTCAAATCGACGACGTCCCGCTTCAGCTTCAAACTGTTTCTGCAGGAAAACAAATAACACTGGAATGGCGATCAGAATGATCCATCCGCGTCGCTGAAGTTCATTGCTGACCGCCAACAGGGCGACAGTTGCCCAGGGAAGGTTTCCATCCTCACGCATGCGGTCGAACATCGGTTCAAATTTCGGGACGAAGAAGACCAGCATTCCGACCAGAATCAGCGATCCAACCACGACCAGGAACGCAGGGTAGGCCATCGCGCCGAAGACACGTCCCTTAAGTTCTTCCTGATGCTCGGTGAAATCCGCGATTCGTTTCAGCGTATCTTCCAGAAAGCTTCCTTCTTCCCCGGCTCTGACCATACTGACAGTCAGTTCAGGAAAGACCGTCGGATGCTGTCGCAAGGCCTCGGCCAGCCGAGTCCCGTCGGCCACCTGATCCCGCACTTCCTGCAACACCATTTTGAGTGTTGTGTGTCGAGTCTGCCTTTCGAGCAGTTCCAGTGCTCGCAACAATGGGACCCCGGCCCGCAGCAAATCGGAAAGTTGTGTGTAAAAGACACACAGCAACCGTGCGGGTACGCGGCGACGCTTGTTTTCTTTGTGAGCCTGCGCCGTCGCGGCCAGCGTTACCGAAATAGGAAAGACTCCACGCGCACTCAGTGCTCCCAGCGCTTCACGTTCGTTAGCGGCCGTTAAGGTTCCCTCAACCTGTTTACCGGTGAGTTCGCGTGCGACGTAGCGAAATTCAGGCATGGAAAACCGGCCACTGTTAAAGTGTCATCACGAGGTGCAATGCGTTTTGCAGAGATTCTGCCGACAGCCCGGAAACCCGGTGCCATCGCAGTATGGAAGTTTAGCCGTCGGGTCGAGGACTGTCGACTGCATGTGTTCTGCGGAATTCAGTTGACGTTAATGTCGAGTCCCTCTTTCGAAACGAAATGACAGCCGATACTCTGACGGCCATGGCTCAATTTGACGCCCCCACGGATATGTACTTTCCAGGCCCTCAGCAAACACCAGACAGACGTCACTCATGCCTGACCTCATTTCTGACCTTCCCCCTTCACTCCTGGCGATTGATGTTGGCAACAGCCGAATCAAATTTGGCTCGTTTCGACCAACGCGATCACCGCTGGACGGGCGAATCTGGCCGGAATGCGTCGAATTTCTTGCGGTTCCCATCGATGACCCCATTCCACAGGGCGAATTGGCTCGGTGGTATGCCTCGGGGCTGGGTGGTGTCGTCATTTCAGGTTCCAATCCCCCCGTTGTTCGCCGACTGGTCGAACAATGGACGATCGGTACTTCCGAGCCGCGAGCGGTAATGAGCTGTTCAGAAATTCCCGTCGTTGCCAGTGTCGATTTTCCAGAAAAGGTTGGTTTGGACCGGTTGCTGAATGCCGTCGCTGTGAACGTGCTTCGGCCATCCGGTCGAGCGGTCATTGTCATCGACTCGGGGACGGCAACCACCGTTGATTACGTTTCCGCCGATGGAGAATTCTGCGGCGGTTCAATCCTGCCGGGAATGGAACTCTCTGCGAAGGCTTTGCATCTCTACACCGCCCTGCTTCCCTTGATTCCCGTACAAGATCTGGGAGGCCGTGCTCCCCAGGCACCCGGTCGAAATACCCGAGATGCGATCCGGAACGGACTCTTCTGGGGACAAGTCGGGGCCATTCGGGAATTGATTCATCAACTTTGTCTGCAACGTCATCATTCCATCCCCGCCGCCGATAGCAATCGCGATGATGTAGACTCGCCGTGGCTGATCCTGACCGGTGGCGGCGGGCCAGTGCTCAGTCCTCAGTTTCCGATGGCCCATCGCGTCGCTTCGTTGGGGATGCATGGATTGGTGCTGACCGCCTGGAATCAGTTGTCATGACCGGTTGCGACGACACCATTGTTGATGATCAGAACCTGTCCGCGGCCCTGTTGACCCCGATCGGTCGCGGTGCGGTAGCAAGTATCCGGCTGCAGGGAGATCTCGATTCGTCCCGTCTTGCCGATATTCCGTTTCGCGCCGCGAACGACAAAGTCCTTTCACAGCAATCGATTGGCCGAATCGTCTTTGGGACATGGGGTCAATTGCCTGCCGACAGCGAAGAGATCGTTGTCTGTCGCGTCGCACCACAGGCATTGGAGATTCACTGCCACGGAGGTGATGCTGCCGTCCGACGTATTCTGCAGGATTTGCAGTGCATCGGCTGCCGGGTTCTGGAATGGCAAGGCCAGAATCAATGCTTTCTGGGTTTGTTCGAGGCTGAGTGTAGGGACGCTCTCAGTCGTGCAACGACCTGGAAAACTGCCGAGATCCTGCATGAGCAATCCAGCGGCCTGTTACGACGCTCGCTGGAAGGCTTGTTGAACCTGTCCATCAACGCGACAGAATTGATATCACGCCTGGACGAACTTCTTCGTTGGTCGTCGCTCGGGGTTCACCTGTCGCAACCCTGGATGGTGATCTTGACCGGGCGACCTAATGTCGGCAAGTCGAGCCTGATTAATGCCCTGCTGGGATACGAGCGAGCGATCGTATTCGATCAGCCCGGCACCACTCGCGACGTTGTCACGGCTGAAACGGCGTTTGAAGGATGGCCGGTCCAATTGACGGATACCGCTGGTTTGCGAGAAACATCAGAGGAGCTTGAAGCTGCCGGGATCGCGTTGACGCGACAGAAACTGGAAATCGCCGACGTACGACTGATCTTGATCGACCTGAGTGAGCTTCCCTCGCCTGAAGACGAAGCGTTACTCGCCGCGTGGCCCGATGCCATCGTGATCGGTCACAAATGTGACCTTACGGACCAGTGGCAGAATCGACTTCCCCAACATGCGGTCCGAGTCTCCTCGGCTGCCGGAACGGGACTCGTCGAACTTCAAACGATGATCGTCAAACGGCTGGTTCCGCAGGTACCACCCCCCGGCACAGCGATTCCGGTCACGACGCGGCAAATCAATGAACTCCAAAAGGCTCGTGCGGCTGCTGCAACGGGCGACATCGCATCGTGCCGGTTGGCGATCGAGCGGATCTTGAGTTAATGGCTGAACAGCACGTGTGTTCGGCGCGGGTCTCCCGACGTCTCCCGACCCCGCCGAAACCGACGACCGAAGGTCTCCTCTTCCGTCTTTTACGACCTGGCAGTCGTACATGCGATGAACATCAGGCGTCCGATTGCAAACGGCTATCTTCACGCAGGAGCGTGAAGGCTACTCTCGGAAAGACCCCTGTTCGGCGCGAGACTTTCGTTTGCTGAAATGACCGAAGGGCTACGGCACCACCATCAGGCGACGAACTCAAACTTCACGATTTCAGCGACAAATAACGTTACTCGCGTTGAGTGCATTCGAATTCACCGCATGGTCAATCAACAGACGACAATAAAAACTAGACTATAGTTCGCGATCCCGTTACAGAATCCCCGCACCCCAGTCGTCGGATTCTGTCGTTGGTTCATTCGCATCCGAAATCGAGTCCGGCACTACGGAAGGCTTATCGACAGCGGGTGTCGGAGTCGCGTCTGCTCTGGCGTCTTTGGAT
The DNA here is from genome assembly GCA_964609845.1 of uncultured Planctomycetaceae bacterium. Classification (GTDB taxonomy): domain Bacteria; phylum Planctomycetota; class Planctomycetia; order Planctomycetales; family Planctomycetaceae; genus Schlesneria. The sequence goes on along the minus strand of CAZSTW010000001.1, from coordinate 247,356 downwards.
TCCGTTGGCTCCGAAGGATCTGCAGGTTCTGTCCCACGTGACGATGAATCTGGACGGGGACGCCGCGGTCCTGTTCGTTCTGGTGGCAACGATGAGGGATGAGGTACAAGAGGTGGCAGATCGTCGATTCCAAACTCAGAAGATCGCACGTCCTGCTCATTCGGAACCTGCAGCGGTCGGGGTGCAACAGTTCGCTCTATGACGATCGTCATGAAGGTCCCCTCAGACCGACAGTTGCAAATCAGGCTGGTGATATCCCCCTCCAGTTTTCGCTCCGTACCACAGGCCGGACAGCGCCAGGTGCGACGTACGTCATGAGACAGCTTGTAACCGGGACCCTTCATCTTCGAACTCTCAATTCCACATATCTGCAGTGTGATGAATCATGTTTTCCAGACCGTATTCACTCAATTCTGCGGCAAAGGATGGTGTTTCGCCAACAGGTGCCAGATCTGCGATCAGACGACCTTGCGGGGTCCGCCCCTTGATCCGGCTGACAAACATATCGCGGAAAATGTAATTGTTGTCTGCATCCATCCCGCACGCCTCGGTAATGCGCGAGATCTTTCGAGACCCGTCTTCTGAATAGCGGGAAAGCTGCACGACAAGGTTAATAGCGGAAGCAACCTGAGCCCGCGCGACATAGACGGGCAGTTCAACCTCGGACATTAACGACAGCGTTTCCAGGCGAATCAGGGCATCTCGCGGAGTTGTCGCGTGAACCGTGGTCAGGCTCCCCGCGTGACCGCTGATCATGGACTGCACCATGTCCAGGGCTTCACCGCTGCGGACTTCCCCGACGATAATCCGGTCAGGTCGCATTCGCAGTGAGGCTTTGAAAAGATCGCGGATCGAAACTCCCCCACGGCCCATCGCATCAGGCTGCTGAACTTCCAGATAAAGCGTGTGCGGCTGGGCCAGTCGCAGTTCGGAACTGTCTTCAATCACGACAATCCGCTCATCGGCCGGGATCGCCGTAGAAACAGCGTTCAATAACGAAGTCTTCCCGGTGCCCGTTCCCCCCGCAACAATGATGTTCTTCTTCAGCCGGACGCAGATCTCCAGAAATTCTTTCGCTGATTCGGACATGCTGCCGAGATGGATCAGGTCGTCCATCCCAAAGATGTCCCGATTGAATTTGCGGATCGTCAGGTAGATCCCGCGACGGGCACTCGGCGGCAGTACCACGTGAACGCGCGATCCATTTGGCAATCGGGCATCCATGATCGGCCGGTCCGAATCGATTTCACGATTGACGAACTGAGCCACATTGTGAATCGCCGACAGGAGTGCGTCGTGGCTGGGAAACGAAGCATCCGTCCGCTCCAGTCGACCACGCCGTTCAATGTAGATTTCGCTGTACCCGTTGACCATCACTTCCGAGACGGTGTCGTCTTCAAGGAACGGCCGAATAGGCGTCAGGAAAAAATCGACGCTCGCTTCGAAAATGGCTTCACGAGACATAGAGAAGTGTCGATGGTGAAAGTTGTTGAGTAAAATCTGCGATGGCAGGACAAACGGATTCTAACGGAAGTCATCCTCAGAAACCATTCGGTATGATCGGCAGCCGCGGTAGGAACGGAGCGGCTGTCATTTCCCTGCGTTGCAATGATCATGCGGTTGAGTGATCTCGCACGGGAATGCAGCCGGTACGCGCTAACGTCCAAGGGGGCAAGGCTCTTTGTTTACTTCAACAATGACAGAAAGGTGTTGACCGTCTTGACCACCTTTGACATGACCACTACGAGCCAATGACTTCGCAGATTCGCACACAGAATTTGTCGTCCACAACAATCACTTCACCCCGGGCGATCAGTCGGCCGTTGGCCAGGATGTCGATGGGCTCACCTGCTTCTTTATCCAACGTGACGACCGAGCCTTCGCGCAGTGCGAGCAGATCCTCAATGGTCAGTTCCGCTCCACCAAGTTCCAGAGTGACATCGACTTCGATGTCGCCGACGACTGACAGCGGCAGGCCGTGGGGGCCAAGTGGCGAGCGAGGTGCTGTATGGCTTGTTGGGGCGAACGCCTGGAATTCTGCGGTGGGTGGCGATACAGATTCTCTGGATGAAACGCCTTCAGGTGACATGGCTGCCGCCAGATGCTGCTCAGCCTGATTCAATGTTTCTTCGGCCGATGGTACGGCATAGGGCCAGAATTCTTGTGTCGAAGTAACATCATCTTCACGAGAGGTATTCCGCAAATGCTGAACATCTCCGGGACCAAGCGGTTCATCTGACACGATGTCCGAACGGTTCTTCGCTTCGTGATCCCGCGCCGTTCGAAGCATCGCTTCGATTTCATCCGCACTCATCTTCCTGGGGAACGGATCACTCACGAGAAACACTTTCGACATCGGGAATTCGAACAGATCCGGTCGGGGTATACGATGCGATGACAAATTCGTCAATTCGGGTTACGGACGCACGATTTCGGATGCCCCGAAAGTCACCGACGCTACGAGGTTTTCAAGATCTCCTTCACAACGCGACCGGAAACATCGGTCAGACGGAAATCGCGGCCGTTGTAGCGGTAGGTGAGCTTTTCGTGATTCAGCCCCAGCGTGTGCAGGATCGTGGCATGGATATCGTTGACGCTGACGCGATCAATCAGGGCCTTGTGACCAATCTCATCGGTTTCACCGTACAGGGTGCCACCTTTGATCCCCCCACCGGCAAACCAGCAGGTGAACGCGTGTGGATTATGGTCGCGGCCGGTCCCTCCCTTTTGAACCAGTGGCAATCGCCCGAATTCGCCGCCCCAGATTACCAAGGTTTCATCGAGCATGCCCCGTTCGGCGAGGTCTGTCAGCAGTGCGGCAATCGGTTGATCCGTTTCCTGGGCAAACCCCGTATGGTTTGCACCAATATTTGCATGACCATCCCAGCTACGTTCATTCTCCATCCCGCCGGAATAGATCTGCACGAACCGGACGCCGCGTTCTACCATCCGCCGGGCAATCAGGCATTGCTTCGAAAAATGTGTACATTTCGGGTTGTCCAGACCATAGAGCTTTTGCGTCTCTGCAGATTCCTTGCTCAGATCCAGTGCTTCAGGGGCAGCCATCTGCATGCGATACGCGAGTTCAAACGATTCGATCCGCGCCGCAAGTTCCGACTCGGCGGCATGCTGTTCCAGATGGACTCGATTGAGCCGAGCGAGCAGATCGAGTTGCGAACGCTGCTGCGGTTCGGTCATGTCGCGAGATCGATTCAAGTTCTCAATCGGATCTCCCTGAGGCTTCAACGCAGTCCCCTGGTAGATACTGGGAAGATAACCCGCTCCCCAGTTTTGAGCGTGTCCCTTGGGAATTCCCCGTCCGAGTGTGTCGTACATCACCACGAACGACGGCAGGTTCTGGCTTTCACTCCCCAGTCCATACGTGACCCAGGCCCCGACACAGGGACTCCCTTGTCGAGCGAACCCGGTGTTGATTCGGAACAGGGCAGGCGAATGGTTGTTGGAATCGGTCCAGCACGAGTAGACGAAGGCCATCTTGTCGACATGTTTGGCCATCTGCGGAAAGATCTCGCTGACCCATGCTCCCGATTCGCCATGCTGAGCGAACTTGAATGGCGACTTCATCAGCGGACCGCCCTGACCGGCAAAGAAACCGGTCGTCTGATCGAATCCTGCCAGTTCTTTTCCGTCCCGCTTTTCCAATTCGGGTTTGTAGTCCCAAGTATCGACTTGCGATGGTCCACCGTTCATGAACAACCAGATGACCGACTTTGCGGTCCCCGGAAAATGTCCTGGATGAGGTGCCAACGGATTCAGGCTGGACGGCGTCGCAGCCGACAGTCGCCCTTCCTGGGAAAGCAGTCCTGCCAGTGCCAGAGAACCAAACCCGTTTCCCGCCTGCTTCAAAAACTTGCGGCGAGAACCGAACTCGGGGGTCGGTGTTCCGAAAAGGCCGGGAAATGTCATGTTGAAAAACTCCAATGAGGCGAAAGTTTCTGATGGTTGGATTTCAATCACGGCTGCGATGCTGGTCATTCCGTGTAGATGAATTCATTCAGGCAGAACAGCACCTGGCAAAAATCGACCAGAGCCCGGTTCATGCCCGACTTCGTATCACCCGGTGAATACGATGCGGCCTGTTGCGACAAGAACTCTGTCGCGCCCGCCAGTTCTTCGGCGGACGGCTGGCGACCGACTGCCGACAGATAACCCTGACGCACGGTATCTGGGAGTGACCGCGCCGCGTCTCCCTGCAGTCGGGCTGCAAACTGGCGTGACGCTTCGCGAATCTGCGGATTATTCATCAGCAGCAATGCCTGAGGAGCAATCGTGGTTTGAGGACGGTCGGCCACCGGTGTCGTGCCATCGGGAGCGTCGAACACCGTCATCGAAGGCATCAACTGGCTGCGCTTGACGGTGAAATACAGACTGCGACGGCGATGCCCTTCATCCAGTTTCCCCGGACCGTAAAGGCGATCATCCAACTGGCCGCTGACTGCCAGCACGGCATCGCGAATCGCTTCGGCTTCCAGTCGACGTCGTGGTCGATGCCAGTACAGACGGTTTTCGCGATCGATCGAGGCACGACGTTCGTCAACATCGCACGATTGCTGATAGACGGCACTTGTCAGAATCAACCGGTGAATAGACTTCAGATCCCATTGATGCCGGATCAGTTCACTCGCCAGGTAGTCGAGCAGTTCCGGATGTGTCGGTGGTTCACCACGCGTCCCGAAGTCTGACGGCGTCGCGACGATTCCCTGTCCGAGATGATGTTGCCAAAGTCGATTGACGATGACTCGAGCAAGCAGATTCCCTGCACCCGCATCCCGGTCCAGCAACCAGTTCGACAGCGAGACTCGCTGGAACGATGTTCTCCAGCCTGCGGGAGGTGTCGTCTGGAATAACTGAGGAGCATCGGCATTGGACATCAAGACCTGCAGAAAGCCCTGACTCGCCACGGCTTCTTTCTGGTTCGGTTCACCGCGTCTCAGGAAATGCGTCTCCTTCAGGAACTCGGACTCTGCCTGAGTATGCAGCTTGACCGGTGGCAGCCCTTCGGTGGCCACCAGGACCTTTTGCAGCATCGGCTTGGGTGCCTGGGCCGCATGCGAAGCGCGACGTTCCTCATGTTTGCGCCAGCCCTCATCTTGTGGCTTATACCAGTCGAAGGCTCGCTTCTTTTCCTCGGCCGTCAGTTTGTCAAACGGCTTTGAGAGAACCGTGAGCAGGACTTCATCGAGGGCACCGCCGCTGACGACCGGCGCGTCGGCCAGTTGAGAGATCGACAGGCGTGGTCGTCCGATCGAATGCTGGGTGTTGTTATTGAACTTCAGAGTGACGGTGACCACCGTTCCAGCTTCGAATCCAAACGGTTCGGCCACGCTGAACACGGCAGCGTGATCCTTGCCGAATTCCGGGTCCACGGCCCAGGCTGATTGAGGGTTATCATCAATCGCAGCGGCGACCGGCAGCCCCTTTTGCTCAAACGTGGCGCGAGCCGTCGTCAGCTTGACTGGCTTTGCGGTTTCATTCGCACCACCAACAGGGCGGATCGTTACATTAAACTCAGACAGTGCGAAGTTTCCATTTCCGGCACGGCCCGGTCCAGAACGAGTAAACGATGGATGAGCGAGAGCTTCCAGTCGAATCGATCGGATGTCGCGTAGTCCCGTTTCAAAGCTGATGGTCCAATGATCATTGGCAGGATTCGTACCCGATGCCAGCCAGGATGAATCGGGCTGTTGAGTAAACGTCGCCCCGCCATGAGATTTGATCTGGATTCCTGCAGGGATCATCCAGGGGGAATCAGACGTCTTTTCCGGTGTTGCCGCGCGTTTGGACTGCCATTCGGCAAAACGGGCAGGCAACTGTGTCAGTTCATAGTCACGGACAGCCTGTTCGTACGGAGCTTGTCGCTTTTCGAACTCTGTCCGGGCTCGCTGGTAACCGTCCGGGTCGAAGTCGATTTCCACTTCGCTGCGGATCGTCGCCGTGAACGTCGAAAGCAGCCGATAATAATCAGCCTGGGGGATCGGGTCGAACTTGTGGTCGTGACACCGGGCACAGCCAATCGACAGGCCCAGCATCGAGGTGCCGACAGTGTTCAGCATGTCATCCATCTCGTCATAGCGATGCTTTTCCACTTCGTTCTTGGTGATCTGAGTCGAGTGAACTCCCGCCGCGAGATAGCCTGTCGCCATCATCGCCTGACGATCATTTGGAGCGAGTTCATCTCCCGCCAGTTGCCAGCGCACGAATTGATCGTAGGGCATTCCCTGATTCAGTGCCTGGACGACGAAATCGCGGTAGTGGAAGGCCGAAGGACGATCATAGTCATGTTCAAACCCGTGGCTTTCTGCGAAGCGAGCCAGATCAAGCCAGAATCGCCCCCAGCGTTCTCCATAGTGAGGATCGGCAAGCAACTGCTCGACCATTCGCTCATAGGCATCAGGACGAGGATCATTTTCGAATGCGCTCACTGCTGCTGCGGAGGGGGGCAGACCGGTGATGTCGAAGTAGACCCGGCGAATCAGCGCCGCTTTGCCGACGGAGGGATTCGGATGCAATTTCGCGTCGTTCAGCTTCGCGAGAATAAATCGGTCAACTGGAGACTGGCACCAGGCTTTGACATCGGCAGGTGTCGGCGGGGTAGCTCGCTTAAGTGGCTGAAATGACCAGAACGCTTTGGATTCGGGATTTACCTTACGCTCGGTCCATTTTGTCGTCACTGTCTGGCGAGCAACCAGTGGTTCGTCGTATGGGGCTCCCAGATCAATCCAGTTCACAACAGCGGTGATCTCACGCTCAGACAGCTTGGGCTCGTCCTTGGGCATGTGAGGTTCCTGCTGATGCCGGATCAAGCGGGTGATCAGACTTTTGTCACCCCGTCCGATCACCGCCGCGGGACCTCGATCGCCCCCCTTCAGCAAACCTTCCTGTGTGGCCAGGTCGAGCTTTCCTTCGGAGGTATCTCCGCCGTGACAGGAAACACATTTGTCCTTCAGTATCTTGCGCACATCTGTACGAAACAGTTCCAGACCTTTGGTCCGCTTGGCAGCATGTTCAGGATCAACCGTCGCTGCCGGTTGTCCCATTGCCAGGGAGGAAACAGTCAAGCTGATCAAACACGCGTAGACGTTCGAAATTCGCAGCATGGGAATCCGATTGCAATTCGAAGAGATATCCGTGAAACCGATCAACAGGATTCTATTCGAACGGCGGGACTGCTTCCAAGGGGGACCGTCGATTCCCGTCAGGACAACGGCGTTTTCAACGTAGGGTGGAGTCAATGTTACCCACATCTTTGTCTCTGGGGTTGCCAGTTGCTGCCGCCAGCCGGGTATGAATTTCGAGTCATCGATCAGCCGGAACGCGCTAGCGTCCGGTTCCGATGGACGACGGGAAACACGCATCTGAAGAAACCGGACGCTAGCGCGTTCCGGCTGATGGTCGCAGGTTATTCGACGGTTTCACCCAATTGATTACTGCTGGAATCTCAACGGGTTCGGAAACAACGGAACACATCCACAGTCACGTCTGTGCAGACGTAGGGTGGGACCAGCTCGCTTCGAGCGCAGGCCCACCAAAAAGTAAATGTCGAGAACTGATGGCGGGCCTGCGCGGCGAAGCGCCGCTTGTCCCCACCTTGCATTCTGACAGAGCGACGTCTCACGCTTCGATGAATCGCCGCAGGACGGCATTCACAGCCTGCGGCTGCTCCATCGGGGCCATATGTCCAGCGTCAGCGATGAGCGCAAATTGCGAACCCGGGATCAACTCGGCAAACGCCTTCATTTCGCTGGCTGGTGAAATGGCATCATGTTCACCGCACAAGACCAGCGTCGGCAGATCGAGTGTTGGCAGCCATTCCGTCACATCCGGTCGGACAGCCATCCCTCGATGCGCTGCCGCGATCGCGACAGGAGTGGACGTCATCACCATCTGACGGACGCTTGCCACGATCGCTGGACAGCGATCAGAACTGCACTGCGCGAACAGCTTCGGCATCATGGCCCAGGCGACCGGCTCAGGACCTTCCCGCAACACGATGTCAGCCATCTTCAGTCGATTTGCAGCGGCCTCGGGAGAATCGGCGGCCGCGCGCGTATCGCAGACAATCAGTTTTGAAATTCGGTTTCGATGGCGTTGAGTAAACTGCCACGCAATGTATCCCCCCATCGACAGGCCACAGAAAATCACAGGACCTTCGACAGCAAGGGCATCCAGCAACTCGGCAAGATCGTCGGCAAACTGTTCCATGGAAACGGAATAGAGTGCTCCGTCGGTCCCACCAAATCCGCGCAGGTCGGGTGCGATCACGCGATGAGTTCTGGAAAATTCTTCGATCTGTCCCTGCCACATCGAATGATTCAACGGGAAGCCGTGTACGAACAGAATGACTGGTCCCAGTCCCTCATCGGCGACTCGAAACTGCACTCCGTTGACTTGGATATTACGTAGCATCCGCAGGAACCCAGAAGGAGTGAATCACCAGCATGCAGGCGCCAACGACCAGGTAAATGTCGGCGCAGTTGAACGTCGCCCAGTGGAACGAGTCGTTGAAGAACCAGAAGTCCAAAAAGTCACGCACGGCGTAAACAATTGCTCCCGAGTCGTCTTTGTATCGATGCAAGCCGAGGCGATCGAACAGATTTCCTAGTGTTCCCGCCAGCAGCAGGCCTGTGACGACGGTCAGCCAGCGCGACGCGATTGCCTGCCGGTTCCACAAAAAATAGGCAATTGCCGCGATGGCAACAAAACTGAGTGACGCAAACAGCCAGGTTTGCCCCTGGCCCATCCCCCACAAGGCCCCGTGGTTGAACGTTGTAGCCAGCTCAAACCGGATTGATACACCAGCAATCTGGCCCTTCCAGACCGGCGCCACCCCGGGATAGCCGATTTGTGCAAAGACTTCCTGCTTCGTCCACAAGTCCCAGCCAAGGCCGACAACGGCAAGGAACGCAACCACCACCATACGGATTGCCGGCGGTCGGGACGGTGCGGACAACTCCGGACTCGCTCCGTTGGAGGGAGGTGCACTGGCAGTAGTGTCTGTGACGACTTCAGACTCTAGGCGTTCTCTTCGCGCTTCCGTTCGCATTCGACGCAATTCCTGGCATACGGAATCACCCGCAGCCGCGCCTTGGGGATCAGGGATTTCGAGATGGCACGTCCGGCTTCCTTGCAGCCGGTACAAATCCCATAAGATTCGTCTTCAATTCGATGTAACGCCTCTTCGATCTCGTCAAGAACTTCCTGTTCATTTTCAACGCGACGCAGGGCGAAATCCTGTTCGTAAGTTTCTGTTCCCAACTCGGCCAAGTGCGTTGGCGACTTGGATTCCGAACCACTTTCGTTGTGATTCAGGGCTTCGTCCGTCAGGTGCTTCACATCTCCACGGATACGAGCCCGCAATGCCAGCAGGAGTCGCTTGAACTCTTCCAACTCAGTTTTCTTCAGCATCGGCAGAACTTTCAGAGAGCGGCTGGACAGGCTGGACTTTGGGAGGAAAGCACCGGAGGGAACACGGAATTATGGGATTGGTCAGCCACTTCGGTCAAGCCTGTGGTTTTTTGACAAAAATCGCGTTCCGCAAGTGATTTCTGCAAAAGGTGTTATGGCTTTTGTTGTGTTCATTCTCGCAGAGTGGCCGATCGATTTCCCTGCAGATTCGAGCGGAAAGCTCCGTAGATCGCGTGGTGCCCTCAATTCTGCCCGGTTCCCCCTGAACAACCGCCGTTTACGATCTGTTCGGTCAGTTCCGCGAGGGATTCACTCCCTGTGATCGGGATTGGTCGGCATTCTTCCAGATTGCGGAACCAGGTGTGCTGACGTTTGGCAAATTGACGGGTTCTTGTTTGAATCAGGTCAATCAATTCGGGGGTTGGTCTGTCCCCCGTCATCCCCGATTCGAAAGCGTCGATCACTTCTTTATAGCCGAGCCCCTGACGAGCGGTCTGGCTGAGTCCCCGCGGGGACGTCAGCAGTTTCCGAACCTCTTCGAGCAGTCCTTGAGCAAACATCTGCTCCACCCGTTCGTTGATACGGTGGTACAGCCAGTCGCGCGGGGGAGAAAGCCAATAGACATGCGGCGACCGTTGTTCCAGCGGGCGTGGCCCCTGCTCCTGTTGCGTCGACAGCGGGCGACCTGTCAAACGAAAGACTTCGATGGCCCGGATCACTCGACGGGAATCATTGGGATGCAGTCGAAGCGCCGTCACCGGATCAATCTGCTGTAATTCCTGATGCAGCCCGATGTTACCAATCCGCTGCAAATGGGCCTCGAGTTCACGGCGCAGGTTCCAATCCGCAGCAGGACCCTCAAACACTCCGCGTAAGACCCCTCGCAGATAAAGGCCCGTCCCCCCGACGAACAAGGGACATCGCCCTCGCCCGACAATGTCGTGGCAGACCGTTTCGGCCGCAGCCAGGTACTGAGCCAGGCTGAAATCGTCGTGGGGATCGAGAATATCGATCAAGTGATGAGGGACTTGGGACTGGTCTGCAAGTGATGGTTTGGCGGTGCCAATGTCCATGCCTCGGTAGAGCGTCATGGAATCAAGAGCGACAATCTCAGCGTTCAGGCGATTCGCGAGCGACAGTGACAACGCAGTCTTTCCGCATGCGGTAGGGCCGCATAGAAACCAGCACTTCGACAGCAGGGCCGCTGGAAAGGCGCCGGCGGCATTTTCGAAACCTGTCACGAATCGAATCTCATTTTGGTGAAGGAAACTACGTTCTCAAATGGTGTCAACGAACGAATGCCATGGCACCTTGCAGGGCGTCAGTGGTACCATGACTGGCTCCCAGGGCGAGGTTCGAATACAGTTCGCGCGGAAGTTATAATTTCCATCATCAAGATCGTATCGGCGCAAGCTGCTTTCCGCAGCTAAGGCGTGACAAACAGAATGGAATCGCGAACGAAACGAGACCCAAGGAACTCGCATGCCTCAATTTGAATCACGGACAGAACTGAATGCGTCGCCGGACAAAGTCTTCGAATACATTCGGTCTCCTGCCAACCTGCAGGCCATCGCGCCCCCCGAGACTCAATTTGTTTATGTTCAGCCTCCTCCGTTGATTGAACTGGGCAGCCGCCTGATCTGCAAAGTCTCGGCTTACGGCATGATCCAGCAGATGTCGTACGAAATTGTTGAACTGGTCTCACCTGAACGTTATCGCGAGAAGATGGTGGAAGGACCGCTGCAGTTGTGGCTGCACGACTACATTGTTGAACCGTCAGCCAACGGGGTCACACTTGTCAATCGGATCGAATTCGAACCACCGGCTGGAATGATGGGACTGATCGTCAATTCACGTCGGATCCTGGAAGCCCTGGAAGACGGGTTCGATTATCGCGGAAAAGCCTTGAAGAAGGTGTTTGGATGACCGACGACCGAACCAGAAACGACGCCGATCAGCGCACACTGATGGCGCTGATGGGTCTTGTCCTTCTGACTCTGATGCTGCTGGGACTGGTTGCGCTGGTCCTGCCGATGGCATTAGGATTCGTTCTGGTTGCAGGGGGAATGTTGCTGTTCGGAACGGCTCATTACGTCGTCTGGGGTTGGTGGTTACCTCGCATTTTGAACCGCCGCGATGAAGCCAATTCAGACGTCGTTGAATAAAGGACAAGTCACTTTGGTGTTCGTTCGCGTCAGGCCTGTTCTGAGCCGTAAATACCTGGCGCAAAGTTGCTTGTGTTATTCAATGACGGTCAGGGCGCCACGATCTTGGAGTCTTCGACAAGGTCGTGCTGACAGAGGGGCCGTTTGCATCGACCATTCGGGCAACGTCGAGAATTGATGGTTGGCCTGCGCGGCGAAGCGCCACTGGTTCCACCCTACATCCTGCCCAGCCCCAGGACGGTATTGGCCCCCCGATCGCTGGTCTGACCGGTCGACACCGCCTCCGACAGAAAGCTATACTACCGGGACATCACCGCTCTCATTTTGAAGGCCTTACCCATGCAACTTCCCGTAACCTGTGCTGCGTGCGGCCAGTCGTTTCGGGTGGATGCCCGCTATGCAGGACGACGCGGGAAGTGTCCGAACCCCGATTGTCGTCAAACGTATACAGTTCCTGCGGCAGGATCGGATGACCATCAGGAATATCCAGATCCCGAGGAATCGCCACCTCGTAAGAATTCCGCCAGCCTGTCGTGGGGAGAACGTGCCAAGGCCAGCCGCAAGGCTGTTGTAAAAACCGCCTGGTACCAGCGAATTGATCGCCCGTCCTTCTTCGTCGGAGCTGGTCTTTCCGCTGTCGTGGCCCTGATTGCGTTTGCAGGGTTGGGAATGACTGGTTCTCCCAAACGCAACAGTCAGGCGGCTGAGCCTGCGTCTGAAAAGCCGAAGGCGAGTTTTGACGTTGTCGTGGCTCCTGTGGTTACCAAGTACTGTGGAAAATGCCACGGCGGTGATGAACCCGAAGCGGGAATCGCTTATGCGAAGTACCCGAACGAAGCGGCGATGTTGAAGGATCGAAAGACGTGGGAGCGGACGTTCGAAATGATCACGAACGGGACGATGCCCCCCGCCGACAGCCCGCAGCCGACTGCAGATGAAAAAAGCAGTCTGATCGATTTTCTGGAAGGGGCTCTGTACCGCATCGATTGCACGAAGATCTCGGATCCAGGACGCGTTACGATTCGTCGACTGAATCGCGCAGAGTACAACAACACGATCCACGATCTTCTGGGGGTCGCCGTTCGACCCGCCGACGACTTTCCGTCGGATGATGTGGGTTACGGTTTCGACAATATCGGGGACGTCCTTTCACTCCCTCCGTTGCTGATGGAAAAATACCTCGACGCCGCAGAGAAAATTGCAGCTGCCGCGATCCTTGTGAATGATCCCGCCAAGCCGAAAGTTCGCGAGTTTTCCCGGGATCAGCTCAGTCGCAGTAAGGTTGCTCATCCGCACGGCGAAGATGGATTGATTCTGGTCTCGGTCGGTGATGTGACTGCTGAAATGGATTTTCCACAGGCAGGCGAATATGCGATTCGGGTCAAGGCCTCGGAAACCCCGGCGGGAAATGAACACTCCCGGATGGAGTACCGGTTGGATGGCAAGGTCCTGAAATCGTTTGAGGTGCAGGCGACGGATGCCAAACCGCAGACCGTGGAATTCAAGTTCAAAACCACGCGGGGCAAGCACAAGCTGTCGGTTGCCTTTCTGAATGATTTCTACGACGAAAAGGCCAAGGACAAGTCTCGTCGTGACCGGAACCTGATCATCCGCGATGTTGAGATCACCGGGCCACTCGGTATTGAACCGACGGAACTTCCTGCTTCGCACAAGCAATTGCTGGCTGTGCTGCCCGGGACAGGAAAATCAGAGACGGAGGCCGCACGTGAGAACCTGCGCCCTTTTCTCCGACGGGCGTTTCGACGCCCGCCAACCGATGCTGAAGTCGACAAGTATGTCACATTCGTCGACAAGGCGGTCAAAAATGGAGAGCCGTTTTCGTTCGGAATGCAGATCGCTTTGACGGCGGTTCTAGTCTCGCCCCATTTTCTTTATCGCATTGAAACCGATAAGCGCCCCGATGATCCTCAGGACAAGCATGCACTGAACGACTTTGAACTTGCTTCGCGACTCTCCTACTTCCTCTGGAGCAGCATGCCGGATGAGCAGTTGTTGAAACAGGCGGAGCAGGGTGATCTGCACCACGATGCCGTCCTGGACGAACATGTCCGCCGCATGCTGAAGGATCCGAAGTCGAAAGCTCTGGTTGACAATTTTGCCGAGCAGTGGCTGCAACTGAGAATCCTCAACGAAATCACTCCCGACCCGAAAAAGTTTCCGGAGTTCAGTGTCGAACTGCGTGAGGACATGAAGCGGGAAACGCGTCAGTTCTTCGACTACATCATGCGGGAAGACCGCTCGATCCTGGAGTTCCTCGACGGGCAATACTCGTTTGTCAACGAACGGTTGGCCCGACATTACGGATTGTCCGATGTCAAAGGTGCAGAATTCCAGAAGGTGAGCCTGGAAGGAAAGAATCGTGCTGGATTGCTGACTCAGGCCAGTATTCTGACACTTACGTCGAATCCCGATCGCACTTCTCCGGTGAAGCGGGGTAAGTGGGTGATGGAAGTGATTCTGGATCAGCCACCTCCACCTCCACCCCCGAACGTTCCGGAACTGGCGGAAACAGCAAAGGCCGCTCCTAACGCTACATTGCGTCAGCAGTTAGAGCTGCATCGACAGAATGCAACGTGCAATTCCTGCCATCGGGTGATGGACCAGTTGGGGTTTGGAATGGAGAATTTCGACGCGATTGGACGCTGGCGGGAGACTGACAACGGTCAGCCTCTCGATACCACGGGCGAACTGCCTGGCGGCAGCCGATTCAACGGTCCGGTACAATTGGCGGACGTACTTCGTCAGAAACAATGCGAATTTGGGGAGTGCCTGGCAGAAAAGATGCTGACTTATTCGCTGGGACGCGGATTAGAGTTTTATGATCGCTGTGCAACGGATAAGATTGTGAAATCTCTGAAGGAGCAGAAATTTCGATTTTCGGTCCTTGTCACGGAAATCGCTAAAAGTGACCCGTTCCGCATGCGGCGCGGGGAAGAATCCCAATAACTGCTACGAACCGATTGCCGTGTGACTGAATGTTCCCCCCCGGAACAGATACTGTCAGAAGCAATACCATCTGAACCAGGATGGTTTGAGGCAATCGATGAAATTGCCAACGCAACGCGCCTCGGCGTGCGTGGGAACCAGGGCGACAATGTGTTTGCCCGACCGAGGATGTTTTGCAGGAGAGAGGCCGGGCTTCTCAACTTTGGCGGATGTCACCGCCAGTTTCGAAGGAATTGCAGTGAACGATCAAGAACAGCCGGAAAACAGTGTCGACCCGGCCGCGGAGGACAAGGTCCTGGCCATGGGGACTGTTGATGAAGAACTCGAAGAGGGTCTCGACGACGAACTTTCAGATGAGATTGATGATGGCGACGATCTCGACGAATCCGAAGTTGCTGAACACGTCCGATCGCTCGTGGAAGAGATTTTCGACGACGATGATCTGGGCGAAGTTCTGAGCGAGTTCGACGTTTTGACGCTGGAAGATGCCGCAGCGTATTTGAAGGTCGAATACGGAGCGATCCGTCGGATGATCAAGGAACAGGGACTGCCAGGCCGAAAAATCGGCGAAGAATGGCGATTCCTGCGCGGTGCAATTGCAGACTGGCTGCGAGCTCCGGGTGGAAATGCCCCGGCGGCTGCGGCTCCCGCTGAGGCGGTGCGGCCTGCGCCACAAGACCAGCGCGAGTCGAATCGTCCGCCGCTGCGTGAAAGGTTCTCGCAGGAAGGCCAGCAAGGTCAGGGTGGATCTCGTTATCCACAGCAAGGTGGTTCGCGCTATCCGCAACAGGGGACTCGTTATCCCCAGGAAAATCGGCCACCACGTCGTCCCTATCAGAATGAAGCTGGCCAGGGTTATCAGGGGGGGGGCCAAGGCTATCAGAGTGGTGGTAGCGGACAGGGGTATCCACCTCCGCGCCGGCCTCGATACGGTAACGATCAGGATCAGGGCCAGGCCTCTCAAGGCGAATACCGACCACCACGCCGACCCTATGCCGGTCAAGGTGGTGCGGGTGGTCAAGGTGGGGGAAGCTCTGCTGGCCCCGGCAGCTATGGTGGACAACGGTTCGGAGGCGGACCGAAAAAACCGAAAAGAAAGTCACTGAATGAACAGCGATTCAACCGATTGGATCGCCGGAAGTTTGGGGAAGAATCCGCTGGTGAAGATTCTGGCGACTGAAAAAATTGGTATGATGAACGCCGCAGGAGAGATTTCGGCTTGTCCTGCGGCGGCAAAATATCAGAGAGGCGGAGAAGAGGAGACCTTCGGTCGGGGGGGGCGGCGGGGTCAGGAGACCCGCGCCGAACACGGTCGGGGGGCGACGGGGTCAGGAGACCCGCACCGAACTTGGGTCTGTGCCGAAAGCTGATACAGGAAAATACGTTATGGACAGGTGATGCTCCTGTCGCATTCAAGGTTAATCGCGAGGCCGATGTCATGAGCAGGCATTCCAGACTTCAGCGGCGTACTTTTCTGAAAGGGCTCGGCGCAACCTTGGGGTTGCCGCTGCTGGAAGCAATGCTTCCTTGCAGTGGTTTTGCGGCACCGTCTGCCGGCCTCCCGAAGAGGATGGCTTTCGTCTTCGTCCCCAATGGTGTGATTGTTCCTGATTGGGAACCGAAAGGTGAGGTGGCGAACTGGCAACTGTCACCGACACTTGAACCGCTCGCCAAGGTGAAGGACAAGGTCTCAGTCTGTCTGGGGTTGGCTCAGGACAATGCACGTGCCAAGGGGGATGGTCCAGGTGACCATGCTCGCTCGTCAGCCGCATTCCTGACTGGGGCTCACCCTGTAAAAACGGGTGGTGTCGACATCAAGGTGGGGCAGTCGGTCGATCAGGTGGCTGCCGAAAAGATCGGAAAACTGACTCGACTTCCGTCCATCGAACTTGGTACAGAGGGGGGCCGTAACGCTGGCCAGTGTGATTCCGGCTACAGTTGCGCATACTCCAATAACATCTCTTGGAAGACCGCCACCACACCGATGGCAAAAGAGATCAATCCTCGCCTGGTCTTCGAACGTCTGTTTGGTTCAGCAGATGATCGTGATGCGGCAAAAGGTCGAGCCAAACGCGACGAATACCGCAAGAGTATCCTGGATCTGGTGACGGACGATGCTTCGAAACTGAAGCAGCAACTCGGTCAAACGGATCGTCGCAAGATCGATGAGTACTTTACGAGTGTTCGTGAGATCGAACAGCGGATCGATCGGGCGCGAGAAGACGATTCAAAGCGGAAAATCCCTGAGCTGGCGCTGCCGAACGGGATTCCCAAGCAGCTGGATGAGCACATCACCCTGATGTTTGACCTGATGACTCTCGCTTTCCAGACTGATTCCACGCGGATTGCAACCTTCATGATGGCGAACGAGGGTAGCAATCGCAGTTACCCGATGGTGGGGGTGAACGACGGGCATCACCACTTGTCACATCACCAGAACAAGCAGGATTGGATCGACCAGATCAAGAAGATCGATAAGTACCTCGTCGGCCACTTCGCGAAGTTCCTGGAAAAGCTGGACAGCATCCGCGAAGGATCGGGAACTCTGCTGGATCAGTCGATGATCGTCTACGGCAGCGCCATTGGTGATGGGAACCGCCACAATCACAATGATCTGCCGATCCTGCTGGCGGGACGCGGCGGAGGCACAATCGCCTCAGGGCGTCGTTTGTCGTACCCGAAGGATACGCCGCTGAATAACCTGTTCCTGTCACTCCTGGACCGCATGGATTCCGGAGTCGATCAACTCGGCGACAGCACTGGGCGGCTGAAGGGGCTGGAAGGCTAGCAGCCCGTGGTGAAAGTCGTCGGGTGGCAGGGACTGGACTGAGGCTTTGCGAAGGAAGGCCCGGTCTTCGTGTGGAGCGAACATTCCGGGACTTCGCGCAGACGCTCCAGTCCCGGCCCCCCCCATAGTGCGGGTCGTACTTCCGTGTCGCGTCGTAGACGCAGCAATTTGATGCCCGCAGGACGCCGAACCTGAAAGGAATGCGCTCTGACACCCGTTTCACGATCGCGTATCAGAAATCTCCGACCGTCTCGCCGCCGCTTCGAGTGAGCAGAGACTGAAATACTGAGACGTCGATATTCTGACTGATGAATCGACCGCTGCCATCGGCGAGGGAAAAGTGTGCTCCGCCGATGTGCGGGCTGGAAAACTGAAATATCGCTTCACAGCAGGTTGAAGGGCGATTGAATCCTGCCCCGCCGCAGTTGGTCGTCGCGGCTACGTTCCAGCGGAGTACAGATCGAGCGTACCCCTGGCTTCCCCCTGCACCGGGACAGGCCGTGCAGCCGTTGCATGACCCACGCGCCCAGCCTCGAATTTCAGCAGCAATTTCTCCCGCAAATATCGTGTTCGAAGTCCCGTCGGTGATATCGCGGAATTGCGTCGATGAAAGAGGGAAAAAGATGCCGTTATTGGCTCCGGGAGTTGTCCCGGCATTTCCTCCGTAATGACTGAATCCGAATTTCCCATCGATGACGCCGTCGATCGGTTGTGAGGCGCACCTGTACGTGGGGATGATTGCAATCACATTGGTTGCATTGAGGGCGTTATCAAAGGCGACGTTGAAGTTGTACTGATTATAAAGAGGCGTCTGATCAACGAATGGCAGAATCATCGCCTGCCAGGTCGTCAATTGATTGGTATTGGAGGAAGTTCCCGTTGCCCCCAGCACGCCGATAGGAAACCTGCCATGAGTGGACTCATAGTTGTGCAGTGCCAGGGCGATCTGTTTCATGTTGTTCTTGCACTGCGACCGGCGGGCGGCTTCTCGCGCCTGCTGCACTGCAGGCAACAAGAGCGCGATCAAAACAGCGATGATGGCAATAACCACGAGCAGTTCAATCAACGTAAAAGCAGATCGGCGTGGTCTCATGATGATTTCGCGTCTGGGGCACTGCCTGCTGGAAAACAGAGCAGCAATAGTGATCAATCCCGCAGCCACCCTGTGGCGCAATGCACCAGGCTAAGCTGTTTTCGAATGAGAATCGAGCCAGGCGGCCGCAATAGTCAAATGGCATATCCGTGCCATTCGCAGGCTCGATTATGGGGCTGGAATTCGCCGAGTGCAAGCCGGACTCTGCCCTGAAAGTGGCGTTCATCGCTCCGCGTGAAGTCAGCCCTTCACATTTCAAGCGAATTTGTCTATTCGTCGTCCACTGAGCATCATTCGTAACAGGATTCATTGAACGTCAGTGGTCAGTTTCAAGCAGGAAACGGCGGACTTCACGCGGAGCGACGAAGGCCACTTTGGAAAAGCACACTACTAACTAAGTTATCGCTCTGTCTGTACGCTGGTGATCAGACGCTTTTTGTTGTCAGGATGATTATGCTTTCCACGACCTTTCACGTGGGGGCATGTCATGACGGTGACGATCGAACAATTCACGCAACGTCTGGCGGCGGCGGGTGTCATACCTGACGATGATCTTCACGCCTGGATTGCGGCTTTACCCCTCGAAAACCGCCCGACCGATTGTGAACAACTGGCACGTGAACTGATCCGGCAGAGGAAGCTGACGAAGTTTCAGGCCGAACAGATTTACATGGGGAATGGGGCCAGCCTGACGTTTGGAAACTACGTCATTCTCGACAAACTTGGCCAGGGTGGAATGGGGATGGTGCTCAAGGCCGAGCACAAGCGCATGAAGCGGGTTGTCGCCCTCAAAGTCATGTCGGGGGCAGCAATGAAGTCCCCCGATGCGGTCAAGCGATTTCATCGTGAAGTCGAAGCGGCGGCCCGGTTGTCCCATCCGAATATCGTGGCGGCGTTTGACGCTGACGAAGATCGCGGGACCCATTTTCTCGTGATGGAATATGTCGCCGGAAGCGATCTGTCGCAGATCGTCAAACAAGGGGGACCACTACCACTTGCCAAGGCTCTGGATTACACGATTCAGGCTTCTAAAGGGCTGGCTCATGCTCATCAGCAAGGTCTGGTCCATCGCGACATCAAGCCTGCCAATCTGCTGCTGCACGA
Source organism: uncultured Planctomycetaceae bacterium (assembly GCA_964609845.1). GTDB lineage: Bacteria > Planctomycetota > Planctomycetia > Planctomycetales > Planctomycetaceae > Schlesneria. The sequence goes on along the minus strand of CAZSTW010000001.1, from coordinate 227,813 downwards.
GCTGCCCTCCGGCGAGGTC
>CAZSTW010000001.1:179375-227765 GCA_964609845.1 uncultured Planctomycetaceae bacterium | reverse complement strand
AGAAGGAGCTGCCAATGCCGGTCTGACCACGACCGGGACGATTATGGGGACGGTCGATTACATGTCGCCCGAACAGGCCCTCGACACCAAGCATGCCGATGCACGATCCGACATCTATAGCTTGGGTGTCACGCTGTTTTACCTGTTGACAGGTCGAGTCCCCTTCGTGGGGGACACGATCATGAAAAAACTGCTGGCGCACCGCGAAGACCCGATTCCGTCACTCTGCGAAATTCGCTCGGATATTCCCGCCGAACTGGATGTCGCCCTGAATCGTCTGCTGGCAAAGAAGCCAGCCGAGCGATTCCAGACGATGGACGAGGTCGCAGCAGCATTGCAATCAATCGCGCAGGGTCGCGGTATCTCACCGACGACGGTGCTGCCGACATCGACAGCGTCGGAACCAACAGGTAACACCGAGTTCCGGAACTTCCTGCAGGGACTTGACGATCAGACCATTCCAGGACGAACGGGAACACGTAGCGACACGCTCGCCACGACTGGCAAGCGAATTCCGGTGACTGAGGTCAAGTCGGTGGAGCGTGGCGGAATATCGCACAGCGGTACAAAGCGTGCCGCCAAATTGCCATCAGTCACGATGATCGCCGCAGGCGTTGCAGGTGTGTCGATAGCGCTGGTGTTGCTCGTGTTGGTGATACCGGGCCGCAAGGCGAACCCGAAACCGAAAGATCCAACCACCGCGTCCACAGAAAGCCCAGAGAAGTCTGCGGTATCAACCTCGAAAAGACTTGAGGCCGAGAAGGCGGCCCTGAAATGGCTCTTCACTGCAGGTGCACAGGTCCAGCTTGAAGGCAATACGGTTGTTCAGAACGCCGAAGATGTTTTGGCCTCACGAAAGCCGGTAGTTTCAATTTCTCTGAACCAGCGACCCGTTAAGGATGACGACCTGGAGCATCTGGTCGCGTTCCCGGAACTTGCCATTCTTTCGCTGGCAGATTGTGACATCGGTGATAAAGGAATCGTTCACGCCGGACGACTTTTGAAGCTCCGTTCAATCGATCTGACGAATACGAAGATTTCTGATTTTGGATTAAAGGCGATCCTCTCAAGCCATGAACTGACAGCGTTAAGTGTCAGCAGCCCCAATCTTTCGGCAAGTGCACTTGAAACGATCTCGCAACTTCCCGAGTTGACGACTCTCAATGCTGTTGGCCTTCCCGTCACTCCCGAGGGACTGTTGCATCTGCAAAAACTCAAGAAGCTGAACCACTTGAATCTCGGTTCAAGTCCCAGGTTCGACGATCAGTGTGCAGAATCGGTGGCCCAGATAGCGTCCCTGGGAGGACTATGGATTATGCATTCGCAGATCGGCCGCGCCGGCTTAAAAAGTCTGGCCCGGTTACCGGATTTGCGGGCAATTAACCTTGATGGATGTCAGAATATTGACGATGCATGCGGAGTCGAATTCGCGACGTTTCCCGCGCTGGAATCTCTCAATGTGAGTCATTCGTTAATCGGCGATCGCGGGCTGGAAGAACTTCTGAAATCCCCCAGTATCAACTGGCTCGCATTACATACCGCGCCAATCACCGAGGCTTCGATTCCCGCGTTCAGCCGGGCCAATCAACTCGCAACACTGAATGTTCAAGCGACCCGATTGTCGGCAGATGCTGTGAAACAGCTCGTCGCAGCCATGCCATGGTGCCAGATCAGTACCAGCCACGGCGAGTTTTCACCGAGTCGACAAGTTTCGATTTTGACGGGACCTGCTTTGGAATTCGATGGCGAAGGGTATGTCGAAATTCCTTCGTTGAAGTGGAACGGGACCGATTCTGTCACCATCGAAGTTGCGCTGACCCCCGATTCAACGACCGGTTCGGGGGCTGCCAATATCTTGATCTGGCCGTCGGAAAAGATGACTGAGGAACTGGCTATCACAGAATGGGAATTCCAGAACTGGGGCTTCGCCCGAAAACACTCCACGGGCCGGCAAACAAATGCTCACAACCCGATCCGTCCAAACGAACGAGTCATCCTGACATGTGCCTGGGATGGGCAAAAGACATCGATGTTCGTCAACGGAATTCCTACCGTCACGCAGAAGATGGAGTTGTTGCCGAACACCGGTCCTACGATGCTGACAATCGGCGGATATGCCAAGTCGAGCTTTCATGGGACCATCGATCAGTTGCGGATTTCAAAAGGAGTTCGTCCCCGACTGCCAAACCCGCCGAACGGAAGATTGCCGAAAGATGATTCTACACTCGCTCTTTATCATTTCGAGGAAGGCAGTGGTGACCAGTTGAAAGACTCGTCTGGCAACAACCATCACGGCAAGATCATCGGTGCGAAATGGGTTCATGGGAAATCCTCCAGCCGCGCCATAGAGATCAACAATCGTCGAGCCATTGAATGGGTCCTATCTACAGGAGGGTTTGTCCATATTACTGTCAATGGAGAGCCCAGAAGCGTCAGCAATTTGTCAGACCTGCCAACAATTCCCTTTGACTTCAATGCGTTCGAAGTCCGCGCGAGTGTGGACGATGATTCCCTTCAGAACCTGATGGGATGCGAAAAGCTGTCAGCGATCGGTCTGAACGGATGCAGCAAGATTACAGATGCAGGTTTGTATCACCTGCGAAACTTGAAGCAGCTTGGAAACCTCAGTGTTTTTGGCGCTCAACACGTCAGCAGTGAGGGACTGAAGCACCTTGCGAATTCTCGAAATATGGCCTTCCTGCATCTCGGTGGAACCGACATGACCGACGCGGGACTCGAACAACTTGCCAAGTTTCGTTTTCTGGCCAGCGTCCATCTGAATGGGACCAAAGTGACAGAAGCGGGAGTCAAAAAACTGGCGGTTTCAATCCCGTGGTGTGAAATTAAATGGGACGGCAAGACCATCCAACCCACGGCGGCCAATCGCAATCTGATTCCGGATCTTCACGGGCTGCAATTCGACGGTATCAACAGCCGGGTCGAAATACCCGTCGTCGATATCGACGCGAAAGGGCCGTTAACGATTGAAGTTTGGTTTACAGTCGAACAGAAGTCTGATGTCTCCGAAAACGATCCTGAATCGGCATTTCAGGCGATCTGGTCCGGGGTGAATCCCAAGACGAAATCGGCGTTTCAATTCCACATTGATCAGAGGAATGCAGGCTGGTGGTTCAGTGCCGGAGACGACAATCAAACTCGCACAATCTTCAATAACTTCCCCATGGACGGTGAGAGATTCGACCTCTATTCCACTCGTCACCACGCAGCCTTTGTCCGGGATGGTGACGAGGTACGACTCTATGTTGATGGCCAACCCAAACGAACCGGGGGAACCGTTCTCGATGGGAACAACCCGAAAGATCCTGCCGTTCGCCCCTTGGAAATCGAGAGCTTTTTCCTGAGGGCCGCCGTTGGCCAGGATGGAAAGACCCCAGATCGGTTTTTCCGGGGAGTCATCGAACAATTTCGCTTTTCCAGCACTGCGCGTTACACCAAGGAGTTTGTCCCCGCTGACCGGGTTCAAACGGATGAATCGACGTTGATTCTCTACCAGTTTGACGAAGGAACTGGAGATCTCCTCAAGGATTCGTCCGGCCATCAGCGCCACGGAAAAATTGTCGGTGCGACTTGGATCAAACCTGACTGATGTCTGACGTGTTTCGAGTTCTGTCCAGACTACGACGAATCGGTCTTCAAATGTGGCCTTCATCGCTCCGCGTGAAGTCAGCCGTTTCCAGTTTGGTCATAATGATTGCCGAGATTCTATAAATTCCGTTGCGAAGACTGCCCGCACAATTTTCGGTTGACGATGCCATGACAAGTTCGTCTCTGGTGCGATCGGCTGACTTCACGCGGAGCGATGAAGGCCACTTTGGAAGACAGAGTGTCGGCAGGACTGGCACCGAAGTCGATGCCAGATCAGGAGAACGGCGCGGAACCCGCTCCTGTTTTCACTCAAAAAGTCGCCCGAGGCCAGCCGGCTTTGTGAATCAATCGTCCACTGTTCCCGGTTGTGGGTGCAGACGGTAAGATATTCCCGAGCGACTGACCGTAATTGAGTTTTTTCGAGACTAACGGATCTCCGTCAATGACTGCCCCCTCCCGTATCCTGATCGCAGACGACAATCTGCAGAACTGCGAATTGCTCGACGCCTATCTGGCGGACGAGCCATTTGAGATTGAGATGGCTCACGATGGACAGGAAACCTTGAACAAGGTTGCCGAATTCCGGCCGGACCTGATCCTGCTGGATATCATGATGCCCAAAGTCAGCGGATACGAAGTTTGCAAACGATTGCGGGCCGATGCCGCAACCCGCGATATCCCGATTCTGATGGTCACGGCACTCAATGAACTGGGTGATATCGAACGGGCAGTGCAGGCAGGTGCTGATGACTTCCTGACCAAGCCCGTTCATCGGATCGAACTGACCACTCGCGTCCGTTCGCTGCTGCGAGTTCGTCATTTGACCAATCAACGCGACCGGCTGCTGGCCTACCTGGAAGAAGTTGACGGCGAAGCGGTCAAGACGCTTGGCCTGAAGTAACGGCTGAAAGCGATCGTCAACTTAGCCAACCTTAACCTAACAGTGGCAATACTTCGCCATCGCAGATCGGCAGAGGCCGGTTGAGCATGTCGCGCAATTCCGCTCGCGGTGAGATCCCCATCGCCTGAAAGATGGTTGCGTGGACATCCGGTGGGGTGCAGGGCAAGGCTTTCGGGAAAGCTCCCTTGCTGTCGCTGCTGCCATAGACTTCGCCCCCGCGAACTCCACCCCCGGCCATGGCGATGGAGTAGGCATAAGGATAGTGGTCTCGCCCCGCCGCACCATTGATCTGTGGCGTCCGGCCAAAGTCCGTCAGGACGACGACCAGCGTCTGGTCCAGAGTTCCTCGATCCTTCAAGTCTTGCAGCAAAGCTGACGTGCCACGATCGAAGACTGGCAGCAGGCGGTTCTTCAAACGATTGAAGTTGTCTCCGTGTGTGTCCCACATGTCGCCCGAGGCCCCGTTCAGATCTCCGGCAGCGCAGCAGACCTGAACAATCGGAACCCCTGCTTCCGTCAGTCGTCTCGCCAGCAGCAGACTGTGTCCGCCAATGTGCTTGCCGTACGATTCGCGCACCTTGGGATCTTCGCGTTCAAGATTGTACGCCTCTTTGACGCTCGCTCCCGACAGGATGTCCTCGGCCAATTCCTGGAAATGCTGGTAACCGCCATGCTCGGCCGTCCGCCGCGAGGGATGATCGAGTGACGCCAGCAGGCTGCGACGCGAAGTCAATCGCGGTAGATCGACGTCATTCAAATTCAACACTTCTGAGCCGAGCGACCGCGAAACTCCTTCGAACTGATCTCCACTGGGAGTTCTCATCACGATCGGATCGGATTGAACCCCCAGCCAGCCTCCGTATTCACCCGCTTGCAGAGTTCCGTTGTCGACGAGCGGATAGGGCAATCGGACTGCGGAGGGAACACCACGGGGAGCGGTGCGAAATCGGGAAACCATAGCCGGAAGAGACGGCCAGTCGTCTCGCATCGGTGCGATGTTGCCAGCACGCGGCGGTTTGTGGCCCGTCAGGTTCCAGTACATGCCACGCCCGTGAGCGGGGTCGTCATGATGGATCGAGCGAATGATGGTCAGTTTGTCGGTGTGTTGCGCGAGCAGCGGCAGGTGTTCCCCGATTTCAATGCCAGGAACAACAGTCGGAATCGGTTTGAATTCGCCACGAATTTCACTGGGCGCATTCGGTTTCAGATCGAACGACTCCAGATGGCTGATCCCACCCCACAGGTAAACAATGATGCACGACTTGGCTTTGCCCGCAGTGACCGCAGACTGATCCGCTGAAGCCTGTCGAAGCTGCAGATACCCGGGAAGCGACATTCCGCAGAGCGTGGCGCTGGTTGCCAACGCTCGACGTCGCGAAACACAAACATCCTGAATCAACGGCATGGTCTCAGGCCTTGGCGGGAGTATTCAGTGAAAGTGGCTTCTCGCGGGGGAAACGACGCTTGCGAGGGCCAGCTTTCGGGGCCTTTAGGATAGCCGTTGTCCCGGACGTTCCGATAGTCCAAACTGCGTAAAGGCCATCCAAGCTCACATCTTGTTGGCTGTTAATCAAAACGACACAGGTATTCGCCCGCGTACTTGCCGACGGTTGCGGTGCAACTCGTGATTGCCGGCTACCTGTTTCTCTGGCCCTGGCGCAACCCGATTCGGCTCAGCATGTGACTTGCTATTATCATCGTCGCATTGACGACATTTCGGCTGCTTCAGCCGACACCAGGGACAATTCCAAGGCGTGACGACACGTTTGGGGTATTCTTTTGCTTCGATGGTCCAATGTACGTTATCTTGCTTGAATCAAGTTTTGAGGCCATGAAGCTTCGATAGGAAAATGACCAATTGCCGACGTTGCCGCGAACTGCCGACTGCAGCTGAATACTGTGGGGACTACCGAAGGCGCGAGTATTAAACTCCTGGTCTTTCAGCGGATCTGTTGCCGCAGTCGTTAGCCAACGAGGAGAACGCTTTGCTGAAGTGGATACAGAAATTCCTTGGCCAACCTCCACTGTCCGTTCCATTCGCGGACCAACGGGAGCGTTTGGAGACTGAACGATCAAATCACCGACTCGCTTCAGAGACTCTCGATGCCAATGACATACTCCGTACCTACCCACCCAGGCTCGAACATGCGAAGAAGAAACTTCTTTTCGACATCGCAATGGTTGACCATCCAAACGCGACTGTAACCGTCGATCGATACGAGGAAATTGGACTACCTGAGGTGTTCCTTCCATTCTCGCCGCCAACCAAAGTCACAGCGACGAAAGGCTACTTCCAATACGAGAAGTCGGGTGACGAAAATTGTTACATGAATTTCGCTCACCATGACCTGTTCCATGGCTACGGTCATTTCATGTTCGCTCAGGATGAAATCCAGGTAGCAGAGCACCCAGTCTTGGCTTCGATTCGCGAGTTGATGCTTAACCGTGATGATGGTTTTCGCCCGCTCACAGTTGAAGACGGTCAGCCGACTCCGATCGTTTTTCGATCGGTTCCCCGTACCGTCAGAATTGATTCACGACAAATCTACGGTGCCAGGTTTGCAAGATCGGATGATGAACTGATTCGTGACAGCGTCCAACCCGCTGAAAAACCGACATCCTCAACTATTCTCGCTATCGAAGCACCGATTTCGTCCGGCAACCACATCTACACCCGGCCAGAGATTGAAAAAACGCTCCGTACAGCTTTTTCTGGATTCAGGGCATTTATCCTCAGCACCGCGCCGATCGACAAGCCGACCGTACTGCACACGGGCAATTGGGGATGCGGCGCATACGGCGGTAATCGCCAACTGATGATTTCAATTCAAATCATGGCTGCTTCGCTTGCAGGCATCTCAAAAGTGGTCTTCTACTGCGGTGCAGATTCTACGGATTCAATCGCTGAATTCGAATCCCAGTTAAAGCGTCGATTCGGGTTCCGGCCTGGAGTGAAGCTGGCAAAGGTTGTGGATCGATTGGTTGCGGCAGCATTCCCTTGGGGCAAGCCTGACGGCAACTGAACGAAGTGACGACCATCACGATCTACGCGAAGGCACCATTAAGGTAGCCGAAGTATCACATTTCTTGGTGAAGCCGAGAAATCGTGAAGCCGTTATTTCAGCGCTGTCCTCAGATGTTCGATCTCGTGCTTTAACGTCCGGCTGAAGGTGGCGAGGTCAGAACTGTGCATGATCAGGTTCCCGCCAGCCTTTGACCAGGCAACCTCGCGTTCCAGGCTGAGCCAGAAGTGACAGCCGGCACCGACACCGTGTTCCCTGGCGATGCGGAAGATCGTCTGGACTGCTTCTTCAAATCGGGGGTGATCGTATTGTTCGGGGATCCCCAGGCTGCACGACAGGTCGTGAGGACCGATCAAAACGGCATCCAGACCCGGGACTGAGCAGATCTCGTGCAGGTTTTCGATTGCAGGTGTGCTCTCAATATTGACGATCAGAATCTTGTCGCCGTTGCGCTGTTCCAGGTAGTCCCGTAGTTCGGGCTCCAGCGAATCGGGATTGAGCAACGCTTCCTGAAGTCGACGCCCCTTCAAGGGACGCAGCTTTACAGCCCCGACGAGACCTCGCACCTGATCCGCGGTTTCCAGATACGGCCCGATGATTCCCCCTGCTCCGGCATCCATCGCTTTGCAGGCTTCGAAAGGATCATTGCTCGGAATCCGGACAACAGGGGGAAGTCCCAATGCCTGATACGTCTGACAGATCCACGACAATGTCTGTCGATCAATCGGGGTATGTTCGGTGTCGACAAAGACGAAGTCGAGTCCCGCCTGCTTCACCAGATTCGGCCAGAGAGGCGATGTTGAAACCATCGCCGAAGAAAACACGCGCCGTCCTTCGTGTAATGCCTGAATAATCTCGCGTCCGTTCACGTTGGCTTCCTGGTGAGAAAGGAGAAATAGTGAAAAATTGAGTGGATGCCTTGTTCAGTCAACGTCGACAACTTGTCCCGTCCGGGCTGATTCCAATGCGGCAGCGAATGTCGCGTAAATCGCTCGACTGGCCGGGGCATCCATCAAAGTGGGGCCGCCAGTATCGATGGCGTGGGCGAAATTGTCTGCGAGCAGAAAGTCGTTCTCACTGGCTACTCGACGCTGACGTGCCTCTTTCGCAGGCTGGTTTCGATAATAAACGCCGACATCTGGCCGGGCCTCGTTGATCACAAGGGCTCCTGCGGTTCCCAGGATCTGCAGCTTGATGTCGCCGCCGCTGGGGTGACTTGCGAGTCCGATGCGGCCGATGGCCATGGTTGCGATCAGACCATCTTCCATCGTCAGAGTGACACTCGCCAGATCTTCGACACCATTATCCGCATGAACCTGATGAAAGTGGGCCGTACTGCGGGCGAAGACCCGTCGCACACGAGCCGCTGTCAGCATCTGGATGTAGCCGAGGGGGTAAATCCCTTCGACGGCCAGTTCCCCCATCGGGGCTCGTCCAAGCCCCCCATCAGAACCATCGATGTGTGACGCAATCTGATGAGCGTACCAGTCCATGGGGGGATAGCCCGGCTGTCGTGAGCCCTTGGGGGGGCCCGCATCTTTGGCAAAGTAGAAGTCCACGTGAATCGACAGAGGTTGACCAATTGTTCCTGCCGCGATCTGTCGCTGTGCCTGTTGGATCGATGGCAAGCCGTTGCGATTCCACATCAGAAATCGGACGGCTGCCTGTTGAATCGCGGCGACCAGCCGATCACATTCGGACAAACACGTTGACATCGGCTTGTCCTGGATGACGTGCTTCCCTGCCAGGGCTGCACGGATACTCAGATCGCAATGCCGCTCCGCCTCGGAACTGACGATGGCCACCTGGACGTTGAATTCGCTCAGGGCTCGTTCAACACCTCGTACGTAGGGAACCTGCTGCGAGTCTGCAAACTGCTGATTCCGTTCGTGCATCCATTCCGGAACGTCGGCATCGTCAGCGACAACCGCGAGTTCGAATCTTGGATGCGTGATCACTCCGCGCGCCACGTAGTCATGTTTGGCGACACTGAGTGCCGCACAGCGAAAGACCTGGTTCATCAAACGGATCCTTGCAGAGCCTGATCTGGGGAATGGACCGGGGAATACAATGCGACGGGCGAGCGTCGATCCAGCGATTGCCGGACGGATTCTGCCAGTGCGCAGGTTTGTTCCCAACGCGTCAGGCCGCTTTCCATCGAGGCAGGGGTACCAAGTCCCGTGACGAATTGCTGAATGAGCGTGACGATCGGCAATAACCCTTCGTCTGTGGGAGTGGCCTGAGCAATTCCACCTCGATAGGCCAATTGCCGGTTCTGATGGTCGTCTGCGTACATGGCGCCGGTGGCACAGATTGTCGAGAGTGACCGGTAGCCATCCCCCGGAAGCAGACAGTCGGCATAGTCCAACAGGACCATCCCGCCGTCGGAAAATCCGAGGTGCACATGGATGGTGCTGCGAGTGTCGCCCTGTTGCGCCGAATGCTCAACCGCGAATACCACTGTCGGCGTCTGATCGGTCAACCACAACATCAATTCCAGGTCACGGACCAGTGGTGCAGGCAGGTAGAATGTGTCGACAGAGCGCCGTCCCGGCTTTGATTCCCAGCGATGACTTCGGATCAGACCGAATTGCCCCAGTTTTGAACCCCGAAGTTCATCAAAAACCAGACGGCGTGAAGGAAGACCGTGGTCCGGGTTCTCGATCCGGATGTGGACAGATCTGGACTTCCCTTCCTCAATGATGGATTTCAAATTTGTGAGGGATGGCAGGACATCCGTCGCGATCAACACGTGCCTTCCCGCCTGAATGTTATTCCTGAGGAATTGAACATCTGGAGCGTCGGGACCGAAGCAGGCCACCGCATCGCCTTCGATTCTCGCGGCTTCGTCAACAGGTGAGACAGGTACCAGGGTTGCCCCACGTGTTCGACGGGCAATATCGTCAACCTGACCATCGTCGATACCGCAAACCGCCAGTCGAAGCATGCCGTTGACTCCAAAACTCACAACCGATGTGGGACAGACGAAGCTTGCAGGTGAAAGATTCTACAGAGTTACACGCGGCTTGCGTATTGGCTCGGGTTGGTGTTCCATGGCGGAAGCGATCTTCAAATCCGTCGATTCCGGTTTCTACTTCGAGTCACCTGTGTCATGAATTTCGATCCTCTTGATAAAAACAGCTTCCCGACGAAATGCGGGCTGATTGGAATCGGTCTGATGGGGACCGCACTGGCCGAGCGGTTGCTGGCGGCGGGAAAGTCCGTCCTGGGATGGGATGTTGCCGCCGATCGCCGAGCAGCATTTGCTCAGATCGGAGGGACCTGTGCAACAGGGACTGATCCGATTCTTTCACAATGTGACTGTGTGCTGCTCAGCCTACCCTCACATGAAATCGTTGCTTCAGTGCTTGATCACGCGGTGGCTTCGCTCCGTTCCGGGCAGGTCATCATCGACACATCGACAGGTGATCCGGCTGCAGCGGTCGCACAGGCGACGCGACTGGCCGAGTGCAAGGTTGAATACCTGGACGCAACGATCTCAGGAAGCAGCCAGCAATTGCGTGAGGGAGTGGCGGTCTTTCTTGTGGGAGGTGAAACGAATGTCTTCGAAAAGTGTCGGCCATTACTTCGCGGTTTGACCTCAAAAGCGTTTCATTCGGGACCGGCAGGGAGCGGAGCCCGGATGAAACTGGTCACGAATCTGGTTCTCGGACTGAATCGAGCGGCCTTGGCGGAAGGACTCTGTTTTGCTCAGCAGTTGGGTCTCGATCTGCAGCAGTCCCTTTTCCTGCTGCGTGAAAGCATGGCCTATTCACGGATCATGGATACGAAAGGAGAGAAAATGCTGACAGGCGATTTCACTCCTCAGGCCAGGTTGTCGCAGCACCTGAAAGATGTCCGGTTAATGCTGCAGTCAGCTCACGAAGCGAATGGAAACCTGCCGCTGACGGAAACACATCAAGTACTGCTGGAACGTGCGGTCGAGATGGGGCTGGGGGAACTGGATAACAGTGCCATTGTAAAAGCGATTGCCGGGAGCGAATTCCCTTTGCCGTGAACAAGATTGGAAGTGCAGGGGCACCTGGTGACTCTGCAGTTACTTCTTCTTGTTGCTGTGAATTCGCAGCTCACGAGGAAACATTCGAAACGCAGAGAGCACAGAGGTCACAGAGCAGGAAGAGGGGATTGCCGCTGCCTTGAACTCAGCGTTCTCTGCGATCTCCGCGTTTCAAAAATTACTTGTCAGAAACGCAGTGGGTACCCATAAGCCAAAGCATGAAGGGAACTCATCGCTCTTTTGCCTCATGGTAAGTCTCGTACGAGTGCGTTCTGGGACACGGTGTTGTTCAACTTTGTCGGATCGGTTGAGTTTACGGACGAGTGATCCTGGTGTCGGCTTTCGGGGGTATCGCAGTTGTACTCTCGGGGGTAGGGCATTTGGTGGTTTCGGGTCGTTACCACGGGCATGATCGGCATGATCAAAATCAACGGTGGCCTCTTCTTGTTTCGCATGCATCTTACCTGAATTGACATTTTTCCGACCGGTTTTGGCGGAGAATCGCCGTCAAACTCACCCCTATCTTGACTAGGCGTTACGAGCGATCCAAACGGACCAAAATTGACGTAACAGCATTGCGAAATAACGGTTTGAGATATTCAAGGCTTGCAGGCCGCAAGACCGATCAAATGTGCTAGTCCCGCCAAAACAAACCGCTGCGAAGCACCCAAAGTCAGGTTAGTGCCTCGCGAGGTGCGGTGCCGAGGTGGCATCGCCTGCGAAGTTTTGTGGACGACGTACGTTCAAAGGTCGTAGCGACCGGAACGAGGTGATGGCCCAGCCGTTTGAATTGCGACGCGCGTCGCAGGCGGCGCGGATCAGCAGCCTGGAATTCCACGACTGACCGACACCTGCGTTTCGTGGTAATGGACGACCTGGTTCGAGATTCCCAAGGGAAGGAGACGTTCTTCTATGCGATGGATCAAGATGACTGGTGCTGTGCTCGCTGCGATGAGCATGGCCAGCCTGGCAGAAGCCGGATGGCTGCATGGTTCGAAGGGGTGCTGCGGCGCCTCGAAGGCATGCTGTGCCACGACGGCTCAGCCAGCGTGTTGCAAACCCGTGATCGTCAAGCCATGTTGCCCGACGGTCCACACCTATCAGCGCAAGTGCTCAGATATCAAGCCACCGTGCTGTGATAGCTGTGGTGCTGGCCCAAGCTGCTGTGCTCCAGTTGCTAACTGCAACAAGGGATGTGCTCCTGCTTGTGCCGCTCCTGCTGCCAACTGCGGACCAGCTGCTGGCCCAGCCTGTGCAGCTCCTGCTGCCAACTGTGCTCCAGCTTGTGCAGCTCCCGCTGCTAACTGTGCTCCAGCCGCTGCCGCTTGTGCTCCAGCCTGTGCAGCTCCTGCTGCCAACTGTGCACCAGCTTGTGCTGCTCCCGCCGCCAACTGTGGTCCAGCCTGTGCTCCAGGTTGTGCTGCTCCGGCTGCGAAGTGCGGTCCTGCCTGCGGACCAGCCTGTGCTCCAGGTTGTGCTGCTCCAGCCGCCGCTGCTTGTGCTCCAGCTTGTGCCGCTCCAGCGACCAGCTGCTGCCCAACGAACAAGTGCTGTGCTCCTAAGGTCAGCTGCTTCAAGGGTCTGCATGGCTTGTTCGGCAAGTGCTGCAAGACTTCTTGTGCTTCGACCTGTGCTCCAGCATGTGCACCAGCATGTGCTGCTCCAGCGAATTGTGCTCCGACCTGTGCTGCTCCTTGCGAAACCAAGTGCTGCAATGCAGATCCCTGTGCAATTGCCAAGTTGATTTACGAATCGCAGACGGCTTGCTATGCCCGTCAGCGACGTGCCGCCATCCGCAAGCTCGGCAATCGTTATGATTGCATCTGCAACCCGGAAATCATGACGGCCTTCGTGTATGCCCTGAACGATGCCGATGAACGCGTCCGCCGTGAAGCGGCCGATGAAATCGGTGATCAAGTTCGCAAGAACTGCTGCTGCTGCCCCGAAGTCGTCGCCGCCCTGACCTGTGCCTTGGGTGACTGCGATCGCGGTGTGGTTCGTCAGGCTGAACAGGCTCTGCGAGCTTGCGGATACGATGTGGTCAAGGGTTGCTGCGACAAGGGTTGTGCCACCGCTTGCGGAAACGGCTGTGCTCCAGCCGGTGCTCCAGCAATGGCTCCAGCCGACAACGCCGCTCCAGCTCCAGTACCACCAGAAGAGAAGAAGGCTTCTCGGATGAGCCGGATGTCGACCCTCCTCGGTCTCCTGGACTGATCGAGTCGGACTGACGGTGACTTAACCAGCCTGAAAAGGTTGGCGTGCTACAGTGAACAGCGGCCCTCGGATTCGTCCGAGGGCCGCTTTTTTGTTGGTACTTTCGATGGAATGGGACATTCGGCAGCCGATATAGTACGGCCGGGCAGTACCTGGGTCTTCGAAGAAGTGGATGTCGCTGAACCTGCGAGCATCCACCCTGATGGACGTTCTGATCGAAGACCTGATTTGGTATGCCTCAAGGAAGTCCTTGCCGAACTGCTTCGGTGACGCCATCCTGATGGGTAATCCCAAACCTCTATTCGACGGATCGAATTCATTATGACGCGAACCAAGGTCGTGCAGATCCTTAAGCACGTTCAACCCGGCACCGAAGTTGATGTCCGCGGCTGGGTCCGGACGAAACGCGAATCCAAGCAGGACTTCGCCTTTCTGGAAGTCAACGACGGCAGTTCGCTCGCCAATGTTCAGATCGTCGTTGATGCCAGCGTTCCCGACTACGCAACTCTGATCAAACTGATTCATACAGGTGCCAGCGTCGCTGTGGTTGGCGAAGTCAAGGAGTCACTCGGCAAGGGACAGCGCGTGGAAGTCCACGCGCGATCCTTGAAAGTCCTTGGAACTGCCGACCCTCAAACCTATCCGCTGCAGAAAAAGGGGCACAGCTTCGAATTCCTGCGTGAGAAGGCTCACCTGCGCCCGCGGACGAATACCTTTGGCGCCATTGCTCGAGTTCGCAACGCACTCTGTGCCGCAGTTCATCGCTTTTTCCAGGAACGCGGATTCCTGTATGTCCAGACTCCGATTATCACCACCAGCGATTGCGAAGGTGCCGGGCAGATTTTTCAGGTCACGACGCTCGACCTGGCCAAGCTCCAGCAGATCAAGGGGCCGATCGATTACAGCCACGACTTCTTCGGCAAGAAAGCGGGCCTGACGGTCAGCGGGCAACTGGAAGGGGAAATCTACGCCACGGCCGTTGGAGATGTTTATACGTTCGGACCAACCTTCCGTGCCGAAAACTCCAACACCACCCGTCATCTGGCAGAGTTCTGGATGATCGAACCGGAGATGCCCTTCTACGAACTTGAAGACAATATGAACCTGGCGGAAGCCTTCGTTCGCAGTATCGTCAAAGACGTGATGGCAACCTGTCCGGACGATCTGGCTTTCTTCAACGAACGCATTGAGCCGACGCTGCTGGCATCACTGCAAAACATCGTCGATCATGATTTCATTCGATTGACCTACACCGAAGCGATCTCGATCCTCGAAAAGTCGGGACACGCGTTCGAATACCCCATTTCCTGGGGTAAGGACATGCAGTCGGAACACGAACGCTATCTGACAGAGCAACACTTCAAGCAGCCGGTGATCCTGACCGACTACCCGCGTGAGATCAAATCGTTCTACATGCGCTGCAACGAAGATGGCAAAACCGTTCGGGCAATGGATGTGCTGGTTCCACGGATTGGCGAGATCATTGGCGGCAGCCAGCGTGAAGAGCGACATGCCGTGTTGATCGACCGCATGAAGGAATGTGGGCTGAATCCCGAAGACTACTGGTGGTACCTGGAACTTCGTCAGTACGGAACAGTCCCGCACAGTGGCTTCGGCCTGGGACTTGAACGAACGGTTCAACTGCTGACAGGTATGACCAACATCCGCGACTGCATTCCGTTTCCACGCACTCCGAAGAACGCTGAGTTCTGATCATCAATCAATGAAGACGAATTCATTCGTGAGCAGCAGTGCCTGAGTGAACTGCTGCCAATGGGCAGCGGATGGCTGCGGCCCTAGAAAATCCCTGGCAAACTGCAATTCTGTTGCTGTTGGCATGCGGGCAAACAGGATCTGGAAAATCCGTTCGATACGGTTTTCCGAATTGGCAATTTTCGCCAGATCCGGCCGTCTGAGTAACCAGTCGGCCGCTGTCGCGACAAGTGGACCGTTCATCATGTACAGGGCCTGCGGCGAGACCGTTGTTGTGTCGCGGCTGGTGCTTGTCGCTGCCGGGCTGGGGACGTCAAACACGCTGAGCAGACCTGGTGGATCCTGGCGATCCAGATAAGCATAGAGTGTTCGTTGAGGATGAAAGCCTCCGTCGAGAATCGATTTCGACGGCCCCCCGATTCGGTCGTCGAGATATCCCGCCACGAACAGCAGTGAATCGCGAGTCGCTTCGAAGTCGAGTCGGATGCGATTCGCACGTCCCAGCCAGCGGTTTTCGGGGTCAGCATTCGACGTCTGCTGGCTCGACTGCTGATAGACCGCACTCAACATCAGACGCCGATGAAGCTGCTTCAAAGTCCAATTCGGGCCTGACTTGCCCCGGATCAGATCGGTCGCGAGCCAATCCAGCAGTTCGGGATGTGTAGGAGGATCGCTGCGAATTCCAAAATCACCCGGTGTGCGGACCAGCCCCGCGCCAAAGTGCTGTTGCCAGAGTCGATTGACGACGACGCGTGGAGTTAACGGATTCGATGGATCGACCACAGCACGCGCTAATTCCAATCTTCCACTGCCGATCGAGAACGGCTTTGCGTCCCTGGAGAGTGCGGACAAAAACTGACGAGGTACAGCATCGCCCAGGCGACTCGGATTGCCACGCACAAAGACACGCGGGTCATAAGCCGGACCATCAAACAAGACCATCGCCCGGGGTGGTGCCGCCGGTGCATTGATCAACCACTGCTCGACATCCTTCAACAACTTCTGGTACTGGCCCTGTGAGGCACGGTCTGGTAACAGCGACAGAAACCCCCAGCCGAAGACGAGTGGTACATTGGCAGGTGCTGTCTCGCCATACATTTCCAGGCGAATTTCTTCCTCGTCAGTGTTTTCAAGATGAGTTGGAGTCGGCCGCTTCAGGATAACAGCATCCCTCAGGATCGCTTGCCATTTCGTATGGATCGACTTCATCAATCCGCTGTAACGATTGGCGACATCCGCCAGATTCTGCGGTGGAGCCGGGCTACAGATGGCTTTCACGACCAGTGAGTTGAGCGATCTACCCGCGGGCACAGTGCCGCCATCTGGCGATACCAGACGTTCACAAAGTCGAACGGACTCTTCCGGAAATTGTTCTGGTGGTATCGCGGCAAACTGAAACCATGGGCCCCAGACCGGGTGTGAAGTTCCCTTTGCAGAGGGCGACTCCGCTCCACGCCCTTCGAGCTTCTCCAGATACGATTGCCAGCGAACGATCATGGCCGGATTCAAATCACCAGGATCCGCAATCAGCATGAAATCATCAGTAGCGGGTTTATCACCAGCAGACTTTGCGGCCATCAGGTACTCGCCAACGCGGGTGCGAGCCCCTTCCACCAGAGCTGCATGTTTCTGAGCCACAAAATCGTCCAGGTTCTGCTGTCGGACCGAAAGTTCTGCGGTGAAGCGACGATACTCAGGTCGATCGGCGGGAGTCTTGAACAACGGCAGCACCAGTGGTTCGGTTGAACTGCGAAATACACCGTACAGGGAATAGTAATCGCGAGTTGGAATCGGGTCGTACTTGTGATCATGGCAGCGTGCGCAGGTCACCGTCAGCCCCATCAGGCCGCGTGTGACGACATCGATCCGATCGTCGACGATGTCATGGACATTTCCCATGAAATGGCCACCCACGGTGAGGAATCCCAGCCCTGCCAGTGATGAATCGTCAACACGATCTTCCAGCTGATCTGCAGCGATCTGTTCCATCAGAAACCGATCATATGGCTTGTCTTCGTTCAGGGAACGAATCACATAGTCACGATAGGTGTAGGCCCAGGGATAGGATTTCTCTTCAAAGAAGACATAGCCCTTCGTATCTGCATAGCGAGCGACATCGAGCCAGTATCGTCCCCAGCGTTCGCCATATTTGGGTGACGCCAGCAGGCGATCGATCAGCCGTTCGAACGCATCGGGCGAAGAATCACTCGCGAATTCCGCGACTTCTTCCGGGGTTGGCGGCAATCCAGTCAGATCAAAGGTGGCTCGTCGAATCAAAACATTGCGGTCTGCTCGAGTCAGTAACGCGGAAAGGCCTTCCGCTTTCAGTTTCTCGAGAATGAATCGGTCGACAGGCGTTTGCGAGATCGTGTCCTCAGCGATTTCCGGCACCTTGGGGCGCTCTATCGGCAGGAATGCCCAGTGAGTCCCCCAGGCAACGGACATGGCTGACCCTGCCGCCTGCTTTGGCCAGGGGAGTCCGAATTCGATCCACTTGGCGAATGCGCCGATTTGAGCCGGCGTCAATCGGCCACTGGGCGGCATTTGTAATTCGCCATCGCGCCGGATCACATGCATCAGCAGGCTGGCAGCGGGGTCCTTGGAATTAACAAGTTCACCTCGGTCACCTCCTTTCAGAACAGCAGCGCGAGAATCCAGCCGCAGCCCGGATTCCGCCTTTTTCTCACCGTGACAACTCCAGCATTGCGCTGCCAGTACCGGACGAATCTGCTTCTCAAAAAACTCTTCGTGAGCACGGGGCCATTCAGGTTCGGCACTGATAGCACGAGAACCAGCAAACAATGCGATGATGCAAATCATGAACAGGCAGTTGCGAACATTGAGCATCTTGATTTACCTGTGGCAAACAGGAGGCTGGTAGCATGGATTGTCACCAGCGAACACAGTCGTGTCGGCTGATCCGAATATTTGAACAGATGCTCCGACAAATCTCGACACCGGTGGTCGGATCGTTCGATACGGGCATTAGCGATTATCCCTTCAAGTCTGTCGAATCGCAGAATTCTCGCAAACCGCGTGTAACAAAAAAGGGGTACCGAAAATCGGTACCCCTGATCGCATGGACAGATCTCAGACCACTCAGTTGAGGGTCTTGCCGCCCTTCTTCCAGTTGCAGGGGACGAGTTTGTCGGTCTGCAGAGCATCGAGGACTCGGAGAACTTCTTCGACGTTGCGACCGACGGGCAGATCGTGAATCGCGAGCCAGCGGACGATGCCGTTGGGAGCGATCAGGAAGATCCCCCGGTAAGCGATTCCTGCGTCTTCGATCAGCACACCGTAGTCACGCGACAGCTTGTGGTTGGTGTCAGCCAGCATCAAATGCTTCAGGTTGGCCAGGTCAGGATGACTGTCGCACCAACCCTTGTGTGAGTAGACGCTGTCCGTGCTGGCGGTCAGCAGGACGCAGTTACGGCTGGCGAATTCGCCAACAGCATCGTTGAAAGCCACGATTTCCGTCGGACAGACAAACGTGAAATCGAGTGGGTAAAAGTACAGACAGACCCATTTTCCCTGGTAGTCTGACAGATTGACGTGTGTGAATCCGTCCTTGGTTCGGTCATAAGCTTGAACTGAAAAATCCGGGGCGAGACGACCAACACTTGCGCTCATAAATCCTGCTGCCTCTGTTCTGGGGGACACAATATTCTCGGCGGGGATCATTTCCCCAACCGTTCCATTTCGTACCGACAAGTATACCGGGGACAGGGGTTCACCCGCCAGCGGACACCCATAGAGTTCGATGGCCGCTATGACACTGCGGCCCGCGAAACCACGCTGCCGCGTGCGGCAATCGCCGCATCAACCCGTTCGATTTGCGATGCTGTCAGTTTCCAGGTCATGCTGGCCGCATTGTCGATGATCTGGTCGGGACGCTTTGCACCGCACAGTGCCGACGTGATCCCCGGTCGCTGGATGGTCCAGTTCAAGACTAACTGTGCCAGCGTTTTCCCTGTTTCCTCAGCCAGTGGCCGAAGCTGATCCAGAAAGTCCTGGTTTTTCGTCCATTCTTCGCCAGCAAACATCGGATACTTGCGCCGTCCGTCTTTGGGATCAAATTGAAAATCGCGAGGAAGCTTTCCCGCCAGCAGGCCTTTCAGCAATGGCCAGTAGATCATCACAGAAACATTCTGTTCGATGCACCACGGCAACTGAGAACCTTCGATCTCGCGCTGCAGCATGTTGTAGTGGGGCTGATAGGCGGAAATCGGGCAGACTTCGTTGAACTCAATCAATTGTGCCAGGGAAAAGTTCGAGACCCCCACACTGCGGATCTTGCCGGATTCCAGCATTCCCTTCAGTGCCGCGGCGGATTCGACGATTGGCGTCTGCGGGTCTGGAGCATGCAGGTAATACAGATCAATATAGTCGGTCTGCAGCCGTTTCAGGCTGGTCTCACACTGCTGACGCAGTGTTTCGGGACGGCCATCCTTCCGCTGGATGCCACCTTCCCAGTGAATCCCTCCCTTCGTGGCAATCACGATCTTATCACGGTGGGAACCGAGTGCCGTGGCGATCATCGATTCGCTCTCACCTGCGAATCCGTACGAGAAGGCAGTATCGAAGAAGTTGATCCCGCTGTCGGCAGCGGCCTGAAGCGTGGCCAGGCTGTTCACTTCCGTCACATCAAGACTGGTGATTCCCGAGATCGGCCAGCAGCCCATCGCAATCGGCGTGATCAGGATGTCCGTTTTACCAATCGGACGCAGTGGAAATGTCATTGCACCAGGCCCTTGGTCAGCGACATGAATGCCGTTTCCAGGTTGACCTCTTCCTCGCGGAAAAGGGTGAGCTGAAAACCGTGCTCAATCAGCAAGGTGGGAATGGCGCTGTAGTCGAAAGTGTCTGCTTTCAGTGTGGTGTCGATCGTTCCCTTGACGATTTCGACCTTTCCGACCAGATCACATTTTTCGAGCAGTTGAGCAGCCCGGTCGATGTTTTCTTTGACGCGGATCTGCAGCATGATCTGCTGGCGCGCCTTGCGCATCACTTCATCGACATAGCCATCAACGATCAGGTTCCCCTTTTCGATCATCCCGACTCGTGTACAGACGTCTGCCAGTTCAGGCAGAATGTGGCTCGACACGATCACAGTCTTCTTGAGTTCCCCCAGCTTTTTCAGCAGATTGCGGATCTCGATGCGGGCGCGTGGATCAAGACCACTGGCAGGTTCATCCAGCAGCAGCACCTGCGGTTCGTGCAGCAGAGTTCGAGCCAGCCCGATACGCTGAGTCTGTCCGCGCGACAACTGGTTCACCATGGCATCTCGCTTGAATGCCATGTCCACCAGTTCCAGTTTGTCTTCGCAGACCTTGCGACGGGCGGGGCCATTGATTCGGTAGGCAGCGGCAAAGAATTCGAGGTATTCAATGACGGTCATGTCGTCATAGACACCGAAGAAGTCCGGCATGTATCCGACAAGCCGCCGGATCTCGCGTTGATTGGTATAGATCGACTGCCCGCAGACGTACGCTTCACCATAGTCGGGATTCAACAACGTGGCGATCATTCGCATCGTTGTCGTTTTGCCTGAGCCGTTCGGTCCGATGAAGCCGAAGACATCGCCCTCTTTCAGCGAGAGATTGATCTCGTTGACAGCGATCAGGTGCCCGTAGCGTTTTGTCAGTTGTCGAGTTTCGATCATGATATCAGCGGCACAGGAGAGATTTGGAAAAACGCGAAACACGCAGTATCAGGGAACCTTATCGAATCGCTCGATTTCTCGTGAAATCTCGCTGCCGGTTTTCGTGACGGGCAGAATAATTCGAATGAAAGTGGTCTCGCGCTCGGCTGGAACCTCAGTACCGCTGATGCGAACTGAGGCAACAGGAGAATCCAGACGACCGAACAGGATTGCGCGTCCCAGTT
This sequence comes from uncultured Planctomycetaceae bacterium, assembly GCA_964609845.1. Lineage (GTDB taxonomy): Bacteria > Planctomycetota > Planctomycetia > Planctomycetales > Planctomycetaceae > Schlesneria. The sequence continues at coordinate 206,404 of CAZSTW010000001.1, read as the reverse complement.
CCAGCAGATGAGACAGGTCTTCGTCTTCCAGCAGTCGGTTGGTCAACCCAGTGAACTTGGATCCGTCCGCTTCCGCATGGAATGTCAGGATCCTGGCGATTTCCAGAGGATCACGTGACATCTGGTCATACGTGGCAAATTGATTGGAAACACTCGTCGAGGTTCCACTCTGTTGAGTCCGGCTGGTGGCGACTTTTCCAATCAGAAACGCTCGCAATTCACGGGGAAACACGGTCGGCTGATCAATTCGCAGGGTCTGACGAGGCTTCAGCGGGATCGATTGGGGATCGTCGCGAGTTTTCTTGTGCCGGTAGACTCGATTGCCATATGCCAGGAACCAGTCTTCGATCGGCCCGCCAAATCGATGAGAGATCGTTCCTGAAACCTGGCCTACTCCGTTACTCTTCAGATCAGCTTCGACCAATCCTTCGACAGACGTTCGGACCTCGGTCAAAAGTGGCTTTGATGACCATTGCAACAGCGGCAGATCTTCGATGGACGTTCCTGCGGTATAATCGGCAGCACCAACATTCACCCCGGCTCGACGCAACATTCCTCCATAGGCGGTTTCCGCAATCCCTGACCAGCCTGACTGAGTTGTCTGGGTGGGATTCGCATCCTTTCCGGCGACTTTGGATTCCACGTTCACCGACCGCCGTTCTGTTACCGGACTATAGACGTTGGTCCACAGCCGTTGATGACAGGACGACGTCGTGACATCGTAGTTGACGAGATTCAACTGGTTGATTCGAACGGATGTCCCATTCCAGCGGGAGGCAAGTATCCCGCTGCCGCAGCCAGCGATCACAACCCACAGCAGCAGCGTCAACCACGTGGCGCGCGGTCGCTTCAGCAGTCGATGAACAATCAGATAGTCCAAGGGCCCGACGATCACCAGAATCGCAATCAGCAGTCCCATCACCAGCCACGGCGACGCTCGATAGACGCTGGGAAAGTTTTCCTGAACGGCATGTAACTGCGTCGCCAGATCGGTGACCCCCGTCGAATTGAGCTGCAATGCCCGGGCGGGTGTATTCGCCTGAGTCGTCGGATCGGTCGTCACCTGCGAAAGCCGTCGAGTCAGTGCGGCCAGTTCGCTCCACTTGGTTAAAGGTGGTTGAGTCAGGTCCATTGCCAAAAGGGTGACCGATCCCATGCCAAACGGCGTTCGAACGAAAATTGCTTCGTCGCGATTTCCTGCAAGGACTTCCCCCTGAGTGATTTTCAAGCCGGGGACGCGCATTCGACCTGCCATCGGAATGCGAACGCTGCGACCTGCGAACAATTCGATCTTTCCCAGTTCGCTGATCGTGACAGGTTCCGGGGCTAATGTCGCAGGTAACCAGTCAGCAACGGGTCGCAATACGTCGTTCGCTGCGGCTAAGTCCATGGGAAGCGAAATCACAACCTTCCCACCACCAATGACCCAGGCGCGTAAGGCTGCGGCCTGTTCTGCAGACAGTACGGATCGGCCTGCGATGACGAGAATGGAGATGGAATCGTAGGCCCGGTGATCAACGGGTAACTCGTCCACCTTCATGGCGATGGGACGTAGAATTCCGACTGGGGCCACGGCTGACTGATCGTCACCTGGCCGGGGATCGCCCCAATCAAAACCGGGCGGGTCGCCGACAGTCGCAATCAGCCGATATCCAGAATGCAGTGGCGACGTTCCCTGGTCAGAGGCATGCTTGGTCGATTTCCACGACCAGACAGGTTTCTTTGTCGCTGCGGCAATGACGGCCACCTCGACCGAGGTCGGTTCCAACTGCCCAACTTTAAAGTATCCCCGGACAGTATGGGTGCCAGCCGTCAAATGGATTGAACTGGCAAATGTCACGCGATGGCCATCGGGATCAGGCGCCGTGACTTGAACGGAGTATTCGCCTGCTTCGTCGATGTTGACTGGTACCAGAACTTCGGACCACCGTCCGACAATATTGTGACCATGCCAGCCAAAAACCGGTTGAGATTCCTGGGCGGGCGTGATTTCCTTCCCGAAGGCGGCAGATTGGGCCAGGAAGATGAGGCACAAACCCACTCGGAGCACGGAACGTAAGTTCATGCGGTCACGAGAGTTCCGCGACAGCAGGTGTCGGAACGGTGCGTCAGACGAACTATCGAATGAACCGCTCACCGAAACTCCGCAATTCGTGGCGTGACAACGGGAAACCCAAGCCACGACCCGGTTCGCGGCAAGACGAGCATGATACGCCGGAAAATCAAAAAGCGTGAGCGCATCGACAGGGGATTCCAAGGCAAACGGTTTTTTCAATGTAGGGTCGGACCAGTTCGCTTTGAGCCATATGGTGTCCAGCACGACAGAGTGGCGGGGCACTCCCGGCTTACTCGAGGCTGAGCGAAAGGATCTGCGTGGAAATTGAGATTTCCAACTTAAGAAATGGGTGCCACGGTCTTGGAGTCTGCGACAAGGCCGTGTCTTCGATGGATCGTGAGAATGAGCGAAATTTCATGGGGGGGAAGAGATCGGTTGTGAAATGGGCTGGAAACCAAATTTAGCACGACCTTGTCGAAGACTCCAAGATCGTGGCACCCCCACTGCATGGGATTCCCGGTAAATCGGCAACCTCTTGAGCATTTCACATCGGTGTTGGTTGAAGAGTCAAAAGGCCAGTCGATTGTCGTCAATTGATACTGAAGCAGCCCATGGCTAAAATCGCGGCGGCGCCTCAGCAGAATTTTTATGCCGTTTCGTTCACAAGCGGTTTCGACCGAAGGTCTTTTGTTCCACGGATTCTGCCTCCTGGAAGAATGGACCCTCAGTCGGACCGAACGAGTACCGGGTAATTTCTGGAAGCGTCGGTGGATCAGGCATCGTCGGATCCTTGTTACTACTCACAACCAGACCTCCAGATACAGGCAACCGACCCATGTCGTTCTTCCCAGAAATCGGCAAGATCCAGTACGAAGGCCCCACCAGCAAGAATCCACTGGCGTTCAAGCACTACAATCCTGACGAGATTGTGGAGAGCCACCGCCTGAAGGAATTGATGCGGTTTACGGTCTGCTACTGGCATACATTCCGCGGGACAGGAAGCGACCCGTTCGGATCAGCCACACTGCAGCGTCCCTGGGATGATGGATCCGATTCTGTTGCCAATGCCGTCAAGCGAGTTGATGCGGCGTTTGAATTCATCGAAAAGCTGGGCTGTCCCTACTACGCTTTTCATGATCGTGATGTGGCTCCAGAAGGAGACACGCTGTCACAGACGAACAAGAATCTTGACGAAGTGGTCAAGGCGCTGAAGGCCGCTCAGCAGCGAACTGGAATCAAGCTGCTGTGGGGAACAGCGAACATGTTCTCACACCCGCGCTACATGCACGGGGCAGCAACTACCTGCAACGCTGACGTTTTCGCGTTTGCAGCCGCCCAGGTGAAGAAGGCTCTGGAAGTCACCTTGGAACTCGGTGGTGAAAACTACGTCTTCTGGGGTGGCCGCGAAGGTTATCACAACCTCTTCAACACAGACATGAAGCGTGAATTGGATCACCTGGCCAGGTTCATGCACATGGCCGTCGACTATGCCAAGAAGATCGGTTTCAAGGGACAGTTTCTGTTTGAACCGAAACCAAAAGAACCAACAAAACATCAGTATGACTTCGATGCAGCAGCCTGCCTGAACTTCTGCCGCGCGAATGGCCTGATGGATCATGTCAAACTGAACATTGAAACCAACCATGCGACGCTGGCCGGTCATACCATGATGCACGAGCTGGAATATGCTCGTATTCAGGGGGCACTGGGCAGCATTGATGCCAACACCGGCGATCTGTTGCTCGGCTGGGACACGGATCAGTTCCCAACTGATATCTACCTGACCACGCAGTGTATGCTGGTGATACTTGAACAAGGTGGCCTGACCCCTGGTGGCGTCAACTTTGATGCCAAGGTGCGACGCGAAAGCTTTGAGCCTGTTGACCTGTTCCACGCCCATATCGGGGCGATGGACGCATTCGCCCGCGGTGCCAAGATTGCAGCGGCGATTCGCAAGGATGGCGTCCTGAAAGACTTCGTCAAGAATCGGTATCGCAGCTTCGACAGCGGGATTGGTGCCGAAATCGAAAAGGGAACAGCCAACTTCGAAACGCTGGAAAAGTACGTGCTGGCCAAGCACAAGCTGGACCCGAACGAATCGGGACGTCAGGAGTACCTCGAAAACCTCATCAACCAGTACCTGTGATGCCGGGATGATGCGAGCGAGGTTCCCTTGGATCGGGACCAGAAACCTTAAACGGAGTAATCGGGTTAATGTCCAGCAGCTTCAGCGGCGGTGAGTTTACCGATGCGGAAACGATGCGTGGCCGTACATGGCCCTGCCTGCGTCAGTTCTGCGTCTTCCTGGAAAACCGCGTCGGTCGTCTGAACGATCTGATGCGGCATGTCGAATCGATCGACACCCGAGTCCTGGCCATGAGCATCGTCGACTCCGTCGACTTTGCCATGGTTCGTTTGATGTTCAACAACTCAGATCGTGCTCGCGAAAAGCTTGAACTGTCAGCTTTTCTATTCAGTGAAAGCGATGTCGTTGGCGTGGAGCTTCCTGAAGGGGATCAGCCATTTCACGATGTCTGCACGACACTGATGAAAGCCGAAGTCAACATTCACCACGCTTATCCGCTGCTATATCGCCACCGCGGCCGGGCAGCAGTAGCGATCTACGTGGATGACGTCGACACAGCCCTGAACGTCCTGCACGCCGCCAAGCATCGCGTGATCACCGAAACAGACCTGCAGGACGACGACGAATTCATGTGATTACCAGGAAATCACGTGTTCGAGTTCCGACGACGCCACACCCAAAAGATGGCTTGTTGTAAAGTCGGCTGCGCGCCAAGATTAGCCGAGTCTTGCCAGCCTGAAGCCATTATCACGGGACCTGGCAGCAGCAACGGTCCATACATTCTGCACCTTCTCGGGGGGGCGGTGCAGAGTTTCGTCTCGATCCAGGTCAACCCTTGTCATTGCGATTTGATAACAAATCAGTCGTCGGGGATGGGTCAAAATTGCTCTTGTATTGCGACGTCGACCGCGTCATGCCAAATCAGGATGGCATTGACTGGGGCAATTAATAGAATTGGAAAACCTGCAGATGACCGACCAACCCTTGCGCCCTCTGGTACTATTGATCGCGTTCATCTTTATGGGATGCGGTAGCAAAGCATTGCCCCCATACGTCGCCCCCCACGCCGGCTGTTGTTCCGTCTCCTCCCATTCAAATCAGCCCGGCTTCAAAATCAGAGTCCTCAGGCAAGGCTCAAGTATCACCATTGCATACGCCCGACGAATCCCAAAAAAGTATCGCTCCAAATTCCTTGTCGTTTTGCTTTTACAATGGTCAGTACATGCAGCAGCCGTACAGACTCACAATTCATGGCCGTGAGCTACGGCTGAACGGGGAATTGATTCTGGAATATCCGACGGGTCCGGTCGCGAACGGAAAGAACCTGCATCAGGCCGAATTGCCCGAACGACCTGCTTCGGTAAACGACAAAACTACATGGGACGAGATTCTCAAGATTCGTGTTGGTATCAGCGATTGGGGAAACAGTTATTTCCGGTACTTTTTTTCGCACTACGAACCCGAAGACGCCCTGCAACGCGCCAGAGCGGCGTTTGCCAAACTTCCGTTTGTGGCAAGTTCAGAAATCGTGACAGTTGCACCTGAATTCAGTGGCAAGCGGGTTCTGAAAGTGAAAACAAAGTCCGGCGATGAGCGAGACTTTCTTTCGACATGGTCCACTCGGAAAGAACGACACGGATTCGATACGGTAATCGATTTGCCTGATCTGCGTCTCTACTCGAAGCAGTTCATTTTAGAGCAGTTAAACAGTCGTGCAGCTTTTTGGGAAGAATCACTGCGTGAAGATTCCGTGTTCATTGTCTCAGATATTGGGCCAATTAAGATCAGTCGCGCTACAGAGCGACGAAAGTGGGAAGAGATTGTCAATGTTGTCGAGATTCTCAATTCATCATTGCCACCCGCGGAAAAGCGGCAGCAGATCATTCAACAGATTTCCGATGCCAAAGATCTGGAAGGGGACTACGACGAAGGTATGAGCAGTTATCGGATCCTGACGGAGTTGGTGGAAAAGTTTCGCCCCAACGAGCAACTGACATCAAGGATTGCAAAGCTCAAAGAAACGGTCAAAGTTCCGCTGTGGAAGGCGCCCATGAAGTGATGGCGGCATCGTGTCTTCCAAAGTGGCCTTCATCGCTCCGCGTGAAGTCAGCCGATCGCACCAGAGACGAACTTGTCATGTCGTCGTCAATCGAAAATTGTGCAGGTGGTCTTCGCGACGGAGTTTATCGAATTTCAGCAGTGGTAATGTCCAAACTGGAAACGGCTGACTTCACGCGGAGCGATGAAGGCCACTTTGGAAGACCGGTTCGCCGCAGAATCTCAACAGAACTCAAAACGCCATCAGACATCCGACTGATTTGATCCAAGTCGCGCCAATTCTTCCGTGGCGTTTCTGTCGTCACTTGCTCGTGATTCCGTGCTGGTCCGATCAATTCCGAGTGACAAACTCATCCAGATTGAGAATCACATTGGCGACGGCCGTCAGTGCCGCCAAGTCTTTTGTATCCATTCCCTCTGGAACTGGACCCATGGGTTCGGTTGCGAACTTCATCGCTTCGTCAGCATGCGCCACGTAGTAGGCTTTGCGATTTTCATAGAGCTTCGTGAGGACTGCGAGTTCGCTGGGTTGCGCCGGGCGGATCAGAGCCCATTCCAGTCCCCGGGCGATTCGAACTTCCAGCCGTGCCCCCCCTTCCTTCACCATACGGCGTGCCAGTCCTTGCGCCGCCTCCACAAAGGCGGGATCATTAAGAGTCACCAGCGCCTGCAACGGAGTATTCGTATTGATCCGCCGGACAGTACAGAGTTCCCGGCTGGGGGCATCGAACGTGGTCATGGCGGGATAAGGTGTTGTCCGTTTGATAAACGTGTACAAACCGCGCCGATAGCGATCTTCACCCTTACTCGTTTCCCATTTCGTCGTGTTATACGTCGACTGCCAGATCCCTTCGGGCTGCAGCGGCATCACCGAGGGGCCATACATTTTCCTGCTGAGCAGTCCCCCTGCTGCCAGCGAATTGTCCCGAATCATTTCCGCTTCGAGACGGAACCGTGGTCCGCGCGCCAGCAGTTTGTTGAAGCGGTCTCGCTCCAGCATTGCCGCCGTCGCTCGTGAGGACTGACGATACGTCGCCGACATGACAATCGACTTGCAAAGCCGCTTGAAAGACCAGGGACGGGATGAAGGATCGTTTGGCGATCCCATGAAATCGACTGCCAGCCAGTCCAAAAGTTCCGGATGAGATGGCGATTGCCCCTGAGATCCAAAGTCTTCCTGCGATTCCACCAGCCCCGATCCGAAGCACTGCGACCAGACTCGATTGACGGCGACTCGCGCGGTCAATGGATTGTCACGATCCGTCAGCCAGGCGGCGACACCCAGACGATTCTTCGGAGCATCGGCTGGAAGCGGATGGAAATTCGCTGGAACAGCAGGCTCTACCACATCACCCGGTTGCAGAAAATTGCCGCGGGAATGGATCTTCGTCACTCGCCGCTTTCCTTCCGGCAGTTCCCGCAAGATCGGTGTCTGGGGAACCGGCAAGTTCAATTCGGGCTGCAGCTTCGCAATCTGATCACGTACCTGTTGCGTCGCAGGAGCGAACCCTGCGACATGCTTGATCAGTTGGGCTTGCTGCTCGGCCGTTCTTGCCGCCGGTTGCAGTTTGGCAATCGCACGAATTGCCTCGGGGACAGCGGCATCCAATGTTGGTGAATCATCGCCCGTTACCGACAATCGGAATCGCCCCAGGCTGAATCCGGGGTAACTGAATTCGAATTGATGATCGAGAGTCACCACCAGTTCCATATCCGCGTCGATCGCTGCTGCTTCTGACGGCGTAAACAGTGCTGTATGCGGTTTCGTCAGTTGGGGTGACACTGCCCAACCTCGCTTGTTGTAATCGGGATTCTTGATCGCCTGTTCGACCGAGTATTCATTCTGCGAGAAATCGGCCTTGGCACCGGTCAGGGGGATGTCTTTGACCGGTGTCCCTGCTGTACCACGTAACGCCAGCTTGATGCTGCTGAGAACGAAGTTACCGTCATTGACCGACCGGCCGACGCCTCCCTTGGGATGCGATTTGTCTGGCAATGCTTCGAGCTTAATCCCCGTCAATCGCCCGGCGGCGATCGGCATGACAACGGTATACGTTTCTTTTGCGGGAGACTTTGCCTCCACCAGAATCGACCCATCATCCTGGCGCTTCATAGTTGAACCACTTGCTGCCGTCAGCTCTTTCGGGACGGGGACAACCCAGCCACTCGTGGATCCGATGTTGGCGGCCCACTCATTGGCAAATGCCGTCAGTTCAGGTGTGGCGGCGTCTCGCACCGCTTCCAGGCGGGCAATTTCTCCGCGGGTCCTGGCCAGCTTTTCCGACTGTTCACGCGTCGGTGTCGCCAGCTTCGGACGCTCATCAAAGTCATCTGCGTCTTCCGTCTGATTGAAGAACGCATAGAAGTGATAATATTCCCGCTGGGTGATGGGATCGTATTTGTGGCTGTGACATTTCGCACAACCGAACGTCAGCCCCATCCAGACCTGCATCGTGGTATCAACGCGATCCTTGACGGCTGCCACGCGAAACTCTTCGTTGTCGGTTCCCCCTTCGTCGTTCACCATGGTGTTGCGATGAAAGGCGGTCGCAAGCTGTTGTTCCAGCGTTGGATTGGGAAGCAGGTCTCCCCCCAGTTGTTCGCGGGTGAACTGGTCATAGGGCATGTCATTGTTGAATGCTTCGATGACCCAGTCGCGGTAACGCCAGACGGTTCTTGCCAGATCCTTTTCGTAGCCCTTGGTGTCCGCATAACGTGCGAGATCCAGCCAGATGCGTGCCCATCGCTCGCCATAAGCGGGTGACTTCAGCAGATCATCGACCAGTGTTTCATAGGCTTTGGGAGATGAATCGGCGAGGTATTTTGCCAGGACCGCGGGTTCCGGTGGCAAGCCGGTCAAGTCGATCGAAACACGCCGGGCCAGGGTATGCTTGTCAGCCTCGGGCGAAGGAGTCAAACCTTCCTGTTCCAGGCGGGAAAGAATGTACCGATCCAGATCGGAGGCCGGCCACTTGGCATTCTTGACTGCGGGGATCGCCGATTTGACGGGCTTTTCGAATGACCAGTGAGTCCCCCAGGGAGCCCCCTCAGCAATCCAGCGTTTCAAGATGGCGATCTGCTCCGGCGTCAGCGACTTCCCGGAATCTTTAGGAGGCATCTGTTCGTCAGCGTTGGTCGAGATGATTCGTCGAACCAGTTCGCTCTTGTCGATGTCCTTCGGAACAACAGCCTGTTTGCCATCGTGCGTTGCCAGGGCACCGTCACGCGTATCCAGCCGCAGGTCTGCTTCGCGATGTTTGTCATCCGGCCCGTGGCACGCAAAACAGTTGCGAGCCAGAATTGGCCGGACGTCACGTACAAAGCTGACTGGACCATCGGCCGCAGAAACGACTTCGGCCAGTAAAAAGATGACAAGCGAGAATGGCACGATTCGAGGAGACATAGAGGCAGATCCAATTCGAAATTGACTCGCAGGAAAGATTAAAAAACTGACCTGCAGCAAAAATCTAACGCTGGCATTTCGGACAGTAGAACGTGGAACGCTGGGCTTGCACAAGTCGCACGATAGTACCACGGCGGCACGTAGGACAGGGTTCGTTCTCTCGCATATACACACGATGCTCATTCTGGTACTGGCCACTCTGGCTGAGAGCATTACGATAAGTTCCATCTCCCAGAGTGGAACCCTCTGTTTCAATCGCCCTTTCCAGGACGTGGCGAGTTGCCTCGGCAATTCGTTCGATCTGGATTTTCGTCAGTTTCTGACAGCTCTTTTTGGGGTTGATTCCCGCGACATGCAGGATCTCGCTGGCGTACAGGTTGCCGATGCCAGCGACGAGTCGTTGATCCAGCAAAGCAACTTTGACCTCGCGGCTGGTCGCTTTCAGTCGTTCCCGCCATTGGTCAATCGTAAACTCCAGGGCATCCGGTCCAAGCTGATCCGGGCCGTAGACCTGCTCAATTTCGCCGGGTCGATAAAGACGGACGGTCCCCAGGCCGCGCCGATCCCAGAACCAGATAGAATTGAATTCTCGCTCGCCTTCGAACTGCCATTCGATTCGCAGGTGGTCCTGATCCGGAGCATTCGCCAGCAGCATTAAACCCGTCATGCGCGGCTCAATCACCACATTCGATTGATTCGACAAATTCAGCACAACCCGTTTGCCGAGTCGACTGACGGAAGTGACTGTTTGACCAACGGTCTCTTTCACCATCGTTTTGAACGGGGGTGTGATCGTGATCGGACGACAGTGAGTGGGGCAGGAAATGACGTCGAGAATACGGCGATTTTCGACGAAAGGTCGAATCCCTCGCACCATCGTTTCGACCTCGGGTAACTCAGGCACCTGACAGCTCCACGTCACTCTTTGACAACGACTTGAGAACTTTTACGTCTCACGTAAGGTTTTCCGTTAGGGCTGGCCTTGCATGCGGTTCCACGCAGGCTTCAGAACAGTATTCTAGCGGCCATCCCGGATAATTGGATGGTCGAACACGAGACTGTTGACGAACGGCGGATTTCGCGGAATCTTCTTCACACTTGGTGGCCAACGGACGATTCTAATTCGACGAACAACCGTGATCTGCGCGGTTGTCACTTCGCGTTATGTCTCCGCACCAAGGAGCCTGTCCATGCTTCGCCCCAGCTTCACCATTTCCACAATGTTCGCGCAGCGTTGCCGGGCCGCGTTCAGCAAAATGATCGCAGGCCTTAGTATTGTCGTGGCAATGTCGGGGTTGGTTGAGGCAGCAAACCCGTCCGCCGACGCTGCTGGTCGCGTCGCTGCCCATTTGGCCGCTGGCGAATTTGGGCCGGCGATCGATGTCGCTCGTCGCGTCAACGATCCCGCTCAGCAGGCCACCCTGATTCAGAATATCGCAACGGCTCAACAGGCTGCGGGAGAGCCTGTTACTGCAGTTGTACCGCGAGTTTCCCGAACTCAGCGTGGCGTTGCCGGTGGCACTCAGCCAGGCCGTACTGGCTTTGGCGGTGGCGGTACCATGGCCGACTTCATGACGCTGATGAATATGATTCAGCAGAATACCGACGGCAAATGGATGGTGATCGATCAGGAAGGTGGAGCCATGACCGAATACCCCTATGGGGTTCGAGTCGCTCCGTCCGGTCTGCTGCATCGCTTGTCGACCGAGGAACAGAATGGCACGCTGGCATCGCTGGGAGCTCAGTCGCGCAAGGCTGATCTGAATGCCGATGTCGCACGTCGCTCTGATCTGCGACTGGTCTCGCTGACCCGACTCGAAAAAGCCGTCGCTCAGCGGATCGCAGATGGCCTGCCTGTTCCTGAAACCATGGCCCAATTGGCCGGTCTGTCACAAATCAAGTACATCATGGTCTTCCCCGAATCACACGAAATCGTAATCGGTGGTCCAGCTGAAGCCTGGAATTACAATGCCCAGGGACAGCCAGTCAGTGCAACTTCGGGGCGTCCGACGTTGCAACTCGACGATCTGGTCACTGTCCTGCGGACATTTGCCCGAGGCGATGCTGATTTCGGTTGCTCGATCAATACCCGCGATGCTGGTGTTCGAGCACTGACCGATTTTGTCCAGAAATCGAATGCCCGCGGACCACTCAGCCCTTCGTCCGTCAAGAACTGGGTCAATCAGCTGCAGCAGAAACTGGGACGCCAGGACATCGAAATCTGGGGTATCCCCACCGATAGCCGTGTCGCCCGCGTCATCGTCGAAGCTGATTACCGCATGAAGTTGATCGGGATCGACAAGCTGGAAGCTGGTAAAGAAATCCCCAGCTATTTTGATCTGCTCGCTGCCAATCAGCCCAAGAATGTCCAGTCGATGGATGCTCTGCGGTGGTGGTTGACGATGAAGTACGATGCCGTTTCTCACAGCACCGATAAGACTGTGTTCGAGATTCATGGTTCGTCAGTTCTGTGTCAGTCTGAAAATCAATTCCTGACTGCCGAAGGGAAGCACGTTCCCACAGGACAATCGGAGCCAACCAACCGGGCGTTCGCACAGAACTTCACAGCCAACTACGACAAGCTGGCGACCCGTGATCCGGTGTTTGCCGACATGCAGAACATCTTCGACCTCGCCCTGGTTTCGGCAATTATCCAGAATGAAAAGCTGAATACCAAATCAGGTTGGGACCTGGGGGTCTTCATGCCTCGCGGTGAATACGCGACAGCTCACTATGCTGTTCCGAAAGAAATCGATTCGGTGGTCAATCACCGAGTCTACAACGGTCGCGACATTGTGGTTCAAGTTGCCGGTGGTGTCCGCGGCGACGTGATGTCAGTTGCCAAAGATCCCAAGCTGAATCACGAATCCCCACGCTTGGGTAGCCTTGCCAAGACCGCGAAAGCTCCTGAACTTCCCGCCGGCCGCTGGTGGTGGGATGCTGCAAAGGAATAGTTGACGACCGTCGACAGAAATAATGACTCCCGAAGTCTCAATGAGACTTCGGGAGTTTCTTATTTGTGTATGTGCGTTGTCACAGCGAAGAATCTGGGATGGTCCATCAGCAACTGGGCGATAGCCCACCGTTCGAACTGGACGCCATCTGGTTCCGGCGGATGAATTGAACCTTGAAGCGAGCCGGCATCACGAGCGAAAAGCATGATTGTCGCGGTAATTCAATTTTGATGTGGGGCTTTCAGTCCATCAGAACAAATTTCTGAAGCACGATAATCACGCTCACAGCGATCAGGCAGCCGATTCCAAACAGGAACTCACGGTCATGCCACCGAAAGCGGTCCCAGCCCTTGTAGGTGTACCGTGATACAAGAATAGCGGTTCCACAGGCGATCTTCAGTCCCCACAGCCAGGCAGGAAGTCTGCCGTCGGTACCGGACTCAAGAAAATCTGTCAGCCCAAAAACGGCGAATGCTGCTGCCCCTCCGAGAACAGCACGGCGCTGGACGACAGTTGTCCAAGGAACTCGCACAACGATCATAGTCGCGACTCCGAACCACAGGATACCTTCAATCAGATTGAAGATTGCGTACATCGATCGCCGTTTCGGTGCGAGAAGGAATGGATAACCAGTGCGGTGAGTTTACGTCCGTTGAACAAACTCGCAAATCCCGATGCCAGCGCACTGGAGCGATCCACGCAGAAATCTTCTACCAGTTTGTTTGTGTTCTGCCGTGGTGGCTATGGTAAAACAGGTATCAACGCCAATATCAGAAGATTCTGGATCATGCTGAATTTCGTAGATGAAAGTGGTGACGAACTGTGTCGAGGTTGAACTCTCCGAACACCGATGTCCGGATGCGTGGATTCTCTGAGCGGGCGACTGTCGAGCAAGCCACTGCGTGGCTGGAGAGTGTTCTTCCAACATTTGAATCACTGCCTGTCGAAGACGTCTCACTACTTGAAGCGGCCACACGGATCCTGGCTTGTGATGTGAAAAGCCTGGTCAACGTCCCCGCCTTTACGCGATCGATGATGGATGGATACGCATTGCGGGGCGAGCAGACCTACGGTGCATCAAACTACAATCCATTGTCACTGCAAGTCATCGGGACATGCTTTCCCGGTCGCCCTTTCGACGAACAGGTCTTACCGGGTCAGGCCGTTCGGATCATGACCGGTGCCCCTCTGCCCGACGGGACAGATGCCGTCCTGCCTGTCGAGAACTCGTCGATCCAGGGGCAGACGCTGCTGGTCATGGGTGAAGTTTCAACGGGCAAGCATATCGGGCAGATCGGCGAGGATGTTGCTGCTGGCGAAGTCATACTGCGAGCCGGACGCCATTTGCGCCCTCAAGATGTTGGTGTGATTGCATCCATCGGCGTCGGACGAGTCCCGGTGATCCGCCGCCCCCGTGTCAGGATAGTTATTACAGGGAACGAATTGCTTCCGGCAGGAACACCGCCCGAAGGATGCCGGATTGCGGATGCCAACGGACCGATGTTGCAGGGACTGGTCCACCGCGACGGAGGCATCGCGATCACCGGTGACATTGTTTCGGACTGTCCCGACGCCCTGCGAGCCGCGCTGGCAGTCGACGCCGATGTGATCCTGGTCTCGGGAGGTTCGAGCGTCGGACAGGAAGATTATGTCCCCAAGCTGCTGGCCGAAGCGGGTGAGTTGGCGATTCACGGTGTGGCCATGCGTCCCAGTAGTCCTGCAGGGATGGGTCGGCTGAATAATCGCCTCGTGTTTCTGTTGCCCGGCAACCCGGTGTCGTGCCTGTGTGCTTACGATTTCTTCGCCGGACGGGCCATTCGAGCATTAGGTGGTCGGCCTCGGGAATGGCCGTATCGTCGTCAGAAATTCCGGCTGAATCGGAAACTGGTATCGACCGTTGGCCGTGTCGACTATGCACGCGTTCGGGTGAGCGGGGGCGAAGCCGAACCGCTGGCGATCAGCGGTGCCTCGGTCCTCAGTTCGACGACTCGTGCTGACGGTTTTGTGATCGTCCCTGCTGATTGCGAAGGGTACCCGGAAGGGAACGAGATCGAAGTTTTCCTCTACGATGACTAGCTTCACGAGATTGGAGTTTGAGAGACATTTCGCAGCCAATAAATTCCTTCGTACTCTTCGTGTCGTTTGTGGTCGTCACATGCCACCAACCACAGCAGAATCTCATTGAAGCTTCCAAAGCGAGCGGTCGCTGTGCAGAACTTCGTGTCGCGTTGCGGTTACGTCTTGTACGGACTTTTTACCACGAAGCACACGAAGAGCACGAAGGGATCAGAGAACGATACGCTTGATTCTGCCGTTGCGCCCGGTGTTGTTTAAGTTGTGTTGTTGAAGCTGATAAGGAGCAGCTGGACCTTCGTCGAATTACTATCGCTTCTCAAACCGTCCGACCGGAAAACCGTCCTTGTACGAGACGACAAATTCTCCGTTGGTGGTTCGATAGCGAATTTCCTCACGACGTTCGAAGTCGCTGGGGCCTGTTCGAAGCAGTGCTGCGGCACCTCCCGGTTCCAGGTACTTGCCAGCAACCTCGAAGACGATCCGAGTACGGTTTCCCAGGGAATGACCTGTCGAAGTAAACGTCGTCCCATCGACTCGATCCCTCGCGATGAAATGGGGTTCAACATCGAGCTTGGCCTGACGCAGACTTTCCACCAGTTCGACCGCATGCGGATACGACGTCACCGCGTCTTCAACTCCATGAACAACCAGAATCCGACCGGCCGAGCCCAATCGCTTCATTTCGGCCAGATGGTCAGGATGACCAATAAGTCGAAGTTCCTGATCATCTTTTGACAGGTAATTCGGGCTGGCTGGATCGCGACTCCAGCGGGCGTTCAATCCACCATTGCCCGGCAGATTGAACGCGATTTCGTCGCTCAACTTCTTCATGCCACACATGTCGATGACACACGCGAATGTACGAGGTGCCAGCTTGTTCGCCATCAATGTCACGTTGCCACCCCCGGACCCACCTGTACAGTAATAGCGATTGTCGGCAAATGGACGTTGCGCGTCTTTCAATTGAGCGGTGATCCAATACAGTGCTCGTAGTGCGTCCAAACCCTGCAGATAACCGAAATCGTACGGCTCGGGCCCCTCGATCGAGTCTTTCGGGCCGCTTTGCAGGTAGTTCACACAGAGGGCAACGACATTCAATCGCCTCGCCAGTTCCGTCGGGCTGGCCGTTCCCACGCAGTCCGTACCGCCCCAGTTATGCAGAGTCAGCATGACACCCGTCTGCGGCGTGATGCTCGCCAGGTTCCCTGCGGGGTAGTGAACCAGTACACGTACTGTTCGGGGACCCGGTCGCAGAGGCCACTCCTGTGCAGGAATTTCTACCGCTCCGTCTCGTTCAGGCAGTTTGGGCCACGCCTGAGCAAAGGTGGACTGTGTCCAATTCAATAACAGAAGTGCCACATACGGCGCAAAGACGAGAACCAGCCGATTTTGAGGCCGACACATCGCTCGCTTGGGGAATAAACCGGCTGTCAAATCGAATTGATCAGTGTGGGGCATCGCCATTCCTCAGAGATGACAGGCTTCCAGGCTCGATGAAATCGCAGTTCAGAATCGTATCAAGTGGCGAACGACTGAAACATGCGGGCGCGATCCAGGACAATCGGGCTTTTGAAAGCGGGGTGGGACCAGCTCGCTTCGAGCGCCGGCCCACCATCAGGAAACGTCGGTGCTCGACTTTCCGCTTAGCACAAGAAACTTCAAGCCGAACGCAGATTCACGAGTTGCGTTGAACCTTCTCAGATGTCGGTTTGAGGTTTCTTGGACCTTCGTCCCCTTCAACCTGTTACCCTTGCCCCCGGTCTAAAGAGAAGCAAGCCGGCCCACCCTGAGATGAGGGAGACTCCGGACTTCGTGACCTTCGCGTTCTTCGTGGTGAAAGAAGCCGCATACGACGGTCTAAACGGCTTTCGTGCCTCTCCGTGGTTCAACTTCTTGCGGGTTTCGCAGGGTGGGGCCAGTTCGCTTCGAGCGCCGGCCCGCCATCGGGAAACGTCGAGAATTGATGGTGGGCCGGCGCGCTGTCCCCACCCTGCATCCCGTCTTTCCGTTGTCTCCCGTTGCACAAGACAGTTGACCGAACGTGGCCTCTTTTCAGAGGCGGGAATTCCAATCCATCAGCAATAATTGGCCTGACGAATCATTCGAGACTTGATCTGCCGACCCGTTGGACCTATGAGTCTTGTCTTCTCGGGCGTATTCCAATTTTTGAACGGTCAATCAACTGCTGCAGGAAGAGCTGTAACCGTGTTGTCCAGAATGGCATTATCGTGAGCGAATCCATACGGCACGTCTCGCGCAACCTGCGAGTCGTCGGGTTGTGTACAGTGATCAGCCGGGTATTCGGCTTGCTGCGCGACCAGACGATGGGAGCGTTGTTTGGTGCCGGACCAATTATGGATTCGTTCACTGTCGCGTTTCGACTGCCCAATCTGGCTCGAGTTCTGCTGGGCGAGGGAGCCTTAACCACGGCTTTTCTGCCGATCGTTGTTGAGGAACTGAATCACCGAGGTCGCGAATCGGCAGCCAGAGTCACCTGGGCCATTTTTGTCGCACTGGCTGTCACATTATGTTCATTGGTACTCGTCGCAGAGTTTGCGCTGACGCTGCTGATAACACTCGTCGATCTTTCGGCACAGACACGGTTGTTATGTCATTTGACGATGCTGCTGCTTCCCTATGTGATCCTGATCTGTCTGGCTGCTCAGTTAGGGGCTGTGCTGAATGCGCTCGGGCATTTCATCTGGCCAGCTCTGGTCCCTGTTGTCCTGAATGTCGTCTGGCTGGGAGCCCTCTGGTGGGTGATTCCTGCCTGCTGGGATGATCCTGTCAGCCAGATCTGGGCAACTTCGATCTGCGTGTTGCTGGCAGGTGTGCTGCAACTGGCATTTCTGCTCCCCGTGATCTGGAAGTGCGGTTTCGGGTACCGAACCGACTGGCGAACCGCTGCCGACTCGATCCGTCGAGTGGCTCGAGAAATGTTGCCCGTGGTCATTGGTCTCTCGATTACGCAATTGAACACCGTTCTGGACAGCTTCGTCGCCTGGGGATTTGCACCAACAGAAGGGACGGGGCCGTTGATGGCACTGCCAGGTTCTCCTCCGTTTCCGCTCCATTCAGGGACTGCAACGGCACTCTATCTGGGTCAGCGGTTGTACCAGTTTCCGCTCGGTGTATTTGGCGTGGCATTGGGAACAGTGCTGTTCCCGCTGTTCGCTCGTCACGCTCAGCGCGGAGAATCGGACCGCTTGCGTGAGGATCTTTCTCTGGGAATTCGTCTGGTCGTGGCGATTGGGCTTCCTGCCAGTGCTGGCTTGATGCTGATCGCTCATCCTCTCGCAACGCTTTTCTTCCAATATGGGAAATTCGATGCGACGGCGGCCCAGATGACGGGAGACATGATCCTGTGCTACGGCTCGGGCGTCTGGGCCTATTGCGGATTGCTGATCCTGCAGCGTGCCTTTTATGCCGTCGGAGATCGAATGACGCCGATGTCGATCGGCCTGTGGGCCATGCTGCTGAATATCATCTTGAATCTGACTTTAATCTGGCCCATGGGAGGGCGAGGTCTGGCGTTGTCGACATCACTGGTTGCAACGATCCAGTGTCTGATCACCTGCGTCCTGTTACAGCGGAGAATCGGGCGTCTGGATTGGCGGGGGATTGCCGCAACGGCGGGAAAAACAACCATCGCCGTTGCAGTCATGAGTGGCGTCTGTCAGTTGCTGCTCGGCTGGACTCTTCCGGGTGATGGACTGCTGTCGCGCGGAATCAATCTTGGAATGCCGCTGGCAGGTGGAGTCGCAGCCTATCTGGCTTCGGCCTGGCTGCTTGGACTGCGTGAACCCTGGATGGTCCTGTTTCACCGTGGTTCGAGTACCGAAGAACCTGCCGATCCGATGCCCCCATTGAACTGACACGCGTTTGACTCGCATTTTGATCAGTCGGAACACGCATGTTCGGTTAGAATCATCCAAAACCAATGCCCGTTCCAGAAGCTGATGGAATGTCCACGAACAGTGAATGTACTGAACCCATCAGCCGGAACGCGCTAGCGTCTGGTTTCATCGAGTTTCCAAACCGAACGCCACTTTCGTGTTGCGCTGTCTGGTTCCGCTCCGTTACGAGCCGATAAACGAAACGGGACGGTGCTCTCGCGAACACAGCCCCGCCTTTTGCGTTTCATTCGTAAATCAGCGATCAAGCCTTGCGGATCTTTTGACGCCCTTCGACCACATTCTTGGTGGCGTTGCGCGTGTCCAGAACCATGCGGGCGTGCTTGACAATGTGATTGAAGTCGTACGCCGAATGATCGGTCGAGACGAGGATGCAATCTTGTGAAGCCAGAAATTCTGGTGTCAGTTCCTGGCTCGTCATCGCGGGCAGGTCTGGATAATGACGCATTTTTGGCAGCGACGGGACATGAGGATCATTGTAGCTGATGATGGCACCGCGTTTGATGAGCAGCTTCATCAGTTCAAATGTCGGACTTTCGCGCGGATCATCGACATCCTTCTTGTAAGCTGCTCCCAGGATGCAGACCTTGCTTCCCTTGATGGGCTTGGTTTCATCGTTCAGGAACGCTGCCAACTGGTTCACGACATAGTGTGGCATGTGCGTATTGATTTCACCGGCCAGTTCAATAAACCGGGTCTGTTCGCCCCACTTGCGAGCCAGCCAGGTCAGATAGAACGGGTCGATCGGAATGCAGTGCCCGCCCAGGCCGGGGCCGGGGTAAAACGCCTGGAACCCAAACGGTTTCGTCTTGGCGGCGTCGATCACTTCCCAGACGTCGATTCCCATCTTGTCGTAGAGCATCTTCAACTCGTTGACGAGGGCGATGTTGACGGCTCGGTAGGTATTTTCCAGGATTTTGCAGGCTTCGGCAATTTCCATGCTGGAAACTCGCACGACTTTCACCACCGCGTGTCCGTACATGGCACAGGCGAGATCACCGCTGGTGGCATCGAATCCGCCAACCACCTTGGGGATTGTCGAGGCTTCGAAATTGGGGTTACCGGGATCTTCGCGTTCTGGACTGAAGGCCAGGAAATAGTCGCTGCCTGCTTTCAGGCCGGTCGCATTCAGCACGGGTAGCACGTTTTCGCGAGTGGTCGTCGGGTGAGTCGTACTTTCCAGGACAACCAGTTGCCCTTTTCGCAGAGTTTTGGCAATCGAATGCGCCGTGCCTTCGATGTAACTTAAGTCTGGGTCACGACTTTCATTGAGCGGTGTCGGCACACAGATGATAATGCAATCGGCTTCACCGAGTCGCCCCATGTCGGCCGTCGGTTCGAAAACCTTGTCGTTGATCAGCTTCGAAATGGCCGCACTGTCAATGTGCTTGATATAGCTTTTGCCCGCTTTCAGCTTGTCGACTTTAGTCTGATCGACATCAAAACCCATCGTTTTGAAGCCAGCCCGAGTGAAGGCGCGAATCAGCGGAAGTCCCACATACCCCAAGCCGATCACGCCGATGACGGCGGTCTTTCCAGCAATCTTTTCCTGCAATCCATGCGTCGTCATCTTAAATCCTCGTGCGATCCTGAGCCTGTGGCGGTACCAGAAACTTTCCACAGTGCGATTTAGCTAGCTTGACGCCCATCCGTCAAGATTGATTGTGCTGTGGCAGACGTGAACTTGGCCTAACGGGCCGGGAAACGTTCGAACTTCAGAGCCAATTTGCTGGTACGATCAAGAAACTCCCGTTGGCTCGGGGACGACGGATTCTGGTGGTAAAGTCGCTACAATCTGGTGACATTTGCCGATTCAGTCCCTCATCGTCCGAGTAGTTCCATGAAGTTCACTCATCGTCTGATCTGCTGTTTGTTCATTTGCAGTGCGAGCGTGGCCTACGCTCAGACGCCCGGCGAACGACTGACGAAATTGTTTGAAGAGGAATGGGAATACGGGTTAACCGAAGCACCGACTTTTGCATCACACCTCGGCGACAAGCGGTACAACGATCGCTGGCCAGACGTCAGCCTGTCGGCCATCCAGCGACGTCATCTTCATCAGGTGGAGCTATTAAAAAAGCTGGCAGAGTTCGATGAGAAACAACTGTCGCCGGCCGACCGATTGAATTTCCGTTTGTTTCGCCGGCAAGTCGAAGTCGACTTGGCTGAGTACCCGTTTCACTGGCATCTGGTCCCTTTGGATCATCGGCACGGGATCCAGAGTGTGAATTCCGTGGCAGATTCCATGTCATTCACAACGGTCAAAGACTACGAAGACTGGATTACGCGGTTGCGATCAATTCCGTTACTGGTCGATCAGACCATCGCCCTGATGAGAGCCGGGATCGACGCAAAAATGGTTCAGCCACAGATTGTGATGCGTCGATTGCCAGCCCAGATCCGCAAACAGATCGTTGAAGACCCCTCGTCCAGCCTGTTCTACAAACCGTTTCGCACGATTCCCGCCTCCATCGCACAAGCGGATCGAGGACGACTGGAGCGCGAAGCCCAGGCTGCCATTCGCGAACATGTCGTCCCGGCCTATCGAAAGTTTCTGGGATTTTTTGACCGCGAATACTTTCCCGCCTGCCTGCCGGGGATTGGGGCTTCGCGTTTGCCGAATGGTCAGGAGTTTTATGCATTTCTCGCCCGAAAACATACGACAACCAGCCTGACTCCCCAACAGATCCACGAGATCGGCCTGTCAGAAGTGAAACGCATTCGGGCAGAAATGGAACACATCCGTGAGCAAGTCGGCTTTCAGGGAACCCTCGCCGACTTCTTCCAGCATCTGCGGACGGCTCCCCAGCACCGTTATACGGAAGCCAACGATTTGTTGACCGCCTATCAGGCCTTTTCGAAACGTATTGATCCGCACCTGCCGAAGATGTTTCGCAAGCTGCCTCGAATTCCCTACGGGGTGGAGGCAATTCCTGAGCATCTGGCCCCTGACACAACGACCGGGTATTACCGGCCACCTGCGGCGGATGGCACGCGAGCCGGAACGTACTTTGTGAATCTCTACAAGCCGGAAACGCGACCGAAATACGAGATCGCAGCGTTATCTTTACATGAAGCGGTTCCCGGTCATCATCTGCAACTGGCGCTGGCGACAGAGTTGGAAAACGTTCCCGCATTTCGCCGTCATACCCGTTTCACGGCTTACATCGAAGGCTGGGCCCTGTATGCCGAAAGCCTCGGAGACGAACTGCAACTCTATGACACCCCTTATTCAAAAATGGGGCAACTGACGTATGAGATGTGGCGAGCGGTGCGGCTGGTTGTCGATACGGGCATGCATTCGATGGATTGGTCGCGTGAACAAGCGATTCAGTTCTTCAGGGAAAACGCTCCCAAAGATGAACTGGATATCACGAACGAAATCGACCGTTACATCGCTTGGCCGGGGCAGGCACTGGCCTACAAAATCGGTGAGCTGAAGATCAAAGAATTACGAGCTCGCGCGACAAAAAAGCTTGGAACGAAATTCGACATCCGCGAATTTCACGACATCGTTCTGCAGAACGGTTCCTTGCCGCTGGATGAACTGGAGCGGATCGTCGACGAATGGCTTGCGACCAGAGAATAACGATCTCGGTCGTCGCTGTTCACTATCGAAACGGATCGAATCGGCCTTCGATTGTGGAGTCTTCTCTCTGACCACGGTATCTTGGATGTGGCCCTGAAAACGGGCTGGAAAACCTCCTTGGTCCCGTCATTGACATCCATTTGAACATCTGGAGTGACAACATGTCGACATCATTCAATCGTCGCGAATTCTTGCAGGCGACCGCCGCCGGGGTGGCCGTTGCCGCGGTTGGAGCAACCGCACAGGCGGCAGAAAAGGACCCGTATCTTGGCTTGAAGATGGGGATTCAGAGCTACTCGCTGCGTGAGTTCAAAAACGAAGCGGCACTGGAGCACACGAAGACCCTGGGGCTGAAGTACTGGGAATCGTTTGGAAGTCACCTGCCGATTACGGCCGTTCCCGCTCAACTGAAGGCTCACAAGGACCTGCTGGCCAAGTATGGTGTCACATTGATTTCTTACGGAGTGCTGCCGTTTGATGAAAACGAGAACGCGGCCCGTGAGCGGTTTGAATTCGCCAAGGCAATGGGGATCAAGTCGATCAGTGCCGATCCCAAGCCCGACAAAGCCACGTTTGATCTGCTCGACAAACTTTGTGCCGAATACGATGTCGCCATCGCCATTCACAATCACGGTCCCGGACATCGCTACAACAAGATCAGCGACGTCGAAAAGGTCGTCAAAGACCGACATCCCAAGATTGGTGCCTGCGTTGATACCGGACACTACCTGCGGAGCGACGAAGATCCTGTCGAAGCTGTCCAGCGTCTGGGCAAGCGAGTTTTCGGTTGCCACCTGAAGGACGTCAAGACGACAGAAGTCGGTGGCAAGAAGCAGAAGCAGTTCAAGATTGCAGGCGAAGGGGATCTGAAGGTTGTTGAATTGCTGAAGGCACTGAAGAGCCTGGATTACCAATATTGTCTGGCGATTGAATACGAAGAAAACGCCAAGAACCCGATGCCGGATATTGAAGCCTGCTTGAAGCATGTCCGTGAATGTGCCGCCAAGGTCTGATTCATGGATCGTGACTTGCTCGCAGGGTCTGACCAGAGCGACCGTTGCGGTTTTCGAACGGTCGCTCAATGTCGGTTGAGGGAACTCCCCTCATTAGAGTCGAAGGAAGAGTTATGACTGGCTACACCGTACACACAGGATCGAACGAGAAATTTTCGGC
The DNA here is from genome assembly GCA_964609845.1 of uncultured Planctomycetaceae bacterium. Classification (GTDB taxonomy): domain Bacteria; phylum Planctomycetota; class Planctomycetia; order Planctomycetales; family Planctomycetaceae; genus Schlesneria. The sequence goes on along the minus strand of CAZSTW010000001.1, from coordinate 183,095 downwards.
AGGATGGGACCAGATCTTCTCCAATGGTGGGAAGCCTGCCAAACCCGCCAAGAAGGATAAACAGACTAAGAAAGCCAAAGCGGCAGCAAAGGCTGAAGCGAAGGCTGAAAAAGGAGCGAAGAAGGGAACCCGGAAAGGCAAATCTGGCAAATAGGGTAAACCTTGCCTCAAATGCGAATTCTGTGGGCGAGGTCGGGCGAAGTACCTGACATGTCATGACTTCAGGTACACGTCCAGAGGGAATGGCGCCGATAAATCCGGTGCGACAGGACTTTCCCCATTATCACCAATCGCCGGAATTGGAGGCTGACGACGTGAGTGAGCATGAATACGAAGAGATTTCTTCGGAAGAAGTCGACCGAGTGGTCGCGGCACTGGAACTGCTGAGTGAATCAGTGGCCAGCGAAACCATCAAGTCGATCCTCGAAGGTTGCTCCAGCGAGATCTACTACCTGGTCTACGAAGACGAGGAAGGGATGAGCGAAGCGGCCTGAGGTTTCAGGGCTTCCAGCAGACCGACAATTCGACGCAGCATTCCGGCAATCGCCGGCATTGAAGGGTAGTACCCTCCCACGGACGGTGACGAGCCGAGCCGTTTTCATAGAGCAACCTCCGTCAGGATGAATCCTGACGGAGGTTGTTCGCGTTTATGGGAAGCTGTCAGCGATCAGCTTTCAGCAAAATATTCGGCGGATGTTCGGCGCGGGTCTCCTGACCCCGCCGAAACGACCGACCGAAGGTCTCCTCTTCGATTTTTCTTTCCGGTCTCGCAAAGTCGCGACCAACCCGCGCCATCCGAAGGTATTGCGGATATCATGCCGCTGAGCTTTTTTCGAGTTGATGGCGAGAATTCTGAGTGACAGAAAGGAACACGGAGACTCTCCGTACCTCAATGGCCATGCGTAAACTTCCCTGTTGGATATTGCTGGCGGGATGCCTGGTGTTTGGACTCGGTTGCGGTGGTACCAAGCCGACTCAACCGCCGACCGCCGCGGACGCTACCAAACCGACGGAAAAACCATCGGCTGCCAGCACGAATGTGGAGACAACCCCGGCCATTCCCAGGATCGAAGAGGATTCCGCTGCGGCTGCAGTCCTGACGACGTTGAAGGGACTGGAAGCGGGAAAACTTGCCGAGGCGTATGATTTTCTGCCAGCATCCTATCAGGCAGATCTGGATGGTTTGCTGCATGATTTCGCTGGCAAAATGGACCCGGAACTCTGGTCACGTCTGACAGGTACGGCTCGCAAGTCGATCGCGTTTCTCAAGTCCAAAAAGGAATTCCTGCTGGAACTGGACCTGTTTCGTAATCGCCCCGAAGCCGAACCTTATCGACAACACTGGGATTCCACACTGTCACTGCTGGAATCGCTGGTCGAAAACGACGCGAGTGACCTGACAAAGCTGAAACAGATCACACTGCGATCGCTGTTGCCTGGGAAATCGTCGGCTGGAACACTGGATGTCCTCGGGCAGGCCATTGGAGCGAATCTTTCTCGACAATTCGCCGGAGTCACTGTGACACCGGTTCGGACCAATGGAGCCGAGCAGGTCGTTGCCATTCGAGGTCCCCACGACGAAAAGCCGACAGAATTTGTTTACCTGAAACACGATGGCAAATGGCTGCCGAAATCTCTGATCGAACGCTGGGACGCCGGAATCAGGGAAGATCGCGAATGGCTGGCACGACTTCCTGAACGAATTAAGACAATCAAGCCAAAGCTTCTGGATGCCCTGTCGCAGGCTGATGAAGTTCTGGACCAGTTGCAGTCGGCCGCAGACAAACAGCAGTTCGAACAAACGGTCGGCCCGGCGATCCTGACCATGGCCTCGGCCTGGCCCGGTATGGTTTCACTGTTCCGCCAGACGGTTGCGGGGCAGGAGGAGGTTTCTCAGCTGTCAATCCGGATCGATCGTGAGCTGACTGAAAGCGAACTGAGCAAACTGGTCGCAAGTGTCCTGAAGCCGCTTCGGGAATCGGGCAGCAACTACACGTTGCTGGCAAACGATGGTCGGACGTTGTGTCGCATCACTCATGTCACCGATGTCGCGAAACTTCGCCAAAGCCTGGCGACTCATTTTTCGCTCCCCATCGATGATGTGCCGCTGGATCGCGATGAATCGACAATCCAGATCAAACTGACTCCCTGAACCTTAGTCTCCTGATGGTTTTCATCGCATGCGAAACGCCATCCTTGCCCTTGCGCTGCTTCTGACAACATCGCTGATGTGGTCGTATGCCGTCGATCCCGTTCCCCCCAAAGCGGTGACGTTTCCGGACCCCGTCAATACGGAAGCGGATGTCACCAGCAGAGCACTTCCTCCTGAGGATGCTGCAAAGGGGTTTCGAGTTCCCGACGGCTTCCAGGTGAATGTGTTTGCCGCAGAACCGGATGTCCAGAATCCGATTGCCATGGCCTGGGATTCTCGCGGCAGGTTGTGGATTGCCGAGAACTACACTTACGCCGATCGCAATCTCAAATTTGACCTGAGCCTGCGTGATCGCGTGCTGATTCTGGAAGACACGGATCACGATGGCCGGTTCGACAAACGGACGGTCTTTACCGACGACGTGCAGATGCTGGCCAGCATCGCAATTGGCTGTGGCGGCGTCTGGCTGATGACCCCGCCTCAACTGATCTTCATCCCGGATCGTGATGGAGACGACAAGCCGGATGGCGCCCCAATTGTGATGCTCGATGGCTTCACCCCTGCCACCGATAATCATCATACGTTTGCCAACGGATTGAAATGGGGGCCCGATGGCTGGCTTTATGGACGCTGTGGTGCCTCCAGTCCGGGACGGCCTGGCCCCCCCGGTACACCCGACAAGGATCGTGTTCCTCTGTTCGGTGGTATCTGGCGGTATCGTCCGGATTTCAGGCTGCTTTTTCCGAAGCCTGCTGACCACAAGGATTCGACGGCACATCCTTCAGACTCCATGAAACCGATCGTCGAAGTCCTTTGTCATGGAACCACCAATCCCTGGGGACACGACTGGAACGAGCACGGGGATGGATTTTTCATCAATACGGTCAATGGCCATTTGTGGCAGATCATTCCGGGGGCTCATTATCGTCGGCCACACAGTGAAGATCCGAACCCGCACGTGTACATGACGATTGATACTCATGCCGATCACTACCACTGGGATACCGGCAAGGATTGGACTGATTCGCGGAAAGTGACTGGGGAGCACGATCGACTGGGGGGAGGCCACGCTCACAGCGGCGCGACGATTTACCTGGGCGACAACTGGCCGGAAGCGTATCGTGGTCGTCTGCTGACCCTTAACCTGCATGGTCGACGAGTCAACGTAGAGCGGTTGGTTCCCGAAGGGGCTGGATACGTCGGGCAGCATGAACCGGACATGCTGAAATCCGCAGACCCGTGGTTTCGAGGGCTGGATCTCAGCTACGGTCCCGATGGTGCCGTCTACATTCTCGACTGGAGTGATACGGGGGAGTGTCACGAGCACACGGGAGTCCATCGCAAGTCGGGCCGGATCTTTCGAGTTCACTGCAATGGGGGTCAACAACGTCCCGCGAGTGTTTTTCCGGGTGACCTGAAGAGCCTGGATTTGAGGTCGCTGGTCGCATTGCATCGTCACCGCAACGAATGGTTCGTCCGTCAGGCCCGACAAATTCTGAGTGACCGCATCTTGGCATCTCCAGGCGCGACGTCACTTCGAACCGCCACATGTTCCGCATTAGAAAAGC
>CAZSTW010000001.1:145823-179230 GCA_964609845.1 uncultured Planctomycetaceae bacterium | reverse complement strand
TTGAAAGCGAATCGGATACGGTCGTCAAGCTGCGATCGCTGCAAACATTGTTTGCCGTCCATGGGACGACCGAAAAGCTCCTGCTGGAACTCGTCCGACACCCGGAGTCGCAGATCGGTGCCTGGGCCATTCGCATGCTGACCGATGCCTGGCCGCTCGATACGATCATGGGATCGCCGCATCCTGACGCGCGATTCAGTCTGTATTCCGAAGCCGCGATCAAGGAATTAATTCGTTCGGCAAAAGATGATCCATCGTCCTCGAAACGACTCTCCCTCGCTTCAGCCCTGCAGCGGCTGCCGGTGAACCATCGCCTCGAACTAGCGACTGCACTGGCAGCACGAACTGAGGACGCCAGTGACCATAACTTGCCGCTGATGGTCTGGTATGGACTGCTTCCCGTTGCAAAGACTGACCCGGATGGATTGGCAAGATTCGCCTGCAACTGCCGGTTTCCCACCCTGACGCGCCTGGTCGCACGTCGACTGGCCGAGATGATCGATGAACAACCGCAGTCGATCGAAATCTTGCTGACGGGGACTCGACCGGAATCACTGCCTGATCTTTTCAAAGGGCTTACGGAAGGGTTTGCAGGACGCCATAAGGTGAAAGCTCCATCAAGCTGGCCTGCCGTTCAACAGCAGCTTGCCTCTTCAAGTGATGACAAGCTCAAAACAATGGTGCGCGACCTGAGTGTCTTGTTTGGTGATGGACGAGCCCTGGAGCAGGTTCAGCGAGTTGCGTTGGATGGCAAAGCGGATCTGGCATCCAGACGGTCGGCTCTGCAGACGTTGATCGACAACAAGGCTCCCGAGCGGCGAAAAATCTGCGAACAACTGCTGAGTGTTCGCTACTTGAATACCACGGCGGTTCGAGGCCTGACGGAGTTCGATGATCCGGTGATCGGTGACAGGCTGGCCAAAAGCTATCGCAGTTTCTTTCCGTCAGATCGTCCGGCGGTTGTTGATGCCCTGGTGACTCGTCCGTCGTTCGCAGAAGCATTACTGGAGCAGGTCGCGGCGGGCAAAATTCCTCGGGGAGAAGTGACTGTCCTGCACGCTCGGCAGATCCGCAGCTTCAACAATGCGAAGCTCACGGAACGACTCAATTCGATCTGGGGGGAACTACGTGATTCTCCCGCGGACAAGCAGCAATTAATCACTCAATTGAAAACCCAACTGACTGCAGAGGCCTTGCAGCGGGGAGACAAGAGTCAGGGACGGGCCACGTTTGGCAAGGCGTGTGGAAACTGTCATCGGTTGTACGGACACGGTGGCCAGATCGGCCCGGATCTGACAGGTTCCGGTCGACACAATCTGGACTATGTGCTGATCAATCTGGTTGATCCCAGTGCCGCGGTGGGGGCCGACTATCGCCTGTCGACGGTCGCATTGCATGATGGCCGAGTCTACAACGGAATCATTGCATCTCAAACCGAAAAGATGGTGACGCTGCAAACTGCCAAGGAGCGTCTGACAATCAGTCGAACCGAGATCGATGACATCGTTCCGTCATCATTGTCATTGATGCCAGATGGATTGCTGCAGCCCCTGACGGCGGAGCAAATCCGTGATCTGGTGGCCTATCTGATGTCGCCTACGCAGGTTCCCTTGCCGCCTGAGAGTCAATGATTCCGGGTGGCCATATCTGCGTGCTTTCGCGGTCCACTGACAAACTCGCAGTTGCGCGCGATATACCGCAGGTGTAAATCGTGGGCAGAGGTCACACCGATCCTGCGCGTGATCTGAATCTCGATGACACTGTCTTTGGCGGTACTTTCATCAGGTGCCGATTCGATCCAGATACGACGGCCTCGCGTCAGGTCCCAACCGTCCAGTTGCCGGTCAACAGCGAATGCTTCACACAATCTGGCCGGACCGCGAGCCAGATCAATCAAGGGACTCTGGCGGCGTGACTGCATGAGTTCGATTCCCATGACTGGTTGAACCGCGCGAATCAGAACGGCACTGGCGACCCCGCGTGTCTCGGTGACCGCATTCAGACAATAGCGTCCGTGAATCGGGTAAACGTAGAGTAGGCCCGCGCGTCCAAACATGGTGGCATTCTTGCGATTCTTGCCACGATACGAATGCGAGGCAGGATCGTCGGTCGCAAGGTATGCCTCTGTCTCCACGATAATTCCGGAACAAACGCCCTGCGGCGTTCTTCGCACCAGGTGCTTCCCGATCAGCGCCGCAGCGACAACCTTCGGATCTCGCTCATAGAACTCGCGCGCCAGCAATGCCATCAGGAAAAGCTTCCGTTGAGTGACATATCACGAGACCGACGTGCAATCTCCGTAAATCCGGGGATTATTCTGGCTTCCCTTTGGACCGCGAACACAGCAGCCCCAAAAGTGCGAAGCCCCAACCGTTTCTGGCATCCCTTCAGGATGCGTTTTTGAGAGGTCGACCTGTTCCGGGGGGGGTGAGCTTCGCTGCAACCCCCGACTGCTTTCTTTGATCGCTTCGCGATCATGAATTCCCAACAGAGATCGAACGTCTACTTCTTCCCTTTTTTCTTCCCGTTCTTTGACCCACCATCGCCGTTTCTGGAATCAGATCCGTTTCTATCTTCGCGACGGATCGAGACGTCCTTGTCAGCCGCCTCCTGCAGCTTCTTCAGCCATTCTCCCCAGACCGATGGCTTCGGTGCTTCAGGCTTTGATCCGGGTGCGGGTCCAACGGGCGTTGGGGGTGGGTTGAGTGCTGCCAGCTTGGCTTTCTTTTCGAAGTATGATCGCTCGGTCATACTCCAGATATTCGTCGCGATGAAGTACAGGCAAAGTCCTGCGGGGACTCGGTAGAAGGTCGCTCCCATGACGAACATCATCACGTTCATCATCTTGTACTGGGCAGCCTGCTCTTCATTCTGTGGTGGCGGCATCGTCAGCTTCTGATGAATCATCATCAGGCCGATGGAAATGCATGGGAGCAGATTGAATTCTGTCCAGGTCAGTACCGGAATCTTGAACGGCAAGGCAAACAGAGCATCGGGCGAGGCGAGGTTTTCAAACCACAGGAATGGCTCCATTCGTAATTCGATTGAACTGCTGAGTGCCCGGTAAAGCGCAATGAAAATCGGCAATTGCAGGAAGACTGGCAGGCATCCACCGAGCATCATCTTGGATTGCTCGGCCACCAGTTCCTGGGAAGCCTTCAAGTATTCTTCTGTATTCTTGCCATGACGCGCTTCGAGTTCTTTCTGCTTCGCCTGAATCTTCGGCTGCAATTCTTTCATCTTCGCCGCATGGACAGCCTGATGCTTGGAAAGCGGAATCAGACAGGTTCGGACCAGAACTGTCAGGCAGATAATCGCCACGCCGTAGCTGAGGCCCATCGAATGAAAGATATTCAGAATCCAGACCATTCCACGACAGATCGAATCGAACCAGCCGTAATCCAGTACGGCTGCGGCAAACACCTGCTGCAGCAACTGTTGGCGTTTGGGGCCTGCAAACAGTGTGAAATGGTGTTCGACCTGGTCGTTCGCTGGAACCGTGATATCGCGCGAAGTCAGATCAAGCGAGATATCACTGTATTGCGGGTAGGTCTTGTCTTCCTTGACGAGCGTGGCGTGTGAATCATCAATTGTCTGTTGCTTGACCTGATCTTCACCAGGCAGAACGAGAGCGGCGAAGTAAGCGACATCGACACCGATGTACTTGAGCGGGCGTTTCCACAGAGTGGGCGAGTTGGACTTGGACTTCTTCACGACGTCCGTCGCAGCCATCTTGCTGTCGTCAACAGTTTTACCATCGTCGCGCAGAAAGCCCATCCGAATGTCGCGGTGCTTGTAGGCGTTGTCAGCGTCTTCCAGAGGAACGCCCGTGGGGCCGTTCAATTCGTATTTGATCTCTTGAGCTTTAGCCGAAAGGTTTTTCAGCGTGACGGACAATTTCACCTTGTAGCCATCAGCCAGGTTATCCCGAACGTTCGGTTGCTTCTGCTCTTCATCCGTCAACTGCCTTAACTGGAATCTTTTTGAAAGTTCCCAGACGCCATCCGGAGTCTTCAGGCTGAATGTGATTGAATCGGCGGTTTCTTCGGTAACATCCCACGAGATTTCGTCCAGTGACTGTCCTTTGAAGAGCTTTTCGAACTGGGGTATTCGCATGGCGAATGTTCGACGATCTGTGCGATCGTCGTCACCAACCAGTCGAACTCGACGGTCACGGTGCCCGAACCGGGGATAGCGTTTGATATCCGTCAGTTCAACGGTGTCGATGCTGGCTCCTTCACTGCGAAACTTGGCGGCCAGCAGGAACTTATCAAACTTTGATGGATCCTGATCATCCAGCTTGGGACCGATCCAAACGGTCCGGCTGGGATGTTCGGGGATCTTGACTTCCTCTGTCTTGACGTCGCCTTCGCCCCCAGCCTTGACTTCTTCAGAGGCAACATTTTCGGGGTGCAAGGCATCCGCGACCGACTCAACCTTGGGCTTTTGAGGTGGCGGTGGAAAGAGGACTGGAACAACAAAACCAATCCAGCCGAAGTAAATCAGCATCGACAACATGAAGAAAACAAAAAACCGCCGCTGATCCATGCTGATCTCGTGTGTTAAACCGCTTCGCCCTTAACCGGCGAGAATGCTCGAACGCGTCCGGCTTTCCAATCACTGGAACGCCGACGCAACCTGCAACTTGAATCAGCGGCCGTCTTTCAGACGGTCGCCAAGGAAGTTGTCCAGGTCGGGAATGTCGTAAATCTTCTGGGCCGTCTGGTTAAAGTCGTAGTCCACGCGTTTGAATGTGATTGTGTTACCATCCAGAACGACATACGACGATCTTGGATCACCGTTTCTCGGCTGACCCACTGAACCGACGTTGACGAGGACCTTTTTCGGACCGAGTTCATACTTGAAATCGATCTCTTCCGGAGCCAGAAAGTTCAGATCCTCGGTGAAAACACCAGGAATGTGCGTATGGCCCTGGAAGCAATATTGTTCAACAAGCGAGAAAATTCGTTCCATCTTTCGCTGGTTGTAAATGTCTTCCGGAAAAACATATTCATTCAACGGGTTACGAGCCGAACCGTGAACAAACAGGAAATTGGGCTCCCGATGGACTCGTGGCAACTCGCCCAGGAATTCCCAGCGACGATCTGCGGCCGGTCCGGTCCCGGATTCAAGCTGACGTCGCGTCCAGAAGACAGCACGCTCGGCACTGGCGTTAAATCCTTCAGGATCAAACAACGCCGCCTGATCGTGATTGCCCAGCAGACAAAGCTTGCACGACATCACCTTATCGATGCACTCGCAGGGATTCGGGCCATATCCAATGATATCACCCAGGCAGTAAATCTCGGTAATTCCCAACCGGCGAATGTCGGCGAGTACCGCCTCCAGCGCTTCCAAGTTGGCGTGGATATCGCTAATGATCGCGCGCAACGCAGGTTCCTCAATGCTAATGGCAACGCAGGCGACGGACACAAATCGAATCGCGGAGATGGCTGTTCCACGTCCGCCTGAATTCGCGCAGAAGTCTGAATTCCGTTCGCCAACCTAAGTTGGTGAGAAGTAAGAATCTAAGAATGATAAGGGGCACTAAACCGTACGGCAAGCATTCCTGAGGGGAACGGTGATCCCCGCGCCCGTCGCCGGGTTTCATTTCCCATCGAAAGATTCCCGTTCCGTCCGTCGCAAAATCCCAATTCTATGGCGTAACCGTCAATTGCGAAAAAGGTTATAGATACACATGATGTCTGCGGATGTGTGACCAGATTCGCATTTCCGCCTCGTTTTCTCAAACTGATGTCCGGCAATGATTTGATGCGTTGTGCTTTTGGTGGAATCACTCAACCTCCAGATCGCCCCCCCAACAATCCCCCAATGGAAAGTGCTCTTCATGAACGACTACCCGCAATCACCAGAAACTTATTCGGGGATTCGCTCGCTGCTTGTACTTTCTTTAGCGATTGCAACAAGCTCAATGACTGCGTTTGGCGAGGAACCTGCGAAGCCCCCCATCAAAACACTGATTCTGCCCGGCGAAGCGTTTCTGGTCGCTGACCGTCCTTCATTCGTATTGCTGCCGAAAGAAGAACTCCGCCGCAAACCTCAGCCTTGGATCATGTATGCACCGACTTTGAACGGATTGCCCGACAGCCACGAAAAATGGATGCATGAACAATTCCTTGCTGCCGGGGTTGCCGTCGCCGGGATTGATGTTGGTGAGGGTTACGGGAGTCCCAAAAGTCGTGAGTTGCTGTCAGCACTCTACAAGGAATTAGTCGAGAACCGAGGTTATGCATCTCGCACATGCTTGCTGGGTCGCAGTCGCGGTGGCTTGTGGGTTACCAGTTGGGCAGCAGAGAATCCTGAGAAGATTGCAGGAATTGCGGGGATTTATCCCGTGTTCGACCTGAAGACTTATCCCGGAATTGCCAAAGCGGCCCCCGCCTTTAATCTATCTGCAGCGGAACTGGAAGCCCGGTTGCTGGACCACAATCCCATTGAAAAGGTCGGGGTTCTCGCCAAAGCAAAAGTTCCCGTCCTGCTGATCCATGGCGATGAAGACAAGGTCGTACCACTCAAAGAAAACTCGGCCGAATTCGTGTCTCGCTACAAAGCAGGCGATGCAGAAGCCCTGATCACTCTGATCGTGGCAAAAGGACAGGGCCACAATTACTGGCAGGGGTTCTTTCGCTGCCAGGAACTCGTCGATTTTGCCATCGCGCGTGCTCAGTCCGGTGCCAAATAATGGCCGACCCGAGAAAGGTTATTCGTGCGACGAGCGGTTGAGGAAATTGCGACGAATCACCATCAGCGCGATCAGGTCATAAAGTGTGTGCGCCACGACGGGAACGAGCAGATTGCGAGAATCCGAGTATTCGAAGAGTAATCCCAGAATAATTCCCAGAATCGCAGCGAGAATCACGTAGGCAGGTGTAATGGCGTGCGCCAACGCAAACAGGATATTTCCGACAGCCAATCCGATACCCCACCCCCATCTTGCACTCACCGAGTTTTGAATGACACCCCGAAAAAGCAACTCTTCGGAATATCCTGCCAGGAATGACACCCACAGCAGGTCGAACCAGTAGCAGTCTTTCAGGGTTGGACCGAGAGTTTCGGACAGGAACTTTCGAACATCGCGCAGGGCTTTATTTTTGGAACGGTATGTCACGACAAAAATCAGCAACATCGGAATCGTACCGAGAATTCCGGCGCTAACCGCTGAGGTGGTCCAACGAACCTGTTCGAATGGGTTGATTCCAAGCAACCAGGCAATGACGAATGCCAGTACGACCAGTCCCCCTTGAAACGACGTCGCCAGAATCAGAAATTGACGACGACTCATTGGCACCAGCTTTTCCTGATCTGTAAAACTATCCGGCATCGGAATTCGCCAATATCTTCCCATCCGTCGGTCAAACCTGGCCGATGATTTCGCAACAGGTAACTTTGGCCGAAAAGTCGCGCCAATCGGTATGCCGGGTTCCACACTCTCGCTGTGCAAATCTGGTCTGTTAAGAAAACGATCAAATGGCGTGAACTGACGGCAACTCTTACCCGATAACATTGGCGTCGGGCCGTGGACTTTGGTTCCCGGCCCGCGCCCGGTTTGGACCGCTGAGCGAGCCTGATTGACACCATTGATTTGACTGCAATTCCCAGCGGCAGCGACCTGCACTCCTGCACCCAGATTAACTCACCACGAATATTGCGTGCAGTTCGCTGATCCGCCTCTGGCTTCCGGCCTGATTCCTCGTGAATCGGGCCGGTTGCCTTGGACGGCTCGGTACCGTGTGTACCAAACCTGTGATCGCCGTCGTCGGTCTTCCCCCTCGGACCGGCGACGGCGATACGTTTTTAAAGCTTTCAGCAATCAGCAAAATAAAAATGCATCGATCATTGCTTGGAGGCTTCGATTGGCTTTTCGAAGATGATGATGTGCTGACGTGGCAGATCTTTAATGGTCTCTTTCCACTTCAAACCGAATTCCGGTTGTGAGATCTCCAGCTTCACCTGAGCTTCCGACATCTTGTGGACCAGTTTGATCGGGACATCGGGATCTTCCCGGCGATATTCCACAAACGCGATTCTTCCGCCAGGCTTCAGGGACTTCGACAGTTCCTCCATCATTTCAAACGGGAACTTGAATTCGTGGTAGACGTCTACCATCAGTGCCAGATCGATGCTGTTCGGTTCCAGTTTCGGCGACTTCTCGGTCCCCAGAACTAACTCGACATTCTTCAACCCAATCCGGCTCAGCTTGTCACCCAGCAGGACGAGCATTTCCTTCTGAATGTCGATTGCCATCACCTTTCCCTTTTCGCCCACTTCGCGAGCCATCAGGATGGAGATGACGCCGGAGCCTGCCCCCACATCCGCCACGACCATCTCAGGCTTCAGTTTCAGCAGCTTGACCAGCACACTCAATCGCTCTTCTTCTTCCCGCTCGGGACGTTCCAGCCATGGTGCCCCGTGAAAGCTCATGACCTGGGCGATCTCGCGTCCCATATAAAATTTGCCGGTGCCATTCGGGTCGTGATCGCGGCGCATCTGATAACGCCGGGCGTTCTTATCCTCTGTCTTGGTGGGCTTTGGACTGGACGGCTTTTCAGCGTCGGCAGGAGGAGTTTCTTGTGCTGAGGCAACCGGCGAGAGTCCCTGCGACATCAGTAACCAGAGAATGCCACTGAGCAGTGCACAAAAGACGCAGCACAATCGAAAGGAAGGACGTTGAGTCGTCATCACCAGACCTCGCTAAATTATGAGGCAATTGTCTCTGCCCATTGTAACCGGCTTGAGCACGTCGAATTCGGAAGTGCTCCGCGATAACTTGGTCCACGCCTTCTCAGAATCCGCGTGCCGTGCGGATGTCGTCGAAATCTCGCAGCTTGTAACCAATTTGAAGGTAATCGAGCAGTCGGCACAAGGATCGAACCGCGACTCCCATTCCATCCGGTCCGCTGAACCCACCAAACTGTCCGCCCCCCTTCAGGTGAGGCTCCAGTTCCAGGAAGACACCCGGTGCACCGAGTTTCTTCATTTTGGCGTCGATGGTTGGCAAGTGGTCTCGCAAGTCGCGCAGGATCAGTTCATGACCGGAATCTCCAATATCACAAGGGACGAAATTCTTCAGGCGTTCTTCGTCAACGACACCGGTCCAGACCAGACTTGGGTCGACACGGTAATCCTTGATGTGCATCCAGCCAAACGAATCTCGCATGGCACGATATTCTGCCAGGCAATCGAGTGGTGACAGGTTTTGTGACGAAATGTTGCCACCGTCAAATATACAGACCAGGTTGTCACGACCGATCGCCGTGGCGAGTGCCGCCAGCATCCGCCCGTTCTGCCCGACCAGATTCGCTTCCACTTCCAGGCCATAAATCAGACCGGCCTGAGCACACAGATCCACAATCGGCCCGAGGCGGTCTGCGGCCTGCTGAACATACCGGGCGGGATCTTCGCCGCGCGGATGATAGAACGAGAATCCTCGAATCAGCCTGGCATCGAGAGCCGTGGCTGATCGGATCGTTGCCGTAACGTCGCCCGCGTGATATGCCGCGTCGGGAACAAACTTATTGTGAGTCCCGTCATCGACGTCCAGCAGCTTGACCTTGCCGAGACGCGAACCGATGCTCGTCACTTTCATTCCGTAAGTCGCATGCAATTTCGCCAGACTCTTCAATTCGTCTGCGTCCAGTTCTGTGACATGTTTGACCTTCCCAGATCCAGAGACATCAACGAATCGAGGACTGTAGTACTGCAAGCCGATGGCAGACATCGCTGAAAGCTGTTCGACAGCGGTCTTCGTGTTTGCGGCTTCGTCAGCGAATGCGCTCAGGATAATTGCGGGTGCGGACATTGCAGTAACCTTTGGTAAACCAGTTGGTCAAACGGTATGGATTCGTCGAGAAGTCCCCCGCCGTCACGAGGGAGTTTTCGAGTTCGAACAACCAGCCGAAACTCGCTCTCGCCATAACTCGGAAACGGGTAACTCCTGTTTTCCTCGATTGTGAGGGGGGAGGTCAGATTATTCCAGAGCAGGCCCGGAAGATTCAGACGAGTGACAATCAGCGAATCTCCCTTCGACCACCCGCCATGAGCGATGGATTGGCCCTAGTGCGTGTCGCACTTCCGCGTCGCGTCGAAACATGGGTTAGACGCTGTCGTTTGATGCCCGCGGGACGCCACACCTAAATGCAACGCGTTCTAGTTGGCCAGAGTTTCATTTGACCGGCTTCGTCCGTGGATATACCATCCGCCCAGTGTTGGGAACGTCTGCCGAGGATGAGACCGAATAGTCAGGGATGACCTCATGACCGATGTGGCCGGCGAGTCTCCGAGAATTCAGCGGGCAGCGTGGCTGGTCTGGATCGCGCTGGGACTGGTCATCTCAATCGTTGTGGTTCGTTCACAGGACACCGGTGAGCGATCGGTGACGGGTTCGTACCGGGCGGCTGTCCAGAACTGGTTCGCAGGCGAACCCCTGTACAACATGGCGGGTTCAGGCTTCATCTACATGCCACAGGCGGCTCTCGCGTTCGCCCCTTGGGGATTGCTCCCCAAGTTGATCGGTGAACTGACGTGGCGTTGGACCATCCTGATCGTCTTTGCGAGCGGTGTTTTCCGGCTGACCAGACTGCTCAGCCAGGATCATCGCTGGTTTTTGATGGCAACGCTGGCATCTGCGGGAACCGGGGCGGGATGCGCACGTAACGGGCAGTCCACGCTGATGATCGCCGGACTGATGATGCTGGCCGCAGCCGATCTGAAAGATCAGCAGTGGTGGCGGGCGACAGTACTCCTGTCCCTGGCGTTCGCTTTCAAACCCGTGTCAATCGTGCTGATCCTGCTGGTCGCGGCAATCTATCCCCAGATGCTGTGGCGGCTGGCAATCGGGATGAGTGCCGTGGGAGTAGCACCATTTCTGACGCAACGACCAGACTATGTCATTTCACAATTCGTCGCTTGCTATCAGAACTCACGCGTTGCGTTTTCGGTGGGTGAAACAGGCCATTGGGCTCAATTGTTTGGGATGCTGAAAGTCGCGGGACTCGACCTTCCCTCACCTGTTCAGCAAATCGGGCGATTGACCGCTGCCGTGGCAACTCTGGGAGTCTGCTGGATCGCGGTTCGAAAACTTCCTGCGAATCGAAGTGCGTTTTACCTGTATGCTATCTCTGCCTGTTATCTGATGCTGTTCAATTCGCGGACCGAAGGAAGTACTTACGCGATGGTCGGTCCGGTCTATGGAATCCTGCTCGCCGAGTCCTGGCTGTTGCGCCGCCATTCCATCGCCACGGTGGGCTATGCCCTGGCCGTCATTGCGACTGTCTTTAACTTCGATCTGGCCCTGCTTGTCGTACGGCGTCCCAACGAAATCTGGCTGGCACCGATGATCTGTGTCCTTGTCACTGTCTGCCTGCTGGTTGGACTGATGCGCGACATTCGAACGAGCCCTGAAAAATCCGTGCTTCGCTGAATATCACAAGCCCGAATGGCATGATCCCGCGCTCAGCTCCTGGTGTCGAATCGCCCGACGTTTCCACCCGACACTCAAGTGTGATAACGTGGCCGGTCCGTGATCCTCTTGAGGGTCTCTGTCAATCGACTCGCATGCACACCCAGGAGCAACCATGACCGAGCCTGCAACGAAAACAACTGACACTGCGACAAACGCTGTTTCTTCGCGACGATCTTTCCTGGCGATGACTGCCGGCGCACTCGGCATGGCTGCCACGAATGCACTCGGACGCGACTACGGTCCAAACGCCCAACCGGTTCGATACCCGGATCCTGATATCGTGGTTCTCGATCCACGGTTCAAGAAATACGCACTCGGCAACACACCAATCCAGCGGATCTATCACAGCGATCAGATGCTCTGGGCTGAAGGGCCCGCCTGGAATGGTGTCGGGCGATACCTGCTGTGGTCCGATATTCCCAACAACATTCAATTGCGGTGGCTGGAAGAAGATGGTCACGTCAGCGTGATCCGCAATCCTGCTGGCAACAGCAACGGAAACACATTCGATTTTCAGGGGCGTCAAATCTCGTTTGAACACGGAAATCGACGCGTTGTGCGCTACGAATACGATGGTTCGATCACGGTACTGGCTGACAAGTTCGATGGAAAGTCACTGAATGCCCCTAACGACGGCGCGGTCCATCCGAACGGAGATATCTGGTTCACTGATCCCGGGTACGGCAGCCTGATGCACTATGAAGGCGTCAAGGCCCCGAATGATTCGAAGCAGCCCTACCAGAAAGAAGCCGTCTACCGGATTGATGGCAAGTCGTTGAAGGTCGAGAAGATGACCGATGAGATCTTCAAGCCGAATGGCCTTTGCTTCTCGCCGGACTACAAGCGCGTCTACGTTGCTGATACCGGAGCATCTCACTACGACAATGCCCCGAAGAACATCAAAGTCTGGGATATCGTCGATGAGAAGAAAGTCGCCAATGGTCGCGAATTTGCTTCGATGAATCTTGAAATGAAAACTGCAACCGGTGAATCCGTCGTGAAGGCGGGGTTTGCCGACGGAATCCGCTGCGACATTGACGGCAATGTCTGGGCTAGCGCTGGCTGGGTCGGGGCCGGATATGATGGGGTTCACGTCTTCGAACCCAAGGAAGGAAAACGCATCGGCCAGATTCACCTGCCCGAGATCTGCAGCAACGTCTGCTTCGGCGGGACCAAGCGTAATCGCCTGTTCATGACCGCCAGTACTTCGGTTTATGCCGTGTATGTGGAAACCAAGGGTGCTCACATAACGTGATGCCTTGCGGGGTACGTTTTCGACACGCTGTTTCACCTGGATCGAGTGTCGGTCGAATACGTACTCCAACTTCCAACGACTTCCAGAAGTTTGATATGTCCAATCCCCTCGACGACCTAAAGTCGCTTTACGGCGACATTGACCAGCAGACCGCGCGGCTCGTGGAGATTCACGGGCCGCGATTGGTCTGCCGTCGAGGATGCAGCATGTGCTGCGTGGACGAATTGACGGTATTTGAAGTCGAAGCCCAGAACATTCGTCAGTCGCATCTGAACCTGCTGCAGACTGCTGTTCCGCACGCCCCGGGCGCGTGCGCTTTTCTGGATCCTGACGGTGCGTGCCGGATCTACGAAGACCGACCGTATGTCTGTCGAACTCAGGGACTGCCGCTGCGCTGGCTGGAAGAAGAAGCGAGCGGTGATTTTGTTGAACTACGCGACATCTGTCCGCTCAATGACGAAGGGGATGTCGAACCGATCGAGGAGTTGCCGGAAGACGAATGCTGGAGCATTGGCCCGACCGAGGAGAGGCTGGCGAAACTTCAACTGCAATTTGGCCAGGGAAAACTGTCACGGATTCCACTGCGATCACTGTTTCAACGTGAATCCGAATAATCCACAGCCGATTCGATGATCGGCGGCGTCGAATTCTGGCGACATTGCGGTCCCTGCCCTTGCTGGTGGAAAAAGGCAATTGCTCTGAATCGAAGTCCAGACCGCGTTGCTGACATGTGCCTCTTGTGGTTAAGCTACGGCGGCGTCGGGACCGTAGCGAACACGATTGCCGTCGCGATGAAGTGAGAAGCGTCTGGTTGATTTGAAAAGTTCAATCAGTCCGTGACCGCTGCATCATCAGGACCTTGAATTCAGTGACCTTGCAGGACCGAACATGTCGGCCGAAATCATCGCCGTAGGGACCGAACTGACCTCTGGCGCGAAACTTGATACCAATAGCCAGTGGCTCAGCCTGGAACTGGCCGAGTGTGGCATTGCCGTCCGGGCTCACACGACGATCTGGGATGATCTCGACGAGATGGTCTCCGCGATTCGATTCGCAGCCGAACGCAGTGAAGTCGTCCTGATTACCGGCGGGTTGGGCCCCACGCTCGACGACCTTACGCGAGAAGCACTCGCGAAGGTTGCAGGGGTTGAACTGGAACTTCATCCCCCGTCACTGGAACACGTTAAGACGATGTTCGCACGCCGGAATCGGCCCATGCCTGAACGAAACACCATGCAGGCGATGTTTCCAGCCGGATCAGAACCGATCCCGAATCCACGTGGGACAGCTCCCGGAATCTGGATGACCCTGAATCGCAGCAATGGTCGCCAGTGCCGCATTGCCGCCATGCCCGGCGTTCCCAGTGAAATGAAGCAGATGTTTCGCCAGCAGGTTGTGCCACGGTTGGATGGTGGTGGCAAGGTCATTCGTCGGGCACGCATCAATTGCTTCGGTGTCGGTGAATCTCAGGCTGAAGAGATGCTGGGCGAATTGACGGCTCGCGGGCGTGATCCGGATGTCGGCATCACCGTCCACGAAGCAACGATTACCCTGCGAATCACGGCGGAAGGATTGAGTGCGGACGAATGTAGCGACAAGATCGAGAAAACTCGCAACGCGATCATCAATCGGATGGGAACGATCGCCTTCGGATCGGAAGACGAAGAATTGGAGCATGCACTGATCCGACTGTTGAATCAGCGTCGCGCCTCACTGTCGACAGCCGAATCGGGGACCGGGGGCTTGTTGTCGTATAAGTTAACGGGAGTGACGGGATTCGACACCTGTTACAAAGGTGGGGTGGTTGCACCAACCCACGCCGCCAAGCGAGATATGCTCGCCGTTGATCCGTTACTGCTGCGTCAATACGGCGATATCAGTTCCGAAGCGGCCGAAGCCATGGCACGCGGTTGCCGGCAGAAATTCGGTACGAACTTCGCGCTGGCGATTACCGAGTGGGCTGATTTCAAAGCGGATGACCCGTTTGCAGCGGTGCCCGCCAGCTTCGTGGCGCTCGCAGGTCCCAAGGTCGTGCAGGTGGAAAAGGTTCAGCACTTCGGCGATCCAGAGATTGCCAAGAGCCGGACGGCGAAGACCGCTATGAATCTGCTGCGACTGCACCTGATTGGCGGATGATCGAGCTGCCTCGCCACGTGGAGTCTTCTCTGTGTCGGCCGCGTTGTCCGTGTCCCGCCATTCAAGAACATAACAAGTGGGACACGGAGAGCACTGACAACACGGATTGATGCCGCAGTTAACCTTAGAGCACATCTCACTTAAGTGTGGCGTCCCGCGGGCATCAAACGACAGCGTCTAACCCGTGTTTCGACCCGACACGGAAGTGCGACACGCACTAGCTTCCCTCTCAAAACAGCTCGCGTTGTCGTTGCCGCGGGACAGCGGCCGATGCGGCTCCTGGCCATGGCGGTAGCGGCAACAGTTCCGGAAGGTACTTTCGTAACTCGTCATGGAACGCCCTCGCCAGTTCAGGAGCATGTCGATCATGTGGAGTATGCGTGAAGACATAGGGGGACAGTCCGTCCGTAATCCACTGAGCAACCACGGGAGCCCATTCCTCGATCCATGGCTGTGCAGAAGGGACATCGTTGCGGCCAACAAATCGCAGCATCGGCCGTTGGCCGGTCACCGTCTGGCGACTGGGTGAATTCGGCTTGCGCCGCTGTGCCTCGGCCTCGTGATCGTCCCGAGGGGGTGCAGAAAACAATGCCCGGCTGTCAAACAAAGCGCGGTCGATCTGCAGCCGTCGTAGCAGATCATCCAGTTCGTGCTCGTGAATTCCGTTGTCGTAATAGTCCTCGTGTCGGACTTCAACCGCAAACGGAAACTCTTCCGGAAGTTCTCTCAGGTATGTTGCCAACGCCGGAAATTGAGCTGAAGAGAAAGATGGCCCCAATTGCAGAAAAGAAGGCCCCAGTCGATCCGCTGAAGCGAGTACTTCCAGAACCGTCAGAAACGCTCGCGTTTCCGCTGCGGCATCGACCAGTTGTCGATCATGACTGATCGCGCGAGGAAACTTCAACGCGAACCGGAAGCCCGGTAATGCCTCATCACACCAGCGTCGCACGGTTTCAATCGCAGGGATACCATAAAACGTGCTGTTCCCTTCGACCGTATTGAACGCCATCGAGTACTGATGCAGATACTCGTGCTTCCTGGCCCCCGAATGGAACAATGTCCCTGTCCATTCGGCACAGGCCCAGACAGGACATCCCAGGTAGTAAGGGAGCGTCGGCGAATGGACGGGCAATGTCATGGCGGTATCACAATGTCGAGGAATCGTGCTCGATCAATTGTAGGACCGCCAGGCTCATCCGTCACCCGTCACAACACTTTGCCATTCATTCAATTGGCAATGGCAATCCGAAATTCGCGAAGACTTCGTATTGAGTTACCATGCGGATCAATTCAGCATGAGACCGAGCCCGCAGCTTCTTCATCAGATTGGCGCGTCGCATTTCGACAGCCCGTTCGGTGACAGCCAGACGTAAAGCGATGGACTTATTGGGCAAACCTTCCTGAAGCAGATCCAGCACTGCCCGATCTTTGACCGTCAGATTTCGGAAGCGTTCGGCAATTTCACGCCAGGCAGCACGGCGTCGAAGACGCTCACTGTCGGCGGCAATCGCGCCATTGATTCGAGCCAGAATTTCATCCGCAGGGGCTGAAGCATCAATCACTTCCAGCCGTCCGGCGCTCAAAACCTTCAGCAATCGAATCACGTCCGGAGCGGACGACAAAACCAGCAGCGGGCGTTCGTCCGCTTGAGACAGCCAGCGTGCACAGGCATGCAGGCCGCTCAGTTCACTGGGCGAGTTCAGGACCAGCAGTACACAACTGGCCGCTGGACTTTCGTCCGGTATTTCCGTGGCAGCACGCACAATTCGCGGAACGTGTCGACTGCTGCGAAGCAGCGAATCCCATTGCCGAGCGATTTCGCCCTCGGCGACAAGAAACACGTCGGGTGCGTTCGACGTTGACATCGAATTCCATAACATCGGCGGGGGGGATAGTGTGACCATGCCTCCCCTGTGACGCAACCCGTGTGCCAATGCGATTTCCTGCAGAAACAGGCGATCTGGAGCCTTTTTTCTGCGACGATTTTAGGCAAACCTGCGCGACTTTCGCCCGAATCTGTCACCGATTTCACTGGGATTATGAACAACCATTCACAACAGTCGAACTGACGCCCGTCGGCAGCAACAAGTCTTGAGCCACCTCGATGTCGATCCTATTCAGCCATCGTCACTGACCAGGAATTTGGGACACAAACAGATGGTCTTCAGGGATGGCTCACCGCGATTCATCATCCAAGAGTTCGTCCACCTTTTCCCAGTCGATAACGCTTTCCAGGACGGGCCAGATGCGGACAGATCTCATGAAGAGGCCCAGATCGCGACTCAACACCCCGATTACCGCACCGGCAATTCCCGCCGCCACGTATTTCAAATCGGCAGCAAGGGCGATGGCGAGCAATGCCCCGATGCCCATGAGCATCGCAATGTGTGCGACGATCGACCTTGAAATCAGTTTGCCGATTGTTGGCGGTTCGCCGTGAAATTCTCGATAGCGTTCGAGAACTCTGCGCTGGAGACGAGAGAGGTGCATAATTGGATGCATTCTGCATTGAGAAGTTCAAAGAACAAGTACCGGTTTATCGCTGGGGTCATTCGAATTCAATCCCAATTCACGCTGCCCACCAACGGTCAGCAGCGTATCCAGACTCCAGGCGTCAGGAACGACTTCAGCCTTCAATATTGGAGTCGCCTTGATGATGGAGTGTTGCTGGTCAGTACCCGTCCGTCGTATGAACGAAGCAAGTTTTGCTGATCGGCCAGAACGTCACTCTGTGATTTCGTAAGTCGGGCGGTATGGTATTCTTTAACGTTTCGCATTCACGCAGAAAGTGCCGATCGGAACGCTGGTACCTCGCCGATATTTCTCACCTCAATTCTGGAGACGATTTCATTGGATTCATTGGACTGGCAGGCGATTCTGCTGACGTTGCAACTGGCAATTTCGACAACGGCAATCCTGTTCGTTTTCGGACTGCCGCTCGCCTATTGGCTGGCGACAACACGTTGGCGCGGAAAGTATCTGCTCGAATCGATCGTCATGCTTCCCCTCGTCCTCCCTCCTACTGTACTCGGGTTCTACATCCTGCTCGCACTCGGTCCACAAAGCCCTTTGGGACAGTTCTACGAACGAGTCACCGGGGGGCACCTCCCCTTCTCTTTTTCCGGCATTCTGGTCGGTTCGGTTCTTGGCAATCTGCCGTTTGCCATTCGTCCCTTTGTTGCAGCTTTTTCGGCTTTGGATCGGCGTCTGGTCGAAGCGTCGTGGTGCCTGGGGGTCTCGCGATTCGAAACATTTCGACGGGTTGCTTTACCACTCTGCTGGCCCGGTATCCTTGCGGGGCTGGTGCTGACGTTTGCCCATGCGGTCGGTGAATTTGGTGTCGTGCTGATGCTCGGCGGGAACATCCCGGGAATCACTCGCACGATTTCCGTGTCGATTTATGACGACGTGCAGGCGCTTGACTACGCCGCTGCAGCACGAACTTCAGGGCTGCTGATTGTGTTCTCGTTCATGGTCCTGTGTCTGACGCAATTGCTGCAGCGATGGAGGTCACCCGCATGACTCTGATCCCCTCCGCCGCTCATTCGAATTCTCAGGAACTGGTTGCCCGGTTTGAAAAGCGATTCGCAGGGGGTGCCACGATCGCGGCAGAACTCAACCTCCCTGCGGGATTTTCGGTGACGACGCTGTTTGGTCCGTCGGGGTGTGGCAAGACAACAGTCCTGCGTTGCCTGGCTGGACTGGAACGTCCGAACGAAGGCTCGATTCGCGCCGCAGGAAAAGTCTGGTTCGATTCTCAGCAGAAAATCTGTCTCACTCCCCAGCAGCGCGATATTGGATTTCTGCTTCAAGACTACGCTCTGTTTCCACATCTGTCAGTGTTCGAGAACATTGCGTTCGGATTAAGTAACTGCTCGCGGGAGGAACGTCGTCAACGAGTTGCTGAGATGGTCCAGATGTTCGACCTGAAGGGATTGGAAAGCCGCCGAACACATCAGATCTCAGGAGGTCAGCAGCAACGCGTCGCTCTGGCCCGGGTTCTTGTACGGCGTCCCAGGCTGCTGCTGCTCGATGAACCCTTGTCGGCACTCGATGCAACTCTGCGTGAGCAGTTGCGATCAGAACTGCGACGACGGTTGTCTTTGTTTCAGATCCCTGTCATGGTCGTGACGCATGATCGCGTAGAGGCAATAGCTCTTTCTGATCATCTCGTGATTATGGAGGGTGGTCGGATTCGTCAATCTGGTCCGGTGGAACAGGTCATCACTCGACCATCCGACCTGTCAGTGGCGCGCATCGTCGGGGTGGAAACCGTCGTCATCGGTACAATCCTGAATGTTCACGAAGGGCTGGCGAACGTTCAGGTCGGCCCTACGACACTGCTGGCCGTGGCTCCGTCGCTTCCCGCGAAATGCGTTCACGTCTGCATCCGCGGAGAAGACGTCGCCATTCAAAAAGGCCCTGCAGGAGAATCCAGCGTGAGAAACCACCTTCCGGCGTCAATTGTGTCGATGACTCCTGAAGGTCCACTGGTTCGTGTCGGTTTAAACTGCGGATTCGATCTCACCGCGCTGGTCACCCGTCCTGCGTGTACGGAACTGCAGTTGAAGGTTGGCGATCAAGTTACCGCCAATCTGAAAGCACCTGCAATTCATTTAATTGCTCACGACTGAGCGGCTTATCGGGCCGAGTGCTACAATGAAGGTTCCAGGACTTTACTACTCGGGATACAGCACACGTCGGATGGGGTGGTCCTTGCGATCCTGGTCGCCAAGAACGAACCTTCGTTTGTGTTTCGGAATCGCTTCGTAGGCCACCTGCAAAGCCTCTCTGGTCGCATCTGATGGCGACGCCTGATACGCCTTCCAGGCCTCTATGCAACGCCCCGAGGAAGTTGATCGACCGTTCAATCCTTCGATCTCATCGGCCACCTCGCGAATGAACTCTTCAGCGTCAATCCAGTACTGTGCATCGGATGCTGTGAATGACGCCAGAAAGGAAACGCTGACCTTCGCGTCCGGCGGGGGCTGAGTAACAACCCACCCCGAACGAACTTTCTCCTTGAACTCCTCAAACGTCACCAGCCCCCAGCAATCAACCATGCCATCGCGGTAGATGCTGATGTGAGTCAGGTGGTAATCAAAATTGTGGATGAACGCCATCGCGAACACACCATCAATGCGTTCACCATCTGAGGTTGTGCGATAGGTTCGAAAGAACGACGCCATCAAATCACCCACAGACAGAGGCGGCAATCAACTGGTAAGGACAGCTCTCGCCGACAGCGATAAACAGTGCGACTCTTTGTTATCTTGAAGCAATTCCAATGAGGATTCCTGACCGTGATGGCGAACTTCCAATCAGCACTTCCTCACTGTGAACCGCGAGGGTCAGCAGGTCAAGTCGACGGTCTCGTTCGGGCAGGAATTACAGACATTTGCGAATGGCTGCTGGTAATTTGCAGATCAAGTTCGCTGTAAGACAATTTTCAGGTGGATTGCCCCGTGTCTCCCGTTTTCCAGTCATGGGACTCCACTGATCCGAGACTGTAAATTTACGTAAATTGTTGACGCCACCAGATAAACGACAGTTTTGTCGGATTCAGTGTTTCGCGGTTCCGGGGCGATGCTTGGTTGCTGAGATCGTGCCACGGTATCATGGAATTCCCCACAATGGCGGACCGCGATGTGTGTCCCGTGGTGGCTCTGTTTCTCGTGAAATCAATTGGAAGACTTCGATGACCGAATTTCGTACCGAACACGATTCGATGGGTGATGTTCAAGTTCCCGCTCAAGCCTACTATGGCGCACAGACTCAACGCGCGGTCGAGAACTTTCCGGTTTCTGGCTGGACACTGCGTCCAGAAATGATTCAGGCGATGGGACTGGTCAAATGGGCCTGCGGAATTGCCAACCGTGATCTCGGAAAATTAACTGGTACCGGCAAGAACCCACTCAATGCCCAGCAAGTCGATGCGATGCTGAATGCGGCCAAGGAAGTGGTCGCTGGCAAGTTTAACAGCGAATTTCCAATCGATGTCTTCCAGACCGGATCGGGAACCTCCAGCAATATGAATTGCAATGAGGTCATTTCGAATCGAGCCATCGAAGCAACGGGCGGAAATCGCTTCGAAATGAAGAAGCCGATTCATCCCAATGACCATGTCAACATGGGACAGAGCACCAACGACACTTTTCCGACGGCGATCCACGTCGCCGTGGCGATCAGTATTCACAAGACCTTGGTTCCCGCTCTCAGCCGCTTTGCCGATGTCTTGAAGTCAAAAGCTCAGCGCTGGGACAAGATCATCAAGATCGGCCGAACTCACCTGGCAGACGCCACTCCACTGCGTCTGGGCCAGGAATTTGGGGGATTCGCCCGTCAATTGGAATTGAGCGTCGGGCGAGCACAGCGGGCCTTGGAAGCAGTGCTGGAACTTCCGGTCGGCGGGACCGCTGTCGGATCGGGAATCAATACGCATCCGGAATTCGGCCGCCGGACATGTGAAGCGTTGGCGAGTGAAACAGGGCTCGGCTTTTTCGAAGCAGTCAATCATTTCGAAGGGAATGCCCAGCGCGATGGCCTGGTCGAATGCCATGGACAGTTGCGAGTGATCGCGACGACGTTGTTCAATGTTGCCAACAATATCCGCTGGCTCGGTTCGGGACCTCGCTGCGGTTTTTACGAAATCATGTTGCCGGATCGCCAGCCGGGTAGTTCAATCATGCCGGGCAAGGTCAATCCGGTGATGTGCGAAAGCCTGATGCAGGTCGCCGCACGTGTCATCGGCAACGATCAGACGGTCGCCTTCAGCGGTGCAACGGGTGGCCAATTCCAGTTGAACATCATGATGCCGATCATGGGTCACGCAACACTGGAGTCGGTAGCGCTGATGGCGCAGGGAACCACAGCGTTTATCGATCTGTGTGCACTCGATATGGAAGCTAATGCCGAAGCGTGTGAAGCAAGCGTTGAAAAGAGTTTGGCGATGGTGACCAGCCTGAACCCCTATGTTGGCTATGAAAAAGCAGCCGCTTTGGCCAAGGAAGCCTTCAAGTCCGGCAAGACGATTCGCGAACTTTGCCTTGAACAGAACATTCTGCCAGAGGACCAGTTGAAGAAAGCCCTTGATCCCTGGGCCATGACAGAACCTCAGGCCTGACGGTCTGGATTGTGAACGCGAGGATACCATGAAGAGCCCGTTTCCAGGCATGGCCCCCTATCTGGAATCGCATTGGCGCGATGTTCACACGAGCTTGATGACGTATATTCGCGACGAGATCCAAAGGCAACTGCCTGCCGATCTCGTCGCGCGTGTCGAAGAAAAAATCGAAGTCGACGGACCAGACGACATTCGATTGGTCGCGCCTGATGTGAGCATCGTTCAGGATCAACAAGCTGTCATTGATCTGCCGCAGGGCGAATTCACACTGGTCGCAGAGCCGTTGGTGGTTTTGGAAGAGGTTCCCGAGACGTCGCGTCACGTGAAAATCGTTGACGCATCGTCTGGGGAGCGGGTCATTACCGTCATCGAAGTACTCAACCCGACGAATAAATTGACATCATCCGGTCGTGACGAGTATCAGCGAAAGCAACGGGATTACATTGTTGGGGGCATTAATTTGGTGGAGATTGATCTGCTTCGTTGTGGTCAACATATGCTGTCGGCAGCTTGGGAACGGATTCCACCAAACCTCCGCCGCACATACATGATGAGTGTTCGATCACGTCTGCGAACAAAAGTGTTCGGATCCACCTTGCGAGAACCTTTGCCCGTCATCCCCATCCCGTTACGGAGATACGATCGCGACGTTCGACTCAACCTTCAACAACTGATTGACCAGGTCTATGAACGCGGTCGGTATTGGAAAATCGACTATCAGCCCGATCCGCCGGAACCTCCACTTCCTCCAGATGAAGCGGCGTGGGTCGATCTAATATTGAAGTCCCAATCTCGGCGGAAGTAACCTTCGGTCTTTGTTTGAAATTGGCGTGCCAAGATTTACCGAACGTGGTCTCATCACGTCGAATCACTCTGACAGTCCCAACTGTCCACGAACATCCGCAAACACTCTATCCGCAGGTTCGGCCAGTCCAGCAGCTTTGTCGAGAACGCCTTGACGCACGTCAGTTAGTAATTCTGCTTCGTTTCGCCATTCTTCGACAAGTTGCTCAACCGATTCGCCGCCGGTGCCAGATTCGATGCGCCGCGTGGCAAATTGAACAAAGTCTTGAAGGTCGTTCTCAAGAGACTGATTTGGCATCGTATACCCTCCAACATCATTCTAAGACCGTGGAGTCACAATACCAAGAACGTCGACTGCTTTTCAGGCTAGCCACTGAATCTCTACAACAGTTCCGCAATCGGTTCACCGAAGGGGAGAATTGGCATTGGGCGACCGCGATGGTCGAGGAAGGACATCGCTGAATCGATTCCCAGATGACGGTAAACCGTGGCCCACAGGTCATTCGGTGTCAGCGGGCGATCAGCCGGGTGTTCACCCTTGGAATTCGTGGAACCGATGATTTGACCCGTTCGCATTCCGCCTCCTGCCATGATGAACGACATGGCTTGCGGCCAGTGATCGCGGCCTGGCTGGATGACTCCCGTTTGCGATCCGGCGGTGTTTTCAATCCGAGGCGTCCGTCCAAATTCACCTGTCACCAGGATCATCGTCTTGCGATCCATCCCTCGCTGATAAATATCTTCAATCAAAGCTGTCACAGCCTGGTCGTAGATCGGGAGCCGAACTTTCAAATCGTCCCAGATATGGCAGTTCACTGCATGGGAATCCCAGTTATAGACCCCTTGCTTCAAGTGCGGAATACCGGACTGATACGGGTTTTCCATGATCACCGTCACGAAACTGACCCCGGCTTCGACCAGCCGACGAGCCATCAAGGCTCGTTGTCCCCAGCAGTGACGGCCGTAGCGATCTCGAATGGCATCCGGCTCGTTCGACAGATCAAACGCCTTGCGAGCCCGATCACTGGTGATCATCCCGACAGCACGCTGCTGATAGCTGTCCATTGATGACATCAGTTTTGAAGCATCAATCTGCCGTTCGATTCGATCAAGTCCGCCCAGTAATTTCATCCGATCGTCAAGCCGCTGCGCGACTTGCGCCACGGGAGCGATGTTCGGTACCGAAAAATTCGGGGCAGTCGGATCACCTTCCACATTGAATGGCAGGTAGGCGCTGCCAAGGTACGCGGCACCTTGGGCAAATACGTCATTAATTCGCCCACCGGGGTTCAGCGAGACCTGATTTGGCAGGCCGTTGTTTCGATTTTCACGGCATTTCGCGACGATGGCACCAGTCGCGGGTGCGTCATTGACGGTATCGACGGGCGTCGCGGGAATTCGACCGGTCATCATTCGCTTATGACCACCCCCATGGTCAGCAAATGTATGGGAGACCGAACGAATGACATTGTATTTGTCAGCAATCGCGGAATGGCGGGGCATCAATTCGCAGACATCCAGACCGGGAACCTTGGTCGGAATCGGGTGAAATGCCCCCCGGTATTCCGTCGGGGCCTTGGGCTTCATGTCGTACATGTCCATGTGCGGAGGACCACCCGGCAGCCACACAAATATGATATTCGTATCGGGTTCAACCGGCATCCCTTGTTCCGCCGCATCTGCCCTCAGCTTAAAGAGATCGGGCAAACCCATGCCACCAATACCGAGTGCGCCGACGGAAAGCATTTCCCGGCGGGTGAGGGGGCCGGAACAGAGTCTTTTTGAGAAACTCATGGGAGTCTTCCGAATTTCAAGGTGGGATGGTCAAGGCGGGTCAAACCAGATTCCACTGATACGTTACCATCTTATCGAGCCGTTGTGAAGTTTTCTCCAACCGGGGACGGCTTTTCCGTGATCTCGCCAAACTCCGCGAATTTCGCGCGAGTCTCCTGACCCGACGAATCCTCAACCGAAGCCGCTCCTCATTCCCCTGAGTTTCCCCTGAATTTCGGTCGTCCGAACAGATTCCGCGGCGGCCGATGGTCGACAGAGCCTTATTGTGGTAAAAAACTCCCCCGACAAATGGTTACATTCCGTGACCCGCTGCCAAAAGCGGCGTTTTGGTACCGAGCGATCTCGGCTTGATCTATGGGAATCTGAGGAAGGAAAGTCTGCGATGACAGTGGCGATCACCGCCGTGAGTGCACGGGAAATTCTGGATAGTCGCGGGAACCCGACCGTTGAGGTCGATGTGGAACTGGAAGATGGCACGATTGGCCGTGCGGCTGTTCCAAGTGGAGCGAGCACCGGGGCTCACGAAGCCTGCGAATTGCGTGACGGCGACAAGGGGCGATACCTGGGTAAAGGTGTCCGTAAAGCTGTTGACAATGTCGAACAACTGGCCGAAGCCATTATTGACATGCAAGTCACCGATCAGGGTGCGATTGACCGCGCGATGATCGAAGCGGATGGAACTCCGAACAAGTCACGGCTGGGTGCAAATGCGATCCTGGCCTGTTCATTGGCCTGTGCTCACGCTGCGGCCCGCGTCAGCTTCCTGCCGCTGTTCCGCTACCTCGGTGGTGTTGGTGCGAATACGCTCCCTGTTCCGCTGATGAACATCATCAATGGCGGTGCCCATGCAAACAACGCGATCGATCTTCAGGAATTCATGATTGTTCCTGTCGGCTTCACCACATTCAGCGACGGCCTGCGAGCCGGGGTGGAAACATTCCACAGCCTGAAGAAAGTGCTGAACGACATGGGCATGAGTACCGCTGTCGGTGACGAAGGTGGTTTCGCTCCAAATCTCGAAAGCAACGAAGCGGCGATTCAGGTCATCCTGAAAGCCATCGAAAAGGCTGGCTACAAGCCTGGCGAACAAATCAAGCTGGCCCTGGACTGTGCATCGACCGAGTTCTTTGATTCCAAGACCGGCCTCTACGAAATGGACGGCAAGAAGGTCAAGGGGGATGAACTGGTCGGGATCTGGAAGTCGTGGTCAGAAAAGTATCCGATCTGCTCCATCGAAGATGGCTGTGCGGAAGACGATTGGACGACATGGAAGCTGTTGACCGATTCCATCGGCGGCAAAGTTCAACTGGTCGGCGACGACCTGTTCGTCACCAACACCAATCGCCTGAAGCGTGGTATCGAAGAAGGAATTGCGAACAGTATCCTGGTCAAAGTGAACCAGATCGGTTCGCTGTCAGAAACAGTCGATGCCGTTCAGACCGCTTACCGGGCCAAGTACACGGCTGTCATGAGTCATCGTTCGGGTGAAACCGAAGACACGACGATCGCCGACCTGGCTGTCGCCCTGAATACCGGACAGATCAAGACTGGTTCGGCAAGCCGGACCGACCGAATCTGCAAGTACAACCAGTTGCTGCGTATTGAAGAGCTGCTGGGGAGTGAAGCCCGTTACGGCGGTACGCTGTAATTAGGTTCATTGACGTTCTGCGGGACATCCAGATCCATCAGGTTCTGGATGTCTTCGCGGAATGATTCCCGCCCGTTGGTATCTCTGGCCGTCGGGTCCGAGATTCGAACGAGCAGGAATCGAAATGCGTTGCCAACTGGATCTGTTGCTGGTTTGAAACTTTCGGCGGTTGTCGGCCGTCGGACGTTTGAGTGGAAGCAGCTATCGATGTCCCCGTCGCTCATCACGACCCAGGCTGATTTCGATGACCTTTGCCAGCATATTCGCGAGGCGAAGCTGGTGGCGTTTGATACCGAGTTTGTCTCGGAATACACCTATCGACCGGAACTCTGCCTGCTTCAGTTTGCCACCGTGGAACGATGCGTCGCTGTCGACCCGTTCGAGATCCAGGATCTGAGCGCCTGGTGGGAACTGATGGCGGACGACAAGACGACAATCCTGATCCACGGTGGCCGTGAAGAAGTTCGATTCTGTCTGACATTTGCCAATGCACCTCCACGGAAGTTGTGGGATGTGCAAGTCGCTGAAGGATTGCGTTCCCGCAGCTTCCCGCTCGGTTACGATGCCTTGGTCAAGCGAGTTCTCGGCCGCACGGCTCACGGTCGTGAAACTCGCACAGACTGGCGCCGCCGTCCACTCACCGAGAACCAGATCGAGTATGCCGTTGACGACGTCAAGCATGTCCTCGAGATCTACGATATCCAGAAAAAGTCCCTGACAAAGCTGAAGCGTCTGTCATGGGCTCAGGCCGAAATGCAGCGGATGATCGACGAAGTTTCGGCGGAGCGGGCTCCGGAAAGCTGGCAGCGACTGCCTGGAATTCACCGGCTCTCGGCACGAGAACTGGCTGTCGTTCGCGAAGTCTATCGTTGGCGCGAAGCGGAAGCCGCCGCCAAGAATCGCCCCATGCGCAAGATCTTGCGAGACGATCTCGTGCTGGAAATTGCCAAACGCCGACCCACCAGCGAAGCCGATCTGCTGGCCGTTCGAGACATGAATCGCCCGGAATACAAGAAGGCCGCCGCTGCGATGCTGGCCTGCGTTTCCGAAGGAATCGCCATTCCGAAGAATCAACTGCCCGTCCTGCCAAAGTCGCTCGACGAAGAGAAGTCGCACGATGAACAAGTCGTCGGACAACTGCTCGGCCTGGCCCTGGCAAACCGATGTGCAGAACTGAATGTCGCGATGGGCTTGATTGGCAAGACTGCAGACTTGCGACACCTGGTTCGCTGGCACGCGTATGGCGAGCGGGATGGAGATCCTCCGCGACTGAGTCAGGGATGGCGAGCAGAAGTTTGTGGCGATCTGCTGACCGATGTCTTGAACGGCAAAATTACGCTCCGCGTTGCCGATCCTCAATCCGATCATCCCCTGGTGTTTGAACGCCGCGAAGACGCCGAAGCTGCTGAGTAGCTGCGTGAATTCGAAGAGCCAATACCTTTTTAAGCTGGACAGAATGTAGGCAGCCTCCAGCAAATGTCGGAATCTCCAGATGGTGGGCCGGCGCTCGAAGCGAGCTCTACTTCTGTGATGCCAGCACTTCGAGGCATGTGTCCACCACAACAGGCGCGCTCGGTGTCCTCAAGTGCTGGTGGAACGGGTGCCACGGTATTGGAGTCCGCAACAAGGCCGTGTCTTTGCTGGATCGTGACTATTCTCGAAATCTCTTTGGTATGTGAAGAGTCTGGTTTTGAAATGAGCTCGAAACGTCATGACACACGACCTTGTCGCAGACTCCAAGATCGTGGCACCCCTCCTCCTGCGTGGAGTCAACTCCGAGGGAAAACGATGTGGGGATCATTGACTCCACTACTTGGAAAAAGCCCATTGCCCTGAACGAACTTGGTCCGTCACGGTTGCACACGCGAATCATTCCTTCGATGATATCTCCAGCAGCACTGGACCTGATCAGACATGGATTCAGCCCCTGTTCGCGAACACTGATGAGCAACTGAGGAAAAACGATGCGCGATTTTGATTACGCTGTCCCGTCGACGCTGGCAGATGCACTCGCCCTGCTGGGTGGCGCGTCTGTGGCACGACCGCTGGCAGGCGGAACGGATTTGATCGATCACGTTCGCACTGGTCGGCTTGCTCCTGATGTACTGGTCGATATCAAGAAGCTTCCTGAGTTGAATCGACTCGAAGCCAGCCCCTCGGGCCTGCGACTGGGAGCCAGTGTTCCCTGCTGGAAAGTGATCGCCAGCACAGAAATCAGTCGCGATTACACGGCACTCGTCGACAGTTGCCGGATCATCGGTGGAATCCAGATTCAGAACCGTGCTTCGGTCGGTGGCAACCTGTGTAATTCAGGTCCTGCTGCAGATTCGATTCCCAGCTTGATTGCTCTGGGTGCCCAGTGTGTCATTGCCAGCAAGCATGGCACACGAGAAGTCCCTGTGGAATCGTTTTGTACCGGACCAGGCAAGAATGTTCTGCAGCCTGGCGAACTGCTTGTCGAACTGAAATTCCCTGCCCGGGCTGCCCGGAGTGGATCTCACTATCGACGCTTCATTCCGCGAAATGAAATGGACATCGCAGTTGTTGGTGTTGGTGCATCTGTCACCCTCGACGAATCTGGACAACGAATCGCCGATGCCCGGATCGCTCTGGGGGCAGTCGGCCCGACCCCGCTGCTCGCCACGGATGCTGCCCAGGCGTTGATCGGCCAGGCCTTCGACGATGTTGCCATTGCCAAGTCGGTTGCGGCTGCCAAAGCGATCGCAACGCCGATCAGCGACATGCGTGGAACAGCCGAATACCGTGTTCACCTCGTCGGAGTCCTGCTCGCACGAGTCCTCAAGGCGGCCGTCGCCCGGGCTCGCGGTGAGACGTTCACCTACCAGCCGGGCCATTAGTCGAGTCTGCTCAATTACACGCTTGCGAATTTCAACGAATTTTTCAGTCTGGATCGCGCAGAGAAAGCAGCATCATGGCGAAGAAGCGAGTCGTTTCGATCAAATTGAACGGTGATCCCGTTGAGTTCCTCTGTGAGCCTCGGCAGACACTTCTCGAAGTCTTGCGAGACACGCTGGACATGACGGGCACCAAGGAAGGCTGCTCTAACGGGAACTGTGGAGCATGCACCGTACTGATGGACGGGCGGCCTGTCACTAGTTGCCTGGTCCTGGCCGTCGAAGCCGAAGGGACGGAAGTTCGCACTGTGGAAGGGGTCGCCTGTGGCAGCCACCTGGCTCCGGTCCAGCAGGCGTTCCTCGAAGGTGCCGCTTTGCAATGTGGAATCTGTACTCCAGGGTTCATCATGCAGACAGAAGCCTTGCTGGCCGAAAATCCTTCGCCAACGGAAGAACAAGTCCGGTTCTACTTGGCTGGGAACCTTTGCCGGTGTACGGGATACGACAAGATTGTGCGAGCGGTGATGTGCGCGGCCGACAAGCGTCGCGCGGCGATGGACGACTGAACACGTAAACTCTCGTTCGACGACGCGTGCGTCTGTCGAGGTTTAGAATCGGCACGGTAGACGCGGAAGTCTGCCAGGCGAAAACTGCGAACAGGTGACAGGAACTGCCCAGATGTCAACGAATGGCAAGCCGAAGTACAAAGTCATTGGAACTCGTCCGATTCGACATGATGGAGTCGACAAAGTCACTGGTCGTGCCAAGTACGGCGCCGACATCCGACTGAGTGGCCTGCTCCACGGAATCGTCCTCCGCAGCCCGCATGCACACGCCCGGATCGTCAGGATCGACACATCTCGTGCAGAAGCCCTTCCGGGGGTGCGTGCCGTTGTGACATCGGCCGATCTTCCCCCTCAGGGTGACCGCATGGTGGAACTCGGCGAAGGGGCTGTCAACATGCGGCACCTGAGTGCCAATGTCCTGGCGCACGACAAGGTTCTGTACAAGGGACACGCCGTCGCGGCTGTCGCTGCAGACAATGTTCACATCGCTGAAGAAGCGTGCAAGCTGATCGATGTGCAGTACGAGGTGCTGGAACCGGTGCTGGATGTTCTCAAGGCGATGTTGCCCGATGCACCGGTCCTGAATGATGACGTGCGGACCGATGTCATGGGGGGTTCTTCAGCCGCAACAGATCGTCCGACCAACGTCGCTCGACAGATCATCTTCACCAAAGGGGATGTCCAGGCCGGCTTTGCCTCCGCAGACGTTGTGCTGGAACGTGAATTCCGCACGGGGACAGTTCACCAGGGGTACATTGAACCTCACAATGCCACTGCCATCTGGAATGCCAATGGCAAGGTGACGGTCTGGATGAGTACTCAGGGGATCTTCACCGCACGTCAGCAGACAGCCGAATTGTTGCGAATCCCTGTTGCCGACGTGAAAGTCGTCCCGATGGAAATCGGTGGAGGATTCGGCGGCAAGATTTCCGTCTACCTGCCACCGGTTGCTGCCGCGTTGTCGAAAAAGTCCGGGCGTCCCGTCAAAGTCATCATGGACCGTTCTGCCGTATTTGAGGCAACCGGGCCCACGCCGGCGTCGTATATCCGGGTCAAGCTGGGGGTCACACGCGACGGTATGATCACTGCGGCTGATGCATACCTGGCCTACGAAGCAGGAGCATTCCCTGGTTCCCCCATCGGCCCCGGCTGTATGTGCATCTTCTCATGCTACGATTTCCCGAATGCACGCGTGGAAGGTTATGACGTTTGCGTCAACAAGCCCCGCAGCAATGCCTATCGGGCTCCCGGTTCCACAAATGCTGCCTTCGCGATTGAAACTGTGATCGACGAAGTCTGCCAGCAACTCGGCATCGACCCCGCCGATTTCCGCCTGAAAAACGGTGCGAAAGAAGGAGTCCGCCGAGTCGACGGACCTGTCTACTCCCGTATCGGAATGCTGGAAACCGTCAAAGCGATCAAGACAAGTGAGCACTATCAATCCAAACTGGCCGGTCCGAACCAGGGACGCGGAATTGCCAGTGGTTACTGGTTCAATATCGGCCTGAAGTCGGCCGTCACTGCGACTGTCGGCTACGATGGTTCGGTCACGCTGATTGAAGGCTCCACCGATATCGGCGGGTCGCGAACGTCGATCGCCATGCAGCTTGCCGAAACTCTCGGGATCACGGCAGAAAAAGTCACTCCATCGGTCGTCGACACTGATAGCGTCGGATACACCGACGTCACCGGGGGGAGTCGAGTCACGTTTGCGACGGGGATCGCCGCAATCGAGGCTGCTCGAGATATCCAGCGCCAACTCGTCATCCGTGCGGCAGAACTGTGGGAAGTTGACCCTTCCACAGTCACGTACGTCGACGGAGGCGTTTCTGGTCCCGATGGCAAGCGGATGACCTTCGAAGAACTCGCTCACAAGCTGCCAGAAACCGGTGGCCCGGTGATTGGCAATGGAACGTCCGGTAAGGCAACGCAAGCGGGAGCGTTTGGAACTCATTGCGTTGATGTGGAAGTCGATCCTGAAACCGGCAAGGTTCAGATCCTGCGCTACACAGTCGCTCAGGATGTCGGAACGGCAATTCACCCCAGCTACGTGGAAGGCCAGTTGCAGGGGGGCGCGGTTCAGGGGATCGGCTGGGCTCTCAATGAAGAATACTGGTACGACGACAAGGGATCGATGCGCAACGCAACGTATCTCGATTATCGCATTCCCACCTGCTACGACGTTCCAATGATCGACACGATTCTGGTGGAAGTCCCTGATCCACAACACCCGTACGGCGTGCGAGGTGTCGGTGAAGTGCCGATCTGTCCGCCACCTGCAGCGATCGCCAATGCAATTGCAGCAGCTGTCGGTGTCCGCATGAAGCAACTGCCCATGTCACCACCAAGAATCATGACTGCGATCTGGGAACGCGAAGCCGCGAAGTGATTTCGTTATGGCACGAGTCTTCATACCTGCGCAAATCAGAGACCTCACGGGTGGCCAGGAGGTCGTCGAGGTCAAGGGTACGACGGTTCGTGAGGTGATTGAAGCTCTGGAATCCATCCACCCCGGCACGCGAGACCGCCTCTGCCGGGATGGACAATTGCGCCCCGGACTGATGATCGCCGTTGATTCGTCCGTCGCATCATCAGGCCTGCGGACATCGATCAATCGCGATTCCGAAGTTCATTTCTTGCCAGCGATCGGGGGCGGATGAAGGTCCGCCGATGAGTTGAGGGGCTGACCTCATTCCAAAGGATCTTGCTTGACTTTCACAGCTTCCAGCACGGTCCTGTGCCCCGATTCCATCGACTCCTGGCGGACAATAATTCCTGAAGCGTCGTACCAGACATCGACTTCCACATCACCGCGCAGTCGATAACGTGTTGCCTTGATCGGAGTCTCTTCGATCGTGAGTGTTTCCTGGCCAACGCGTTCCAAAGCCGCTGTTAACTGTCGCCCTTTGTCAGCGTCGAGCAGTTTAACCTTCTGATTCACGCGATTCGCAGGAGGCTCACGCCAATAGGAAGCCGCCCAGATATCAGGTGGTGCCTTCTGTGCTTCACCATTCACTTCGTAGTGCAGGGCCTGATTCGATGCAGAGGCCTGCACGACGTACTTGTCGCCGTTGTAGTCAGCCTCGCTGGCCAGTTCGATGAGTCGCCCCCCCTTCCAGACTTCTGTTCCGGTGGAAGCATAACGATACCGGTAGACGACCAGATTCAACGACACTTCGGCTTCCGCCCGCATCATTTCCGACCCATCGCTGCGCCGGGAAATCACCATTGTCTGTGATCCCCGTTCCCGTCGATCAACGAGTACCCGGAACTCTCGCGTTTGCCGTGAAACGATTTTCGGTTCGGCTGGCTCTGCGGTCTGACCGGTCGAAGTTGCCCAGCAGATCGCGAGCACGAAAGCTCCACTCACGAATCTGGCGAATCGCCCTGTGCCGGGATGAACGGAGTTTGACATGGGAAATCTCGCGAATGGAAAACCGGCGGAAAAAGCCGATCGGAGGGGGGACATTATCTCAAGGTAGACTTTCAGCCAAGATGATTTTCGCGGTACTGTCTCAGCGGAATGGAAACGAACCCTGGAAATCAAAGTTGCTTTATGACAGTACTGCCGGTCCTCGACCTCTTGAACGGCGTTGTCGTCCGCGGAATTGCGGGGCGGCGATCGGAGTATCAGCCGCTGCGCAGTCGGCTCACGTCAGAAGTGAGACCTATGGATGTCGCTCGTGCACTCTCTTCGCAATTCGGCTTTACGCGGTTTTATGTGGCAGATCTGGATGCGATTCT
>CAZSTW010000001.1:103054-145666 GCA_964609845.1 uncultured Planctomycetaceae bacterium | reverse complement strand
TGCGATTCTGCATCAGCGCCCCAACTGGCAAACTTATCAGGAATTGATTCACGCGGGTTTCGAACTGCTGATCGATGCTGGAATTCGATCTGTTGACGAGGCGATTGCCGTCCGGAATTGCGGGGCCGAGCCGATCATCGGTCTGGAGTCCTGCCGGGGCCCGGAAGTTCTGGCCGGAATTGTCGCCGCGAATCCGGGATCGATCACGTTCAGCCTGGACCTTCAGCGGGGTCGACCGATGCTGCCGATCGATTCGACATGGCCGACAGCACCAACCGAAATCGCTCGTCAGGTTGTTGCGTGCGGAGTGACCCAAATCATCGTGCTGGATCTGGCTGATGTCGGTACATCCAGTGGTGGTGGAACTCAGCAACTATGCCGAGAGTTGCTGGTCGAATTCCCAAACCTGGAACTCGTCTGCGGGGGTGGAATCCGGGGAATCGACGACCTGCGGACGTTCGAAAGTCTGGGTGCAAAATCCGTACTCATTGCGTCAGCACTGCATGATGGACGCATCACACCTGCTGATCTCGCATCAATCCGCGCGTGATTACAGAGCCATTCCATATCGGCGCGATCACAGTTGACTTGCGCAAAACACGTTTTATAGGCCGAAATCGCGTCAAAAAACTCGCACTCCCTGCGGAAATTCACCAAGACTTCAGCGTCTGTTCATATTTCCGGGTTAGCGTCTCTTACCAATTGTGGTGCAGACTCGATTTCGCGTTTGGATCAGGAGGCTTCTCATGACCGTTTCGATGTCCACCTGTTTTTATGTGGAACAGTTTCGTGACGTGACAGTCATTTGTTTCACGTGTCGCAGTGTTACAGAACGGAACTACGACATTGTTGCCGAGGAGCTTCTCGAATTCGTCAATCTGGTGACGCAGGAGCGGCCGATCCGTGTCGTCGCCGAGTTGTTGGCGATTCGCGAAATCGATGTCCTGGGACTGGAAATGCTGCGGGCGTTTCACGAGAGCATTCACGACGCGGGGGGACGCCTGGTCATGTGCCGCGTTCAACCTGCAGTCACTGCCGCGATCCGCCGGGCTGGTTTGCCGTGCGAGATCTCGAGGGCGCGCAGCGAAGCCGTCTGGTCATTTTAACGAGATTTGACCGTTGAAAGTGAACATGGAAACCACCGAAGTTACGACGTTTGAAATCGAGCAGGTCCGCGGGATCACAGTTGTTCGGTTTACAATCTCCGAACTCACCGAAGCAAACTTCGAGGCCGTTGCCGACGAATTATGGGAACGACTTCTGAATCGTCGTACTCGTCACGTCGTCGTAGACCTCGGCTCGGTCAGGCGAATCGATGATATGGGATTGGCAACGGTCCAGACGCTTCACGACAGCATCGAAGAATTCAATGGTATCGCGATCCTATGCTGTCTGAATTCCTCGGTCATGAGCGCACTCAGCGATTCGGGACTAAGCAAACTGTTACATGTCCGGCCGTCACTCAATGAAGCCATCTGGACGTTTTGACGCGGCTCGATCACGATGAAATCGTTCAGCGTGGGGTAGTTTCATCAGACGGCATTCTGCGGCCTGACTGGCATGCCAGACGCGCTGATCGTGCGCATCGAGCGGATTGGCATCAGCGACGATACGGGTCAAGTCATCATTCATCGATTTCATTTCGTTCGCTGGTAGCGGGACCAGCGTCCCTCGACTGGTGTCGACCGTTGCAAGTGCATACCTGCGTGACATCCGCGACAGTTCTTCGAGAGAATCGACTGCTGGACTGTCTGCTTTCCAGATTCGCAGGGAACTCGACTGGCCACCAATTGCCACTCGACCCCGTTTCGCATCAAACGCCACATCAGTCGTTCCACCTGCATGATGCAGCATCGGCATCAGGGCATCTCCCTTTTCCGTGCTGAACAGATGCAGTCCGGCCGCCGTTGCAATCATGACGATGGATTCGTCCGAAACAAAAGCTGCCGCCGTCGGCTGACCGGTCGTTGGAAGTCGAACCGGTTCATTCGAGATTTTTCGTACCACTTCGAGTCCACCAGGTTCCTCCGTCGAGAAGAGTCGCGTGGAATTGTGGAAGTCCGTAATGGCCATCTTGCGACCACTGCTGCTGAAATACACTCCTTTCGCCGCAGTCTGCCATCCGACAGTTGCCTGATGGATTTCCTGGCCTGTTTCGACAATCCAGGCACGAGTACCGAAGTCACCGACGGCGATCAGCGTCTTACCATCCGGGGCGAAAGCAAGTTGCCAGCAATCATCAAATTTCGGCAGTTGCAACAGCTGCGGTTCTGGTTTTGTATTCGTCGAGTAAACATAGATCTGATGTGGTGCACCATGAAGGCAGAAGCCCACGATTGCAACGTGGCGTCCATCAGACGAGATCGCAGCACATCGTACCCATCCTGTCGAATCGACTTTGAGAGCAGGTGTACCCCTTGTGAACTTCAGATCATCGCAGCACAACAGGAAGGCCGTAAAATACGAATGGACAAACACACGGTTGTCCAGCGGATGGAACTGCGGCATCGCCATCGCGTTGGTATCGGCAGCAAATGGAGTTCCCGTCGCCAGTGGAGTTTCAGGCTTCGTCGTAAGCCATGTCTTAACAACCTTAGTCTTAAGTGGAGTCTCATCGCTGACCGTTCGCTGGACTGCCGCAAAATGAGAACCACTGCGATTCCAGACAACCCGATAGACAGGTTCCCCCGATTCAACTTCGCATTGCATTCCTCCAGTCACGGCATCGCGGAGATCGATGCGACCATCAGCCGTTCCGGTTAACAATGAATTCCCGTCGGGGTGGAAAGCAACGGTTAACAATGCTGCGTCAGAATCGCCTACCGTTACGATTCCGTCCTGTCGTCTCTTGAGATCCCAGACGGTCAATAGTCCCTGTCGTGTCAACACCCCTATCAGGTCGCCAGCGGAACTCCAATTGATTGATTGAACCGAATCATTGTGCGGCAATACGGCGAAGGCATGGCCGGACGTTCGTTCCAGCACACGAACCTCGCCCAAGGCATTGCCGCACGCGACCCAGCGACCACTGGGATCGGGGCAGATCGAAGTGATCGCAGCCTTCCCTGCATTGATGGACGAAATCGACTGGCTTGGATCGTGCAAGTGTCGACAGTGAATCGTTCCCTGATTTGTACCTGCCCATAATTCACTGTCTTTATTGAAAAACTGCAGTTCTGTGACAGAGTTTCCATTGTTGACAGGCTCGTGCCAGAGGGCCTCTGGACTGGTGCTCGTCCCATGGATTACGACGCCCGAGAGGTTTGAATTGGCGATTGCCGTCGTTCGTCCGTCTGCACTGTGTGAGACTTGGAATTGCTGCCATTTGGGGGGTCTGTGGATCTGACGAATCGGCTTTCCCGTCATCAGGTCGATGGATTCGTGCAGATATGTCGAAAAGAACACAACGTTTTTATCGTCAGATACCATGAATTGTGAGCCACGGATCACGACATCCAGAAGTCGTCCGTCAGCAAGATCCCAGATCAGGTTGTGAGATCGAAACGATTTCTCGGGTGACACAGGATCACCAAATTGCACGACAAGCCGCTGATCATCACAACACAGCCAGATTCGGAATGGAGTCGAAGGTACTGACTTCGGCTTTTCAAGGACCAGAGGAGGTTTATTCGCGTTAAGATGTTGCAGCGTCAGCGTTCCATCGACGCTCTGGGTCAGTCTGACTCGCTGGTCAACATCAACAACCATGACCGTCCCATCACCTGACCGCGAGCAGGGTTCCTGTAACTGATGCAGTCCAGTCTTCAGCGATATTCGTAATCGCCTCCCGTGGGCAGTGTCGATCCAGGCTTCTTCTTGATTCAATCGCAAACGCGGTGCATTCCAACGATCGGTCGCACGAGCAAAAGGGACCGAACCTGAATACCAATCTGACACAAATGCGGGTAACCAGCATCGGACAACCGGAAACGGAAGTCGCTGGCGAAGAAGCCCCAAGCGCTGCCTGAGATCACGCTCCAGTCGTGACGTTCTGGCATGTCGCTCTGCACTGGCCTGCGATTCTGATCGATCGTCTGCTGAAGTTGTGGCACGTGACTTCGCCGTCACTTCGGTGTTTTGTCGGAGTGCTTCAACTGTCCATGCAAACGCATCAACCAGAATCTGCTCATCGCGGAAATCGGCTCCACGGTCGGAACAAATCTGCACCGATTGTTCCAGCGCCCGCAATTCCTGTCGTACTGATTCCCGTTCATGGATCTCGGTGAGCCGCTGCAGCTTGATTGCCCGATCTCGCTCCTCTGCAAATTCACGAGCTGAATCGACAGCACTCTGCCACATCCAGGTGGTCGTCGTAATTCCTGTGAGCAGAGACAACACGGCAATTGCCGTCACTGCCGACAGAATTCGGTTTCGCTGAGCCCATCGTCCAAGATGAACCAGCCAGGACGTTCTTCGCGCACGTATCGGATCACGATTCTGAAATCGCCGCAGATCATCAGCGAATTCCTTCGCGGTTTGATATCTCCGCTGCGGATCCTCTGAGATCGCCTTCATGATAATGGTATCAATGTCGCGCGGGATCGAAGGATCAATCTGTCGAGGAGGCACGGGCTCCGAATGAACAACGGGCTCCAGCGGATTCTTGCCGCGTGATTCTTCGTGGACTGGCTTCAGCACCAGTAATTCGTAGAGAGTCAGCCCCAAACTATAGACATCACTGCGTTCGTCCGCCCCGCTCCCGAAGGCTTCGGGTGCCATGTAGCGCAGCGTGCCGATCAGATCATACGATTGCGTCAATTCCACATCATGAAGCGGTCTTGCCAGACCAAAGTCCGAGAGCCACACGGTACCATGCAGGTCCAGCAGCAGATTTGAGGGCTTTACGTCTCGGTGGATGACTCCGCAATGATGGGCATAATCGAGGGCGTCTGCGATCTGTTCACCAATCCTGGCGACTGCAGCAGCTCGTCGAAATGAATGACTATGGGTCAGATCGCTGTAGACATCACAGACCGCATCCTCATTCAACGATTCCTCACCGACGGCGGAATCTGTCGTTGCACAAACTGGGCTGACCTTGCTGCTGGAGTTGCGTGTCGATCCGTCGAAACGTCGCCGCTTGAGAATCGCGATCAGGCGGTCCAACCCGATTCCCGGTATGTATCGCATGGCGAAGTAATGAATGTCGTTCTGCAGACCGACCCCGTAAACTTCGACGATATTGCTATGGTGCAATCGCGAGATAGTCCGAGATTCGCGTTGAAATCTCAGAATATCTCTCTCGGACCTGAACAGTGAAGGCTTGAGTACCTTGACGGCAGTTCGGCGATCAAGCGACTGCTGGATCGCTTCGTAAACGATCCCCATTCCCCCGCGTCCGATCTCGCGCGTGATTCGATAATCGCCCAGCGATTGTCCGATCAGAGTTGTGGCCTGACTGAGATCCTCGCGGGTGGCACCAAGATCAGCAAACGCCTTTTGAATCAGATCCTGGTCGCTGTCAAATCGCGAGCAATATTCTTCTGGCGTTGGTATTTCGCCCGCCTCGTATCGCAATTCAAGTTCGATCCCCAGTAATTCTTCCAGAAAGAAGGCACGGTCGCCGGGGTCGACTTCTTCCAGAAAACTTTCAATCTGCGGCTTTTCGCCATTCCTCCAGCAATGCTCGAATCGTCGACACCATCGGTCAATGTGACGAGCTCGGAGGATTGAAGATTCAAAACGGGGAGTCATGCCTGGTTACTTCTGATCATTCTGCCAAAGCACACGAATCAGGTTCAGCATGCGCTGAATCGTTCGACGTGTGTAGCCCAGTTCATGGGCGACTTCGTCATTGGTATACCCTTCCAGCTTGAGAACAGCCACCTTTTCCAGTTCGGGATCGTTGAGCAAACGAAACAGTCGTCGGTATTCATCCGACAGAATGGCGTTTGATACAGGCCCGAGCAGTGTCGTCGGAATACGATCCAGCTGGACCTGCCCTGACCGAGGTTCCCGGTCATCCTGCCGTAAATCTCCCCCGCGCTTGGCCGCCCCTTCGAGCTTGAGCTGGTCGTTCAGCTTTCGGATGGTGAACGTTGCCAGAAGTGCCCAGAGATTATGCGGATCATCCGGAGAGAAAAACTTTCCCTGCTGGACCGCTCGGCAAAAGGCATCGAAGGCCCCCAATGCCACGTCTTCTTCATCGAATCCGCCCGGTCGACAGTTTTTCATGCGGGCACGGGCCAGTTGCAACATTCGTTGCGAAAATCGTTCCCACAACTTTCCAGCAGCGTCGGGATCACCCTGCTTCAGTTGCGAAACGAAAAGTACGACGGAACTTCCATCGACGGTCATGATTTTCCATTGAGGTCAGCGGGCCGATCGTGGAGTATTCCGCTTTCAATTTGCGTTTCGACTTC
Organism: uncultured Planctomycetaceae bacterium; assembly: GCA_964609845.1. Classification (GTDB taxonomy): domain Bacteria; phylum Planctomycetota; class Planctomycetia; order Planctomycetales; family Planctomycetaceae; genus Schlesneria. Next base: position 139,304 of record CAZSTW010000001.1, on the reverse strand, counting down.
GCAGGTTCTGACGAAGCTGTTCGCAGAGATCGCTCAGTTGTGTCATGTCAAACGTCGTCAGTTCGTCGCGGTTTGGCACTGACACCCCGAGTATCTCCTGAAGAACTTTGATCTGGCCAATCAGTTCTCCCCGATCCTCGCCCTCCTTCAAGCCTTCAATCCGCCCCTCGGCTTTGCCTTCCATACGGCCTTCGCTCAGAGCTTCCAGGCGGGCACTTTCCAGACGTGACACTTCATCCAGTTGATATTTCAACCGTGAAATATAATTGTCCATCTGTTCCGGATTGTTCTTAATCACTTCCAGGACTCCTGCCGCTTCCACAAACTCCGGCTCGGGGAAAAGATTGCGGATCTCGTCGAGTGTCAGCTTGTCGGCATTCAAGAGAAAATACGCCCACTGCTCGGCAGGCGTCGCCTGACTCAGATTCTCGCGTGTCACAGTCAACTTCGTCAATTCCAACAAATGAACTTGTAAGTCATCGGTCAGAATCTGGCCTGTGTCGTCTCGCATTCGGAAATCCGTGTGTAACCTCGATGTCTCTTTCAAAAGTACCTTATCCAGCACACAAATCACGATTGCCGGCAGAAGTTCGTGGTAGCGGTCACCTTCTCGCATCTGTTCGACGTACAGGCGAGCATCGTAAAACGCAAGACGTTGGCGCAGGCCTGCCGGAATTGACGTCTGCATTTCGATGTTGAATCTTCGGCCTCGCTCGTCCTCGGCCAGTACGTCCAGCACCATCCATTTGTCACCGTCGAAATTCGGGCCAACGATCGGATTCTGAATTTCAATTCTCGCGATCCGCATCGATTCCCCGAGAATCGCATTCAGAAAGTGAATCGTCACTCGCTCGTGGCCGTGACTTGCCAGCATCAATTTAAATGCGAAATCGACAAGTGGACTGATTCCAAGGGGCATGGATTTCTGCTCCTCAATCATAGGGCTCGATCGGTGATTTCGCTCGCCTACTTTTTCGGGGCTTGCGCCTTAATGAAGGCGATCAGGTCTGCCAGGGCTTGTTTATCGAGGTCCTTTTCCAATCCTTCGGGCATCAGTGACTGGCCTGTTGAGATCAGCTCATCCACGGTCTCACGCAGAATTACGTCCTCTTTCGCTTCCGCTCGCTTTAACGTCAGCGTGGCGGCTGTCTCTGCTGAAATGATTCCCGTGTGAATTTTTCCCTGCTTCGTCACGACAGTGTACGTCTGAAAACTTGGTTGGGCTTCGCGATTTGGGTCCAGGATGGCGACCAGCAGATCCGCCGGAGATTTGTTCTGGACACTTGCCAGGTCGGGGCCGACTTGGTGCCCATTCGATCCGGCTCGATGACACTGAACGCAGGTCTTGGCATACAGCATCTGGCCCCGTTCAACGTTGCCTTCAAATTCCAGAGCGGGCTGATAGTCGGAGACAACCTGCTTGCGGTTTCCGGAGGTCTCGGCCAACACCTTACGTGCTGCGTCGCGAACGCCGGTATTCGGGTGATTCAGCAGCAGTTGCCGCTTGTCTCGTTCAATCTCTCCCGGTTTGACAGCATCTGATTCAATCGCCTTGACCAGTGCTGTTGCACCACTTGCAGACGAGATCAACTGATCCACGACTTCCCGTCGCGTCGCAGGCCCGAATGCCTTCCAGGGACCGAGAATCAGCTCTGTCGATCTGGACGCACCGCTGGCGACAAGCGACTTGACGGCCGCCTGCTGCAACGCGGGTGAAGTCTGTGGGGTAAACAGATCTGGCATCGCCTCTTCGATAAGACTTCCTTCCGATAGCGCCAACAGTGCCACCGCAGAGAGGCGTGTTCCTTCCGGTGCCGTTGTATCGCGAGCGACATTTGCAGCCGCAGCGAACTGCTTTTTCAAGGCGTCCGCTGTATCCATCGCCTTCGCTTCTGTAAGTAACCGGGCGATGCTTGTGCCCCGACGTCGCGCCCCTTCACCGACGGCGGTCAACATCTGTGACCGGGTAACTTCTTGGACATTTGCAGTGGCAAGAGCGGCCACAAGCTTGACGGTGTCGCTCGTATTGGGAGACGTCCCGATCAACCGGGCCAATTCCACCAGTAACGGACGAATCGGTTCGGTGTCACCTGCCAAAAGTTCCTGAGCCAGCTTCGCCATGTGAGGATGAACGGATGAAAGCCACGCGGTCCGTAAGTCCGCATCCGTCGCAGCAGCGACGGCGAGTTCTTTCAGCCCGGGCACGGCCAGTTGAGGTTCCAGTTGCCCCAGTGTCATCGCCCATTGCCATTTCAGTCGTGGAGAACCTTCCGCCAGACACATACTGATCCGTTTCAAACATTCGCTGTTACGCGTTTGTTCGAACAGGATCATGCCGTGCTGCTGAACTCGCGGATCGGGATCGTACAGCAACCCCATGACATCGACATCGTTGAGTGCATCAAGTCCGTGCAATGTCCATGCGGCATGCAACCGAGCGAGCGAAGTGACCCCAGGCTTTCGATCTTTGATCCACGGTAGCGAGGATGCAGTAAGAGCTCGCAGTGGTTCCACCGCCGCTTTGTTCTGACGCTCGACGAGCAACCGTTGGGCGGTATCGCGGATGGCCCCATGAGGTGACATCAAGTCTGCAACCAGTTCCTGAGTCGTCGCGCGACTTTGGTCAGGGGGTGGGACACGTTTCATTCCAGGTGACTTCAGCCGCCAGATTCGTCCCTTGTCATATCCACTTTCCAGATCACAGAGTGCCTTGATGTCCTCTGGGATCGAAGCGGGATGCTCAATCGTCTCACGGTACATATCCAGCATGTACAGCGTTCCGTCGGGTGCATTGACGAAATTTGTCGGGCGGAACCAGTTGTCCGATGATGTGAGGAATTCGCAATTCGAATCGGTCCGCTCGGCGACAAAGCTGATTCCGTCAGCCGTCAGTTTCTTCCTGTGGACCAGATTCCCCCCCACATCGCCAATAAAGACGTTTCCCTGAAACTCGGCCGGATAAGCTCCCCCTCGATAAACAGTGATTCCTGTCGCCGAGGTGAAGAAACCGATCGGAACCAGTTCTGTGGGAGGGAGTCGTTTGGCAAATTCGGGATCAGCGGCCCGCCGCGCCGTCCGTACCAGTCGCCATGGTTCCGCAGAACTCTTGCGAAACACCACTGCAGCGGCCCCCTCTTTGGCAATCGGTCGGATCGTGCTGGGGATTGTCAGTTGCGGATTGCGTTCCAGATAATGAAGCGGCCAGGTAACGTGAACAATGTGGTTGCTGTTCGAACAGATGAACCGATCACCGTAGTCATCAACCGTATGGCCGAACTGCTGACCACCCGAAACCAGCGTAATCTTGTTGGTCTTTGGGTCGAGTCGTAGATCGCGTCGTCCCGGGGTGAGCTTTCGTTCGGGCTGCCCATCTCTGGCAGGTATCGTCAAATCTCCGCCTGCCAGCCCTGACGAGAAATAGATGGCATTATCGCGACCCCATTCGAGTCCGTTGGCGAGTCCCTGAACATTGGACTGACTGAAGCCCGTGCAGAGGATTTCCTTGATGTCTGCAACATTGTCACCGTCTGTATCCTTCATGAAGTACAGATGCGGCGGGGCGAGCACATAGACGCCTCCCTTCGCACAACAGACCGATTGAGCCCACCGCAGCTTATCCGCAAAAACGACGCTCTGATCCATCGTCCCATCAGCGTTGGTATCCCAGAGCAGTCGAATGCGACTCCAGCTTTCGGCTCGCTGGTCCCGGTATTTCTGGACTCGCTGCTCTGGCAGGAACGGGTAGTCCGACATCTCGACGACATACATCCGGTTCCGCTCATCAAACGCCGCATCGATCGGATCGGCAACGAGCGGTTCGCACGCCACCAGTTCGAGTGAAAAACCATGCTGCAGTTCAAAGCTCTTCAGAGCTTCGTCCGGCGACTTCGCAGGGATTCGGGGCAGCAATTCTGCCAACGGCTTATCCTCAGCCATCGCCAACGACAAACGTGACACAAGGGCCATCAGCATCAACAGACAGGTACCAGAACGACATCTCATCGAGTAGCTCTCCGAAGGCAGGGCACCAGGGGATCGTGCGAGGCGGGTAACCGACACGTTGAGGATACCGAGTCACTTCAGGAACTCGAAGTGTCAGTTCGCGAATTGTCAGAACTCACACAACTGTTACCGACGTAGCCACAAACCTGATAAAACTCTCAACAGCGTTCCAATGACCACTGGTTTGAGCGAAATGTCATGAGTGTAAACATCGACGACACCAAAGTTACTGCTCGCCAATCCAAGCGAGGTGAACCTGCGTGGGAGATCGCAACCCTGTTCCCCCAGCAGGGAATGTGGTCGGAAGCCTCCTACCTTTCCTTTGCAACGAATCGCTTGATAGAACTCAATGACGGCTGTCTGGAGTTTCTTCCTCAGCCGACATACTTTCACGAACTGATCGTGGAATTTCTGTATGAGCTGTTGCGAGCATTCGTGAAAGAGCGTGGCTTGGGGAAGGTGATGCGTGCCCCTCTGCCGATTCGCCTCTGGGATGGCCAGATGCGTGAACCGGACATCCTTTTCCTACGTCCAGACCGCTTACGGAAACTGGCCGAAGCTGGCAATCGCGCCCAACCGGATGGAGCCGACTGGTGATGGAAGTTGTCAGCCCCGGTGCTCAGAATCGGGAATGTGACCTTGAAGTCAGGCGGCGGGAGTACGCCAAAGCGGGAATCGCGGAGTACTGGATTGTCGATCCCGAACTCCGCACGATTACCGTTTTGGAACTGGCAGGATATGCCTATCTGGTTGCCGGTGAATACCAACCGAACCAGTTGGCCGCGTCCCCCTTGTTGCCCGGATTTACTGTCGCGGTCGATCACGTGATTCAGCTGCCGAGCAGGCCTGATCCCCTGCATCACTCACTTGCCCTTGATCTCCACATTCAAACTCTCGACCCACTGCTTGTGCTCGTCGGTGTAGTACAGATAAGCACGGCTGGCGGGACCGGAATAGCTTCCTGGGACTGCGGCCACCAGACTGAGTGGCACGTCGACGCGAGCTTCCTTATCGAGGGATCGCCAGTAGAGGACCACTTCGCGGCCCAGGACTTCATAGGCGCTGATCTTGCCACTCTTGACCAGTTCCTTCAGTTGGTCATGCCGCACTTCCAGGCCACCGGGAATTCCAATGATCGCGATTGGAGTCGGGATCACTTCGCTGGTCCGATTGACAACCACAACAGTCGCTTCGGTCGTGGCCCCTTCGTCGATGACACGATCACGCAAACCGACTTCCAGATGCAGCTTGCACTTGTCTGAAGAATCTGGCTGCAGATTGTGGAAGTTGATAGCCACTGAATATGGCATCTGTGAACCATCCTTCATGGCGACTTGCACCTGATGTTTGCCGGGCGTCAGCAGTTCAGCAAAGTGAGGCAGCGCAATGGCACCCGTCGTATTGCGATCAAAGGGGACTGGTTCCCCGACGGGCTTGCCATCAACGATCAACTGCAAGCTGCCTGGTTCTGTTGGTCGGGCTCGCGATTTGTCGTAGGCCACGATGGCGCGAAGAGCCAGCACCGTCGACTGGGTTGAACCAAATCGACCCGCTTTACAGTTTTCTGCCAGAAACTTGAGTGACTTCTGAACGTTGTCGGCATAGTGCGGATTCTTCAGCCAGGCAAGGACTGCCAATGCTGTCGTTTCGATAGCCAGGGCCTCGCCCCCGCTGCCAATCACGCTCGTCGTTGCTCCGGCAAGAGATCCGTCGGCTTGTTGTTTGCCTGCAAGCTTGTCGAGCAGATGATTCTCGCCGTCTTTGTCCCCAGCCAGGCCGAGGACGTTGGCCGCCAGAGCAATTGCGTAGGTGTTCAGGGATTTTTCGCCTGCGTCACGAATCCACTGGACTTCCGTCGACAGATCCGCTTTGACGCCAGCTTCGAGCAAGGCCCACGTGTTATAGGCATTGGCACATTCAGGATCAGCGATCCATGTATGCAGCGTATGCGTCTTGCGAAGATAACCTCCTTTGGAGTCACGCTGATCCAGCAGCCACTTACGGGTCCGCTGCAGCATCTCGGGATCGACAAAGCGAACCTGAGCCATGTCGGTAAATTCCAGCAGGCCATAGGCGGTCAATGCGTCGTGTCCCGGGTCGGCACCAAACCATTCGAATCCGCCACTCTTCGATTCAAATCCGCGCAGTCGATCATACCCCGTCTGCAGAATCAGGCTGCTTTTTTCGATGAGTGATGGATCGACCCCTTGATGCGACATGAAGTACTGCTGAGCCATCACGAGCGGATAAACCGTTGAACTGGTCTGTTCAAAACAGCCCGACGGTTCACGAATCAGGGCGGCGAGTGATTCGGTCATGCTGGCAAGGGGTGTTGGATAAACCACGGCACGTGCATCAAGGCTACCGGGGACCATTGTTTTGGGAATTGTGATCTCGTGGGAAGCGGTTCCTCCCGCGACGAGCAATCCTCCAAATCCATTCGTCTTTGGAAATCCAAGTGGACGCACCAGCAGTGACCGCGTCACCTTGTCTGCATACGGACCGGCCGTCGCAGCGAGAACCAGTTTGGATTCGCCCGTCTGCTTGCCGATATTCAGGTTGAGGTACTGTCGCACTCGCCCGTTTGCTGGCAACGCGAACTTGATCACGGCAGGATCGATTGGTGATGCGCCAGTCAATTGATAATTCACCGAGGCATCAGCCAGTGCTGAATTGGTGGCATTGACGATCCCCAGAGGAAGTCGGACGATGTCGCCCATGGTGACTTCCAGTGGAAGCTTGGGTTCCAGATAGAACGGCGCGACCGACTCGATAACCAGTGACCCTGTTCCCAATGCTCCATTATTTGTGAAAGCATCACCGGAAACCCGGAAGCTGGTCACTGAGTCATTCAAGGCAAATTCGACTGACGCTTCGCCTTTGTCGTTCGTACGGACGCCCGCGTTCCAGAACAGAGTTTCAGCGAAGTCCATTCGATCGCCGGGAGATCGATTCGGACGAACCTGGTGTGCGTAAATCCGGACGACGGCAAGATCATTGCGAACTTCGATTCTGCGAAACGCTTTAGCAGCGGCAAGTGCCCCGAGCGGTGCCTCAACTCCGTTGGCAACGTCCCCAAACACTTCTCTATCAGCGATCTCGTCAGCAATTCCATCGGCGAGTTGCCTTGCCTCTGGCTCAATAGCTTTGTCTGCCAACGCATTCTCGTTCTTTGCCGCTTGCTCGAGGGGGCGTGGTACACGGGGCATTCGCGGATCAAACCCACCGGCAAATCTTCCACCGAATCCACCGGGTGCAGGTACCATTTCGCGGAGTGCCAGGACACGGCGTCCGGCGTCACCATGTTTCGCAGCAAACATTTCTGGTTGAGCAAATGCGAACCGACGCCAGCCTTGTGTCCCCAACAGCAGATCGACCGCCACATGTCTTTGATCATTGGCAGGGTCAAGATAAATGTGAGCATCGGCAAGTTCGCGGACCTCCCCTTCGAGCAACACCATCACGGGCAGCCGTGGTGCCTGCTCGCGCTTGTCGATCATCTCTAGAACGCTTTCGTCGGTCGCGGTAATCCCAACCACAGCACTGATGGGTTGACCATTCTCATCCGTGGTTTTCACCCGAATCTTTGCGGGGCTGCCCGGGACATACTGCTTCGCGTCTGCCGTCAAGCTGACCTGAATGGAATGAGTCGGTTCGCGAAAGATCAGACGTTCGGCAAGCGGCTTTCCTTTGGCATCCCGGACGGTGGCACGCAACACGCCATCAGCCGCTCCCGTAGAGAAGACCAGTTCTTTACTCTGCCCGGCGCTGAGTTCGACTTGCTGCATCGCAACTTCCAGTTCACGTTGCTGAAGCACGACGCGGTAGACACCGGTCTCGGTCGCTGCCAGAGTGATCTTTGAGTCTCCCCCTTTGGCTGTCACGTCCTGTGACGAAGTCAGGACGACACCTGAGGGTTTTACAGGAGGAAGCTCGTACTGGGTTTTGATCCCGGACGGTTCGGTGATCTTCAGACGGTATTTGCCATCAACGACTGGCTGGAAAGTGAATCGGCCACGTCCTTCATGCTGGCTGCGAAACTTGGCGACCTCCTGTCCATTGGCATCAAGCACAACCCCGGCCAGATCAGCAGGCTTGTGCGCAGGAGTGAATGCTTCGAAATAGACCCGATTCATCAGGCCTGCCACCAGATCGCCTCCTTCGGGGTACATGGTGAGATCGACGGTCTGCAGCAGAATCGGGATCGTCTTGCTGGCAGTTTCCAGCACGCCGCCATCTTCAATCACCATCGCCAACGTCCCTTCACCGCGACGAATTTCCGCTGGCAGTTTGAACCGGGCCTGGCAATTTCCCTTGGCATCAACGCTGGTCGTGCCACGAAAGACTTCCGTTCCGTCCACGCGAGCCATGACCGTCACCGGGGCCCCTGAAGGGATTCCACCTTCGGCTCGATCTGCATGCAATGAAGCAACGACCTCATCGCCAGCACCATAACCGTCGCGAAGGAATTTGATTTGTGTTTTGAGTCGTGGAGCGCGATACGCCCGAATATCAAATTTCCGTTCGGCGGGTGGTTGACCATCGGGATAACTCACCTTGATCGTGTATTCACCCCCCGCCTGGGCCTGAGGTATCGACCAGCTGAAGCCACTGACGCCGTCCTGCAGCAGAGATTGGCCCGAAGCAACGGTATCACCCTTGGGGCCTTTGATTTCCACGATACCCGTCAACGCATGCTCTGTCAGAAGCGGCTTGCGAGTGACGCAATGGAGAGGAGTGGAGCGGACATACAGTGTTTCACCAGGCCGATAAATCGGCTTGTCCGTACTGATGTAGGTCAAATAGCGGTCGCCGCTCAGCCCCAACGACGGGTGGGGCGCCGCTTTTTCAGACGGGTTTTGAGCTGTGGCACTCCAGACACAAACCCCGATCAAAGTCAGTGCGATTATGGGGAAAAAAGGACGTTTCACGGGAAAACTCCTGTTGGGAAACGGCAATTGGAAGCCAGCCGGGCAGTAAAAACGAATCCATGTGGATTCAGACGTCAGATCGAGCAGGAAAGTTCCAGAATCACGGCAAGATTATCTTCCAGGACGTCTCGACTCCGAAAAAATTGAGTCCCTGGTACGAGTTATGGCGTTAAGGCTCTCACCGACCGCATGATCCTGCCAGGTAAGTGCCAGCGAGCATACTGGCTCAGTCACACGTGTCGATGATCGGCACTCGGTTTACAACGCGTATTTACGTGCTTCCATCACGGTGTTAACGTTCTCTTGACGCCCCTGTCATCTTGAATTGTGGAACACCTTTCCGACAGAAATCATTCCGACGAAAACTCCAACTCTCCGCTTGCGACGAGTCCCTGTATTTGCCATTCTCCTCGTGTTCAGGATCACCCCTTTCTCTCGAGAATGCGGAGCCTCAACTTCAGTGCGTTCCGGGTTCTCCGTGTCCCACTTCTTTCACAAATCACTATGCGTAGGCAGGCTATGACTTCTCCAGCACCGTTCCTGCGTCGTGATCCGGCCGATGTTGTCCCATGGGCCGAGACTTGTGGCGAGATTCGCTGTCTCGTGGAAGAGAAGGACGGGGCCGCCGCTGAAGTGCACCAGGTGAAAATCCAAGATGCGAAGCTGCACTATCACGCCCAAACGGACGAATTCTATTACGTGATCGATGGTCACGGGACCATGCAGCTCGACGATGCCACGATCGAACCCCACAAAGGTGTCGTGGTTTATGTCCCACGTGGCACGAAACACAAAGCAATGGGCGAACTGACCGTGTTGACAGTCTGCATTCCGCGTGGCGTCCTGAACGATATTCACGAACTGGAATGACAGCCATCTGGTCCGGAATCTCAACATCCTGAAATGTTGGTCTTGCCTCCGAGCAAAAGGATGGGATAATTCCTATCCTCAGTGACACACCCGTGATTTCCGTATTGGCAGTTCATCGGATTGCGAGTCCTTCGGCATCGGTGAACTGGTGACGTCTGGCACATGATTTGCCTGACAGTACTTGCCTGACAGTGGTGTTGTGTGTGAATTCGGCGATTGGGTTTTGGACGTTGATAGTCGCGCCGTCATAGATGGCGCGAAACTGATCTTTCCCACCTTTGATGCTGCGACCAGGACGGTCGACGGCCTGCCGGCAATTCTGCAGTTTTTCTGTTGAACCGGCGCGCGGATCGACATTTTGAATTTTCACCGACGAAACTCCTTGTCTGTCTGATGATTGGTACGAATGATGAATTGAGTGAGCGACGGATTCGGTCATCTGTCGCCGGAACACGACTGAGCGATGACGCCAACTCGTTTGAGGAACGGTCTCATGGGCACAGGACTCGATCTTCTGAAGCAGATATCTTCCCGCCAGAGTGCCGAGGCATTTCGGCTGGAAAACTGGCAGGGTTCGTTTGACGAGTATCTCGATATCGTTCGCCAAAACCCTGAAGTCACACGCACTGCTCACCAGCGCATTTATGACATGATCATGTCGTATGGGACCTACCCCGTTGATGAAGGTCGCCGTGAAGGTCAGATACGATACAAGTTTTTCGATGATCCAGAAAACAACGGAAACGACGCGATCTTCGGTCTGACCGACACGCTGATGCAACTCGTCAACGTCTTCCGCTCGGCTGCACTCAAATACGGCAGTGAACGGCGAGTCCTGTTACTGCACGGACCGGTCGGCAGTTCCAAAAGTACGATCGCCCGACTGCTAAAACGGGGTCTGGAACGCTACGCCCGTAAGCCGGAAGGTGCGCTTTACACGTTTGGATGGAAAGAAGACGACGGCAGTATCACCTGGGATCCGATGCACGGTGAACCATTGCTGCTGGTGCCGAACGCCTACCGCGAGGAGATTGCCGCCAGCTTCAACGAAGGACGTGATCCCGATAAGCAGTACTGCGTCGAAATTAATGGCGATATTTGTCCGCTCAGTCGATTCTATTTCAAGGAACGCCTGGAAAAGTGCGATGGCGACTGGACCAAAGTCATGCAGTCGGTTGTCGTCAAACGGTTCTTCCTTTCGGAACAGGATCGGATTGGTATCGGAACGTTCCAGCCCAAAGATGAGAAGAACCAGGACAGCACGGAACTGACCGGTGACATTAATTATCGCAAGATCGCCGAATACGGCAGCGAATCGGATCCACGCGCGTTCAACTTCGACGGCGAATTCAACGTGGCCAATCGCGGGATGATCGAGTTTATCGAAGTTCTGAAGCTGGATGTCGCTTTCCTGTATGACCTGCTCGGTGCTTCGCAGGAACACAAAATCAAACCGAAAAAGTTCGCTCAGACCGACATCGATACCGTCATCGTCGGACATACAAACGAGCCTGAGTATCGCAAACTGCAGTCGAACGAATTCATGGAGGCGTTGCGCGATCGTACGGTAAAGATCGACGTGCCGTACGTGACGAAGCTGAGTAACGAACTGCACATTTACGAAAAGGACTACAACGAACGCCGCGTCCGCGGTAAGCACATCGCGCCGCATACATTGGAAGTCGCAGCAACCTGGGCGGTTTTGACGCGACTGGAGGAACCGAAGCATCACGGCCTGACACTGCTGCAGAAACTCAAGCTTTACAACGGCAAAACCTTACCTGGGTTCACGACGGAAAACATTGAGCAGCTTCGTAAGGAAGCCAAACATGAGGGTCTGCAGGGAATCTCACCCCGTTACGTGCAGGACAAGATCTCGAACGCACTGGTCAACAATGCGGATGCCACTTGCATCAATCCATTCATGATCCTGAATGAGCTGGAAAACGGACTGAAACACCATTCACTGATTCCCAATGAAGAGACCCGCGAATCGTATCGACGTCTGATTTCCGTCGTCACTGATGAATACACTGATATCGTCAAGAACGAAGTTCAACGAGCGATCGCAGCAGACGAAGAAGCCTTAACCCGGTTGTGCGGGAATTACATCGACAACGTTAAGGCGTTTACTCAGCGAGAACGAGTCCGCAACAAATTCACGGGGCAGGACGAACAACCGGACGAACGCTTGATGCGATCGATTGAAGAGCGGATCGACATCCCCGAAACTCGCAAGGAAGATTTCCGTCGCGAGATCATGAATTACATTGGAGCCCTGTCACTCGATGGCAAGAAGTTCGATTACAAGACGAACGAACGGCTGCATAAAGCTCTGGAAATGAAGCTGTTCGAAGATCAAAAGGATACGATCAAGCTGACCAGTCTGGTTTCGAATGTTGTCGACAAGGATACTCAGGAAAAGATCGACGTCGTCAAAGCCAGGTTGATCCGCAGCTTCGGATACAACGACGAATCGGCTACCGATGTACTACAATATGTCGCCAGTATTTTTGCACGTGGTGATGCCAAACGAGATCTGCCCAAATGACGATTGCTTCGCAACCCGCTGATCAAAATCTTGTGCCACAGTCGCGGCGAGGCGACTGGACATGGGAAATGGTCTCGATGTATCCACGTCAGGGAGATTGGACCGAAGCGGAATACCTGGGACGAGAATTCGACGGCCTCGTCGAGTTTGTCGACGGGATGCTGGAGTTCCAGTCGATGACGACATTTCCTCAACAGGATCTGGTTGCGGCGTTGTACAGGTTACTCGACCGCTTCATCGGGCCACGGTCGCCCGCTGAAGTTTATTTCTCGCCGATTCGTGTTCGAACCACGAACGGCAATATACGTGAGCCGGATGTCGCATACATTCAGGCATCGCGAATTGTCGACCGAAAGCAGCCTTCCGCAGGGGCCGACCTGGTCATGGAAGTCGTCAGCGAATCCACGCGCGATCGCGAACGGGACTATTGCATCAAACGTGAGGAGTATGCCACCGCCGGAATTTCAGAATATTGGATCGTCGACCCGCAGGCTCGCTTGATTACAGTTCTGACATTGCACGAGGGGACTTACCAGATCCATGGCGAATTCAAACCGGGGATGATCGCAACTTCGATCCGGTTGCCCGGTTTTACAGCGAATGTGGCGGAATTGTTTGGCATGACGACTGGCTGAGAATCCAGCGCCGGCCTGATTCACAAACCAGGACGAATCCCCATGACCCGTTCCATCGATCGTGACAACCAGCGATTCAAGGAAATTGTCCGGGGAAAGGTCCGGCAGGGGCTGAAAAAGTACATTACGCACGGTGAAATCCTGGGCCGCAAGGGACGTGAAACCGTCAGCATTCCCGTCCCCAATATCGAGATCCCTCACTTTCGCCACGGCAACAAAGGATCGGGGGGAGTCGGTCAAGGAGAAGGAGAACCCGGCCAACCGATCGGACGAGGTGAAGACGCTGATGGTCACGGAGAACCAGGCGATGAACAGGGCCAGCACATCCGGGAAGCGGAACTGACAATTGACGAACTGGCTCAAATGCTCGGTGAAGAACTGCAGCTTCCTGCAATTCAGCCCAAAGGACAGGATACAATCAAGGCGATCAAGACGCGCTACAACAGCATTCGCCAGACAGGTCCTGATTCCCTGCGCCATTTCAAGCGGACCTACAAACGAGCCCTGCGTCGACTGATTGCATCAAGTGAATACGACCCACTCAAGCCGATGGTCGTGCCGACTCGAGAAGACGAACGATTTCGATCCTGGACTGAAGTTCCGCTGCCTCAGGCGAACGCTGCCGTGATCTACATCATGGATGTCTCCGGTTCGATGACCGACGACCAGAAAGAGATCGTCAGAACCGAAGCCTTCTGGATCGACACCTGGTTAAAGAGTCAGTACGACGGTTTACAGCGACGCTATGTCGTCCACGACGCGGTTGCCCACGAGGTCGATGAGGATACGTTTTATCGGGTGCGAGAAAGCGGTGGCACTCGGATTTCGTCTGCATATGTCGCAGCAAAAACGATTATAGAACGCGACTTTCCGCCCGCTGACTGGAACATCTACATCTTCCAGTTTTCCGACGGCGACAACTGGGGCGAAGACAACACGACTTGCCTGCGAGTCGTCCAGCAGGATTTCCTGCCCATCTGTAATCTGTTCTGTTACGGCCAGGTGGAAAGCCCGTATGGGTCCGGGGACTACCTGAAAGAGCTTCGTCGCATCAATTCCAGATTCGAAAACCTGATCCTGTCAGAAATCAAAAACAAGGACGGCATCTACGAATCAATTCGGACGTTTCTTGGCAAAGGCAAATGACTCAGCCGGATATTCCTCTGGCGACGATACCCAGAGCAGCACACACGCACACTGTCACATGCATCGACTGTTTCAGTGCGAATGTCAAAACGAGTGCCGCGACTGCGATCAGCGTGGCGACGACGTTCCATGAACGTGCATCTGGCACGAGGATTCGAAGCGGTCTGTAGTACTGTTCGTTGACCGTTCCAAACAGAGTCTGAATGGCAAACCAGACAGCCAGATTGAGAACGACTCCAACGACGGCGGCAGTGATCGTTGAGAGGCTCGCTGATAGCCGTTCGTTAGTACGCAGTCGATCCACCCATGGACCACCAAGGAAGATCCAGTAGAAACAGGGGACGAATGTGACCCACGTCGTCAGAAGTGCCCCCAGGATCGCTGCGGTGATCGGCGAGAATGGTCCCGGATGACGGTAAGCTCCCATAAATGCGACGAACTGGACAACCATGATCAATGGACCCGGGGTCGTCTCGGCCATGCCAAGACCGTCAAGCATCTCACCGGGGCCCAGCCAACCGTAACGATCGACGGCCTGCTGAGCGACATATGCCAGAACCGAATAGGCTCCTCCAAACGTCACAACTGCCGCCTTGCTGAAAAAAACACCTTCGTGCAGCAAGACGGATTCCGGCCCAAGGATCTGCCAGACGAGAATCAACGGCCCGAACCAGAGCGGTAACGCGACAGCACTGACAACCAACGCGTGTTGCCATGAAGGCTGGAATTCGACCAATCGAATCTGCGGTCGCAGAAGATCGCCTGGTTTCTCACTGTTCGATGCACCGTGCCCATTCATCGTGAGAAACGTTTTCGGAGCAATCCAGCCGCCGACATATCCCGCAACCCCCGCGGTCACGATCAGTATGGGAAACGGAACCTGGAAAAAGAACAACGCGATAAATGACAACAGGGCGATGATGGTCATTGTCCTGTTCTTCAGGACACGCTTACCGATTCGCAGCACGGCCTCGAACACAATCGCCATGACAGCAGGCTTCAAACCAAGAAAGAGTCCCTGAATGAGAAACACCTGCTGGAAGCAGACGTAACACAGGCTCAAGGCCATGATCGCGACGAACCCCGGAAGGATGAACAGTCCGCCCGCGAGTATTCCGCCACGCGGGCCATGCATTAACCAGCCGATGTAAGTTGCCAGTTGTTGAGCTTCCGGACCGGGAAGCAACATGCAGAAATTAAGAGCATGCAGGAACCGCTGTTCACTCAGCCAATTCTTTTCCTCGACGATGATCCGATGCATGACTGCGATCTGACCGGCAGGGCCACCGAAACTCAGTAAGGCCACGCGACTCCACGTTAAAAAAGATTCACGCCAACTGACTTGAGTGCCCTTGTCTGATGGTATTTCGGGCGAATCGGAATTCATGGATTAGATTCATGGACTAGGGGGTGGCCGGGACTGGAGCGGACTGGAGCGTCTTCGCGAAGTCCCGGAATGCGTGATCCACACGAAGACCGGGCCTTCCTTCGCAAAGCCTCAGTCCAGTCCCGGCCACCCGAACGACTTTAACTACGGGCTGCTAGGGTCTCGCAGATTCTGGGACCGGTTCCGGAGCTGGCAAGCGAACGCGATCAGTACGATCAATCTGCATGACTTTACCGTCTTGAACAATCACCGTCACGTGGCCGTACCGCAGACCACTTAGTGCCTGCACAATGGCCTGGAAAGCTGCCTCTGGCAACCCTGCGTCGGTCGATGGTGATGGCTGATTCGCGTTCATGGTGGGATCTCAGTCTCTTGTTTTTGAAGCACCGCACGAGGATCCGTGAACGGGTGAGTGCCCTGTCGGGGCACGTCTTGTTCAGAGAGCTGTTGTTGGGAATTGAGCCTTTTTTGCGAATTCCCGGGGCTTCCTTCGCAAAACCTCATTCCTGCCAGCCGACTCCTTGAATGCAACTAGATGGAATAGTCGTCCGCCAGGAACACCCGGACTCGTTTCGGTGTCGCGTAGAGGTCTTCTCCAGGCCGAACCTTCAGTTCACCATACTGTCCAGGAGACAGATCGACATTCAGAGCAGCCCCTGCGGCAGAGAGCGCGCGGACTCGTATGACCGGACCCGCTGGATTCACATGCACAACCCGGACTGGAAGGCTGGTGTCACCTTGCGCCGTCCGATGTAGCTCAACTTCGTGAGGTCGGACATACGCCGTGGCATCACGAGACTCCGCCTGCTGGTATTCAGGATACTCGACGGCAATTCCCCCCAGATGCATTTGTCCTGCTTCCAGTCGTCCATGGAAAACGTTGACGTGTCCGAGGAAGTCCATCACGAATGGTGTCGCCGGATGATCGAAGACATCTTGTGGTGAGCCCGCTTGCTCAATGTTCCCCTGTCGCATCACAACCACCTGGTCTGCGACTTCAAACGCTTCTTCCTGATCATGCGTCACGAAGACCGTGGTGACATGCATTTCTTCATGAAGACGCCGCAACCAGGTTCGCAACTCCTGTCGAACTTTGGCGTCGAGCGCTCCGAAGGGTTCATCCAGCAGCAGCAGACGCGGTTTCACCGCCAATGCGCGGGCAAGAGCCACACGCTGTCGCTGCCCACCCGATAATTCAGACGGGTAGCGAGAACCGAGTCCCTCCAGCCGAACCAGATGTAACAGTTCGTTCACACGCGTCTGAACTTCGTCATTCGGTGTATGTCGAACTCGCATGCCGAACGCGACGTTTTCAAAAACGCTCATATGCTTGAAAAGAGCATAGTGCTGGAATACGAAGCCGACTTCACGTTCGCGAGCAGAAAGCTGCGAAACATCGGAATCCTGAACGTGAATGGTACCTGTGTCTGCCTGTTCCAGGCCGGCGATAATTCGCAGCAGCGTCGTCTTTCCTGACCCCGATGGGCCGAGCAGTGCCAGCAGGGAGCCTGACCCGACTTCCAGGCTGACGTTGTTCAAAGCGGTAAACGCACCGAACCGCTTGCTGACGTTTCGAATACTGATACTCATGTTTCAAAATCCCTTTGAGTTCACGACTCGTTTTCACGACTCGGTGTTTTCGCGAGTGGCTGCCATCTGTTGAGCGATGTAACGCTCCAGCAGGTACTTGCCTGCAAGAGTGAGCAGGGCCATCAGTGTCAGCAGTGAGGCGACAGCAAATGAACCGGGGTTGTTGTATTCCTGAAACAGCTTTTCAACACGCAGTGGCATCGTATCTGTCTCACCAGCAATGCGGCCTGAAACGACATAGACCGCTCCAAACTCACCGATCGCTCGAGCGTGGCACTGGATGATTCCGTAAACGAGACCCCATTTGATATTCGGCAAGGTGATCCGCCAGAAGAGTTGCCAGGGAGATGCCCCCAGGCTGACTGCAGCGACTTCTTCTTCACTTCCAAGCGATTCCATCAGAGGAATCAATTCGCGAGCGACAAACGGAAGTGTCACGAACGTCGTCGCCAGCAACAGTCCGGGCCAGGCGAAAATCACCTTGATTCCCATCTGTCGCAATGAGGGACCCAGATAGCCCTGCATTCCGAACAACAGGACGAACATCAGTCCGACGACAACCGGTGAAATGGCGAAGGGGACATCCAGCAGGGTGACCAGCAGGGTCCGACCAGGAAACTTGAAACGAGTGATCGTCCATGCAGCAGCTAGCCCAAACACCGTGTTCAGCAGAACGGCAAGTGGCGCAACAGTCAGCGTCAGAAAGATCGAATGACGCGTGTCGGGATCGTGCCACAAATTTTTGACATAGCCTTCCCAGCCATCCGCAAACGCCTGGACGAAAACATAGACGACGGGAACCAGAATCAGTAACCCGATCACCGCATAAGCTGCTGCGATTAGCAGAACACGCAACCAAAGCGGCTCATCAGCCACCAGTCCACCCGCGGACTTCTTCGTACGCACGCCACTAGGATGCATAACGGCGACTCCTTCGTTCCAGCCAGTTGACCAGTGCCAGCGACGCCAGCGACATCCCCATCAGCACGATTGCAATCGCCGTCGCTTCGGCGTAGGCGAACTGTTCGAGTCGAGCCACGATCAAAAACGGCGCGATCTCGGTCTTGAACGGCATGTTGCCCGAGATAAAGATCACCGAGCCATATTCACCGAGGCCTCGAGCGAATGAGAGAGCAAACCCCGTCATCAGGCTCGGTTGGAGCGCCGGAAAAAGAACTCGCCACATGGTCTGCCAGCGACTGGCTCCCAGCATTGCTGCCGCCTCTTCTGCCTCGCCTTCGAGACTCTCCAGCACGGGCTGGACCGTGCGGACGACAAACGGAAGTCCGACGAAGACCAGGACGATGACAATCCCCAACCGCGAATAGGCCCCTTGTATCCCGAGAGGGACGAGGAACTGACCGTACCAGCCGTTCTTGACCAGCAGTGCAGAATAGACCAGTCCCGCAACAGCAGTGGGCAAGGCGAATGGCAAGTCGATCAGAGCATCCAGAAATCGGCGCCCGTAAAAATCGTATCGGACAAGAACCCATGCCAGCAGCAACCCGATCAAGACATTGATCAGGGCCGCAACGGCCGAGGCTCCAAAGCTGAGCATGTAGGTGGCTACGGCGCGCTTTGTCCAGACTGCCCGCAGGAATTCCGCAGGGGTGAGCGTTGCGGCCTTAAAGAGGCACGCGATCAGTGGCAGCACCAGCAGGAGGGTGAGCACTGTCAGTGTGTATCCCAGGCTGATTTCAAAGCCGGGAAGAACACGATGAGATTTCGCCATCAAGAGCCTCCCGTGGACGGGTCAGCGGAGTGGGATTGGTCGTATGTCGAGGGGCCTGATCCAGATTCATCGAATCGCGTTGTTCACGATTCGATGGTCAGTCTGGATGCCGCACCTGTGGCAAGTTTCACGTAGCAGGTTGCCGCGCAATCGGGTTACTTCGACTGATAAATCGTGTCGAACAAGGCCCCTTCGGCGAAGAACCTGGCTTGGGCGTCATCCCACCCTTTGGAGATCTCGGTGATTGAGAAGAGTTTGATTTCCGGAAACTGCTGGCGATGCTTCGCGAGAACATCAGGATTCGTGGGGCGATAGAAGTGCTTCGCGATGATCTCTTGCCCTTCCTGTGTGTACAGAAACTTCAGGTAAGCCTCAGCAACTTCGCTCGTCCCTTTCTTGCCTGCGTTTTCGTCAACAACAGCCACATGGGGCTCTGCCAGGAAGCTGCGGCTTGGATAGGTAATCTCGAGGTCGCCCTTGCTTTCTGCGACTTCCAGGTAAGCTTCATTCTCCCAGGTCAGGTGAACATCTCCCTGGCCTTTCTGGGCGAATGTCGTCGTGGCACCACGAGCCGCAGCTTCAAGAGTTGGAGTCCGCTGATAAATCTGAGTGATAAATTCTTTGGCCTGATCTTCTGTACCACCATTCAAGATCACACTTCCCCAGGCAGCGAGAAACGCCAGCTTTCCATTACCTGAGGTCTTCGGGCTGGGTGTAATGATCTCAATTCCCGGTTTCACCAGATCCGGCCAATCCTTGATCCCTTTGGGATTCCCTTTGCGTACGACGAATACGATCGTGGAGGTATAAGGAAGACTGCGATTGGGGAACCGATCTTCCCATCCGTCTTTGATCAACCCTTTCTTCCGCAATTGATCAGTGTCTGACCAGAGTGCCAGGGAAACGACATCTGCTTCCAGCCCGTCAATCACGGACCGCGCCTGGCTTCCTGATCCGCCGTGCGACTGTTTGATGGTGACCGTGTCTCCGGTTTCCTTCGAGCGAGCCGCTGCGAATGAAGAATTGATCTCCTTCCACAATTCCCGTGTTGGATCGTACGAGACGTTGAGCAGGTTTACGGTGACTCCTGACTTTCCCGAACTTGACGTCCCGAAACTGGGTGATGTGCCTGAATTGCATCCCAGAAACAGAACGGAAAGCAAGAGGGCCGAAACGGCAGCGAATCTCATGGGAGCTCCAGATTGAACAACCGCCTCCGCGAAGAGGCGAAACAATGACGGTGACAAATGCTGAAATCGCAACAACTTCGGACTCTTCCGGCTTTGGCAACTTTGTTGCACGTTCCAGCGGTAGTGTTCTTATCGGCCGACGACCACGGCCCGCAGATAAATAGCACTGACTGAGTGATAGTTTTATTTGTTCCGGTCGGGATGTCAATGCAGAATCGGCACGATTTGCTCTCCGAAGGCAAAAACGGCAACAGCAGGCGATGACTCCGCAGAAATCAGAAACCCGCTCTCTCTCGTCCTACAAATGGGATCTCCGGCAGAAAATGACTTCATGTTCTGCGGTTTCGTCACTCCCCCGCGATTTCACTCTTCACCACAAATAGTGCGGCCGATCACGATATCGATTGCTCCAGAAACCAATCCGGGCTGAAATTCCGTCTGAATCGAGGAGGCTGACTTTGATGCGACATCTCCTGGCAATCGCCTGCGTGGTCTCTCTCCATGCCCTCCCGGTTCTGGCACGGGATGTGTTTGTTGACAATTCAATTGGCGATGATCGCTATGACGGGTTGCTCGATCATGTGATTGATTCATCGAGCGGCCCTGTCCGTACATTACGCCGAGCCATGGAAGTCGCCCGCTTCGGTGATCAGATCGTCCTGACCCGACCCGGAGCGATCTATTACGATTCTCTCTCGCTGACCGGTAAGAGACACAGCGGATCTGCCAACTTTCCTTTTACGATCAATGGAAATGGCGCGACGCTCAGCGGACTCAGGCAAGTTCCCCCTCAGG
Source organism: uncultured Planctomycetaceae bacterium (assembly GCA_964609845.1). Taxonomy (GTDB): domain Bacteria; phylum Planctomycetota; class Planctomycetia; order Planctomycetales; family Planctomycetaceae; genus Schlesneria. The sequence goes on along the minus strand of CAZSTW010000001.1, from coordinate 118,475 downwards.
GATGGCGCCAGGCCGGACCTGATCTCTGGAAACTGACACTGACACGTAAGGGGTACTACCGATTGCTGCGAGACGGCCAACCTCTTCCGGAATACCGACGGGAAAACGGGGGTGACCACCCTTTCAACAATCTCAAGGTGGGCGAATGGACGTCGTGGGAAGGGAGCGTCTATCTCAAGTCTGATGAAGACCATCCCCCCGCGACACAATCCATTTCGTACTCAGCCGAACAAACAGGGCTATCACTCTATCAGGTCGAGAATGTCCGGATCGTCGACCTGACCCTGCGCGACTTTCGTTTTGATGGCTTGCATGCGCAAAACATGTGCAGCAACGTCAAGCTGGAGAACGTTCATTGCATCAACAACGGTCGAGCAGGACTGGCCGCGAGTGGCTCGTCGCAGATTGAAATGACGGGCGGAAAAATCCAGGCCAACGGTCGATTTCCAATCCTGATTTCCAACAAGGCCGGTGTCGAACTTAAAGACGTCTCCACCGACGGCGAACCGACCCTCAACCCATAATCCTGTTGCTGACGGCTGATCGCTGAAAGCTGACACCTTAAAAAAACACAGCCCAAAGGAGTAACCTTTGGGCTGCTGTTTTTGAATCAGCGAATTACTTCGCCTTCTTCACTTCAAAACCCTTGGCGAAAGCAGCGTCACTGAAGACGAGTGCGGCTTGTTCATCGCCCTTGGCAGCGGCGACTTTGCCCTGGCACTTTTCGCAGCAGAAGCCGACCTTGACCCCACCAACGTCTACGGTTGCATCTGCATTCAGAGGACCACCGGACAGAGGGCACTTGCCCTGGGTGGCCTGGCCGGTCGCAGCCAATTGATGATTGGCCTTGGTTGCGAACTTGGCGGTGTCCTTGGTGAAAGCGCCGGGGCAGTTGCCACAGCAGAAGTAGACCTTGCCACCCTTGTAATCAGCGGTCTTGTCTTCCAAAGCTGGCTTGCCGGAAATCGGGCAGGTTGCCTTGAATGCCTTGGCCTTTTCTTCAGCAGCATATGCCACCAGACCAATCGCCAGAACTGCGGAACAAACGATACTCAATCGGGAAATGGACATGAGAGAACCTTTCATAGGTCATTCGACGAAGAACAATTATCCAGGCACCATTCGCCTGGAACATCAGCAAGGGAGAATCCCTCGTGTGAGAGTTCGAGCATCGGCTCGAATTGGAAAGCTACGAACTGAGCGTTGATGGAGAAGCCAATCAAGCCAGCCAGCGACAGAGCAGCGCACAGCGCGCCGGGGCATCAGGTGGTGCCCCCGGTCTGGCTGCGCTTGGCCCATGCATCAAGGGCTGAGGCTGTGTCAGTTGATCCGCAAACGCAACTGCGGGGATCACAACTTGAGCAGATGACTTCAGTTCGAATTGCCGCACAGCGATGACAGGTGCTGCGTCAATGTTGGTTCGACAGCGACAGGGCGAAACCGGATGGCATTGTGCTTTCTGCTGGTCCGATGCGGACGCCACTGTGCGAGAGGCTGCACGCTTTGCACAGCACGATTTCTGAGTGACAGCTGCTTTTGCCAGTGATTCTCGTGCGGCACAGCATGCACCGCTCTTCTGGGTCAATTTTCGAAAGCAGCAACACGTTCCCCCGATCCAGGACGGAGTCAGCATGCTGACTGCGAGGATCATTCCGATCAACCGATTGGCGAAAACGCCCGATTGCATGGCGGAAGTTCCGAGGGAGGATTACCGAGTGACAATGTTGAAGAATAATACCAGAATTCTCATTCACGAGAAGCTGGATTGTCAAAATTCTACAGGGTCAGACCGAAATCACTGAAAGTCGATTTCCGCGGAATCCTTTTTCCGAGTATCCGAAATCAGATTTCGATCTGTCAGCGGCAGCACGGTCGATGATTTGGCATCGTCCCCGCTGTCTCCATTTTTTCGGCCGAGAGTATCGATTCGAGGTTTCTCGCCGTGTTCATTACGCACCGAGCGAAAGTCTGGTCCATCCGATTTGCGCTTTCGGCCCTTCAATTCCAGATTGAACCATGGGCTCTTCGACGTGCTGTCAATCGACATACTTTTACTGCCGACGGCACAACCGGGTGTGGCGCAGATCATAAACCCCAGGCAAACCACAGCGATTTTTAATTGGATTTGATGTACCGGCGATTTCATCACACGCCCTCAACAGTCATTCACAGCCACATCTGACCAGCACAGGATAAAGGCTCACCAGTATTCCAGTGGAAACGGAGTTGTCTCATATCAGGTTGTTGAATTCTGGTGAAGAGGGGTTTTGGGGCGGCACTCCCGTTGCCGAACATTCTGGACTTTTCGGCTTCCGGCGGGATGGCAAAGTTTTCATCCGGCGTACCGGATGCTAGACTCTGCGGGGGAGAGTCTGGCAAGCGTTTTCGATTTCTCGGCGCAAGTCTCGAGAAATCTGGCGTATCCTTTTGCGATAACTCAATTTTAGACTACCGGAATGGTCGATTGACCAAGCTGGAGTCCGGCTTAGAATCGGTCCGCCATCACCGGAAACGGTGGTTATGTCCGTGATGATGACAGATTAACGTTTTGGAGAGGAGTGGTTTCGGTGCAAGTTGCGATCACAAGTCGGCACGGCAGTGTGAGTTCCGCCGCTCAGGAATACATGTCCGGTAAGGCAGAGAAGCTGCTGACGTATTTCGATCGAGTGACGTCCATATCAATTACCGTTGATTTCACGAACGGCAAAACCAAGGTGGAAATCCTGGTCGATGCCGAGCATCGTCACGACCTCGTGGCGACCGAAACGGACAGCGAAGTCACCACTGCCTTTGACGGTGCGCTCCACAAAATGGAGCAGCAATTACGAAAATACAAGGAAAAACTTCAGGATCACAAAGGTAGCCCTGGCCTCAGCGATTTGGCGCAGAAGGCCGGTGATGCTGACGAATAAAGTCCGAGATTGGTGCGCGGAGTCTTGAAACACAATCGCTGCCACCGTTCAGGTGACTGCAAATGTGGCTTCAGAGTTGTTTCCAAGGACTGGGGACCGCGCCCTCCATGTGAACTGGCACAAGTAAAGAGAGGTTCTTCATGAAGTTGTGTGACTTCGTTGTATCGACGTCCATCATTCCGGACCTGCGCGTCGGAACGAAAGAGGACGCAATCCGAGCCATGGTGGCCGGGCTGCGCGAAGCAGGCAGCATTAACGCCGCCGATGAAGCTGGAATTGTCGCTGCTATTCTGAAACGAGAAGAGTTGGGCTCCACCGGGATCGGTCGCGGCGTTGCGGTCCCTCACACCAAGCACCCTTCCGTCGACAAGCTTGTCGCCGCGATCGCCCTGGCTCCTGAAGGAGTCGATTTCGCCAGCCTGGATGGCGAACCGGTCTACATCATGTTTCTGCTGGTTTCGCCTCCGGATCGCCCTGGTGATCACCTGCGCGGGTTGGAAAACATCTCGCGCCACCTGCGCAATGACAACTTCTGCAAATTCCTCCGACAGTCGCGAACAGCGGAAGCGGTCTGGGACTTGCTCAAGGAAGCTGACAACAACGAAATCTGATCAAGTTTTTAGTTGTGTTCCTGGCCTGATACGGGTCTTCTGATCCGTCAGGGATTTGGCGACGAATCGGTGTGGTCATTCGACCTCACTGATCACCTGTGCAAGTTAATTCGGGGCTGAACCCTTCATTTCGGAAAAGCCGATTGGTGGCATCGTGACGACGGCAATGCAACGAGCAATGGTGACGGTTCGCAATTCCAAAGGGTTGCATATGCGCCCCTTGGAATTAATTGCGCGCAAAGCGCAATCGTTCCGCAGCCAAGTGTTTGTGACGCGAGGGACAAATCGCGTCGATGCAAAAAGCCTGTTGCACCTGCTGACACTTGGGGCCGAACCGGGGATGGAACTGGAAATCGATGCCACAGGCGAAGACGCCACCCAGGCCGTAGAACAATTGACAGAACTGATCGGGTCCGAATTCGAAGGATTTGAGCGGCCCTGATCGCTCCAGGCCCGTTTGACTTTTCAGTACTTCGAATTCCGTCAGCGGTGGTGTTTCCCGACTTCCATGGTGCCCTGATCTGAACGTTGCTGCATGCTGATTAAACGTGGAATCCCCGTTTCCCCCGGTGTCGCTATCGGGCCAGCAATGGTGTTTGGAACCGAAAGCTTCCGAATTCCACAGCAGTTGATTTCTGCCAACGCGATTGAAATTGAGCTGGCACGTTTTCACGCCGCCCTGGATGCCACCTGCCAGGAAATCATGCTCAATGAAAAACTGGCACGCGAACGCCTCGGCGACCAGTACGCCGCCATTTTCTCGGCTCACCTGCTGCTCGCACGCGACCAGCAACTTGTTTCGCAGATTGAAGAGCGAATTCGCCAGAAAAACTCGCCGGAATTCGCGGCCAGCCAGGTGTTGCGACAGTACGCGAAACGGCTGCGAGATCTCGGTGGGCAGTACCTGGCCGAACGTTCGATCGATATTTACGACCTGGAAAAGCGGATGCTCCGCCATCTGCTCGGCGAACGACGCGAAGAACTTTCCAGTCTGACCGCTCCGGTTCTGGTGCTGGCAAATAATCTGACCCCCAGCGAAACTGCGAATCTGGATCGCAAATTTGTTCTCGGGTTTGCGACGGAAGTTGGCGGTCATACAAGCCATACGGCGATTCTGGCGGGAGCCCTCGAAATTCCTGCGGTCGTCGGGATCGGTTCGTTCCTTGATGAAGTCTCGGGGGCCCAGACGATCATCATTGATGGCAGCCATGGCGTCGTCATCATCGAGCCTGATGCTGACACGCTGGCCAAATACCGCGACTCCGAAGCGAGGTTTCGCAGCCATGAAAAGCGACTCCAGTCGCTGCGATCGGTTCCCTGCGAAACCAAAGATGGTGTCCCGATTCAGTTGATGGGGAACATCGAATTCCCGGGTGAAGCGGAACCGTCTCGCGACAAAGGTGCTGCGGGCATCGGACTGTACCGAACCGAATTCCTGTATCTCGAATCCAATCGGGAACCGACGGAAGACGACCACTATCGGGCTTATTGTCAGGTCTTGAAGGCGTTTCCTGATCAACCGGTGATCATTCGCACCCTGGATCTTGGCTCTGACAAGATGCCTGGTGCACTGCGGGCCGACTATCCTGAAAGTGTGAATCCAGCTCTCAGCGTTCGCAGTATCCGATTGAGTCTTCAGCACTTGCAGCTTTTCAAGACGCAATTGCGAGCCGCTTTAAGAGCCGCCGCCCTGGGTGACTTGAGGATCATGTTCCCGCTGATTTCCACGCTGCTGGAGTTCCGTCAGGCGAAAATGGTCCTCAGCGATGTCGTGGAAGATCTGGAAGAGCAGGGTGTTGAATTCCGCCGGGACATCCCGATCGGAATGATGGTTGAAGTTCCCGCTGCCGCCGTGATGGCAGAAGAGTTTGCACGGGAAGTCGACTTTTTCTCGCTTGGGACCAACGACCTGATTCAGTACACTCTGGCGGTCGATCGCGCAGACCAGGCGGTTGCTGGTTTGTATCGGTCGGGCGATCCATCGATTTTGCGGCTGATTCGGATGGTGGTCGAAGCAGCCCAGCGGAATAACATTTCGGTTTCAGTTTGTGGCCAGATGAGTTCGGATCCGATGTTCATCCCCCTGTTGATCGGGCTTGGACTTCGACAGATCAGTGTCACACCACACGCGATTCCGGAGTTAAAAGAGGTGATTCGCAACCTGACGATTGAACGTGCGGTTGCTATTGCAGAACGAGCCAGCAGTCTGGAAGTGGCTCGCGATGTTGAGAATTACCTGTGGGGAGAATTGAAAAAACTTTGTCCCGAGTCAATGCAGTTGGACTGATACTCGTTAGGATGGCGGACTCGGGCAGTCCTGTGAAGTTGCGATGCGGTTGTTGCCCATCGCAGGAATGAGCTCGAACAAAACAATTTCTTGGGTCTTGGTAGAGTGCGATTTTGTGTGCCTGGCGACATCGGACGCTTTGAGTTCAACGCGAGCTTCGTCCGATCCCGACGTTCCCTTCAAGCAGATCGGATTTCGATCACTGCTGAGGAATGTCGCGCGCCGATAGCAGCAGAACTGCCGAACAAGCAAATCTCGCCCTGTCCGGTGAATTCCCATTCACTGGACTTACCTGCGGACGCAATGAATCCTTCGTTGCACGCCGGGGCGTCTCTCCAGGGGACTTCTCGATATCCTTTGACGGGAAACTCGCGACGGGGATGCCAGCACGGTCGTGCTGAGCAGATTCTCCAGCCGGTTTCGAAACCGTTTTCAACGGATGCCCCGCTTGTCGGTCCAGATTCCTGCCAGTCGGCCTGTCAGAGAGAATTCTCTGAAGATGCCCTGCACATTGGCCTGTCGCGTATCGTTCGTCGACCATCTGTTTCTGATGGGCCTTCCTTAGTGGAGAATGCCCGTTCACTTCCGCTGATTGGCCCGGCCTGCAATGCCGCTGATCCGCAGACAGATGCTTGGCGATCATCCGGCCGTCCTCGCACTTGCCCGCAAATAAGGGTGAGCGATGAAGAAGGAAATGCTGATCAACGTCCTCCAGCCGGAGGAAAGTCGAATCGCCATTGTGGAGGATGGCGTTCTCGAAGAGCTGTACGTCGAACGTAACAGCCTCGAAAACTACGTCGGCAACATCTACAAGGGCCGCGTGGTCAATATCGAGCCATCGATCCAGGCCGCGTTCATCGATTTCGGCGTCGGCCGAAACGGATTCCTGCACGTCAGCGACGTCGAATTCCAGTACTACAAGCATCTGGTCAATGGCGACGGCGACGCTGAAGTGGATGATGACGACGAAGCTGGCGATTCAGAAGACTCCGCAGATCCAAGGCGAGGTCGCGAAAAATCACGCGGTCGTGTCAACGAACGGAGTGCGCGCGGTAAGCCCCCGATTCAAGAGATCTTCACGCGCGGCAGTGAAGTCCTGGTGCAGGTCATCAAAGGGGGGATCGGTTCGAAAGGTCCAACCCTTTCTACGTATATCAGCATCCCCGGCCGCTATCTCGTCCTGATGCCAGGTCTGCAGCGGGTCGGTGTCAGCCGCAAGATTGCCGACGAAGACGCACGTCGTCGCCTGAAGCGAATCCTGCGAGACCTCAATCCCCCTGAAGGACTCGGTTTCATCATCCGGACCGCCGGTGTGGACCGTTCGCAGGCCGATCTGCAGCGAGATTTGAACTATTTGCTGCGACTCTGGACGGTCATCGTCGGACGAATCAAGAAATTCCCCGCTCCCGTAGATATCTACGAAGAGAGCGACATGATCATCCGCACGATCCGCGATATCTACAGTGCAGAAATCGACTCGATCTGGATCGACGAACCGCGCGCTTTCGAGCGGGCTCGAGAATTCATGAACATCGTCCTGCCGCGTCATGTTGACAGTGTCAAGCTGTATGACGGGCGTGAGCCCCTGTTCCATCAATACGACATCGAACAGGAAATCACCCGGATTCAGCATCGCCACGTTCCACTGAAGGGTGGCGGCTCGATCGTCATCGATCAGACGGAAGCTCTGGTCGCCATCGACGTGAACAGTGGAAACTTCCGCATGGACGACGATGCCGAAGAGAATGCCTACCAGGTCAACTTGAAGGCAGCCGCCGAAATCAGCCGCCAGATCCGTTTGCGAGACCTTGGCGGGGTGATTGTCAACGACTTCATCGATATGCGTGAAGAACGACATCGTCGCGGGGTCGAACGAGCCTTGGCCGATGCCGTCCGTCGCGATCGGGCTCGTACGAAGATCATGCGGATCAGTCCGTTCGGGTTGATCGAAATGACTCGTCAGCGAATCCGGCCATCGCTGCGGCGGAGCGTTTATGAAGATTGCCCCTGTTGCACGGGGACCGGACAGGTCAAAACCGCCGAAAGTATGGCCATCGACGTCATGCGTCTGCTGATGACTCACGCGAACCGGGAAGACGTGTCGCGAGTGACGGTAGACGTCCACGAACGGGTCGCCGCGTTCTTGAATAACCGTAAACGCCGTGATATCACGAACTTGGAAGAATTTTACAATGTCAGCATCAGCGTGAATGCGATGACGGGGGTCGGTCCGGAGCACCTGCAGTTCCACTGCACGAGCGATCTTGGCAACGAGGTCAAGATTCTGCCGCCCGCAGGCTCGAAATCGAAAGCCTGATCGAGTATCCTTTCAGAATTCCGCTGTTTCGCGCGGAGCGGCGTTTCCGTTTCGAGCGAATGATTTGTTGGGTTCGTTTCGTTTCATGACCGTTACAAGGTGTTACTCGCATGTTCGCGGTATTTGAAGATGGTAGTCGGCAATATAAGGTCCGTCAGGGGGACGTGTTGGCCGTCGATTTGCGCAGTGAAGCCAAGGACGGTGAAACCCTGACCTTCGACAAAGTCCTGCTCGCCAACGGCGGCGGCGACAGCGTCCTTGGTCGCCCAGTCATCGATGGAGCTACGGTGACAGCCGAAGTCGTCGTCGCTGAATACAAGGGGATCAAGCTGGAGATCCAGAAGTTCAAACGCCGAAACGCCTCCAAGCGTCACACCGGCCACCGCCAGAAATACACCCGAGTGAAGATCACCGGGATCACTGTTCCAGGCCTGCAAGTCGTCGCTGCCCCCGCAGCCGAACAACCTGCAGCCTCGAATGCCTGATCGCTGCTGAAGTCAGATCATTGAAACGCGACCGCTGAACATTGTTCAGCGGTCGCGTTTGTTATTTGGTTGAGTGATAAGTCACCATCGGCCTTACCCAGATAAGCGATTTGATTGCTTGGTCTTTCCGAGTGAGTAATTCCTGGCCCCGGTGCATACGGGTTTGGCGAAGGCGCTCCAGTCCTGCCAGGAGATCTCGCTGCCGCAATGCAAACGGCCTCGCGCAATTGCGCGAGGCCGGATGTGTCACCGAATGGGCGTTCGGTTTCGAGATTTTTCAGCGTTGGACAAATCAGTCGTCGTAGTCCACAACGATCTTGCCGTTGATCGATACGACATCGACCGCGTACTTGCCGTAGTCAAACCGGGTCTTGTTGCCGTGACGGGTCACGCAGACATTTGGGCAGCCGTTTTGAGGGACACAGATCTGAACATTGACACATGGGCGTGGTGCACATGGGTTGCAGCGATCGCGGCAGGCACAAGGATCTGGAACCTGAACGACAACTGGAACGGCACAAGGGGCGATGTTGCGGACGTCGCGGTACTTCACGCACGGGAACAGTGCTGATTCGGACACGGTCACGACCGGCAGCTGTCCTGCTGGTCCGCTGTATTGAATTTCTGGTGTCGGTGACAGCGGAGCTGGCATCGGCAGATCCGTCCCCTGTTGATTGATGAGTGTTGGACCACCCAGGGTCACACCGGACTGCGTCACAGTACGGAAGTTCGCACCCATGGCCGAGGACGCCATGAGGGCCAGGCCCAAACCCAGACTCGCACAAAACCGATTCATTCGAAATCTCCTTCTCGGACAACGACGCCTAAATCCATTAGTGCGATCGTCACCCAGACCAAGAACCCCCGGAAGCCTCGACGACGACCAGTCGTGGTCACCGCGTTGACTTCATCTCAAACTTACATGACGAGTCGTTACGATAACGTCTCGCTTGTTGATTTCTTCAAAAACCGCCACGCCTATTCTACCGGCCGGTTGGCCTAGAGATAATGGGTCACCTGTGATGACACAAGTCTCCGCCCGCAAATTCTCGCCAGTTGCCGCAACTTGTCAAATTCCTGAGATTTGATGGGTTGTCTCTGAACGAGCCTCCCGTGCGTTCGGCGCGGGTCTCACGACCCCGCCGAAACCCCGGACCGAAGGTCTCCTCTTCAAAAGGAGCAGCCTGATTACCACAATTCCTGCTTCAGAAATCGTCAGACACATTCTACGAAACTGAGACATCCCAATTGCATGAGTGACTCGGCGCAAGCATAATTGCGCAATCGGTGTCGGGACGTCAAAAAGAGGAATTGCAGTGCGATTCTGAATCGAGACGGTCATTGCCACTGAGGGAGTTACGGGAATGTGGAGTTTCGGAAACGAAAGTCGTTGCAAAATGGCATCATCCTCGGTTCGAGTCACATTGGCGTTGATGACGTTGGGTTGGGTGGCTGGTTGTGGCGGGTCGCCCCCGGCAAAGCCACAGGCGCAAGCCGAGCAGGAAGCCCACGCCAAGCCCGCCCCGAAGGATGATCGCGTTGCGGCAGCAGATCACAGCGAAAGGGTTCCGAAGAAGAAAGAAGGGGGGATTCCCTACGATGCGTTCTTCGATGAACCGCTCGAAGTGGTCAAAGACAATGCCACGGTTGCAGCAGCACCAACGAAGGAACCCGCTGCCTCCGGCGAAAAGATGACCGAGAAACCTGCGACACCAGCAGCCGCGCCGGCTGGTGGTAGCGGAGCAGTCGCCTGGAATGATTTGCTGCCCGCCGACGTCCTGCAGGCTGAAGCCAAGAAGGTCCTCAACCGATCAAAGGCTTGGTTGCAGGGGCAAGGGACATACAACGGAAATTACAAGGATATCTCGGTGGATGGGTCGGTCATGGCGGCCCTCGCCGGTGTCGCTGTGGAAACGACGGGCGAAGTTGGCTGGAAAGCCAACGCCCCGTACGTGCGCGACTTTGGACATGAAATGGCCGAAGCGGCTACGGGGCTGGGAAAAGACAACTACGAAAAATCCAAGGCGGCGTTCGAAAAACTCGAAGCAATTTTCAGTGGAACAGTTCCCGCTGACGCCAAAAAAGCTGCTCCCACCCGTCCATTCCACGAAACAGCCAGCCGCGAAGGTTTGATGAAGCGGATCGACAAGGCCAAGAACTGGATGCGCGACAATATCAACACCGAAGCCAAACTGAAGGGCGAAAGTGAAGCGATTGTTCACGAAGCAATGGTGATCGCAGCCCTCGGTAAAATCGTTGCGGCTGATGGATATTCCAGTGCCGATGAAGCCGACTACCAGCAGTTCGCGAACGCGCTGATCAACGGTGCCAAGGATGCTGCCGCTGCGGCGAAGGATCAGAACTTCCAGAAGTTCACCGATTCGATGAACAAGGTGAACAAGTCCTGTGAACAATGTCATGCCAATTACGGAAGCAATTGATCCATTTCGCCTGGTTTGCGTTTGCTGACGTCAACGATCAATTCCTTTGCCAGATGGATCGAAAAACGACGACCATGAGATCTCGAAACCTCCCCGGGAATGTGTTGACTGTCAGCCTGCTTGCAATCATGGCCGCTGGTCTGATGCCAGTATCGCTGAGCGCCGAAGTCTTCGAATTAAAGACGGGGCATAAGCTGGAAGGGGATGTCCTCAAGCAGCAGGGAGATGTATTGCTGGTCGATATCGGTGTCGACGTCATCAAGGTTCCGCTTTCTCAGATCAAATCGCGCCGCGCCTCTCAGGATTCAGCGAATCCTCCTTTGCAGGAAAAGAAGCACCAGCTTTATCGAACCGCTCAGCTGCCACGCCGCAGTGTCAAGGACCTGACCGAAAAGTACGGCGAAGGGGTTGTTCTGGTTCAGACTCCCGGAGGACTCGGCTCCGGTTTCATTGTCAACGAAAGCGGTTTCTGCGTCACGAATTACCACGTGATTGAAAAAGAAACGCGAATCGCCGTGACGATCTTCCATCGTGGAGCGGACGGGGAGTTCAATCGTCGACGCGTGGATGACGTTCGCATTGTGGCTCTGAATCCATTCTTCGATCTGGCATTGCTGCAGATTCCGACTCAGAAGGATCTGGCGTTCAAACCCGTTTTCCTGGCCGCTGAAGACGATTTGCAGGAGGGTGAAGAGGTTTTTGCGATCGGCAATCCACTCGGTCTGGAACGCTCGGTTTCACAAGGGATTATCGGGACCAAGAACCGCAATTTTAAGGGACAGGTCTACATTCAGACGACGGCCGAAATCAATCCTGGTAACAGTGGCGGCCCGCTGTTCAATTCCCGGGGGGAAGTGATCGGCGTGACGAACATGAAGCTGCTGTTTGCGGAAGGACTTGGATTTGCGATTCCCAGCCCTTACCTGAAACTGTTCTTGGACAACCACGAGGCCTTCGCGTTCGACCGAAACAACCCCAATTCCGGGTTTCGCTATCTGGACCCGCCGCGACGCAAGAATCCCAGCGTTCCGACGGAATGAAATTACCAATTGAAACGAAGTGCCTCAGGGAAAGGTAATCCCGGAAAGCACACGACATCTGGTGGCCTGCCCGACCTTCGTGGAAACTGGGACAGGCCCCACGAACTCCTCAACAATGATCGGACTGGAAGACTCTTATGAAACGAATCTGGCTGGCAACTACCCTGGTACTGTGCGGTCTGGCACAGTCGTTGATTGGCTGGTCGTCAGCCTTCGCTGAAGACGATGGTGCTACGGGCGCGAAATTGCTCCCGAAAGACACTCTCCTCTATTTCAGTATTCTCGATATTCCTGAAGCCCGGAAGGAATTTGAGAAATCACCGATTCTGAATGATCCAGAATTCCAGCCATTCCTGAGCGATGTCAAAGCCAAGATCGAAGAACTGTCGGAAAAGGTTCGTGAAGAGATCGGGCTGAGCATCACCGAGTTACTCGCGATCCCCGAAGGGGAACTCACCCTGGCGGTCATGGAACGCCCGAAGCGCCGCATTGCTCCCGTCCTGCTGATGGATTACGGCGATAACAAGGAACCTGTTGAGAAACTGCTGAAGAAACTTCACGACACCCTGGACGGTGACATTGCCGAACACTCAAAGGAAGAAATCGACGATGTCGTTGTGCATGTGTACACGATGAAAGAAGCCGATTCGCCGATCAAGAAAATCGTCTATGTCAACGAAGATTCGTATCTGGTGATTTCGACAGAAATCGAAGCGTTGAAAGAGATCCTGGCCCGCTGGGAAGGTAAGGATGACAACACCCTCGCCGATAACGATGTCTACAAGTACATCCTGGACAAGTGCAAAGACGAAGCGGGTGAGCCCGCCGTTGTCTGGTATGTGAGTCCGATCGGGATGATTCAATCGGGGATCGGTGCCGCTCAGGCTGCTGTCCCTCAAGCGTCGATGCAAGTCGGCATGGCGGCTGCGTTCCTGCCGACATTGGGCCTCGACAAGCTGAAGGGCTGGGGTGGAGCAGGTTATTCAGCATCGGGGGATTTTGAAACCGTTTCCAAGTCGTTCGTCTACGCCGAGCAGACGAAAGGCGTCCTGAACGTCTTCCAGTTCCCCGCTGCTGATCTGGCCCCTCCAAAATGGGTTTCGGCCAAGGCCAGCATGTACTACGGAGGAAACTGGAACATTGGCGGAGCGTACCTGGCGATTGAATCGATGGTCGACGGGTTCTATGGTCGTGGCTTCACCGCGAAGCAACTGGACAAGCTTGCAAACGATGAATCGGGTCCGGGACTTCATCCGAAAAAAGATCTGATCGATCTGCTCGATGGCAAGTTCCATCTGGTGCAGGCGATCGAAGAAACGGAAGACGAGCCAGTCGCTCAGCGATTCCTGCTGGCCTTCGATGCCAAAGACGCGGCGAAGCTTAAGAAGACTCTGGCGAAAGCGACGAAGGAAGGCGGGCCCGGCGTTGAAAGTCGTGAGTTCAATGGCGAGACCATTTACGAAGTGAGTGCAGGACCAGATCAGACGATCTCGATGGCCGTTGCTGCAGGACATTTCGTCGTCACCAATGACACTGCGGCTCTCGAAGCAATGCTGCGGACAGAATCGCAGCCAGCACTCGTCGATTCGCCTGCGTATCGCAAGATCTCCAAGCATTTCCCGGCCAAGATGTCGATGCTGTCCTATTCAGAAGGTGAAGCACAGATGAAACCTCTGTACGACATGCTGAAGAGCGCTGATAACGTCGACTTCCTCGAAGGGATCGATTTCCAGAAGCTGCCGCCGTTCGAAGCAATGCGAAAGTATCTGCGCTCCAGCGGTTCGTATACCGTTCCAGACGCCAAGGGGGCCTTGTCAGTTGGTTTCCAATTGAAGGAAGCGGACAAGTAAGAATGCTGAAATCGGCTGCAACATGTTTCGCAGTCGAATGATCGAATGATGCAGAAAGCCCGGAGTCCTGATGGATTGCGGGCTTTCTGCCTGTTTTTTGGTGCCACAGCGAAACCTTCGGAACTTACGGGGGTTTAATGAAAAACAGTGACTGGTTAACGCGTTCTTGGTTCTTGGTTCTTGGTTCCTGGTTCCTGGTGCTTGGTTCGGGTGGCCGGGGCTGGGCTGGAGGCTTTGCGATGGAATCGCCGGTGGATTGCCATGACTCCAATCCAGGTGCCAGCGCACGGTTTAAACCCGGATCGGTCGAACCCAAAATAAGTCGTGATGCAGCATGAACTAAGCACCAAGAACCAAGAACCAAGAACCAAGAACTTCGCCATAAAATGACACACGAATGGGCTGAACATCAGATCCGTCTGAAGCTTTTCATCGTTGATTCGTTCTCTCTGAATTTTGAAGGATGGCCATGAAACGAACGAAGTGGGTTTTCTCAGCGGCGCTGGCTGCGCTTGTAGGTGGAAATGTTCTCTCTCTTGCTCAGGATGCCCCTGCCGATGTGGGGGCGTTGTTTCAGAAGCTCGACAAGAATGGTGATGGCAAACTGACTTCGGCCGAGATTCCCGAGGACCAGGCGCGGTTCTTTGAACGACTGGTTCGCCGTGGCGACAAGAACAATGACGGCGAACTGACGCGAGACGAATTCGAGCAGGCCAATAAGCCCGAGGAACGTCCCAATGTTACGTTGAATGGACCAACGGGCGAGCAGGCTCGCGCCGATGCCCGCCAGCGTTTCGAGATGCTGGATCGCAACAAAGATGGCAAGGTGACCTTGGAGGAAGTGCCTGAACAATTCCGCGACCGGATGAAGCCGATCTTCGATCGCGCCGGTCAAACGGAATTGACGTTCGAAGAATTCACCCGACAGGCCTTTGCAGGATCCCGTCCTGATCCCGTGGAGTTGTTCAAGCGTCTGGACGCCAATTCTGACGGCAAGCTGACAAAGGCGGAATTGCCAGCAGAATTCAAAGAGCGTTGGGCAGGTGTGCTCGAACGACTCGGGAAAGAAGAGCTCACTCAAGATGAGTTCGTTCAGGCGGCCCAGCGCCTGGCAGAAGCGCGCGGCGGACAACCCGGCGAGGGACGACCGTTCGGTAACCCCGAAGAAATCTTTTCTCGCATGGATACCAACGGCGATGGAAAGCTGACGATCGACGAAGCTCCCGAGCGAGCTCGACCGATGCTCGAAGGACTGTTTCGTCGAGCAGGCAAGGAACGCGATGGTTCGTTGAGTAAAGACGAGTTCGTCAAGAATTTCCCGGCAGGCCCACGTGAAGGAGAACGCCGACCGGAGGGTGATCGACCTCGAGAAGGTGATCGTCGTCCTGAAGGGGCTGATCGACCGCGTGAAGGAGAACGCCGACCGGAGGGTGATCGACCTCGAGAAGGTGATCGTCGTCCTGAGGGTGCTGACCGTC
>CAZSTW010000001.1:93172-102954 GCA_964609845.1 uncultured Planctomycetaceae bacterium | reverse complement strand
CCGGAGGGTGATCGACCTCGAGAAGGTGATCGTCGTCCTGAGGGTGCTGACCGTCTACGTGAAGGAGAACGCCGACCGGAAGGTGATCGACCTCGAGAAGGTGATCGTCGTCCTGAGGGTGCTGACCGTCCACGTGAAGGAGAACGCCGACCGGAGGGAGACCGACCTCGAGAAGGAGATCGTCGCCCTGAAGGGGCTGACCGTCCACGTGACGGAGAACGTCGACCGGAGGGAGACCGACCTCGAGAAGGAGATCGTCCTCGACCAATGGAAGGTCGCGGACCGGCATTCTTCCGCATGCTTGATAAGAACCAGGATGGACGGCTGTCAAAGGATGAACTTGCCAAAGCCACCGAGTTATTTGATGAGCTCGATCGCAATCACGATGGCCAGCTGGATCCCGCCGAGTTGTTTGGTGGACCTGGGTTTCCGGGGGGACCTGAAGGTCGACCACCGCGCGAAGGAAATCCGCCCGGTCGGGAACGTGATGTCCCTCGTGAGGACACTCCACGCGGCGATGCACCACGACGCGAAGGAGCCCCGAGAGGTGATGCACCACGTCGTGATGGGGCACCAGAAGGAGATCGACCTGCTGGTGAACGACGGCCTGAAGGCGAACGACCACGGGGAGATCGCGAACCGGGGGGAGAAGCAAATCGTGAACGAGGATCAGCTCCGATCTTCCAACGCCTGGATCGCAATGGCGACGGAAAGATCTCCAAGGAAGAAGCTCCGGAAGCCATGAAGGAGCGATTCAGCATGCTGGACACCAACGGCGATGGGTCCGTCAGCCTGGAAGAATTCCGCGCTGGCGCTCAATTACTGGGAGACCGAGTTCGCGGTCGCCAGCCTGAAGGTCGCCAGCCTGAGACTCGCCCTGAAGCTCCACGTCGGGAATAGATTGCGGCCCGCGAAAAATCGACACAGGACCACGAATCACAAGCGATTCGTGGTCCTGGACGTTTCTGCTGCCATCGGGCACGTGAAAAGAACTGTACTCGTGTAACGTCACTCAACGGTAATAATCCGTTTGGCGGACAGCTTGTTGCCTTTCTGGTTTTTCGCTTCGAAACTTAATCCGTCGTCGCTGATGATGCACGTGTCGATCCAGACTCCACCAGGTGCCAGCTTTCCGGGAGTTTTTACTTCCAGAAAGTTGCGGCCCAACGACCATGTGCCTTTCTGTCCCGTAACGGAATGGTGCGTCGTTCCATCCGTATAAAGGGTCCATGTGAACTTCGGGGGAGCGGGGACTGTTACGAGCCATTTTGCCGCGACCTTGGGTTCGATGGCTTCTTTCTTCTGTGAAATGAGATCACGAGCGGTGTCGTCGTCCTTTTGCTTGGTGCAGTATTCGATCGCACGATCGTACGTCTTTGCCAGAGCGATCTCGGCCTTCTGAATTCTGTTCAGGTAATTGATTGCTTCGTCGCGCATACGAGGTGAGAACGGAATATCTCCGGTCTTTTCCAGGATTGCCCTTTCTGCCTCAAGACTGCCGATCTTCTGCTGCTTCTCTTCAGCGGTGAGCTTTGGTGCCGACCGTGTCTGATTGATTTCCTTTTCAAACGACTTGAGCAGTATCTCTTTCGCTTCCTTGTACTGCCCCTCCAAATGGATCTTCCCTTGTTCCAATTCCTGTTGCATCTTCTCGGGCAGCGCGTCCGCGATTGCAACGGTACTCCAGCCGACCACCAGAATCATTGAGAATAGATGGCGCCAACTGATCGTAAACATGTCTGACCCCTTTCGATTCGATCATGATACCAGGCGAGCATTGTCGACCGGTTTTCACATTTTTTCGGTGGATTGCCCGAGCTGAGTGGCTGTGGAAAGCTCAGGATCTTTCCTGAACATATGCTAACCGTTGCTGGAGGCCTTCGCTTTGTAGCGGAACGGCATATCAGGAAAAAGTAATGAACAATTCGGTATCAAGTTCCAACATCTGGAAACAGGTTGGAACGGGAATCGCGCGAATGCGAGTCAACCAGCTTGAAGACGAACGTGTTTTCCATGAGATTGTATGCCACATTGGATCGAGGTTCATGCGTGACTGTAAAAACGGTTCAACGGCTGCATTCTGTCGCTGACCAGGCCAACGTAACTCCTATCCGACTGAGGCCATGGAATGGATGTGGCAATCCCGTACCTGTTAGCCGAAACATGGGTTTACCTGCGATGAACGAAGTGACTCAGATTCTTCACGCTATTGGCCAGGGGGATCGCCATGCAGCGGCCGATTTGTTGCCATTTCTGTATGACGAATTGAGAAAACTTGCGGCTCAGCAATTGGCGCGTGAATCGGCTGGTCAGACTCTTCAACCGACGGCCCTGGTCCACGAAGCCTACGTTCGACTGGTTGGAACCGAGAACGCTTGCTGCTGGGACAATCGCGGGCATTTCTTTGGTGCAGCAGCCGAGGCAATGCGGCGTATTCTGATTGAGAACGCACGACGTAAAATGCGGATCAAGCATGGTGGTGAGATGGTTTGTGTCGAGCTGTCGGATGATATTTCCCAAATGGAAGATCACCCGGAACGCCTGATCGAACTGGACGCCGCCCTGACAAAACTCGCCACAGAAGACCCGACAGCCGCTGAAGTCGTCAAACTGCACTTCTTCGCCGGCCTTCCACTGGAAGAGGTTGGGACGCTTTTGGGAATGTCGCGAGCCACCGCGTATCGGCAATGGTCTTACGCCCGTTCGTGGCTGAAGTGTGAGCTGGAACGAGATTGAAACCGCCGATTTCTGGGAAAAAATGGCAAAAATTGAATTTTCATTCTAAAAAATGTGAGACGATTGGAAACCGCCGTCGCATGGTAAGGTAGAGCCTTCACGGAGCCAGCCATGTCGATCGATCCGAATCTTGCCAAATCGCTGTTTCTGCAAGCCATCGAACTTCCTTCTCTGGAAGCGCGTTCTGCTTTTCTTGACCAGGTCTGTGCCGGGCAACCGGAACTTCGAGGGCGGGTTGAAAACCTGCTGCAGTCTGCTGATACCCCTGACAGCCTGCTCGACCAGCCTGCCATTGAAATCGATGCCACGCGGATCGTTGTTCCCGATCCACTGGCCGTGTCTCTCGATTTTCTGCAACCTTCTCAGCTGCCAGAAAGTCTCGGTGCGATCGGGGGTTACGATGTGCTGGAAGTCGTTGGTCGCGGTGGAATGGGGATCGTTTTACGAGCGATTGATGCCAAGCTCAATCGTGTCGTGGCGATCAAGGTTCTGGTGCCGGAACTGGCCGGGAACCCGCAAGCACGGCGACGATTCCTGCGCGAAGCTCAAGCAGCCGCGGCTGTCTGCCATGATCATGTCGTTACGATCCACGGAGTGGACGACGACGAAAAACTGCCATTCATCGTGATGGAATACATCGTTGGCCAATCGCTGCAACAGAAGATCGACAAGTCAGGACCGCTCGGTTTGAAAGAAACCCTGCGGATCGGGATGCAGATTGCCGCTGGCCTGACTGCCGCTCACAAGCAAGGCCTTGTTCACCGCGATATCAAACCAGCCAATATCCTGCTGGAAAATGGCGTGGAACGAGTCAAGATCACGGACTTTGGACTCGCTCGCGCCTCGGATGAAGTCGCGATCACTCAATTTGGACAGATTGCCGGAACGCCTCAATATATGTCGCCGGAACAGGCAATGGGGCATTCGGTCGATCGGCGGAGCGACCTGTTCAGCCTCGGAAGTGTTCTGTACACGATGTGTACCGGACGCCCCGCTTTCCGTGCCGATTCGACCGTCGCGGTCTTGCGACGCGTGTGTGACGAAACGCCGCGACCGATTTCCGAATTGAATCCGGATATTCCGGACTGGCTGGTCGCGATCATAGAACGCTTGATGTCCAAGTCCCCAGAGCAGCGATTTCAATCCGCGAGTGAAGTCGCGAACCTGTTGGAACAATGGCTGGCACACTGCCAGCAACCCGGTTCGGCACCGCGCCCCGCTACAATCACCCGTCAGCCATTGTTGAGATCTCTCGCCGCTGACTCGAAACAGCCTTTCGCGAAGAAGTTCCTCTCGCGAAATATGCGGACCGTCAGTCTGGTGCTGACCACAGCCACCTTAGTTTTGGGACTGCTCTACTGCTTTCATCTTCCCTTATCTCTCTGGTTCCAGAATCGATCACTCGTGCAGTTTCGAGGAGATACCTGGGTGATGCCCGTGAATAACGGCGAAGTTCTGTCGGTGCTCGCAGGTGATGGCGGGATCTATGTGAAACCTGGCCGCTTCAGCTTCCAGATCCGCAAGAAGCCAAATCATCGCATCAGCGAGGTCCGCATCGAAGACCTTTCGTTGTGGCCGCTGGGGACCAGGACTGAGATCCTTCAGGCGGCACCACAATCGATCGCTGTTCGAGCGGGCCAGCATTGGAGAATCACCGTCAAGCACGAAGACGATGTGCCGCTGATGGGGGCTCGTTTGCCGGATCTGTCAGAACCTGATTTTGACTCAGACTCGCCACCCTGGACACCACTTTTCAACGGCAAAGACTTGGCAGGGTGGAAGACCTTTGAGACAGCTCCTGGTGACTGGACGGTTAAGGATCAGATCCTGACCAGTCGAGGCCCCTATAGTTTTCTCTACTCCGAGCGGGGGGATTTTTGCGATTTCCAGCTTCGGGCCGAGTTCCGGATCAATGCTGCGGGCGACAGCGGAATCATCTTTCGCAGTCCATTTGAGTTGATGAAGTATCCGACGTCGTTTGGTGTGAAAGGTTATGAAGCCCAGATTCAGGCCAAGGTCGGGTCCGGTATAAATACAGGATCGCTGGCGGTGGTCCGTACGAATGGGAACTGGGAACTGCTGACTCCCGTCAACGAATCTGTCGCCAAGCCTGACGAGTGGGCCACATTGCAGATCACCGCTCAAGGCCCTCGGATCAATGTGCGAGTGAATGGAATTCTGACCGCCAGTTCTCAGGATCGGACGACAGGACTGACCTGTGGACACATCGCTCTCCAGCAATCAACACCTCAAACCATTGTTCAATTTCGAAAGATCGAAATCCGCAAGTTCCCGAGCGATGCCGTCCCTGTGCCCGCAATTCCATCAGGCCCAGATCAAGCTGCGAAGCGGCAGGAAAGCTATGCGAAGTCCGTTGGGATTCCTGTGCAGACGATCAACCCCCTTGGCATAACCTTGCGTCTGATCCCAGGTGGCTCCTTCGAAATGGGGAGTAGTGCGGAAGAATTGAAACAGCTCAAAGAGGAGTTGGACCGGATCGGCGAATCGGACTTCGCCAGGTTCATCGCAGCCTCCAGTGGCCCCAGGCATAAGGTCACGCTGACAGAACCGTTCTACATCGGAATGCACGAAGTGACTGTGGGACAATTTCTCAAATTTGTCGAAGCGACAAACTACGAACCAATCGCCGAACGACGATTGACCTGGAAGAAGTTTCTCGCTGGGGACGAACGTGATGCAACTCGCCCTGTTTGTGGAGTCAGTTGGGCGGATGCCAAGGCCTACTGCGACTGGCTGAACAGTCAGCCTGATGCTTCCGGCATCGTCGAATCGGGTTCGTATGACCTGCCGTCCGAGGCTCAATGGGAATACGCCTGTCGAGCGGGAAGCGACTCGCTCTGGAGTCATGGAAGCGATGAAGTAGCTCTCGACAAATTCGCAGTTTTTGACCAGTCAGCCCAGCAGTTACCATCCACGGTGGGATCACGTCAGCCGAATGGATTCGGTCTCTACGACATGCACGGCAACGTCAGCGAATGGTGCCGCGACTGGCATCATCAGGATGCTTACCGACGACTCAATCCACAGGATCCGGTGTGGCTGGAAACTCCTGGAGAGTCAGCTTCAGGACGAGTCGTCCGGGGCGGTTCGTGGCGATCCAGATCCTGGTGGACTAGTTCCACGACGCGAAGTTACGACAACTTCGCAAATCCCGCTTATCCAACCGGATTTCGAGTGGTCTGCAAGCCTAGGCTTCAGTAGAAGGTGCAGGTATTGCTTCTTGCCGGCCGTGGTGATCAGATCACTTCGTGCATCGGCAGGTTACCGGGGTCAACCAGATACTGAGGCAGGCCCGACTGATCGAAGACGCGGGTGTTCTGGGCGTCGATCCCGGCGCATTTGTAGAGCGTCGCGAAGACTTCCTGGAACTTGACCGGTCGCAGCGAAGGTTGCTCGCCATTCTTGTTCGTCGAACCGATCACCTGTCCCGTTCGCATCCCACCACCGGCCATCACTGCAGTATTCGCTTGTGGCCAGTGATCACGACTGTTCATGCCGTTGATCTTCGGGGTTCTGCCAAACTCGCCCCAGACGACGATGGCAACATCGCGGTCCAGCCCGCGTTCGTGCAGGTCGGAAACCAGTGCTGACAAACCTTGATCGAGCAGCGGACATTCTTCGCGACACTTCGGATAATTCATGCCGTCGCTGCCGTGCCAGTCCCAGCGGCTGTAGTTCATCGAGATGAACCGCGCACCCGCCTCGACCAGTCGGCGGGCCAGGCAGAGGTTCTCGATCATCGGGGGAGCACCATCGCGCTGGAATTGCGTATTGCTTTGACCATACCGGGCGACGACCTTCGGATCTTCCTTCGAAAGATCGAGAGCGTCAGCGAGCTTTGATGTTGTCAGGATTCCCATGGCCT
Organism: uncultured Planctomycetaceae bacterium; assembly: GCA_964609845.1. Lineage (GTDB taxonomy): Bacteria > Planctomycetota > Planctomycetia > Planctomycetales > Planctomycetaceae > Schlesneria. The sequence goes on along the minus strand of CAZSTW010000001.1, from coordinate 96,332 downwards.
GCTGTGCATAGACATCCAGGCTGCTCATCATCCCGCGGTGATCCGCTTCACGGCGGTAACGATCGAGCGACTGACGGAGGCTGGTGCGATCACGCAGTTTTTCGAGCGTCACACCATGCAGAACCATGTTTTCGTTGGTGCTGCGAGCTTCACGGCCCAGCACGTTAAACGGGGAATGGGCCACACCCAGGAAGCCACCGTCGCCGGTTTCACCCCAGGTCCGGTTCCCTGTCTGATACATCAGGGCGACGTTAGGAGGAATCGCCTGATTGACCGGTCCCATCGCGTGCGAAACCCAGGCACCACCCTGAGGCCACCCACCGGGAGGAGTCCGGCCTCCCTTACGTCGACCCGTCATGCACTGATAGGCATCGTGCCCTCCATCGGAATCTGCCAGTGACCGAACAAGCACGAACTTGTCCATCATCTGCGCCATACGGGGGAACATCTCGCTGACTTCGATGCCCGGGACGTTGGTTTGAATCGTCTGAAATTCACCCCGAACTTCCGCAGGAGCATTCGGCTTGGGATCCCACATATCAATGTGTGGCGGGCCCCCGGGAAGATAAATATTGATGATCGCCTTGTGTGATGCTGATTTCCCGGATTCCGCTCGCAGCACATCACTCAGGCCGATTCCGCCCAAGGCCATCCCGCCGATCGTCAGGAAGTCGCGCCGCGAGATTCCGTCACAAAACCCACGCTTCTTACTGGCCTGATTTCCGAGGATGGTAAGCATGAAACACGTCCTTCGTCGCAGGAAACGCTGTCTGGCGGGTAGGTTCCGGCACAAAGGGGAGTGACAAATCGTCACTTCAATGCGGGCGCAATTTCCCAAATGTGCGAACGGATAAGACATCTTTAACTTGATCGACCACCCTGCGTCAACTCTGGATGAAAATTTCCCGATGTGATCGCTCACCCAGAGTGTCAAGATGTCCGGGCAGGAAACGAAGGTTAGCGCGGATTGCGACCCAAATGATTGTCGCATCTCATTTCCAAGAATGCAGTTACGTGGCAATCGCCCAAGTTTGACCCGCATCCGTCAGAAGCTGCGAAGCCGTATAGGTTCAGATCCTCCTGCCTGACCTCCGTGTCCTCAGCGATCTCTGCGTTTCGACCAAATTGCTTTTGAAACGCAGAGAGCGCAGAGGACGCTGAGGTAACTCAGAGATATCGAGAAACGTTGGGTTGCCGTGACGGGAGCGAGGCTTTGTGAGGGGAAGCCCTGAGGATTATCGTAACTGGGTCACCAGGCGTGGCGAATTTTTCAGCGTCTGGTAGACCACGCAATAACGTTCGGTGAGTTGAATCAGTTTGGAGAGCATCTCGGGTGGGGCACTGGAATCGAGTTCAAACGATAACCGGATTTCCTGAAAGCCGATGGGAACTTCACGGCTGACTCCCAGCGTTCCACGAAAGTCGACATCTCCTTCCGCGGTAATCGTTCCTGAAGTGATCGGAAGCTCCATCGCGGTCGCGACGGCGCCCAGCGTCACTCCGGCACATCCGACCAGTGCATGCAACAGCATTTCTGCGGAACATGCTGATTTGCCATCGCCACCCGCCAAAGGGTGAAGGCCTGCACAGGCGGCATTGCGATGCAGATCGAGTTGGCATGTCACGTCGTTGAGTCCGAGTGTACCGACGGCCCGAAATGTCACCAGTGCGGTCGCCGGATCTTCTTTGTATTGGTTCTTGAACGGGGCCTGTTTGGCTCGAAGCTCGTTGGAATTCATGATGTTCCGTGAGTAGGTTTTCGCAATGTCAGATTATGTCTTTGAGGATACCGAATCCTTTCTCGCAACTGAATCTCGCTGTTGAATCGGGGAATGTGCTGGAGTGGAAGAGGCGGGCAGGGAAACGGTCGTGCCGAAAGAGAAAAGAGTAGACCTTGGGTCCGTCGTTTCGGCGACCGCAGGTCTCCTTTTCAAAGTCAAAGCAATCTGGACCGATGGCAGAACGATGAGGGGCAGAACTATCGAAGAGGATCCAATCGTAATTTTCTATTGTTCTGCCCCTCATCATTTGCCAACCTGAATGACTCTATTTCGAAAATCGCCCTGATATCAAGCTACCATTGCTTGCCACCGGCTAAAGTGGCATCTTGCTCGTCTGATTGAATGAGAACTTGAAATGTGAATTGGCCATGTCGTCAAAGAGGTGTCCTGTGTGGAGTCGGAATCGAACCAGTTACTTGATGCTGGCTCTGTCCGCATTGGTCGTTTCTGGATGCGGAAGCCAGTCTAAGCCGCAGATGGCGAAAGTCGACACAGAGCGGTCTGATCCCGCTAAGCAAGCAGCGGCGTCAGGTCCTGCGAAAAAGCCGTCGCCGCAGCCAGTCATCATTGAAACCCCGGTCGTGAATTCGGCCGAACCTGTTCCCCGCGACACATCGAACCTGCCTGTTCCCAGTACTCCAACCCCATCTCAACAAGTCTTTCGACCAGCCGATGAACGCCCGAAGTATGACGACAAGAAGCTGGAGCAATCAGGAATTCGCCGTTACGAATCCAAACGGCTGATCCTGTATACCGACATCGACCCCAAGGTGGCCACGACCCTGCCACCGATCATTGATCAGGCGTACATCGCGCTGACCGAGTACTTCGGAGCCCTTCCACCGGATCGCACGCAATCCGAGTATCAGATGACGGGTTATCTCATTAAAGATGAAGTCGTCTTCCGTGAAGCGGGCTTGATTCCCGGCGATCTGCCGCCATTTGATCATGGTCGGCACCGACGGAACGAATTCTGGATGCGAGAACAAAAGTACGACTACTACCGCCGACACCTGTTGATCCACGAAGTGACGCATTGTTTCATGACGGTGATGCCCGATGTTGAAGCACCGGTCTGGTACATGGAAGGAATGGCCGAGTATTTTGGAACTCATCGTCTTGCGAACGACGGAAAGGTCACTTTCTGCGTGATGCCAACATCACCTGAGGAATTCGCCGGAGCAGGCAGGATCACGATCATTCGTACGGAATGTTCCGCCGGTCGAAGCCGATCGATCAATTCGATCTTGAACCTGAATCCGGTGGAATTTCTGAAGACGGAACATTATGCCTGGGCCTGGGGCCTGACACTGTTTCTGGATACTCACCCGCGTTATCGCGAGCGGTTTCGTGAGCTTCGCGGATACCTGCAGCGCAAT
>CAZSTW010000001.1:27186-93011 GCA_964609845.1 uncultured Planctomycetaceae bacterium | reverse complement strand
TTCAATGTAGACGCGCGCGATCTGGCGACGGAATGGGATCTCTATGTGCAGAACCTGCAATACGGATATGACGCCGAGCGAGCTGCGATCGAATTCCAGCAAGGGACGGCGTTGAGCCCGGACCGACCCAGCCATCAATGTGAAATCCTGGCGGATCGAGGGTGGCAGTCCAGTGGTGTGCTGGTCAGGGAAGGAGAATCCTATGAACTGTCTGCGACCGGACGGTTTGAACTCGCCGGTGCTCCCGTTCCCTGGATCAGCGAACCGCAGGGAATCAGTTTTCGTTATTCAGGCGGCCGACCGCTCGGAACACTGATCGCATGCATCAGAACTGAGGGGGAATCAGGGGAATCGATGCTCAAGACCAAAGTGATCGGCCGCGGCACAACGTTTCAGGCCCCCTCAACCGGCACACTCTATTTGCGTCTGAACGATGACTGGAATTCGCTACAAGACAACCGCGGTCAGGTGGTCGTTGAAATCAGGAGTGGCAATCGTTGACCAACCCTGTTCAAAACATCGGGATCTTGCAGCATCGCCTTATTCGACTTTGGCTTCTGGTCCGCCTGCGTTCTCTGTCAGTTGTCCCAGCTTGGCGACAGCCGCTTTGCGTGCGGCATCAAACAACTCAGCATCTGCCGGCTTCTTCGATTTGGCGAACGTGACCAGAGCCTTCGCTTCCTTCTGCAACGCATTGTAAACGTTGACCATTCGGTCGATGTACTCTTCATCGTCATCCGAAAGATCCGTTTCCTGCAACCGCCGCAGCAACTTCTTGACGGCGTCGATTCCATTGATCGTGCCCGTCATCAGGTCTTCCACCTGTTTGGCTGTGTATACTTCCTTGGCAAACGCATCGGCAGTCACCCCGATTAATCCCAGGGAACTTTGAATATGACCAACCCCCAGACCGCCGACGGCCTGTAATTTGGCATTCGCATCCTGAACTTCCTTGGAATTGGTATCCTGAGACCTGACAATGCCGAACGACAGGCTCCAAACCAGTATGGCAGAAAGGGCGATCAACCCGGAATTGCGAAAGAATCGGGGGGAGAACATGAGATCATTCCTTCCGTGGAATCAGACTGGTCGACGGACCCTGACACCGGGATGATAATGTCGAGCGGAAAAATGACCAAGATGGATTTGTGACGGGGTCAAATCGCAAAGGGATTTGACGCTTCATACCAGCGGATTTCAGGCGGAAACCGGATGATCGACGTTCAAGATGTCACCAAAATTCACAAGCGAGGTCAGCTCGAAGTTCACGCATTGCGCGGTGTTTCGTGCCAGATTGCTCAGGGATCTTTTACATTCATCCTCGGACCATCAGGGAGCGGGAAAAGTACGCTTCTGTACCTGCTGGGAGCCCTCGATGAACCGACCAGCGGTGTCATTTCTGTTTCCGGAACACCTTTGGGAGGAATGACTTCGCGTGAGCGAGACAAGTTCCGACGCGAGGAGGTCGGGTTCATCTTTCAAAGCTTCAATCTTCTATCCAACCTGTCTGCTGTCGATAACGCCCTGGTTCCGTTCCTGCCTCGAGGAGTCGCTCCTGAACAACGTCGTGAGGCCATTGAACTGCTCAGTCGACTCGGCCTGAAAGACCGACTGACGCACCGACCGAATCAACTTTCCGGTGGAGAACAGCAACGAGTCGCCATCGCACGAGCGTTGTTGAAAAAGCCAAAGCTGGTCCTCGCAGACGAACCCACTGGAGAACTAGATACGGAAAACGGTGCCGCCATCATGGCGGACTTGAGAACCCTGTGCCGCGAACACCAGTCAACGGTTGTGGTGGTGACGCACGAACAGGAACACGTCCAACCCGGCGATTCACTGATCCGCATCCGCGATGGCCGGGTGAGCGGGTAGCGGGAAGCTTTTAGCTTTCAGCAGCAATCAGCAAGAATTGAGAGTTTCGCGTATTCGTTTTGAGCTTGAAATCACTCGGAAGCAACACGTACAAAATTCCACACTGTGATGTTTGCTCAGTTGCAAATCGCGTAACCATCACTATCGACGTCCTGACAGCGGGATCGTCCCATAAAAAGTTTTCGCGAACTTCTGGTATGGGAAAAGAGCCACCGACTGACGTTGGCCAGTTACGCTGCAACTCCATCGTTTCCACGTGACGAACTGTTTGGTCTGACGAGTCAGATCCGCCGCGCGTGTTCTTCGATCCCCGCCAACATCGCTGAAGGGTGCGGAAGAAACAGTGATGCCGAACTGCGCCGATTTCTCGAAATCGCCATGGGTTCTGCGAGCGAACTCGAATACCACCTGTTACTGGCTCACGATCTGAAACTACTCGAATCCGAGCAGTACCGTCAACTCGACGAATCGACACGTGAAGTTAAACGAATGATCGCAGGATTGATTCAGAAGTTGTCAGCGGACAGCGTTCAGCGATCAGCACGAATGAAGAGAAATGCAAACGCGTAGCGTATCTCTTCCTGATTGCTGACCGCTGATAGCTGAAAGCTGCCCACTACTTCAGATGCTCAATGATCCGCTGTTCGAGATTAGGGATCTTGCGTCGCAAGTGTCTGCTGAGCGGCGCTGGAGGTTTTCCTGACTGGATCTCCGCAAAATAGTCTGCCATCGCTTCGCGGGCTGCGGGGGGACCATGCAGGACAAAGTGCAGTATTCCCCAGGCGTCGCGATAGTCGTTCTTTTCCATTTCCAGCAGTTCGTGTTTCGCTTCGAGTCGCTCGATCGCGGGCCTCCAACCCAGGCGAATGGCCCATTGTAATTCTCGACGATGCGGATTGTGCTTCTCACGCATCCCCGGCGAAACCTCAAAGTATTCCGCCAGTCCTTCATCCAGCCAGAGTGGGACAAAGGGCAATGCACTGTGCAGTAGTGCATGCGTCGTTTCATGACGAACGTCTGTTTCAAGGCCGGAATGTCGATAGGCGTAAACGCGTGAAGCGTCTGTTCCCTGAACGAACAATGCCTGCCGCTTTGTGCCTTCCGGAATCCGCTTGCTCAAATAGTCGGAGTAGCTCCAGCGGCTGCGAAACAGGTGAATCTGGATGACTTCTGGTTCACATTTCAGCTTCAACTGACGTTCAATGTCAGACTGCAGATCAGCGAGTTCGTCCACCAGATTCTGCATGTCGCGCAACGGAAATTCGGCGCGGATCAGGTACGGGCCAAGCTGCCGCTCCTCAACCCATCCCCATGCCCGCAATGGAATTGCGGTCAGAATCAGGGCAACGCTCATGAGCAGTGTGTGACGCATAGTGGGGATGTACCCCACTTCAAGGAAAATCGTCAAGAGGAGGATCGAGCTGGTTTGTTACGCGACACGACCCGGCATCATCTTGATGGTGGCAGGTGGTTCATCGCTGTCGGTCAGCATTTCGTCCGAAGTTTCGACAGCATCTTCAGCAGCGTCAACGGTCGGTACGGCAGGGCCGGGATTCGCGGTCAGATCCATGACTGGCATTCGTGATCGGTGACGTGTCGAGATTGTCAGCATTGCGGGTAAGGTGACCAGTGACACAAATAGACACGCTCCAACACCAATCGTCAGCACGGCACCCAGGCTGTACAGGCCTCGGTGAGCGGCGATCATCATGCTGCCAAAGCCAACCATGGTTGTGGTTGACGTCAACATGATGGCATTGATCGTACTGGGGGCCGTGCAATAGACCCGGTCCGATTGTGACCGACAGTCGTGAATGATGTGGACTCCGTTGTCGACCCCGATCCCCAGAATCAGCGGCAGGATGATCAAGTTGGCAGGATTCAACGGGATATCGAAGACCACCAGCAGCCCGAAGGTGATTCCCATTCCAACCACGGGTGGCAGCAGGGCGAGCACGGAATGAACGACCGCACGTGTATCCGTGATTAACGCCGCCGCAACAGTCAGGCAGGCGTACATGATCAATAACGAACTGTATGACCAGGGCATGTGCCTGAGGTGCATCACGAATCCGGCGACCAAGGTCAGTGCTAATGCAGGAACAAACGTCCCCAGCAACCGTTCCTTGCGAGAGAAGTCCAGCAGCAACGTAATGACGATAACGGCCAGCGCATACAAGGCACAGACTTCATAGCTGTTCTTGATCTGACGCGCGGCTTCAAAGTTTTGCAGGGGAACCCCGGTCACTTCTGTATCAACCGAGCGGATGTCATTGACAAACCGTTCCAGCGGCTCCATATCCCAGACTTGATCCTTGGGATAAACCTGAAGTAGCCAGCGGCCATGAGGGCTGACAAACCGCGACTTCAATTCCGCTGGCAAATCCTCCGGCTCAACCGGTTCGGGATTGGATGCTGCTGCGATGGCCTGGAATTGAGCCAGTAATGCATACGACATGCGGTACTGGAATTCTCCCAGGAGCATCATCTGCTCCTGCAGCGGCAACCGTTCCATCGTATCCAGGAATTGATCGAGGTTTGCGACAATCCGTTGAGAAACCGGGTCGCGTTTTCCTTTGAGCGACTGACAAAGATCTTCCAGTGCAACACCAACATCGCGCGGATTCAGCGGTGCTGGCGCAGGAGGCTCAGAGGGAAGTTTGGCGAGCTGTGCGTTGAATCCCTGAACCAGCAGCTTCGTTTCCGTGGATGGCGATGACGGAAGTCGTGATGCCAGTTCCTGAACATGGTGAACCGTCGGCAATGCTTCAAAGCGACGCTTCATGTCTCGCGCCTGTTCGGCCGAGTCTGCCATCGAAATTGCATACAACAGCGAATGCTTTGACGATTCGAAGATGTGTCGCTGCGCCTCAACGGATTCCAGACCTTCGGCCTGCAGATGCAGCAGGTTATGGTCATAGACCGTTAACGGTTTCGGCACAGGACCGGTCCAGTCAAACGCCCGGTATCCCACATAACCCATCATCCCCAGAGACAATGCCAGCACCAGCCAGGGATGGTTCAGCGTCGCGTGACGTAGTGCACGTCCCTGAAACGGCGTAGGCAGCTTTCGAGGTTCTGTATTTTTGTCCGCCATCGAGATGATTGCTGGCAGGAACGTAAACGCCGCCAGAGCACAAAGCATAATCCCGCCACCAGCGATGATTCCCAGTTCGGCAACGCCGAGAAACTCGGTGAATGTTGCGCAGAAGAATGCCAATGAGGTTGTCACAGCGCCGGTGACAATCCCTCCGCCAACGCTTCCCGTCGTTTCCAGCAATGCTGCCCGTAATCCCAGCCCCTGATGCCGCAATTCCAGGTACTTGGAAATAATGTGAATCGAGAAATCGATCCCCAGTCCAATCAGGATGGCGACGAACGAGACGGACAGGATGTTCAAATGGCCGACCGCCAGAGTGGTGTAACCGAATGACCAGGCCATCCCGACTGCCAGCATCAGCAGCCCCAGCATCGGATGCAGGAATCCACGGAATCCCACGAAGAGAATGAGCGCCACACCAAGGTAGGAGATGATCGAAGCCATCATCGAATCGGCTTGCGAACGACGCATTTCGTCGTTTTCCAGAACGGGGATTCCCGTCAGTGTAATCTTCGCATCCGGGAACCTGCGGGCAACCTGGGCGATCAACTGCCGCAGCCGGTCAATCGCAGCGGTGGCTCCTTCAAACGAACTGTTCATGTCCACAGGTGAAGCCATGACGAAGCCCATCGTCCCGTCATCGTTGAGCAGATAGACGGTCTGATTCGCCTGTTCGCTCATCTTCGGATCGACCGGAAGGACATCCGGCCAGGGATTCGTAAAATCGTTCCGATCCCGCAGAGTTGCAGCCAGACTGGTGGCGAGACGGTCGGCGTGGATCAGCAGAACACTGTCCTCAAGCTGACCACTCTGATCCAGACGCTTCAGTTGGCTGTGGATGCGAGGAACCAGACCATCAAGCCGAATCAAATCCCAACGACCATTCAGGACCGGTCGATATTCTTCGAGCCGTTCCAACCCGCTGATCAGCTGATCGGGAGCCAGATACTGCAATCCCTTAGCGGCCAGATTCCCCGGTTCAACTTTGTAGAGGATGTTCGTGAAGAGTTTCGGCTCTGCCTTGAGCTGTCCGCCGATGTCATCCAGCACCTGCTTGATGGTTTCAGGCTGTCTGGATTCGACGACAACAACCATATCTGAACTGTCACCGAAACTTTCGGTGTAGTTTTTCCAGCGTTTCTGAAATGTCGCGGCAGGGTCAATCAGATCGGCACGGTCCGTCTTGAATTTGATGAAATAGACCGTGTAGACGACGCATCCAATGCACGACAGAAGAATCAGCAGAACGGTTGTTCGAGCGCGACGGGAGGACAGGTCTGTGAGCCAGCACAGACACTCCGCGAGCATCGATCGCGATTCTATACCCTCGGATTTCACATCCATGCCAGGTCCCGACTCTGCACAATTTGGGGGAGATGCGAAGTTCGACAATCGTCGGAAATCGAGCCCCTTGGTCGGCGCGAGATTTCCGGTTTTGTCGAATCTGCCGAATCAATCCATCGGCTGATCGTCCCGAAGAACTCGACCTTGCCGACAAATCGATCCTGACATTTTCGTATTACCGTGGAACTGTCGGGCACGACTTTTCATCCAAGTGGTTACGCATTCAGGAGTTGCCAGTGAACAAAACGACTGGAACCCGTAAAAAGATCATATTGGCCCGTCAAAAGGGAGGCAAGTTTGATTTCCCTGCTGCTCGCTATCATCTTCACGAAAACCAGCTGGAAAAATAGTCCCTTTCCCTTGAGATTCGGTAAGGGATTTGAAGATCGGCAGATGTTGCCACGGGAAAAGTCTTGGAACGGTGTTGGAGTCGGGTCTGTTCCTGATGCCTGGTTCTTCAATCTTGGTTTCATTGTTGAACTTCGGATGAACTTTCTGAACCCTCATGGCATCCGTTCCGAATACCTCACCCCTTCGGACGATTAAGATCGCGGCATTTCAACACCGTCCATCTTGACGAATCCAAGGTGCACGGCTATGATTTTGATCAATCAAAAACTTATTTTTCGAATCTCGCTTACCTGCTGGTTCTCCCGCCTGAAAGTCCTTCCATGCCACCAGTCCGCCTACATGTAGTCTGGATTGCGTCCATTTTCTGTCTGATTTCAAGCGGATGTGATCGCACAGCGTCCTCACCGCCCGTTGTAAGTGATCAGCCGTCGAAATTTCGCGTCGTGACTACAACAGGGATGGTGACGGATGTGACCCGCCAGGTCGTTGGTCAACGTGGTGAAGTCTTTGGCCTGATTGAAGCCGGAGTCGATCCGCATTTGTTCAAGCCGACACGTGGACATGCCAAGCAGTTGCACATCGCTGATATCGTCTTCCATTCCGGACTGATGCTCGAAGGCCGGATGGGTGAATCGTTTACTCAACTGCAGCGATCCGGCAAGCCTGTGTTTGCCGTGACGGAAGCTCTCGATAAGGAGTATCTGTTTTCACCGCCGAACTTCGCCGGACATTACGATCCGCATGTCTGGATGGATGTCAAAGCGTGGAGCCTGTGTGTCGATCACATCGCCTCATCGATGGCGAAGTTTGACGCCGAACATGCCGAAGAGTACCGCACGAATGCCAAGGCCTACCGTGAGGAACTTTCCAGGCTGGATGACTATGTCCGTGGCGTGATCGAGTCGATCCCAGAATCACAACGAGTGCTGGTGACCGCACACGACGCATTTGAATACTTCTCGCGAGCGTACGGCATCAAGGTGAAGTCGGTTCAAGGAGTCTCCACTGAAGCCGAAGCGGGCGTCAACGATGTCAATCAACTCGTCGATTTCCTGGTGGAGCGTAAACTGCCAGCAATCTTTGTTGAGTCGAGCGTGAATGCGAAGAACATTCAGGCAGTCATCGAAGGGGCGAAATCACGCGGGGTCACGGTTCAGGTGGGTGGCGAACTGTTTTCAGATGCGATGGGAGTGGACGGAACGTACGAAGGAACCTACATCGGCATGATTGACCATAACGCGACCTTGATCGCCCGTGCTCTCGGAGGAACTGCTCCTGAGCGTGGTCTGCACGGCAAGCTGAAAGAACCGACTTCCCGTTCCGGGGAAGGTCGATAAGAATCTGTCATGAGTAATCATCCCGAATCGTCGCCTCTTTCGATCCATGACATGACTGTTGCCTATCAGCGGCGACGAGTCTTATGGGATGTCGACTATGCCGCTCCTGCCGGGAAACTAACGGCCATTGTCGGGCCCAACGGAGCAGGCAAAAGCACCCTGATCAAAGCCGTCCTGCAACTGATCCCCACGGCATCCGGCGATGTCGCGTTTTTTGGTCGGCCTTATCGCGAGCAGTCTGGCCGGATTGGCTATGTTCCTCAACGGACCAGCGTCGATTGGGACTTTCCGATCGATGCACTCGGGGTTGTGGCGATGGGACTCTACCGCAAAATCGGCTGGTTTCGCCCTGTCACGCGAAAGTATCGCCAGCAGGCACTTGCCGCACTGGAGCGAGTCGGTCTGGCGGAGTTCGCTTCGCGGCAGATCAGTCAGCTTTCAGGAGGCCAGCAGCAGCGAGTCTTCCTGGCACGCGCCCTGGTACAAGACGCCGATCTGTATCTGATGGATGAACCGTTCGCAGGGGTCGATGCAGCGACCGAACGAGCAATCGTGGAGTTGCTGCGTGAACTTCGGTCGGCTGGCAAGACCGCACTGGTCGTGCATCACGATCTGCAAACGGTGGCCGAATACTTTGATGACGTTCTGCTGCTCAACAATCGCCTGATCGCGAGCGGACCCGTGGATCAGGTTTTTACCACCGAAAACCTTCGTCGTACCTACGGCGGCAAGCTGGCACTGCTGGATCTGGTGGGATCTCGTATGAGTACCAAATAATTCCTGCCGAGCGATTTCCCAATCAACGCGTTTATTGTCCATGACCAATTTTGTTCGAGTTCTGCTGCTGCAAGACTACAACACGCGACTGGTGTTGTGCGGCACCCTCTTGTTCGGAGCATGTGGCGGTGTTGTCGGAGCGTTCATGCTGCTGCGCAAGAAGTCGCTGGTGGGCGACGTTGCCAGTCACGCCGCTCTGCCAGGAATCGGGCTCGCTTACCTGATCATGGAATCGATCTCACCGGGAGCTGGCAAGACTCCTGTTTGGCTGCTGCTGGGTGCAGGGGCCGGATCTGCCGCAGGGCTTTACTGTGCCGGCCTGATCCAACGAACTCGACTGATCAAGGAAGACGCAGCTCTGGGGATTGTCCTGAGTGTCTTCTTCGGGTTCGGAGTCGTCCTGCTGAGTATTGTGCAAAGCCTGCCGACGGGAAGTGCAGCCGGACTGACGGAATTCATCTTCGGGAAGGCGGCCGCATTGACCGCCGGAGACGTTGCTTCGATCGCTGTCGCCAGTCTGATCGTGCTTTCGATCTGCGCCGTCGCTTTCAAAGAGCTTTCACTGCTCTGCTTCGATGAGGCGTACGCGGCCGCTTTGGGTTGGCCGACACGTCGACTGGATCTGCTGCTGACGTCGCTGGTTGTCGCTGTCACGGTGATCGGAATGCCCAGCGTCGGATTGTTACTCGTCGTCGCTCAGCTGGTGATTCCGCCCACGGCCGCGCGGTTCTGGACGGATCGACATGGTCTGCTGACGATTGTTTCTGGGATACTTGGTGCCTTGAGCAGTGCCATCGGCGTCCTGGCCAGTGCTCTGGTTCCGCGTCTGGCCGCTGGAGCCGTGATTGTGCTGGCGGGGACGGGAATCTTCATCATCAGCATGTTGTTTGGAACACGACGTGGTGTCGTCTGGCATTGGCTGAGCCAGTTTTCGGCGAGGAGGCGAATCGGACAGCTCGACCTGTTGCGAACGTGCTTTGAGATCCTGGAACAATCGATTGGGGATGCTTCGCCGGTCGATTGCGACCTGACCGCAATTCCAATTTCCCGACAGCAGTTGCTCGATGCGAGAACCTGGACAGAAGCCCGGTTACGCAATGTCCTGGCAGCGGCTCAGCGAGACGGCTCAATTCGCCTGGATGCTGATGGCAATTTCCGTCTCACCGTCGAGGGGACTCGATTAGCCCGCCGTGCGACTCGCAATCATCGTTTGTGGGAACTGTATCTGATCCACTTTGCGCAAACGACTCCCAGTCGAGTCGATCGGGAAGCGGATGAGTTTGAACATGTTCTGGAACCCGATCTGGTGGAACAACTGGAAGTTCTGCTGGAACAGGATCGCGTTCGAGCTCGAGTCCCTGTGAATCCTCACGCCTGAAAGATTCTGACATCGCGTAAAATTGATGGCTGACCAAAGGTATCTGAGCTGATGTTTTCCGAATTCCTGCAACGCCTGTCTGTCTGGGAAGGGATCGATACCTGGATCGCCGTAACGGGCGCTCTGGCAGCGATGGCCTGCGCGTTGCCCGGAACCTGGCTTGTTCTGCGTCGGCAAAGCCTGCTGGGCGATGCCTTAAGCCACGCCGTGCTGCCGGGGATCGTATTGGCATATCTGGGGATGTCATGGATGGAAGAGATCGGCTGGCTGGCAGATCCATCGCATGTCTCCAGTGCCACTGGGATCGGTCGTGTGGCCGAAGGGATGTCGCTGGTCGCCCGACGTCAGGGAGCCTTGTTCATCGGTGCGGCGCTTTCTGGAGTCGTCGCAGCGCTCCTTTCAGAACTTGTCCAGCGTTGGGGACGGGTCGAACGAAGCGCGGCCCTCGGGGTTGTCTTCACCTCGATGTTTGCACTGGGACTGCTGCTGATCCGCTTGTTCGCCGACCGGGCTCATCTGGACCCTGGCTGTGTCCTGTATGGGAACCTGGAAACAACAGCCTTCGACACCATCAGCGGTACGACGATCCCTCAAGCTGTCGTCGTCAACGCGGCGATGCTGCTGATCAATGGACTGCTGATTTTGCTGTTCTTCAAAGAGTTGTCTCTCAATACATTCGATCCCGAACTGGGTGCCGCGCAAGGACTGAAGCCCGGCTGGGTGTCCCTCGGCCTGATGTCGCTGACGGCTGCAACGGTCGTGGCTGCATTCGAATCGGTCGGGGCGATTCTGGTGATCGCGATGCTGATCGTACCGGGGGCCACGGCGCGAATGCTGACGGACCGATTGCCAGCCATGCTGGGATTGAGTGTCATCGTAGCGGCCTGCGGAGCCGTGCTGGGGCATGTCTTTGCGCTGACCCTTCCCGCAATCGTCTACAAGTACTGCTTTGGCCTGGATCAGCGTGTGATGGATGCCAGCAGTGCTGGAATGATGGCGGTGACGACGTTCGGCCTGTTCATGATGGCTGTCATTGCCAGCCCGAAGCATGGGTTAGGCCGAGTCTGGCTGGATCGACTCCGCTTGCAGTTCCGAATTGCGAGGGAAGATCTGCTGGGAGGCCTGTACCGTCGCGAAGAGGCCGCCATCGAAACCTCATCAACATCACCGCCACAATCCAATGCTCCCCGAATGAGTCTGTTGCTATGGTTCGCTCGCAACAGTCTGATTCGCCAGGGATTGATTCAGGTCGGTACAGCGGGGGACACACTGACATCAACGGGAACGATCGAGGCAAGGAATCTGGTCCGTTCGCATCGCCTCTGGGAATCCTATATGGCCCGTCACTTTGATCTTCCGGACGATCACCTGCATGCGACGGCAGAAGATGTCGAGCATTTCCTGGGCCCGGAACTCCAAGCTGAGCTTGCTGCGGAACTCGATCAACCTACGACCGATCCCCACGGAAAGACGATCCCACACGGCTCAGAGAATTGACCATCAAGGCCCGCAAAGACACGGAGTCCTCACGCCGATCAAACCAGATCAATTCTGGGAACAGCCCGCTGATGGTCAGGTCTCGTCAGGCCTGACAAAATGGCAAATCAGCGACTGGGAAGCTCAAATGGGTATCGCATTGCCAAGAGTTTTGAAGCCGCTCTTTCAGGTACAAAATGGCGGTGCCGTTCAATACTCCGATATTCAAGTCCTCAAATGAATACGATTGCAGGCGAGATTGTCACCTTGCCCTCTGTCACTGAACCCGATGCCGCTCAGTCTGTAATCCTCAATCGCCGAGGCCTGAACCTGCCACGCTGCCTCCGCCGCTTGGACGAACTCGCGCAAGTGTCGTGAAGACTTTACCCCGAAATCGCATCTAAGTCCTTATTTGATCGTCCCAACTGCGTAACTTGGGTTAAAATTCGACGTTATACCGTTCCGTCATCGCGCGGCGGATCTGGACCATGCCGTCTTCAATCTGCTTCATCTCCGAGATTTTGACCTGAGCAGCGTTGGCTCGTTCTTCCGTTCCGATCTGGATCTTGTTCGGAGCGACCTGAACAGTTCCTGCGAACGAATAGCCACCATAGGTTCCATACGGCCCTACGGCACCTGCCCCATAGGAATAGTTCTGATAGACGGGCTGAGCCGCACGAACTCCGCCGCGGACTGCTGCCATCCGGCTGGCTTGAGCCTGATAGCGCAACGAACTGCTGACATTGCCGCCAAATGTCAACAGATCCTTGTCGACATCCTTCAGAGGAAGATCGTCTATCTTGCGGGCGTAGCGTTCCATCCAGACCAGATGAGTATCGCGTTGACTCTTGTCCATCGTTTTTCTCAGTTCCTCGATCAACGTCTTGACCGAATGAAAATATTTGCGGGACGCTTCGGCCTTGATTGCCTGAGGATCCAGCGTTCCCTGATCTGGAGCAGCATCGTGAACATCATGAGTCGATGGCGATGCGGCAAACAGGCTGACAATCTTTCGCAAATCCGATTGCGAAAACTCACCCTTCAGTGTGAGTGCCTGATCCGACGTGGTAGCAGACCAGTGTTCCAGATCGGCAAGGCTGATTTCCAGAGTCGCCAGGATCTCTTCCATCAACGGTTTCGCGACTGGTTTTAACAATGAAGCGGGTTTACCAAAGTCGATATGAATTGTTCCTTCACGCTTGTCCGTTACTACGACTGAAATGACCACACCTTTGACGCTGGCCAGGATTTCTGCGATCTCCGCCTGGTCAGCTGTCTTGCCGCGAAGTGGTTCAAATCCCGTGAGCATGTCCCGGATGGGTGGCGCGGTCACACTGTCTGCCAGATCCAGAGCCAGGATCACCTGCGACTTGCGATCGGTGTGTTCAATCGCTTGCGACAGATAAGCCGACAATCGCGGGGCCGCACCCGCTTTTGTCGCACTGACCCAGCGGGAGATCACCTGGCGATTGGGCTGCGACGTGATCAGGACGATGCCGGTATCGAGTTCCACACCAGATCGGCCACCGGGAAGCTTGATCGCCGAATGGCCGGCAATCGTGTCGAGTGAACCCTTTTCTCGTCGTGCGATCAGCGCGAACGGCGGAGTCTTTTCCAGATCGAGAATTCCCAATTCCCACACCGGCTGCAGGCCACCGCCGAGATCCAGTTGCGACGCCATGAGGACTCGACGGGCATCGGGCGGGATACTGATTTCCTGATTCACAAATCGGTCAGCAGCCTGTTTCCGCCAATTCTCACGCGTTGCCAGCGGTGCCTTAAACAGCGACTCGGAATCAATCACGATGACGGCATTCGCGTCTGCTGGAATCCACG
Organism: uncultured Planctomycetaceae bacterium; assembly: GCA_964609845.1. Taxonomy (GTDB): domain Bacteria; phylum Planctomycetota; class Planctomycetia; order Planctomycetales; family Planctomycetaceae; genus Schlesneria. The sequence goes on along the minus strand of CAZSTW010000001.1, from coordinate 79,537 downwards.
TCAGCAGTTTTGTCGGCACGTCAGCACGCGCCAGACTGATGGAGATGCCAGGCAGACAGAATGCCAACGACAAATAAATGCTGCGTAGTTGCATCGTACGGATTCCCTGTTGACGGATCGTGAAAACGAATGTGAATCAGAATTGAATCGAGAGTCGAATTGGAGTCGCGCGCGGGTGACAACGTCACTACAAACTTGGCGTACAATACTACCAAAAGGGGCGTTCCGGGAGGACGAGGCGCAAGGCTCCCGCCGAAACGCCTTTCCGTGGATCAACGTTGGACGTCGCCCCCCACCATTCCGCACCACAACTCTGACGCTAAACGGGATACGAGGCGATTTTTGTGCGAACCTGTTTGCAAGATTCTGTGTCGACATTCATCCGCATCACGAGCAGATGATCCTCGTCAGGCAAATTCCGTCATTATTGTTTGGTCACAGTCTGGCATTTGGGAACCGCCACCGAAGGGACATCCATCGGGCTGTTGATTCAGGGCAATGCTTTTTCGAAGCTGGCAGTTTGTAGGGTGGGACCAGCGGCGCTTTGCCGCGCAGGCCCACCATCAATTCGAGACGTTTTCCTTTTGGTGGGCTGGCGCTCGAATTGGTGGGCCGGCGCTCGAAGCGAGCTGGTCCCACCCTGCTTTCAAAAAGCTGATTGCTCCGACTGTTTATTCCAGCGAAGTGGCCTTTTGATCGAAAAAAGACGACGATTGAATATTGAAACCCGCTCCGTTTGACGAATCCTGATAATTTCTGGAGCAATCCCTCACTGAACTCGGCACACGAGTCGACAGAGACGACCAACATGTTTCCCGCAGATACTGAAATCCTGGAAGTCTCGCCGCGAATCCGCGTCTGTTGCGGTGAATTCGACTGGGGAGTCGCACGCAGTTCAGGGCCCGGGGGACAGAACGTCAACAAGGTGAACTCCAAGGTTATGCTCCGCTGGCCAGTGCTGACATCTGCGGGAATCCCCGCTGACGTTCGTGATCGGTTCGTGGCTGCTTATCACACGCGATTGACGAGCGAGGGAGATCTGGTCCTGACCAGCGAACGCTTCCGCGACCAGCCGAAGAACGTGAATGATTGCCTGGAAAAACTCCGCGAAATGCTTCTGGCCGTCGCCACTGCTCCAAAACCGCGTCGAGCTTCCAAGCCGACAAAAGCTTCCAAACGCCGCCGTGTTGAATCAAAGCGGCAGCGAACGGAAGTTAAACAAGGACGCCAGCGACCGGTGGGCGACGAGTAATTGCCGTCGACCTGAATCCCACTCTTGTACTATCATCCGCGCCGCTGTCGCCTGCGGTCGCATTTCCCATCAACGGGGTCTGACCCCCTCCTTCTGGACTACGTTCGTTTTCATCAACCACGTATCCGAAGACAGACTCCGTTGATGGCAAATGTTGACTGCTGCTGAGGATGAGGGAACGCTGAGGACCTCACATCAGGTTGCGAACAGCGTGTCCGTTCACTTAAGTGGCAGAACTCATTATGTCGCAATCACTTCCGCAACAGCCATCCAGTCCGCAGGTGTCCGCACCCGTCGCTCCCGCTCCCGAAGCGAAGCCACGCCGACGCTGGCTCGGCCGCTTGTTCTTCTTGTTTGTTTGCAGTCTGGTTGCAGCTTTATGGTTCGCCCCGATGATCGTGGCTGAAACATCTCTGAAACAACAAGTCCCCAAGCTGTTGTTTCCGTTGTACCCGGGAACCGTGGAAATCGGGACTGCTTCACTGGGGTGGTTGCAACCGGTGGTCGTCAACAATCTCAAAGCGGAAGACGCCGAAGGTCATCCATTTCTGGATGTTAAGGAATTCTCAACCAGCGAGCCTTTGTGGAAACTGGCACTCAGTCAGGCCAACCTCGGTCGGTTGAAACTCGTCGAACCCAAAGTGTTCGTCGATTTCCGTCCGAACGGTTCCAATGCTGAGGATATCCTGGCGAAGATGATGAGCGGTCCGCCGAGTTCCGCGCCAATTCCCGATTTCGAACTGGTGGTCCAGGACGCTGAGATCACGCTTGACCATAAAGTCGCATCTCTCACCTCCAACATTTCGCCGGTCTCGCTCCTGGTCGTCTGCAAGCGGGGAACACCCGAAGAATTGGAATTGACGATCGGTCATGTCCCTTCAAAGGACGAAGCAACCCTGGAGCCTCCCAAGGATTGGATGGCGTTTCGGTTCGGGAACGAACCAACTCAAGATGGCGTGGCGATGACCCCCGGTTCAAAACACATTCGACTGAAAGCCGAAGCGTGGCGGCTGGAAAAGTTTTTACCAGCATTGGCCCGGTTCGAGCCGAAAGCGGAACTCGCCGGGGTGATCGATGCGGATGCACGCAGTCAGGTGAATCTGGCAGACGCCGCTGCTGATTGGACACAGCGAGAATGGAGTTGGGATGGTCGCGTGACTCTTCGCGAATTTGCCCTCGCCGGGATTTCGGCGTTAAAGCAGGACCGGGTCACGCTGGCAACCACATCCGTCGCCGGCCGCCTGGCCGCTTTGCAAGGCAGGTTGTCGATGGAAAAGGCGCAGATTCAGACGGAAGTCGGCGAACTGACCGCCACGGGCGATATCCCCTTGGCCGGTCTGAATTCTGCATCGCCAGTGAACGCCTTGCAATCAATTCTTGGCGAACAAGACTACCTGATTCGCGGCTACGTTGATCTTCAAAAGCTGGCGGCCTTGTTACCGAATACCTTGCGAGTCCGTGAAGGGACGGAAATCACTGCGGGTCGGCTGGATGTGAGCTTGAAGAGCGAAGCACCCAATGGCGGCCAGCGGAACTGGGCGGCCGAAGCGACTGTGGACCATCTGACCGCTCGCAATCGTGGCGAAATGGTTTTGTGGAAGGAACCGCTGAAACTGAACCTGCTGGCTCATCGTGCAGACGGTGTCATCACCGTCGATCAGGTCGCCTGTCAGTCAGACTTCCTCAAGCTGACCGGAGCGGGAACAATGACCGCAGCGAAGTTCACGGCGACCGGCGACTTGACTCGTCTGGAAGAAAACCTGGAACGTTTTGTCGATTTTGGATTGGAAAAACTGGCCGGGAAGATCAAATCGCAAGGAGAGATCCGGCGGATCAAGGACGACCAGGTTTCAATCGCTGCCGCCATCCAGCTTGATGACTTTCAATGGGACGTTTCGAAGACGATCGTCTGGCAGGAACCTCGCCTGGTAATGACTCTGCAGGCAATCGGTGATACGACTGCGGACAACACGCTGAAGCGGATCGAATCAGCGGAACTGAAACTGACTGCGGGCGTGGATACGCTGGTGTCGAACCTTGAAAAAGAGATCGATCTGACAGCAAAAGAGATTGCCTGGCCTGTCAAAGCGACGCTGGTTGGGAACTTGACCACTTGGCAGAACCGCTTGCGGCCATTCGTCGACGTCAAAGGCTGGCAGGTCGCAGGGATCGCGCATATCGATACCGCTGTGACGGTTGATCCCCGGCAAATTGACCTGACTCAACTCAAAGGTACCATCGACAATCTGGATGTTCAGGGACCGGAATGGCTGATCAAAGAATCTCAATTGAAGTTTGATACGGCGGGTGTTTTTGTCCTCGCACGGAACGAATGGACATCGCCACAGACGACGTTGACGGGAACTGCCGTCTCGTGCCGCGTCACCGATCTGATTCTGGCCCTCAAGCCGGATGGTCAACTGGAGCGAGTGACGGGTGAGGCCGTTTATCGAGGCGATCTGGACAAGCTCTCACGCTGGAAGAACCTGGCGATCGCTCATCCGGTCTACCACATGCAGGGCAGCTTTGAAGGTCATGCGCATCTGATCGAGAAAGATTCTGTCATCACCGTCGACTCAGAAACGACTGTTAACAAGCTGGTTCTTTACGATTACGAAGCACCGTCTGGTCAACAGCCGAAATGGGTCGCGATGTACAAAGAGCCCGAATTGAAATTGATTGCCAAAGGGGTTTATGACCTGACCGCTGATCATTTGAAAATGGAAACCGCTGCTGTCGTGACCCCTTGCTTGAGCGTCAATGTGCATGGCACACTGGCCGAACTTTCGAGTGCACAACGCGCCGATCTGCAGGGGGAGTTGACGTATGATTGGGATCTGGTCGAGCAGCGGATGACGGACACCCTGCGCAACTCGATCACATTGAAGGGAAGACAAAAGCGTCCCTTCACGATCAAGGGGTCGCTGGCCAGTTTGTCGGTTCCGGCACCAGGTCCCAACGAGTTTCCAGCTGGCAGTAACCCGAATGTGCCCGACCTGGCTGGTCAGGCAGCCATCGGATGGGATTCGGCAGTCGTGGAGGGGTTGGAAGTCGGTCCGGCGGAAATCGTTGCCCGAATCGAAAACGGGATCTGCCAGTTCGCGCCGATTCAAACCACTGTCGCTGGCGGCAAGATGCACCTGACTCCGCAAGTCCGGTTTGATCGCAACCCGGCAATCGTTGTTCTGCCGGCCGAAAAAGTTCTGGATCAGGTTCAGATCACTCCGCAGTTGTGCGATTCATGGCTGAAATATGTCACTCCGATGCTGGCAGATGCCACGCAAATCGATGGAAAGTTTTCACTGGATATCACCGAGGGAAGTGTCTTGCCGATTTCTGCACCGATGACAGGTCAGATGGCAGGGGCATTGGCGGTTCATCGCGTTCAGGTTCGACCTGGGGGAGCAGCCCTGCAGGTGATTGGAATGTATGACCAGATTAAATCGCTGATCGAACGTAAGCCGGTCGGAGCCGCGCCGCGAGATCGCATCTGGATGCAGATGCCAGAACAGGCAATCCCCTTCAAATTGGCGGGAGGCCGCGTCTATCACGAGAATGTGACATTCGCCATTGGCGAAGGCCAGATCCAGTCAAGTGGTTCTGTTGGAATGGATGAGACGATCGATTACATGCTGCAGATCGCGATCCTGGACGACTGGGTCAAGGATCAGAAGCTGCTGGCGAATCTCAAGGGAAAATCGATCCGGATTCCTGTTCGCGGCACATTGACTCGACCACAGATCGACTCTCGGATTCTGGGTGAGCTGGCTGCCCAGATTGGCGGGACGGCACTGGAAGGTGCTCTGGAGAACAAGGTTGACGAACTGTTCAAAGGAAAGTTAAAGAAGTTCCTGCCGGGGCAGAATTAGAGTAGAAGTGAGGCTGGCGAGTCCAGAAGATTCATTCTGCACCTGCAAACCGGGTACCTTTGACTCGCATCATCCTGGCCTCACTAAGGAATCTGATTCGTGAAAACCTACGAACTTCAGGGCGTCGGAAATCTCGATGGGTTGGTGATGGTGGATCGACCACATCCCGATCCAGGTCCCGGTCAGATCGTAGTTCGAGTGCGAGCCGTTTCTCTCAACTATCGTGACCTGCTGGTCATGAGCGGAGCCTATGGCAAGGTCTCGTTGCCGCTCGTGCCAATATCCGACGGGGCAGGCGAAGTGACGGTGATTGGCGATGGCGTCACTCGCTGGAAAACAGGCGATCGTGTCGCTGCGACATTTTTTCCAGACTGGATTGCTGGTGAAATGTCTCCAGAGAGGACTCGCACCGCACGCGGCGCGGGAACGACGCCTGGCATGCTCAGTGAATTTGTCGTGCTGTCAGAACAGAGCGTCGTCCGGATCCCTCCCCATCTCTCCTTTGAAGAGGCAGCGACGTTGCCCTGTGCAGCTCTGACGGCTTGGAACGCACTCATTGAACAGGGACATGTGCAAGCGGGTCAGACCGTTCTCTTACTGGGAACCGGAGGTGTTTCGCTGTTCGGGTTGCAATTCGCCAGGCTGCATGGGGCGCGCACCATCATCACTTCCGGCCGCGATGACAAGCTGGCTAAAGCCAGGAAGCTGGGGGCTGACGAAACCATCAACTACAAGACGTTTCCCAATTGGGAAGAGAAAGTCCACGAACTGACAGGGGGACGCGGAGCCGACCATGTGATCGAAGTGGGTGGAGCCGGAACGTTCGCCAAGTCACTTCGAGCCACTCGATCGGGTGGAAACGTCGCCCTGATTGGCGTCCTGTCAGGAGTCGCGTCCGAACTGAAAGTGACCGACATCCTGATGAAAGGATTGCGGGTTCAGGGGATCTACGTCGGCAATCGCGACATGTTTGAGGCGATGAACAAAGCGATCAGCCAGCATGGCCTGAAGCCAGTGATCGATCTGGTATTCCCGTTTGACCAGGCCCGCAAGGCTTACGAGTTCCTGCAAAGCGGACAGCACTTCGGCAAGATCGCAATTCAGGTCGGGTGATTCCGCAAAACGATAATGACACAACCCCGGCAACAGAGTCACCCGGGGCTGTGCTGTAGAGTCGATCAAGAAAATGATCAGTTCGGTGTTTCGGCGAGCTTCAACAGATCGACGCCGAATTCAATTCGCAACTTTGCACCGCTGGTGACGGGAACGACTTCGACGTTCAGTTTGTCACCCGGCTTGCCAGCGATCTCTTTGGCTCGTTCGATCAGGCCTTCATCGTCCTTTTCCATGACAAGCACGAGTGCTGCTGGCTTGACCTGGAGCGAAATCGGAGCCAGAGGTGTCTTTGGCGTGGCTGGTTTCGCGGTCTGATCCAGTGCCTTCTTCAGCCCCTTGAGATTGCCCCCCCCCAGAGCCATCCAGACGCTGTCAGCCCGAATTGCTACGTGAGCATCGCTCTTCCCAAACAGCTTTTCATGCTCTTCGTCTTCGTCTGATGTTACCGCATGAATCCGGGCTCCAGCATGTTTGTCGGCGTCGATTTTCACAGTTCCGAGGTCTGGATTGTCTTTCGACAGCTTGATGGCGTCGTCGATCAACTTGGAGATTTCGTCCCCCTTGGCAACAGCAATGCCACCAACCAACTGCACAGTATCGTCAGTTCCCTTATCCAGAACGAAGCCGGAGTGCATGGAACCGGCCTTCACGGTGGCCTTGACGACACCAAACAGGCGTTCCATCAATTTCTTGGCCGTTTCACGATCATCATCTTTTTTCAGCTTTTCGCTCTCATCAATTTCAGCATTGACCTTCTCCTGTGCCGCTTTCAGGATGGCATCGAATTCTTCGCCGATCCCCGTTGTCGGGTACGAAACGACCATGCGTAACGGTGCTGTGTCGGATCCGATTCCGCCAAAGACAGGCTGAGTCTTGCCGAATGCGGTCAGCGACTTGGCCATCGTCGTGCCGGTCTTACCGGTCACCGAAAAGTCGAGAGCCCCCAGACGCGTCTTTTCGTCGATGTCGAATCCAAGCGTGACGCGATCGCCATCGTTAACGAATGACTTGGTGCTGGCGAGCATCCCTTCAAAAATCGAATCCCGAAGTTCCTTTTCACCTTCACCTGGCTCTGGTGCATTTTCCAATGACTGACGAGCACTCGCTTCGAATTGTGTCAGGAAGACGTTTTTCAGTTCTTCCGGAAGACTGCTGATGCTGGCTTCCAAAGCAACGTCGTATTTCGTGTTGACGATTTTTGTGGGGTCAGCGAGTTTCGTCAGCGTGCTGGCATCGTTGCTGACGAAGCAGTACTTCCCCGAGACCTTGGCGAACAGCTTGGTGCCGTTAACCGTCATCGTCCACTGTCCCTTGGAATCTTTGAAGTCCGGGGTCAGATCGGTCAACAGTTCCTTCAGCGCATCAGCATCAGTGATCGGCAGAAACACAACCGGCATCCCTGAGCCAGTCGCGTTCCAATACAGACCGAGTGGTTTTGTCTGATCGATCCCGGCCAGGCCCTTACCGCCCGTGGCACCATTGATCGCATCTTCAATTCCCTCTTTCGCCCCCTCCTGCCCTGCTTCACCAGCCAGGAATTCCGCATCGTCGATCAGCGGTGCAATCCCGCGAATTGACAGAACGACTGTTGGCTGCTGGGCCTGCACCATTGATACCATCAACGCTGCGACCAGCACCGCAGACGTCATCCGCCACCCCATTGTCCTGTTCATGACCAACATCCTCATCGTTTCTGGAACTCCGTTACCACACGAGCGAACGGCGGCATAATAGGCGCGCTGAACGCAAACGCGAAGTGAACGAGGAACAAAATTTTATGAACGAATGTGGATGCCCGAATTCTCAGGGGGCGTTCGTAATCGAATCCGGCAGCCGAGCCACCTTCCCATCACGATCGACGCATGCGAGTGTGCTGGTGGCCGAAGCCAGCAACTGGTCTCCTCGCAGCAGCCGGTAGCTGTGCTCGATCTTCACCGCCGAGACGTTTTCAACGCGAGTCACCAGCGTCAGCAGGTCATCGTATCGGGCTGGAGCGTGATAACTGCACTGAAGTCGCACGACGACCAGGAACAGACCCGCTTCTTCGATTTCGCGGTAATTCCCTCCCTGGGCTCGCAGCATCTCGGTCCGACCCTGCTCGAAATAGTTGAAAAACTGCGAATGATGCAGACATCCCATGGCGTCCGTTTCACAGTACCTGACGCGAACCTGAATGGTGAATTCGTTTGACATACTCTCTTCCAAATTGTTCTGGCAACGCGAGTTACTTCGCGATAGCATTTGAGGGGTACAATCACGGGTCGCAGCGGTCGATCGATAATTGATCTCGACACGTTGATTTGTTCAAGGGTCTCCCCATGCGTATCGCCATACTCGTTGCTGCAACCACTTTACTGGGATCGTCGCCGATCCTGCACGCTCAGATTACCGTGCAGCAGCCCGTCGTGCGAAGCACCAACGTTGGCACCTCGGTTTCTGTCCCTGATCGAGGGAGTGTTCTTCTTGGTGGAGTCACCTCGGCAGAAGCGTCGCGACAGTCGTACGGCCCGTTGCGGACAGGGACCAGTCGAGGATACTCGTTGTCCTCCAGTTCCGTTTCGGCAAGCGTCCGCATTATCGATCTGCAGGCGATGGATGAAGCGATCCTGAATTCTGTTCCCGATTCTCCGACCGCCCGGACTTACCGTTCCCCTCGAATGGAAATTCACACTCCGAGCGTACCTGCGGAAGTGGCGACGATCGATAAGGCCGCACGGTTTGAACGGATGGCTCAGCAGGCTGAGGCCGAAGGACGACCCGGCGTTGCAAAACTCCATTGGCAGATGGCAGCCCGTCACGGTTCGACGATTGCCCGCGAGAAGACGCTTGCAGCGAAAGCTTACTGACCAGCAAAAGTCTCAACTCGGAATCGCGGCGAGACCCGTTTCCAGGTCGCGTTGCAGGTCACCGGGATCTTCCAGGCCAATCGACAGCCGGACCAGGCCATCCCCAATGCCATATTCCGCGCGTTCGGCCGCAGTCATGAATTTGTGCGAGGTTCCCGCAGGATACGAGACAGTCGTGCGAGCATCTGCCAGTGTGGGTGAGAAGGGAATCACATGCGCAAGAGCCCGGAACAGCGAATCAACGGCAGGTCGGCCCCCGGCAAGATCAAATGACAACATCCCTCCGCACCCGTGCGGCAAGAGTCGTTTGGCCAGATTGTGATCGGGATGATCGTCCAGCCCCGGATAAAACACGTTGGTCACTTGCGGGTGCGACTTCAGAAACCGAGCGATCTTGAGAGCGGTCGTGCAGACTCGTTCCATCCGCAGTGGCAGTGTCCGCAGACCGCGTGACGCCAGCCAGCTTTCAAACGGATTCGCATTCACACCATACAAACTCGACATCGCCCTGATCTTCCGAACCAGGCTCGAGGGACCGACGATCACACCGGCCATGACGTCACCATGTCCGTTCAAATACTTGGACACACTGTGCCAGACCAGCTGCGCACCATGTTCAATCGGCCGGATCAGGCAGGGCGTTCCAAACGTACTGTCGACCAGCAGGGGAACGTCACCCAATGCCGCGACAATCGCGGGAAGATCCGCCACTTCCAGCAGCGGATTGGAAATCGATTCCACAATGCAGAGCTTGGTCTGTGGAGTCACTAAAGCACCGATAGATGCAACATCGGCGACATCGAAATAACTCACCTTCAGGCCGAACGATGCCACCATGTGATTCAAGAGTTGGCCTGTTCGACCGTACAGGACGCGTGCAGCCAGAACGTGATCCCCGCTCTGAACCATCGCCATCAGCACTGCCGTCAGAGCACCCATTCCGGAAGCGGTCACCACACCTGCTTCGGCACCTTCCAACCGGGCCACATCGCTCGCAAACGCCTCGTGGTTCGGGTTTCCATCGCGAGTGTAGATGTATCCCTTTTCGCGACCGCTCGTGACAGAATCGAGTTGCTCAAGCGACTCGATATCGAATGCAGTCGTCATGTAGACCGGCGGTGAACTCGTCTGAGTCGTAAATGCTGCCGTCCAGCCTCCGCGGGCAGCCAGAGTTGATTCGGCAGGATTTGAGTCTGAAGGAAGAGGCGCGGTCATCGTGATTGGCTCGCAATGAATTTAATTGACAACACGCAAGGAATGTGCCGGAAACTTTCGGGTTTCGCAACGGTGTCTTTGTTTTCGATCGATGGGGACGAGTTCGATCACCATGGCACGTGCGTACAATTCAATGTTGATTTGCCCCCCCGATGTCGGGCAGACACATCAGGCGTTCGTGGAGCAACCCCAGCAGCACAAACAGTACCACCGTGCCGAGCGGAACCATTTCCAGTCCTCCAAATCTCGTCATGACCCCCAGAGTTCCCGGTACGACGGCCGCTCCGATCATGGCAGCACCGACCTGAAAACCGATGGCATGAGCCGATATCTGAGTTCCCAGACGCCGTGGTGTTCGAGACATCAGACACGGAAAGACAGGAGCCAGTCCCAAACCAATCAGTGAGATTCCCAGGAACGCGATTTCAACGGGAAGTCGCGACGCAATCAGGATCGCTCCGCTCCCCGCACACACAAGACAATAACGCACCAGGCGATCGATCCCGACTCGGTCAGCGATCATCCCTGAGATAATGCGGCCGATACCAATACATCCCCAGTAGACTCCCACGACGATACCGGCTGTCACCGGATGGACATGTCGAGCTTCCGTCAGAACCGTATAGGTCCATTGACTGAACGTCACCTCAAGTCCGGTGTACAGGAAGAACACGGCCATCTGAAGCCAGACGGCAAAGTACTTCAAGGCAACGCGGGGACGTAGCGGCGGTACATTAGATTCAATTGTTTTCTCGGCGGATGTCGAAGTCGACGAGATTTCACCCCACGAGCGATACGTGATCAGGAACAGAACGGACATTGCCAGCATGATCCCGCCCACAGCCGAGTAACCCACGCGATAGTGGCGACCACTGGCGAGAATACTCGACATCAGGACCGGACCGATCAACGCCCCGAAGCAATAGCAGGCATGTAACCAGATCAATGATCTCGTTGACATGTGATGGGCTGCATAGCCGTTCAATCCCGAGTCGATCGCACCAGATCCCAGACCATGCACCCACGCACAGCAAAGAAACGCGATCCAGAGTGGAGAGTACGCGAATCCGAACATCGCGGCCGACACCAGTCCGGTACTTGCGGCGAGAACCAGGCCAATCCCCACGGTCTGCATCAACCGGCCTGCAAAAAAACTGCTCGCCAGATACCCGATACCAGAGATCACCAGCACCAGGGCGATGGCCTCCTGACGCAGTCGGAAGGTGTCGCGAACAGACGGCCACGCCACCCCGATCACTGCGTCAGGCAGTCCCAGGCTGATGAATCCGATAAAGGCGAGCGCCAGCAGAAAAGTGCCGTGGCGTGCCGAAACGGGGCGGTTCATTGTGACGAGTCCTTGGGCCATTCATTCTGCGAGTCTAAAAGCGCCGAGTCTTGTACCAACGGTCGAAGCCCCCTGAAAGGCCATTCGCTGAGGTCTGTCTGCTCGCCCGTGTTCGGCGCGGGTCTCTGACCCCGCCGAAACACCCGACCGAAGGTCTCCTCTCTCTAGTAAGACAACTGGCAAATACGGCCCCCGGCGTCCCGGCGAACCGTCATAACCATAACACTTTCACATTTGTCGAAGTCGCGCCGATCTTGAGCCGATGAAGGGCTTGGGTGTATTTCCGTGTGCTTTTGCATCCCGCATGACGAATTCCATCACAAGCCATACTCCTTGCATTTCGGTGCGATAACAGACGACGAACCATGACAGAGAATCCTCAACAGTTGGACGTATCGCGGTCGTTCTGTGTGATGCTGCACGACGTAGCTCCCATCTATGACTCGCACGTGGCTACGTTTACAGAGGCGATGGCACCGATGATCGGAAACGCCATGTCCGCCGCTGTCGTCCCTTGCTGGGGGGGAGTTCCACTGGGGGAAAGCGACCGACCATTTCTGGACCGGGTCCAGGCCGAATACGCGAACATCCTGCTGCATGGATACGAACACTTCCGTCCGGGAACTCGTGGGTTTCGATCGAAGATCGCTGACGGCAAAGACGAAATGAACGGTCTTGATCCTGCAGAAACAGACCGTCGTCTGGCAGCGGGGCAGGAAATTCTTGAACGCTGGATGGGCCAGCCAGCCACTGGATTCATTGCCCCGACATACCAGATCGGGTTTGCCACACCGGATCGGCTGGCAAAATTCGGGATTCATTACACGGTGGGATACGGTCAGGTCGCCACGTCAACAGGGCAGCGGCTCCCGTTGGCAACCTGGGTCTGGGACGTTTCGCCCATCCGCTTGTTATGCCGAGCCGGTTACAGACTGGGGCAGCTTCAATATCGCTTCCGGAAGCGGGCTCTCCCCTGCGTCGTCCTGCATCCGCTGGACCTGGAACGAGGCTTTCTTCCTCAGATCGTGAAGACTGTCGAAAGACTGCTGCTCGCAGGTCGAAAACCGGTATTGCTGGAATCGCTGGGGTACGGTGCTAAGCCTTTGCCTGTTCCGGCATGATCATTCGGCCTGAGACGAATGACGTACCACGCCAGTGAGTCCTGACCAGGCCCGCATGAGACAGCAAGGCACGGGTTGAGGCCGCCATGACAAACAGACGCCCGAGCGGTGCCAGCAGGGCCGCTGCCATTGGTGCTCCCACCAGTCGAAATACGATCAGGTCCATGGCACTGCGGATACCGAACGCGATTGCGAATCCCAGTCCGGCGTCATGAGTGAACCACTCGACGCTGCCGGTCTGCAAGGCAATTGCCGCGCCGTAGAGCATCGCGCACAGCGGCAATACGAACAGGATGCTCATCCGGCAGAGCGTGAAGGCAAGTTGCGAGGGAGTCAGTGCTCCGTTGAAGATGCGACTCCAGCCATTCCACGATTCTCGCAGCGTTCCATAGGAGCCGGTCTGATAAAAACCATCCCCTTGTGCCACGCCCAATTTCAATCCAGAGTGCTTTGCCAGGCGTGCCAGTTCGAGGTCTTCACTGATCTTCGCGCGGACGGAACCCCATCCGCCAATCGATTCGAATGGTGTACGCCGCACCATGATAAAAGCACCATTGGCGAAGGCATCCGGCCAGCGAGGATCGCTGACACGTTCTGGTCGCAGCCAGGCCAGAATGGCCTCGGAACAACACGGAACGGTGACGCTTTCACGCAGCGAAGTCATGGTGTACTTGGCTGCGATCGAGAAGAAATCAAATTCGCCGCGTTGCATTTCTACCACGGTCGTGCGCAATGCCGATGGGGCCAGAAACTCACAGTCAGCATCTGTAAAGCAGATCAGGCTTCCCGTGGCACTCTTCAATCCCTGCTCCAGAGCATGTGGCTTACCAAACCAGCCCGCTGGCAGCATCGAGACATGAACGACTCGCAATCGATTGAAGAATTCCACTGCCAGGCGGTCCAGAATTTCGCCGGTGTCATCAGTGCTCCGGTCGTTGATGGCAACGACTTCGAGGTTGGGATAGTCCTGCCGGAACAATGAGCGAATACAGTTTTCGATACAATCAGTCTCATTTCGACAGGCGACGATCACACTGAGTTTCGGAAGGCCGGATTCTGAAGGAGTGTCCGTCAGCGGTCGCAGCGAAGACTGACTGCGGCAGGCTGCGATGTAAACGATGGCAATCAGGACCCACGCACATGCGACACCCCAGGCAATCAGCGTCAGCCCATTCAAATCGAGTAAGTCCATGGCCCGCATCCTCGTCAATGAAACAGCAACCTGGGGAATGGTTTCGAACAATCCTTTTCAGTCGAGCCCGAAACGGCTGACGGGTGACGATGAAATGGAATGAAAATGCCGTACTTTCGACGTACGACGATTGAAACCTAGTTCACGCCTGCCGAAAGGCAAATCGGCATCATGCTGTTGACGAAAAACAACAGAAATTGTTGCAAAAATCACACATTCAAGATCAACGGGCTGGAAAGCCCCACCAACGGGAACAGCTGACAATCACAGAAGTCCTGTGAAATCCATGGTTTGCGTGAGACCATCACAGCATGAATGGCACGGGTTGGAACTCGACCCATCGAGTCTTTTTTGGGGAGTACACTGCACGTCCATGGATTGCCTCAGGTATGCTGTTTTTGTTGGTTGAATCCGGTGAGTTGTTCGACTGAGCTTCCTTGGAATGCCTGATGACAAGTCAATTGTTTTTTTCGCACCCGCGGCTTCTGGCACTGTTTGTGGCGGTGGCCATCATTTGGGGTGGACGGTGGGTTTCCAGCAGTGAAGAAAAGCCCGCAACCGAGGCCAGGCCCGCTGATGTCAACGTTGCGGAAATCGACAATGAATTTCGCGAGTTCGTCCAGCCGCTGTTCAAGCAGTACTGCCTGCGGTGTCACAATGCCGACCAGATGAAATCCGGGATTCGAGTCGATCTTCTTTCGGGGATTCCTGAAGACAAACATCTGTTTCTGTGGAAGGACATTCTGAAGCAGGTGTCCGACGGAGCCATGCCGCCTGAGGATGAGCCGCAGTTTGACGATAACCAGAAGAAGCGGCTCACAGGCTGGATTCAGCGGGCGATGAATTCTGCCATGGCCCGCAATACTCAACGGAATGGTTCGATTCGACGGCTGACAGTTTCGCAGTATCGCAACACCTTGCGGGATCTGCTGGGACTCGACGAAGACCTGACAGAGGTCTTGCCCCCGGATGCGATCTCCAAAGACGGTTTTGCGAACAACGGGCAGTCGATGGTCCTTTCACCGCTGCAGGTGGAGTCGTACTTCGACATCGCTCAAAAGTCGTTGGATCTCTGTATTGTTGATGAAGCCACACCGCCGACGATTCAGACGTTTCGAATGGACCTGGGGCAGAAGATCAACCCCACCCCCTGTCCTGACAATCTGATCCTGGGGGCGAATAATCACTTGTTGAACAACGCCGACTTCCAGGTGACCGAGCCACTTCCTTCCAAACCGTTCCCGTACAAACCGTTTCACATGCGGACAAAGTACGAGTTCATTGAAGGCTACGCGGGAAACGACACGGTGCGAGGCTGGCGAAAGTATGACAGCATTTATCATTCTGTCTTCGCCTGCATGCGAGGGAACCCCGGATACCCCAAAGGCGAAGCCTTTCAAGTGGTCCCGGCTGGCTTACTGCTTCGTCCCGCGATACCGAGTTCCGAAATCTTTGGTCAGCAGAGTACTTACGGACCGATGGCGAACTTCAAGATTTCGCTGCGAGAACTTCCCGACAGCGGCAATTTCCGAGTGACGGTCAAGGGGGCTCGCTATGACGATGCCTTGCTGTTAAACCCGGGGACCGTGGCAGGAAAGTCTGAAGGCGAATGTCCAACGGTCACGAATCTGACAGCAAATCCCTCATCGACAATCCAGATTGTCGACGCCGGGATCTATGCCGTTGATCTGTTCCGGGAGCCAGGTGGAGGCCGCCAGGTTGCGATCGAACTGGGAGAACGCCGTTTTGCAGGCCAGCTAGCCGAGTTCAAAAAGCCTGCGGACGCCAAGCCCGATGAGACTCCAGAGCAAGGTCATGCGTTCATGCTGGTTCGCCTTGCCGCGGGACCAGTCAATGTCACAATTCGATCCGGGGATAACGCGGGATTAAGACGTGCCGTGTTTCGCAAGGTTGCAGAGAACAGCGATGCGGGCCGACGGTTTCTGGCGTTTGAAAGCCGGACTCCCTCGATCGGTGTCTATCTCGGACTGCGTCGTGACTGTGGTAGCACGTTGACTCGAGTCGGCGAACCTCAGGCAGTCAAGGGAGGCGAGCTGCGCGACTACTTCTTCTCGGGCCCGATCAACGACTTCCCCAGTCCTGATGTGGAAACGGACAACGTCAATTACCTGGCCGGGATTCGTGAAATCGGGGTTCGCAGCGAATATACCGATGGCCGTGATATGCCACGCTTGATGATCCGATCGATCGAATTCGAAGGGCCTTATTTCTCGGAATGGCCGCCTGCCACACATCGTCGGATCTTCATCGACTCACCCAACAAGAATGACCCGGCTCAATATGCCTCAGAAATCCTGCGGTCTTTCGCAACGCGGGCTTTTCGACGACCGGTCACCGATGAAGAGCATGCGGCGATCCTGGCGGTCTGGAAGAGATCCACTGCCGAAAAACTCAGTTTTCAACAAAGCATTAAGGATGCTCTGCTGGTCGTTCTGACATCGCCGCAGTTTCTGTTTCTGATCGAAAACAGTGCGACCCCGGAACCGGAAGACCTGGACGATTACGAATTGGCGTCGAAGCTCTCGTACTTCCTCTGGAACTCCGCACCCGATCCTCAGTTGCTCGATTTGGCGCGGAAGCAGGAATTGCGTGCTGCACTCGACAATCAGGTTGATCGCATGATTCGAGATCCCCGTTTCGAACAATTTATGCGTGAGTTTGGTTCGCAATGGTTGAGCCTGGACAAGTTCGATGTTGTTTCTGTCGACAGCCGCCGTTATCCCAGGTTGACCCGTGATGCGAAGCTGCATCTTCGGCAGGAACCGGTCCGATTTCTGACGTACTTGATCGAACAGAACCTGTCACTCCGCAACGTCATTCACTCTGATTTCATCCTCGCTGATGAAGTCGTCGCGACGTATTACAACCTGGGTGACCGCACGGAAAGCGGCTTCAAATTCGTTCCGATCCGGCATGAGAACGAGCACCTGGGAGGTATTCTGGCACAGGCCGGTATTCTGGCTGGCTTGTCGGATGGTCGCGAGCCCAACCCGATCAAACGGGGGGCCTGGGTGGCTCGCAAGATCGTGGCGGAACCTCCCGACGATCCACCACCGAATGTCCCTCGCCTGAAAGAAGACGACGGCGGGAATCTGTCATTGCGAGAAAAGCTGGAACGGCATCGAAATCAGGAAGGATGCGTCAAGTGCCACACCGGTATCGATCCGTGGGGGCTTCCGTTTGAGCAGTACGACGCGGGAGGTTTGTTCAAAGGCGAACGCAAGATCGACGCGCCGTCACAACTGCCGGATGGAACCAAAGTTCTGGACCTGAACAGCTTGAAGCGGTACCTGGCCGAAGAAAGAATCGATCAGGTGACGTTCAGCTTTCTCAAGCACCTTTCGTGTTACGGGTTGGGACGCAGCCTGA
The DNA here is from genome assembly GCA_964609845.1 of uncultured Planctomycetaceae bacterium. Taxonomy (GTDB): domain Bacteria; phylum Planctomycetota; class Planctomycetia; order Planctomycetales; family Planctomycetaceae; genus Schlesneria. Next base: position 62,191 of record CAZSTW010000001.1, on the reverse strand, counting down.
CATATAATGAACTTGTGTTCCTTCAGAAGGAATGCATAAAATTGCGCTCAAGTGAACTTCGCATGCAGGATTTGATCCGTTTTGTCATCAAGAGTGACATGTTCCTGAAGAAGTAGCGATTCGACGCCGAATTCGTAAGAGTTCGGTGTCTGCTCCCACGAAAACCGTCACCACCAGACTCGCATGGATTCTGTTATGAAGCTTGATCGCCGTTCGGTACTGAAGGGGTTGGCGGGAGTGACGTTGTCGCTGCCATTGCTGGAAGCGATGGGGAAAGAGGTCGCTGAAAAGACTCCTCGGCGGTTTTGTGCCTTATACACCGCCAACGGGATGTCGCTTCCGAATCCAAAGCACGGCGTCGGGGAATGGAGCTGGTTTCCTCAGAAGGAAGGAAAAGAATTCGAGTTCGGCAAATCGACCGAACCTCTGCGACCGTTTCGCGAACACGTCAGCTTTCTGGGTGGATTGCAGCACCCGAACGGGATCAAGGCTGACCCGCATATGTGTTCGGACATGTGGTTGACGGGGGCACCACTGCATGATCCGAAGCCGGGAGCTTTCAATTCGGTAGCACTCGACCAGGTTGTGGCCCTGCATACGAAAAAGTATTGCCGGCAGCCATCGCTCGTTTTATCGATCGATGCGGGGGTGGGGTTTCTGTCTCGAACAGGAACGATCTCCTACAACATTGAAGGAAAGCCCGTTCCGGCCGAAAACAATCCACGACGTGTCTTTGACCGGCTGTTTCGCGGTGATCGTGCCTCGCTGGCATCCCAGCGCGAGCAACTTCAGAAGCGAGTCAAACTGGTTGACGCAGTTCAGGAGAGTGCCAAGTCGCTGAACAAACGACTGGGCAAATCTGATAACGAGCGGATTGACCAGTATCTGACGTCGCTCGATGAAATCGAAAGCCGCCTGGTCGCATCAGAAAAATGGATCGACATCCCGATCAAATCGCAGGACTACAGCCATTTGAATCTGGACGCAACAACCGAAGGTGAGCCGCGTGAATACTATCGGAATATGTTCGATCTGATTGCACTCGCCTTCGATGCAGACATCACTCGGTCCGTCGCATTCATGTTGAATCGCGAAGATGGAATGGGAATCAGCGACACGTTCCCTGTAAAACTTGGCCTGAATCGAACTCACCACAATTTGTCTCATGCGGAAGATAAAGACGGTCAAATGGCATTTGCCAAATACGACTTGTTCCTGAGTGAGCAGGTTGCCTACTTCCTGAATCGTCTCAATCAGTACCAGGATCTGGGTTCCAGCGTTCTGGACAACACAATCGTCCTGTTCGGGAGTGGAGCGAGTACGACGCACAACCCGACGAATCTGCCGACGCTGATTGCCGGCGGATCGAACATGGGGCTGAAACACGGCACTTACTGGCGGAAAGACCGGACCCCAATGTCCAATGTCTACTTGAGCATCCTGCGTTCGATGGGGATCGAAGAGGCGGCATTCGGAGACAGTACGGGAACCGTCAGCGATTCGATCTTTACCAGGGTGTGACGTCTGAGCTTTGGTCTCGCCGCCATCGGTTGTTTCCAGGCTTTCCCGGCGCGCATGATTGCCCCGGAAAGATCAATTGCTCGTTGGCGATTTCGAAGGGAGCCCCCGTTTTCCAAAACTCGAAACGGGGGATTGTCCGGCCGAAATTGTCGGCACGAATTGACAGTGCCGGGAAGCAGGGTAGAATTCACCTACCGCTCATCCTTCCTGCACTCTTTGCGGGCGACACGAGTGGACACACGCTGGAGTTGAGACAAGCTTCCGAATCGTTAATACCGGAATCTTTCATACCGCGTGCCGTGCCCAGGCATCCTGCCCGTCATTCCGCCTGAATTCCCGGCAGACACATTGTCCGCTGGTAAGGAGACAATCATGGTTCCCCTCGCATTCCTTGGTCCGTGGGAATTAGCTCTGGTTTTTGGCATTGCGCTGCTTCTGTTTGGTGGCAGCCGGTTACCAACCCTGATGCGATCTCTCGGCCAAAGCGTGACAGAATTCAAGAAGGGGATCCGTGAAGACGACGCGGATGCCAATCTGGACTCGAAGAAACCCGACACCAAGTAACCCGTCCCCCATTGGAGGTAGGAATTATGCTTCCCATCGCATTTATCGGAAATCTCGGTCCCGTAGAGATGCTGCTCGTTGGCGGGATTGCACTGTTGCTGTTCGGAAAGAATCTTCCGAAAGTCGCTCGGGATGCTGGCAAGGCGATCGTCGAGTTCAAAAAAGGGATGTCGGGGATCGAGTCCACGATTGATGACGCGGTCTACGCCAAACCCGAATCAAGCAACGCCACCCGGCCAACCCCTGTCGAAGAAAAGGTCGAGGCTACAGCTCCCAAGTTTGAACCACCTACATCAGAACCGATCGCAGCATCGAATGCCGCAGACTCGGCAGGGTCAGCAACCTGATTGAAGGGAATGGTCGTAAGCCAAAACGATTCAACTGAGAAATCCACAAAACCCCGGAAATCATTTCCGGGGTTTTCTTTTGGGCAGATCACCACTGATTGCGAAAACCCCGAAATCGATTGATTCCGAGGTTTCTGAGACTGCTCAAGATTTGTAACAAGAGGCGACAATGGACTATCGCTTTTGAACGAGAATATTCGTTCCCTTCTTGTTCGACAGGACGATGTCCGGCAGTTTGTCGCCATTGATGTCGCCGACGAAGAACTGGGTGCCGATTCCCGTGTCCGTTCCCGCTTCAATTTTGTGGCGGGTGAACGTCGGTGGTGCCTTGTCCCCTTTCTTGACTTCGTACCAGACCATCACAACTTCACCCAGCGCGTCGGGATCACCCTTCGATCCGTGCGCGTAGAATCGCTTGCCCGTGATCAGATCCTTGGTGCCGTCACCGTTGATATCCTGATAGTGCAGCGCATGCGTCTGCGAGAAGCTCTTGTCGATTTCGTGCTGCTTGAATTTGCCGTCACCAGTGTTTTCGAACCACCAGACTCCGTGTGCATGCGCGGAACTCATGATGATGTCGCTGTCGCCGTCTCCATCCAGATCATCGGCGTGCATGTCTGCAGCGGCGTGTGAGCCTCCTTCGCCATTAGCGCTCAGGGTGTGCTTACGGAATGTCCAGGGACCTTCCAGTTTCGCAGGTTGCTCCCACCAGCCGGCGGGAATCAGGATGTCCTGCTTGCCGTCACGATTAAGGTCTCCGACGCCCAGACCGTGATAGTAGCGATGAGCCAGCCCACCGAGCTTTTCACCACTCACTTGTCGATAGTCCCACTTCTTTTTCGCCATCTCGGGAGACGGGATTTCGAGATAGCCCATCATCTGTTCGGGTTCCGAGGTCATCACCAGTTCCGGCTTGCCGTCTCCCGTGATGTCCAGAAACTGAGGAGATTCACCGGCGGCGCTGTGCCAGATTTCGTACTGGTTCCACGGGCCGGGCTTATTCTGTGGATTCTCGAACCAGTGACAGGGGACGCCGGGAAAACCGATCACAATGATGTCCTGCCAGCCATCGCCGCTGATGTCGTAAGACCACAGAGCAAAGTTGTTGCTGTAGGCTCCATCAGCAACGTAGCGACGAATTCCTTCGGCCCGCAGGGGTCTCATCGTCCAGTTGCCAGTCTTGTACAGATTCGCGTCGCCGGGAGCTTCGTACCAGGCTTCGCCATTGGAAATATCCAGGCGACCATCCTTGTTGAAATCTCCGACAGCAACCCCTTCCGCCCGGAAAGCGTCTTCAAACTTGATACGTTCCCATTTGACCGGGGTTTCCTGGCCCATGGTCGTACTGGCCATGCAGATCGCGCAGCTCAAGGCAAACAACCAGACAACAACACGTGGCATGTCGATCTCCTGTGAATCAAACGGCTCGGGTGCAGAATCAACGGGTAATGTGACCACCCGGAACCAGTTCGCGAGATCGAATCTGATATCCGACATCCTGCCGGAAAGGATGGTCCGATTACACTTTACGATAGCCGCAGCAACGCATGTTCGCGACCAAACCGTCAACTTTTTTCGGCCGGACGGGGACAGCAGTTCGTCCAGCGTGGGGCGAGAGACCTGGGACAAGGTCTTGTGTCATCAGCCAATTCGGCCCAACAGGCCTTCGGGCCGCGAAGACAGCAGCCCCAAAAAGCACTTCGAGCGCATTTCGTTTAAGTGTGGCGTCTCGCGGGTATCAAACGACAGCGTCTAACCCATGTTTCGACGCGACATGGAAGTGCGACACGCACCAGACCCAACATCTTTGTTCTTTACCACAACTCAATCGCACTCGCGATGAGCATCAGGCGTCCAATTGCAGACGGCTATCTTCACGCAGGAGCGTGAAGGCTACTTTGACGGCACATCTCCGATAAATGTCAGATCCATTTCTTCTTCAGCAAAAATATCTTGACCCCTTGGGTCAGGGCCATGTAACTGACCATCGAAATGACCAGCAGCGGCCAGTAGAGCATCGGCAAAGCGGTGAACCCGAGTGATCGTCCCAGTTCGGTGTACGGAATCACGATTCCCGTGGCCATGATGCCGATCGAGGTAACCATCAGCGGCCACGAACTGCGGCTTTGCAGAAAGGGAATCCTGTTGGTCCTGATGATGTGAATGATCAGTGTCTGAGTCAGCAGGCTCTCCACAAACCAGCCCGTCTGAAACAGGCTTTGGCTGGCATCGCGGATTTCCGGCGTAGAGACGTTCCAGCAATGGAATACCGACAGCATGATGAAATAGGTCGTGTAATCGAAAATCGACGAGCAAGGTCCGATACACAGGATGAACCGCGTCAGCTGCCTCATGTCCCACGGCTTCGGCTTTTCCACCTGTTCGGGATCGACTTCGTCAGTGGGAATCGCACTCTGGCTGATGTCGTACAGCAGGTTGTTGGCCAGAATCTGGATCGGAGCCATTGGCAGGTAGGGAACAAACAGACTCGCCCCGAGCACGCTGAACATGTTTCCAAAATTGCTGCTGGCTCCCATGCGAACGTACTTCAGAATATTGGCGAAGACTTTGCGCCCCTCGACGACTCCCGCTTCCAGAACCAGCAGTGATTTTTCCAGCAAAATCATGTCAGCCGATTCGCGTGCAATATCGACGGCAGTATCGACGCTGATTCCAACATCGGCCGCTCGCAGTGCCGGGGCATCGTTGATTCCATCGCCCATAAATCCAACTGTATGTCCACGCGACTGCAGCGCACGGATGACGCGTTGCTTGTGGCTCGGTGAGACACGGGCAAACAGGGTTGTCTGAGTCGCAGCGGCAGCGAGTTGTTCGTCCGACATCGCTTCCACGTCAGAACCGAGCAGTACGAACTCTGTCGAAATCCCGACTTCACGGCAAATCTTTTTCGCGACAAGTTCATTGTCACCTGTCACAACTTTGACGGAGATGCCATGCTCTTTCAGGGCTTTCAGGGCAGGTAACGCAGTCTCTTTCGGAGGATCCAGAAACGCGACGTACCCGTTCAAGATCAAATCAACTTCATCCTGCTTTGAATAAGGTGCGGCCCCGCGGGGAGCAACATCCTTACTCGCCAGCGCCAGAACGCGAAATCCATCCGCCGACAGGGATTCGTATTCCTTCTTCAATTCGTCAATGTGCGAATGGTCCATCGGATAGAGTTGCCCGTCGACAATAAAGTTGCGACAGCGCGGGAAAATCGCCTCGGGTGCCCCTTTGCTGATGATGCGATCTTGTCCGTCAGGCGTGCGAACCACCACCGACATGACTCGCCGCTGAAAATCAAACGGGATCTCATCGACCTTGGCGAAGTCGGGAACACCTGCATCGGTGTGGGTCTCTGTATGTGCCAGGATGGCGCGATCGAGGACGTTCTTCAGGCTCGTCTGAAAGTGACTGTTGAGATAGGCAAGGGCCAGTACGTTGTCATCCTGCTTCAGCGTGACGTCGCAATACCGTTCCAGGATGATCCGGTCCATCGTCAGCGTTCCGGTCTTGTCGGTGCACAGGACATCCATCGCGCCGAGATTCTGGATCGAGTTCAAGCGTTTGACAATGACCTTCCGGCGACTCATCGAAACCGCTCCCTTGGAAAGGCAGACAGTCACAATCATGGGGAGCATTTCCGGCGTCATGCCGACCGCAACCGCGATCGCGAAGAAAAACGCCTCAGTCCAGTTCCCTTTGACAGACCCATTGATCACGAAGACGAGCGGAACCATGACCACCAGAAACTTGAGCATCAGCCAGGTGAATTGCGAAACGCTTTTGTCGAAAGCGGTCGGTTGCTGCGGTTCCGTCAGTGCCGCTGCCATTCCCCCCAGTAAGGTTGCTTTTCCTGTTTCAATAACAACCCCGTGAGCCGTCCCGCTTTCCACACTTGTTCCCAGGAACGCAACACTGGCCAGTTCGGTCACAGTTCGATTCGCCGACGGTTGCTCGTGCTCAAACTTTTCGACCGAAAAGCTTTCGCCCGACAAAATACTCTGCGTGACAAACAGATCCTTGGCAGAGACAATGCGAACGTCTGCCGGGATCATGTCGCCCGCCGAGATCGTCACGACATCTCCTGGAACCAGTTGAGACACTGCGATCTCTCGCGATTCACCGTCGCGTAGAACTGTTGCGGTGACAGAAATCATCGCCTTGAGTTTCATCGAGACTCGATCGGCCTTGGCTTCCTGAAACAGCTTCAGCCCCATCCCCAGCAGAATCATCAGCGTCATCAGAGCGCCGGCGCTGGTGTCATGCGTGGCAAATGAAATCGCCGCCAGCAGTGCCAGCAGGAGAACCAGCGGATTGGCGACGGCATGCCAGACAAGCGCGAGCAGACTTGTCCCTTGATCTTTGGCGAGTCGATTCGGGCCATGTTCGAGCAACCGCATTTCCGCTTCTTCGGACGTCAGCCCTGCAGGACGGCTTGCCATTTTTGCATAGACGTCCAGCGGGGCCATTCCGGCAGTCTCGACAAGTCGAGCTGAAGCCGTCAGGGACGGTGGTTTTGCGGCAGTGGTATGCAGGTGTCTGGGAAGAATCGGGGATACTCCCGTCGATGAATGGACTTACATGGCAATCCCACTGACTGTATCACGGATGTCCGGTCGACACACGATAGATTTGCTTCGATTCAACCAACTCCAGCGTCTGTAATCGAACAGGTAGTTTGACAGACGCAGGACAACGATTCAGAATCAGACCGCTCCCCGCGAGGGCATTCGTTCAGAATACCTTTCCATTTCGATGTGTCTCAAATTTCTTGCAGGAGTCCTCAACATGGCGTCTCGGCGTTTGTGGCTCGTAATGGCAGGCATCGTGGTGCTTTCAATAGGGTGTTCAAAAGCACCGGCTGGCCCCAAAAAGGTTCCTGCAGGAGGCAAGGTGACCTATAAGAACGTGCCTGTTGAAGGAGCGACCGTTTCCTTTCTTGGCGACGGCAAGATACCACCGGCAGTTGCGATCACAGACGCGTCTGGCGAGTTTGTGCTGACAACCACCGTGTCTGGAGATGGCGCAGTACCGGGGGCCCATCGTGTCACCGTGACCAAGGTCATCGGGCAACCCGTAAAATCGACGGGAAGCATGAGTATGGACGACGCCGCCAAGGCAGCCAGCAACCCTCCTCCGAAGCAGGTTTCGGCGATTCCCGAAAAATACGGTGCGGTCGACTCGTCTGGCTTGCAGTTCACGGTCAAAGAAGGGGATAAGAATCACTTCGCCATTGAATTGACGGACTGATTGCGGACTTAATGCACGTAACAGCCCTGATGTTTCGTCGATGTCAATGAGGTGAGCCGGGCCGAGACTTGCGGCACACGGTTCACCTTTTTCATTTTCGTCTCAGCTGAGCAGGAATCTGGAGAGTCTCGTGAAAATCGTCGAAGTCGAAGTCGTTCCCCTGACTGGTGCCACCGTCGATGGAGGCTGGCCGCAAGGGCACGAGCCTCAGGAAAACCTGCACACTCTGATCCAGATTCGGACGGATAGCGGCTTGTACGGGTGGGGCGGAAGTTTCACTTCGGGAACACTGGTTGAAGGAGCCGTCGCGCTGCTGTGGCCGTTGCTGAAGGGACAGTCGGGAGTCGAGCCGGAACGCGTTTCAGAAGTGCTGCGTCAGGCCAGTTTCTGGCAGGGGCGCGGCGGTGCCGTTGAACATGCCATCAGCGGGATCGATATTGCTCTCTGGGACATCATGGGAAAAGCCTGCGGGCAACCTGTTTCGCGACTGCTGGGAGGAAACTACCGCGACCGTATCAAGCCCTATGGGTCGATCCTGTTTGATGAGCCCGAGGCCTTGAGTCGTACGCTGGAGAGCGTGGTGGCCCGTGGATTCAAAGCGATCAAGATGGGTTGGCGACCGTTTGGGCGTCGTGATCGACAGTTCGACGAAATGATCGTCCGGACCGCCCGGCAGACCGTTGGCGACGGTGTGGAACTGATGGTTGATGCTGGCGGAAGTGAACAGTTCTGGCCCCATGGAACCAATTGGGCTCGGGAAACAGCCAAGATGCTCGCTGACTTCAACATTACCTGGTTCGAAGAACCGCTTCCCCCCGACGACATCGAAGGGTACATCGAACTGACGCGCGTTTCGCCTGTTCCGATTGCGGGATGTGAAGTACTGACGCGACGCCAGTCGTTCATGCCATGGATCGAGCGACGTGCGGTCGACATCCTTCAGCCGGACTGCACGAAGAACGGTGGATTGTCCGAATCACGAAGGCTGGCCTGGCTCTGTTTCGACCACAATATCACGCTTGTTCCACACGGATGGAACACGGCGATGGGACTGGCCGCAGACCTGCAATTCAGCGCCGCTATTCCACGGGCACGCTACGTCGAATACCTGACCCCCTGTGCCTATATCGATGATTTGACGACAGAGCCGTTCGTAATTGATGCCGAAGGAAACCTGACGATCCCGACCCTGCCAGGACTGGGCGTTGATATCGATCTCGACAAACTGAAACGATTCGCCGGGAAACGGACTGTCTTTCGATAGTTCGACGGGGTATCGGAGGAAAGGGACACGGATTGCACGGACGAAGCGAACCAATGAAAACGTAGAGTGGGACAAGCTCGCTTCGAGCGCCGGCCCACCATCTTGTTTCTGTGGGTTCACTGATTTTCGACGTGTGGTGGGCCGGCGCGGCGAAGCGCCACTTGTCCCACCCGACATCCTGCTCAGCTTCAAAAAAACGCATTTACCCAGGACTTGGGACCTACCCCGGATTTAATTCGGCTTCCCATTTCCACTTGCATGTCGCTGAAGTGTGGACTGCAATTGCCTGGCAAACGCTCCATCGACCAACTGGTAAATCTGTTTGCACAACGCATCGAAGTCGCGCAACAGTTCCTGGGCAAGGGGTGTCAGTTCACTGCGGTTGGCCTCTTTGCCTCCCACACGAGTCTCGACGAGTGTATTTCCAAATGCGGCTTCCGCTTCTTTAATGCGAGACCAGACGAAGCGATAACTCCGTCCGACCTGCTCGGCCCCCTTTTTGATGGAGCCAGTCTGCTCAACGGCCCTGAGCATGTCACACAATCCACGACAGAGAACGCTTTCACCGTCAGCTTCCAGCCAGACCTTAACCCGCGGCCGGACTGACTGAGCCTGATTCGATTTGGGCGATGCAATCACGGGTCGGACTCCGGGAAAAGCGTACTGAGCAGTTCGGAACTGGACGGAAAGCCGGCTGCCGACAGGGCTGCGAGATAGTCTGAGGGACGATTCAGATTCCGCAGCGTCGACAACGTTGGATCGACCGAGCGTAGAGCATCTACAGCGATTTCGCGAGTGTGAACTTCGTCAAATAGAAATCGGGGACGTAAGCGGTCGGCATCCAGCAATGCCTGTATCTTCGGCAGCACAGTCACTCGATAGACAGCCGCCAGCGGATGATGGAATTCGCTCTCACGTGGGACAGCGATGTCGTCGTCACCCAGGAGTTCGAACATCTGTCTGACAAAACCCGGGACCAGCAGCGGGACGTCGCAACTCGTCGCATAAATGGCGGTAGCCCGTCCATGCAAGGTTCGTAATCCGGCAGCCAACCCTTCCAACGGTCCGCGAGCCTGCCGGTCGTCGCGAGCGATTTGTACTGCAGGGGGCAGATCGGGCAGGTTCTGTCCGGCGGCGGCAACCACGATGATCCTGGGGAGTTCGACAACCTCAGCGATCAGCCGAACGACACGTTGCAGCATACATTCCGGCCCAAACGGAAGTGACGCTTTGTCGCGACCCATCCGGGTGGACCTGCCTCCGCACAGGACGACCGCTCCTTTTTTCATTTCCCCTGTCACATTAGTCCTGTCTGCAGCCCCGAGGGCTGCTTATCACCCGGTCAGCCAATCCACCGTAACCCACCCCGAGATTTCCCGGCGAATGACTCTCCTGCATCGGGAATAGCATCATATAATCGGGTCGACGGCTCAGGGCAAATCGGCGAAGTCCATCATTTGTCCGAATCAGCGATTGTACGAAGTCGCCGCCCCGGATAGTGTGTCGAGTTAACACGGTTGAAGCCACGGGGCGTCCCTCCCCCACTGGTTCAGACGCACAGTCGAGATTTTGCCGGAATGATCGCAATTCCATACGATAGTAAGTGTACGAGTCCGTCTGGTTGAGCTTTAGGGTGTTTTGAAGGCCACTCCTGACTTGTGGCAAACGATTGATTCGATTCCTGACATTTGAAAGAAACCCGCAGACATGGCGCTCCGGCTTTCCTACTTTGGTGAAACATCTGTCCCGGTCGAGATCGAAGGATTCACTCCCGATTGGGCCTGTGACAAATCACTCGCGGAAATCGAGAAGTTCGAGATCTTCCACGGAAACCAGAAACTCCCTCTGGCTGAAATGTTCAAAATCACTGGAGATGCCAGCGACAAACACTTTGACTTCGAAGGGAACCTCTACGGAGTCCACTGGATCGGGGCGCAAATGGCCAACGGTTCGATTCATGTGCATGGGCCGGCAGGGCGACACGTCGGCAGCGAAATGAAGGGTGGACAGATCCAGGTCGATGGCGACGCCCGCGGCTGGGTTGGCGCGGAAATGCATGGAGGACGGATTCATATCCATGGAAATGCCGGACATTTGACCGGGGCTGCCTATCGCGGGTCTGCCCGTGGAATGACCGGGGGAACGATCCTGATCGATGGGAATGCGGGTAACGAAATCGGGCATACCATGCGACGCGGGTTGATCGCAATCGGGGGAACTGCAGGCGACATGCTCGGTTTTAACATGATTGCCGGGACAGTACTGGTCTTCGGGGAATGCGGCATTCGTCCTGGTGCAGGAATGCGACGAGGGACACTGGGTCTGTTCGGCCCCAAGCCACCGCCGCTGCTCCCCAGCTTCCGCTATGCAGCCACGTTTCAGCCTCAGTTCGTTAATGTCTTGCTGCGCGACCTTAAGTCACGCGGCTTCAAAATGGATGAATCATTATTCAGTGCCGAATTTGACCTGCATCACGGCGATCTGGTTTCGGTGGGACGGGGCGAAATCCTGTTTCGACATGCCGTGTAAAGTGTATCCCGGTTAAGTGTCATGTTTCGACGCGACGCGGAAAGGATCACATATGGCCAGCGCCCAACCGCAGCCCGATCCTGAGTTACCAAAACGCCGGACATGGACTTGGTTTCTGATCCGGCTGGTGCTGATCTATGCCGTGGTTCCGTACGTGTCCATTGTTGTCATTGCGATTCTGGCCCAGCGTTCCTTGATCTATCGTCCCACGAAAGTGAAAAGCCTCTCGGTCGAGGGATTCGCCGATCTGGATGCTGACGATGTGCAGATCCCGATCGATGAGACTCTGATACTGCACGGCTGGCACTTCCACGGGAAAGTGACGTCTGAGCTCAACCAGAAATTCCTGGTGATCTACTTTCCCGGTAACGGAGGTTGTCGCGAAGGTCGTCAATCGGACTGTCGCGATTTCTCAGAACTCGGCTGCGACGTGATTCTGTTTGATTATCGTGGCTATGGTGACAATCGCGGTTCGCCGAGTGAAGCCGCACTCTCGAGTGATGCGCGGCGTATCTGGGCGTTTGCCACAGCGACGCTCAAAACATCCCCAGACCGAATCGTGCTGTTCGGTGAATCAATGGGTGGTGCCATGGCGACTTTATTGGCGGCGGAACAGTCGAAAGCGGGGACACCTCCCGCAGCTCTGATCCTGAATTCAACGTTTGCATCACTCGGTGAAACCGTCGCCTGGCACTATCCGGCATTTCCGTTTCAGTACTTCTTGTGGGACCGATTTCCATCGGTTGAGCGGATTGGTTACGTCACGTGTCCGATCCTGCAATATCACGGAACGGCTGATGAAATCGTGGCGTTTGAACATGGAAAACACCTCTTCCAGGCGGCTCCACCCGAGTCTGCTCAGGGGATTGCGGGCGAATTCATCGCCATTCCAGGCGGAATGCACAATTTCATCTCGATATCCGATTTGCGAGTTCCCATTTCGCGTTTGCTGAAACGGATTTCCGAAGCCACCACCCAATGACCATTGGTGGATCGCACATCCCGGGACTTCGCGAAGACGCTCCAGTCCGCTCCAGTCCCGGCCACCCGTAACGGCGAGCATCAAAGTTCTCTCATTTGTTCCGCGAACTGACCGTTTGTGACCTCAATTACAAACTTCCTGAAAACAACTACTACACGCGACCGATATTCGAGGGTAGAATATTCTCAAACCGGGCCGAGCCCCGGAGTTCCTGTCTCTGCTCAGGTCTTGAGCGATTTAGCGGTGACCTTCTGCACGGGAGATCCTTTTCATGAAGTCTCTCATCGCGAAAAGCCTGGGATTGTGTCTGATGATTGCTGGAGGGTTGCAGGCCCAAGAGCGTGTCACGGTTGTCCAGCCGACTGAAACAGGCTCGGTTCAGGCCATCACGATTCAACAGGACGGCAGTCTGTTTGTGCAAGATTCCTCTGGAGAACCGGTCCGAATTGTCGTTCCAATTCTCGACGGAGTTCAGCCTGAGGGGGTTCCGGTCCCAGTTCCCGTCCCTGCTCCGACTTCGAACCTTCGTCGCAACGGAAAATCGCGTATCGCCCAGCCCCTTCCCAAAGAGTATGAGGCTCACGACAAGAATGGCGACGGCCAGATCGGGCTCTACGAATGGGATCGTGCGAAGTACGCCGAGTTCATGAAACTCGACAAAAACGGTGATGGTTTTCTGACCGCCCTGGAATTGGGCGCGAAAGGAAAATCGGTCGTCGCAGCACGGGTGAGACTGGGAAGTGAAAAAGAAGCCCTGCCGAATCCCGGCAGCCTGACGGCCTATAATCAGAAAATTGGTGAGTCGTTCAATTTCACGGTGACAGGTCAGTTGGGAGGTTCCGTCTGGGGAACCGGCACTTACACCACTGACAGCAGCCTGGCCACCGCCGCCGTGCATGCCGGTGTTCTGGCCAATGGAGAGACTGGGGTTGTTCGAGTGACAATCGTTCAGCCGCCCAGCCAGTTCACGTCGTCAACCGCCAACGGTGTCACCAGCGGTCCATGGGCTGCGTTTCCTGCTGCCTATACGGTCAGTAAATAACACGGTCAGCAAGTAGTCACGTGCCCCAGACAGTTTCGCGATGTCCTGAATTGAAAGAGATCAGGCAGACAATCTCATCGGAACCGATGTTTTCCAGATTGTGCGTCACGCCAACGGGAATCCGAATAGTCATGCCGGCGCGCAGTTCGATCGTCGCATCTTCGAAGCTGTGCCGCCCCGTGCCGGACAGCATGTAGAGGACTTCTTCGCAGTTCGGATGATAATGCCGCGGGTTCTGGCAGCCGGGCCGGATATGGCAGATTCCCAACGTCTGTTCCGCACGCGTGAAGAGCCGTCCGTGACAGAGCCACTGCAATGTCCCCCAGTCGAAAGATTCGACAGGTCGCTGATTCTGGTCACTCACATATTGCTGTGGATCGAACATCGTGACCTTTCGCCTGCCCGGAACACGTTGTGACAGGGCAAGAAAAAAGAGCCGGACGCGACTGCGTTCCGGCTCTGGGAATTCAAGATCCAATGAGCTACGCAGCAGGAGCAGCATCAATCTTCAGACAGGTCTGAATCTGACGGACCGCCTGACGCAGCCGCTGGCTGTTTTCAACGATTGCCAGTCGCAGATAACCTTCACCTTCTTCACCGAATCCTCGACCCGGGCTGACGGCGACGCCACCTTCCTGCAACAGTTTCATCGAGAATTCGATAGAGCCCATTTGAGCCCAGGGTTCGGGAATCTTGGCCCAGACAAACATCCCCGCCTTCGGTCGCTGGACATCCCAGCCGATACGGTTCAGGCCTTCCACCAGGGCATCGCGTCGGATCTGGTATTCCTTGGCAATGGCGTCGACGGCAGGTTCGCAGTTACGCATCGCGATGATCGCAGCGATTTGAACCGCCTGAAAGATCCCATAGTCATAGTAGCCCTTGATCGTTGCCAGGGCCCGGACCATTTCCCGATTTCCTGAGCAGAAACCGATTCGCCACCCAGCCATGCTGAAGCCCTTGCTCATCGTCGTCATTTCGACGCCGACATCAATGGCGCCTGGTGATGCCAGGAAACTGGGAGCCTGATAGCCATCGAAGCAGATATCCGCATACGCGAAATCGCTGATCACGAGGAACTTGTAGCGTTTGGCCAGTACAACCAGTTCATCAAAGAACTTCTGTTCGATGCAGGTTCCCGAAGGGTTATGTGGGAAGTTCGCCACAACGAGCTTTGGCTTCGGATACAGATGCTCGCACGTATAGGCGACGTTTCGCAGGAATTCGGACGGATCACGCACGTCCAGGGCAATCACGTTGCCCGAGGCGAGCATCACAGAATAAGCGTGAATCGGAAATGTCGGGGCGGGGACAATCGCCGTATCGCCAGGACCCATCAGCGCCAGGCACATATGGCTGAAGGCTTCCTTGGACCCCAGGCAGGCGATGACTTCGTCGTCACCGTTCAGCTTCACTCCGTATTTGCGGTCGTACCGCTTGGCAACTTCGCGTCGCAGACTGGCGATCCCGTTGGCAACCGAATAGCGGTGATTCTTTGGATCCAGAATCGCCTCTTTCAGCTTGTCGGTGATCTGTGTGTCTGGTGCATCCGTTGGATTACCCATCCCCAGATCGATCACATCGATCCCGGCCACGCGCTGCTGGTACTTCAACTTGTTGATTTTGCCGAACAAGTAAGGTGGCAACCGTTTCAGGCGGTCCGCCACGGGGATCGAAAACGGATTGTCGGCAAACGGAATTTCAGATTCGTTACGCATTTGCGTGTCTCATTAGCTCGTCGTAAGGGGACTGTCCGGATTCATTCCGGGATGATTCAAGGACACCTGTATCGTACCAGACCACGAATATCGTCGAAAGTTCGGTGAAATCTCGATCTGGGGCAATCCCTGTTTTCAGAAATTCGTCGTACGGTTCGGTGCGGGGCTACTGACCGCAGTTCGGCGCGGGTCTCCTGACCCCGCCGAAACGCCCGACCGAAGGTCTCCCCGCCTTTTGCATTTCGCCCCAACCCCCAAAAGAGTTCGGTGGCGCAAACCCAAACGCAAAGAATGCAGCACGGCACGTCGCTGGTTCGAGGAACGACGTGCCGTGGGAGATCTGCGATTGGGTCTGCTGAATCAGCAGACGGTCAAAAAACGTCAGTTTCGCGTTGTCCGGGCTGGTGCGGTGGTCGTTGCCGAGGCAGGACGGTCAGCAGGGGCAGCTGCGGGCCGGGCTGCAGGACGGGTCTGCTGAGCACTGGCTGGCTGGACAGAATTGGTTGCTGGACCTTGAGCACTCGCCTGGACAGGTCCACGCGTGGCAGGGGCATTCGCATAGATGTTTTCAACCGCAGTGTTTTTCTTGATGTCTTCAAACACCTTGGCAATCGCCTGCTGAGTCTTGGCTTCCTTCAGTTCGTCGTACAGTGTGTCACGCACTTCTTCGATATCGGTGACGATTGGCTCGGTTCGGCCTTCGCACTTCAGGATCACCATGCGGCCATCGCTGATCTGGATCAGTCCGGAAACCTGTCCTTCTTTCAGCTTAAATGCTTCTTTTTCGACAGCATCATTGGTTGAGTTCCGTGGGATGGGTGGCACCATTCCACCGAGTGCCCGGCTGTTGGGATCGATCGAATGTTCCTGAGCGAGCTTGTCGAAATTGTCTGGATCGCTCTGTGCCTTCTTCCAGAGAGCATCGTGCTGCCGTGCGTTTCCATTCAAAACAATCACGCGAGCTTTGACGCGTGGTCCGTAGTTACGAACGAACGCCTTCTGCATTTCTTCTTCACTGATTTCAACAGTCTCTCCGGCCAGTTTCCGCAGGGCCAGCATCGGCCAGATCACACTA
The DNA here is from genome assembly GCA_964609845.1 of uncultured Planctomycetaceae bacterium. GTDB lineage: Bacteria > Planctomycetota > Planctomycetia > Planctomycetales > Planctomycetaceae > Schlesneria. Next base: position 45,893 of record CAZSTW010000001.1, on the reverse strand, counting down.
CGGCGATACTGAGCTTCAGTGATATTTCGTTCCGACTGCAGCATGCTCAAATAAGCACCTGCATCCAGCTTGAATCGACCGGCGATCCGCTGGATTTCCTGGGTCACTTCCAGTTCGGAAACAGTGATGTTCTGAGCTTCGCAAGCCTTCGTGATGATGGTGCGATGAATCAGATCATCCAGCACTTCACGTCCGTAGCGGGCAACGCATTCGTCAGCGACAGCTTCAAATGTAATGACTTCGTTACCAACTTTGGCCATCGTCCGCTGAGGGTTACTGACTCGAGCAGTTCCCGCAGGACCGTTGGTGGCTGCTTGACCAGCCGGAGCCCGGAAGTACTGCATCAGGATTCCACCAGCGATCACCGCCGTGGCGGCTCCACCGAAGATCCAGAACATACGTTGTCTTGGTTTGGCGGCGTTATTCGCCGTGGGGTGCGTCCCTGCACTCATGACTGTGTTTCCTCGAACCGGATTTCTGAACCGAACCGCGACCGTACCCGAGCTGGGCAGCCGCCCACGACATCTGCGCGGGTTTTAGGAATCGGCAGAAACTGCGTCAAGAGGGATTTGCAAGGAATCGAGTTCGGCAATTGCTGCTGTTCGGAGGAAATGGATGAGCTTCTGGGACACGGAGAACACTGACGACACGGAAATGTAGGGGAAGTAATTGTATGGGACTGCTGCGAAGCTGGATCGCTGGCGGAACTGGACTCGAAGAAAACTGGCGAGTGAAGCCAGCCCCCCGTTACTAATCCGCCATACGTCGGAACTTCTACGTTCGAAAGACAAGTTCAAGCACAATCAATTCGCAGGATGACTCATGGATCCGCAGATCCGCGGAGAGCAGAGATAAATGGGAACGACTTCGATTTTTTCTCCGTGATTTTCTCTCCGTGGCTCCGCGTCTCTGTGAGACATCCCAAAAGTTCATAAGGGGTAATGCCTGAGCCGGAGTTGCCAGTCTTTACTTCTTTTGCAGGTGCTTGTCGAACCAGTCGGCAAATGTGACGTAGTCCTTTTCCATCCCTCCCCAGCCGTGAGCAGCTCCTGGCTTTACAATCAGTTCACAGGGAACCTTAGCTTGCTTCATTTTTTCAATGATGATTTCGGCCTGTTGGATCGGCACGAGTTTGTCGGCGTCGCCGTGAATGATCAATGACGGAGCATCGTCTTCGGTCACATGATTGACCGGGGAAATCATCTTGCCGATCGACAGGATGCGTTCTTCATCGGTAATGGAAACAAACGCCCGGACCTTTGGATCGAGTTCCCGGAAATCGAAAGGAGCTCGGAAGGCCGCCAGGATTCCGCGCCCCATGGCATTCTCACCCGGCTTGCCATAATTCAAGAAATCAGTCGGTGGATAGAAACAGGCAACAGCCTGAACGCGGCTCGAGAATTTTTCGACCGGATCTTTGGCATCAGGCTTGCCCGCAGTCCCGGCTGTCCCCTGCATCAGCGAAAGATGTCCGCCCGCAGAACCACCCGTAATACCAATTCGATCGGGATCAATCTTGTAGGTTTCGGCTTTGCTGCGAATGAACCGGACCGAACGATGCATGTCTTCCAGGACTTCGGGAATCGTGTATTTCGGATTGCTGCCATGGACGACGGCAAACACGGTGTAACCACGATTCAGGTATTCGCGAATTGGTCCCGGGTTGATTGCTTCGTGTGCGGAAAACCAGCCACCGCTCACCACCCAGATGATCGCTGCACCATTTGCCTTTTCGTTGGGTGTGAAGACATCCAGCGTCAGGGCCGTTCCGTACTTACGGCCATAAATGACATCTTCTGTGCGCGTGAACGGCACATCCGCCGCCCATCCGATGCCTGCCATCGCTGCCGCGACGACGGCCACGAAAGAGAATCTCAACCGGGTGGTTATTGTCATGGGGCTGCTCCTTCAGGACTGTGATCTCTAATTGACTGTGATTTCAAATTGACGTGGAAGTAGATTTCGTGATCTACCCACCGGAAAGTCTCGACAACTCCCCGCACGATTTCAATCAACAATCACTATTGTGTGATACCGGATGGGTTCGAAATCGCGTAAAGTGACGGACAGAATCAAGCTGCTGTCCTATCGAGATCAGATTTCATGCATCAGCTCAGGCCATCCCTGCGACAATCGCTGTTCGGTGTGGGTCTCCCACCCGCAGTAGCTGTCGGCGCGGGTCTCCCGACCCCAGTCGTTATCGGCGCGGGTCTCCCGACCCCGCCGAAACCCGCGACCGAAGGTCTCCTCTTCACTTCGCGCTCGACATTCCACCTCGTCCGCATCGCCCTGTTGCTCGCGCTGTCTTGCCACACCGTCCGTGCCGCCGATCCCGAAGAAATTCAGTTCTTTCGTGACAAGATCGAACCCGTCTTGAAGTCGGAATGTTATGGCTGTCATTCGAAGTCTGCCAAAGAGGTTCAAGGGGGATTGCTGCTCGATTCCCGTGTTGCTGCGACGCGTGGCGGCGAGTCGGGTCCGGCCGTTGTCCCGGGGAAAGTCCGTGACAGTCTGCTGATCCAGGCGTTACGACACGAAAACGGTCTGAAGATGCCTCAGGGAAAGCCCAGGCTTGCCGAAGCCATCATCGCCGACTTTGAACGCTGGATTGAAAAGGGAGCCGCCGATCCTCGCAATGACGAAGCCCCGATTGCTGACCCTGTTGGAATTGAAGCCGCTCGATCTCACTGGGCGTTTCAACCCCTGCATCCGGGATCAATTCCCGATGTCCGCCAGTCCCGTTGGGCTCGTTCCCCTGTCGACCTGTTCATCCTGGCCAAACTGGATGAGCATCACCTGTCGCCAGCTGATCCTGCCAGTCGAGGCGAACTTCTTCGACGAGTGACATTCGATTTGACGGGCCTTCCCCCTGACTCCGCCGAGATGGCGGACTTTATCAACGACCCGTCGCCAGACGCCTACGAACGAGTGATCGACCGACTGCTGGCAAGCTTCAGTTACGGGGAACGCTGGGCTCAACACTGGCTGGATGTCGTGCGATTTGCCGAGACGGAAGGGTACGAATACGACCGAACAGTTCCCGATGCCTGGCGGTTTCGCGACTACGTGATTGAATCACTCAATCGCGACAAATCATTCGATCGATTCCTGATGGAGCAACTCGCCGGTGACGAGATTGAGCCCGAGAATCCGGAATGTCTGACCGCTTCGATCTTTCACCGCCTGGGCCCCGTTCGTCGCAATGCCGGCAACCCTGAAATCGCACTCAGTCGCAATGAAGTCCTGACGGAGCGAACGGACATCGTTGGAACGGCATTTCTGGGACTGACGGTGGGGTGTGCCCGCTGTCACAACCACAAGCTGGAACCGATTACCCAGAAGGACTACTACCGCCTGCAGGCGTATATGGCTGGTACAGAAGAGTACAATATCCAACTGGCGAGCGAAGAGACTCAAAAAGCCTGGCAGGCCGAGACACAACGGATCAAGGAACAGATTGCCGCACTTCAGAAGCAGGCCCGTCTTCTGACTGGGCCTGAAAAAGATCGACTGACGGAAAAGATCGAGGTTCTCGAAGATCAGTTACCGGCAACTTTGGCAACCATCCCGTCAACGCGAAATGATTTTCAAAAGCGGACACCGATCCATGTTCTGCGCCGCGGTGTCTGGGAACACAAAGGGGAACTGGTCGGCCCACGACCTCTCAGTGTCCTGGTTTCCAACGATCTTCCCGAACTGACATCATCAACGACGGACCCGCGTACACAATTGGCGAACTGGCTCAATCGGACCGATCGACCGCTGGTTCAGCGGGTCGTCGTCAACCGAATCTGGCAGCAGCATTTCGGTGTTGGGCTGGTGAAGACGGCGAACGACTTCGGATTGAAGGGAGAACGACCAAGTCACCCCGAACTTCTGGAATGGTTGACAGAGAGATTTCTGCGCGGCGGCCAGCATTGGAAGCCCTTGCATCGCCTGCTGGTGGAGAGCAATACGTATCGACAATCCAGTCGTCATCGAAACCCAGGCAGTGATCAAATCGATCCGGAGAATCGACTCCTGTCACGATTCCAGCGTCGTCGGCTGTCGGCTGAAGAAGTTCGCGATGCGATGCTGACTGTTTCAGGGCGATTAAGCGTCAAGCAGGGTGGTCCCGGTATTGCCGTCCCGGTGGACGAAGAACTGGTAGCACTGCTCTACAAGCCATCTCAATGGCAGGTGACAAAAGATGCTTGCGAACATGACCGACGGTCCATCTACCTGATGGCCAAACGGAACTTGCGACTGCCATTTTTGGAGAATCTGGATGCGCCGACGTTGCAAAACAGTTGCGCCCGACGCGATTCCAGTACCCATGCTCCTCAGGCACTGGAACTGCTGAATGGCAGCCTGTCGAACAGCATCGCCGAATCGTTCGCATCACGATTGGCGCACACTGCGGGGGACGATTCATCGCGAATCGTGGAACTGGCCTTCCAGTCGGCCCTGGGGCGCATGCCGTCGAACAGCGAGCGACAACGATCACTCGAGTTCCTTCGCGATCAGCCACTCCGCGAGTTTACCCTGGCGATCTTTAATTTGAATGAGTTTCTATATGTCCCCTGATCAGAGCAGTCTTCACCCCAATTCCAACCACCTGCTCGCTTCGGACCAACAATCTATGAATTCCTTTTCTTGATCTGAACTGCGGACATCGATCGAGCAAACGGGTATTCTTTCTCGACACTCTCCAAGGGCGAACGATGGGAACTGTAAATTGAGTATTGCGACGATTCATCGATACCGACGCGTGTTCGGCACGTTTTTTCGAAACTCACTCGTACGCGAGATGTCGTTTCGCAGCAACTTCCTGATCACGCTGCTGACACGCGGGTTCTGGTTTGCCGTTCAGATCATTCTATTTGACCTGATCTTTCGCCGCGTCGAGCAAATCAATGACTGGAGCCGACCAGAGTACTTTGGATTCATGGCGACAGGGATGTTGATCAATGCGATCGTTGAGGCGTTCTTCATGCCGAACTGTGCCCGATTCAGTGAGTTGATCCGCACCGGGGACCTGGACTTCGTGCTCCTGAAACCGCTTGATACACAGTTCCTGGTTTCGCTTGAAAAACTCGAACTCCCAATGATCTCGCAGGTCGTCTTTGCTCTGGGGTTACTCGGTTATTCGCTGTATCAGATCGGGCAGCCTGTTCCTGTGACCGCAGTTATCATGTACCTGCTGCTGCTTGTGGCTGCGGTGACGTTTTTCTACAGCCTGATGATCGGACTGGCCGCCACCAGCATCTTCTTTGGCAGAAACCAGGGATTACTCGACTTCTGGTTCTACGTTACGATTTTCGCGCGCTATCCAAGCAGCATTTACAGCGGCTCTCCCTCAGGAGAAATCCTGCGGTTTGCGTTCTCGTACGTGATTCCGATTCTGCTGGTGGTGACCGTGCCTGCTCGAGTACTGCTGGGGAAGTCCCTGGAACCAAACTGGCTGTCCGGGCTGACGCTATTGATGGGCGTCGCCAGCTTTGTTGTCTCGCGCTGCATCTTTCATTGGGCGCTGCGACATTATCGCAGCGCCAGTTCGTGACATCGTTTGTCAGGTTGAAGGAGTTCGCCAGGCGCGATTGTCGTTGTGCAGCATCGTGTCAGCGACGCGCGGGCCCCAGGTCCCGGCCCGGTACGGTTCGGGCGAGATCTCGTTCTTTTCCCAATGATCCAGAATCGGTGTCACGAACTGCCAGGCTGCTTCGAGTTCATCACTACGCATGAACAGCGTGGAATCTCCCCGAAGAACATCCAGCAGCAGACGCTCGTACGCCTCGGGCAGTGCCTGTGTAAAGGCTTCCTTATAGTTGAAGTCCATCGTTACCGGATGGATCTGGTACTGCATACCGGGACGCTTTGTCGAAAACGACAACTTGATCGATTCACTCGGCTGGATGCGGAAGACAAGCTTGTTCGGGCGGGTCCCCACAAGTTCACAGACATCCCCTTCACATTCCACAGTGTTGAACAAATTGAGGGGCGGTTGTTTGAACTGGATCGCAATTTCCGAGACGCGTGAAGGGAGTCGCTTGCCGGTGCGCAGATAAAAGGGAACCCCGGCCCAGCGCCAGTTGTCGACCAGCACCTTCATGGCGACATACGTTTCAGTTCGTGAATCTGCGGGGATGCGTTCTTCGCTGAGATAGCTGACGGCAGGCTGTCCATCGACCAGGCCAGCGGAGTACTGACCGGCAATGGCCCACGACGAGATATCACCGCGATTACCAGGCGACAGTGCTTTCAGAACTTTGAGCTTTTCATCGTGCAGGTCGCGGGCATTGAACAGTGCCGGGGGCTCCATCGCGATCAGGCAGAGCAATTGCAGCACATGATTCTGCAGCACATCTCGCAAGGCTCCCGAGTTGTCATAGTATCCACCCCGTCCACGTTCGAGACCCTGAGACTCGGCCACCGTGATCTGCACATGGTCAACCTGATTGCGATTCAGCAAAGGTTCAAAGATCGAATTGCCAAACCGGAACAGCAGGATGTTCTGGACCGTTTCTTTTCCCAGGTAATGATCGATGCGATAGATCTGCTCTTCCCGCAACAGTCGTCGCAAGTTGCCGCTCAATTCCTGAGCCGATTTCAGATCGCGCCCAAAGGGCTTTTCGAAGACCACGCGCAGCCATTCGGAGGCATCACGACTGGGGATCAACCCGCCAAATCCCAGGTGCTCCACGGCAGGCAGGAACAAGTCTGGGGACGTTGCCATGTAGACCACCCGATTGCCCGGTGTCCCCTGGTGATCTTCAATGGTCTCCAGTTGTTCACGAAAACCTGGATACCCGTCAGGTGAAGCGATATCGAGCTGCCGATAAAATAATCGACGGGCGAACTGGTTCCACCGATCGACAGGAACGGCTCCACTGCGAACGTGACCGTTGATGGCCTCGTAGATCTCGTTACGAAAACTCTCGTCCGACTTTTCCTTGCGGGCGACACCAACAATGGGAGCGACGTCCGAAAGATATCCATCGCTCCAGAGGTCATACAGCGCGGGCAACAGTTTCCGTGCCGTCAGATCTCCCGAGGCACCAAAGATCGCAACTGTCGCTGTCGTCGGGTCTGGAGCAGAACCTGACGAGGCAACGGAATTTGAGACAGTCACGGGTGCATTCGACATCGGTTCAATCCCTGAATAGATTTTCTTGCTCAACGCAGGCCATTGCGGATCAGGTTGCGAATCTGGGTTGGCGTCAGTTCACTCAGCGAATCGACGACATATTCTGCATTGTCCAGTTCTGGGCGAGTTCGGCCAGTGCTGGCCAGTCCGATACAGACAATTCCAGCCGCATGAGCCGCCTTGATCCCGGCGGGGGCATCTTCCACAACGCAACAGGAAGAGGCAGGCAGGCCAAGTCCTTGAGCGGCCAGTTGAAAGACCTGAGGGTCAGGCTTGCCGCGGGTAACGTCGCGCGCTGTGATCCGGCATTGGACGATTTCAGCCACGCCCAGGCTTTCAATCACGAGGTTCACGTTTTCTGGAGGTCCAGACGATCCCGCAGCGACTCGAAAACCTGCCTGGTGAAGTGAGCGGATCAGATCTGCGGCACCCGCCATAGCGGGGAACGGATCGCGAATGATCTCGCGGAACAGCCATTCTTTCCGGTCGTCAAGCTGGCGAACTTCCTCGACCGTCCACGACTTATCAGACCATTGTTCGACGATGTTCTCGCGCGAGGTCCGGCCAAAGCCGCGAACGAATTCGGCTTCGGTGCAGGTACGACCGATTTCCGACGCCAGTTGGCACCAGCTCTGGAAATGAGCGTGGTACGAGTCGATCAAGACTCCATCCACATCAAAGATCACGCCGATTCCGTCGAGCATCGTTACGACCGGAACGCCTTCATGACGTCGATTTTGTAATCGTGCGCGAAACTCTCATCGATCGCGTAGACGCCGTGAAAATCGCTCAACTGGTCCGAATCGGACTTGCGCATTTCACCGCGGTCTATCATTTCGAATACGATGCGTCCAAAGTCATCTGTGGTATGAAGTCCCCAGTGATGAAAAACGACGGGAGCCATCAGGCCGTACAAACGCAAACCCAGGACACGAACACCTTCCAGCAGTTCCTGTCCGGAAATGTGATGGTGCGACTCTTCGAGACGATCCTCAACCATCTGTCGGCCCACCAGTTCCTGAGCCGTCTTCAGGGCTTCAGAAACGAAAACATAGGCGTGCGGATGAAAGAGGAGACGCGGCTGGCTTCGTCGGTCTGCGGTAGGCGTCTTCATTGCGATCTGCTCGAAACAGCGGGGATCATCTTGCACGTGTCAAACCAATTCGACACGGCACGGTCGATCTTGGGGATCGGCTGTAATTCTACGTCAATGGGGGGCTGCGAGTGTCTAACGGAGGCTGTGGCTGGCGTCGATTTCGGAAAGTTCTTCCACGGACGGGAGGTTAGCACGAGGAATATAACGAAGATCCCCGGTTTGAGGGAAGTCAGATTACGAAGGGAAATTCCCACGAAATCGATGGACGCGCCGATCCATCCAGAGTCGCTTGCGCGAAGAAATCTGGATTCGAAGTTGGTGGGATCGTCAGCAGCGACTGATTTCCGCCAGTCAGTTCTTGGCGTCGGGAGCCGCGTCTGGTGCCGCATCGGGAGCTGCTTCAGCAGCCGGAGGGGCGGGGACTTCGGGAGTCACCTCAGGAATGATCGGCAGCCTATCGGGGTATTTGTGGAAGACGGGAATGGTCTCACCACGCATTCGAAGTGCAACAATCAAACCACTTTCTGTCGACATATAGATTCTGTCGGTACGGTCATTGGCAACCCGGACCGAGAAGGCACGCATCGACAGGGCTCCCGAAATACCGCCATCCTCACGCGAGGCTCGAACCAGATTCCCATCGAGATCAGACGCATACACTGTATTTCCGACGACAGCGATGAAGTTGGTGAGGCTTGGTTGCCACCAGCGTTTCGTCCCTTCGGCGGCATTCATGCAAAACATCCCACCACGATCAGGAGCCACATAAAGGTCGTTTTCGATGACGTACGGAGCTCGCCGGATCGGCAATCCGGCAGTGAAGTCCCAGATGATCTTTCCGTTCTGGGCATCCAGGGCAAACAGCGTGTAGTCCTCGGACGCCAGGAACTGGATCTTTCCGTTTGTCGCCAGAGGGGCGACGATCGCGCCGTTTGTTTCCAGTTGATAAATCAATTGCTTGTCAGCAGTTGCGATATTGTAGAGCGATCCGTCCCGGCTGGCGTAAGAGACCGTTCGACCGGATGGAATTGGGGAAGATGTGATCTCTTTGCCTGCGGATGAACGCCAGACCATGGCTTCGGCCGACCATTTGGGAAGTCGTTGTTCCTGAAACAGCATTCGGATCTTGCGCAGGCTATAGGCATAGACACTGCCATCGAGCATTCCGATGTAGACCTGACTTTCATCGACGCCGGGTGATGTCGACGGTTGAGCCGGCATGTCGAGTGTCCAGAGAATCCGTCCAGACTTCTTTTCGATCCCGTAAAGGGTCGATCCGACCACGGCCATCGCCAGGTTTTCGTTTGAAACGATCGGGTAGCTGGGCTGGTCGAAACGACCTAAATTCACTGCCCATCGCTTCTTACCAGTCTCCGAGTCAAACGCTGTGGCGACGCCCGCCGTGGAAAGCACGTAGACCATGTCTTCGTCCATCGAGACATGTCTGACCTTATCGCGGGCGGGATTCAGAACGGCTTGTCCCCACCACGCTCGCTCCAGGCCGAATCGGCTCAGTTGCTGCTGAGTCGGAAGTGCACGGTCGGTATTTGTCTGGGCCAACGCCAGGGATGAACCCGTCAAAACCAGCAGACTCGCCAAGACCTGTGGAATCCGGAGACTTGTCATCGTGCAACCACTCATCGTTCTGCTTTCGTGGCTTTGAGAAACCAACCCGTTAAATCCGGAACCCGTTCCTCCAGGGGACCAAGACCTCAGTCAACACGATCTCCGTATCACAGTCTCTTCGAAACCGTCGACTGTTTCGCGGGGGAATATGAGGAATCATTAACCCGCTTGCATCCCGGTCAGTTCCGCCGAAACCGCTATATGCTACCCAATCGCCAAGAGCGTTCGCCAGACGGAACAATTTGAATCGGAACAACAATTCCAGAAAGTAATTGCTGGTGATATCCATCACTCAGGTCGACACCTGTCCGTGACACGAGTCTCCGTGAGTTCGGTGCGGTTCGCGTGATTTCCCGACCCCGCCCGAAACGCGTGATCGGCGCGGGTCACGTGATCGGCGCGGGTCTCCCGACCCCGCCGCAACCGGGACCGAAGGTCTCCTCTTCTCGTCAACCATATACCCAAACCAACCCGCAAGCTTCCAAACCAGTAACCCTCAGATTTTTCTTGCCTATTTAAAGACGGAAACCGTAGAATCCGTTGCCCGGCTCCTTCCTCCCTCACCCCGTGGAGATTCGCCCGTGCCTGCGTTTTCCACAACCACCTGCCTGATTCGTAGCATCGCATGCTTAGCGGTTGCGGTTTCTCCATTGATCATGTGCGGTCCCGTTCAAGCGGACCTGGTGAAGCTGTTGAATGGTGGCGAAGTCCGAGGGAAGATCATTGGCGGAACCCATTCCGGTCGCTCAAGTTCCGACACAATTGTCGTGGAAACCCTGAGCGGAATTACCATCTCGGTCACGCGCGGTGACACCAAGTTCCTGACGATGCGACCGCTGTCGGTTGAGGAATACGAAACCCGTGTCCGCAAGATGGAAGAGACGCTGGAAGCGCATCTGGAACTTGCCGAATGGTGTCGTCAGCAGAATCTGACCAAGCAGCGCGAAACTCATCTGTTACGAGTCGTCGAATTTGATCCACATCACGAAAAGGCCCAGACCGCATTGGGTCGGACCTGGCACGAAGGGGCCTGGGTCGATCGCGATGAAATGATGGCCTCGCGCGGATACGTGAAATACAAGGGAAAATACGTCACCGTTCAGGAACTCGACCTGATTCAGAAGTCTGCGGATGAACTGGCCGTCGAGCGTGAATGGTTTCAAAAGGTCAAGACGTGGCACGGCTGGTTGAATGGTCGGAATGAGGATCGCTATCGGCAGGCAATGCTGGCCGTGCAGACGATCACAGATCCCCATGCGGCTCCCGCAATCATTCGCTTCTTCTGCGAAGACAAGCAGCGTGACCTGCGGGTGCTGGGTGTTACGGTCCTGTCGAAGTTGAATGGATCAAAAGGGGCTGCGGGACTGGTCAAGTTGTCGTTGTTCGACCCCGATGGTGACGTTCGCTATGCGTCATTGAACGGGATTGCTGAGGAAGACTTCGAATTCGCACAAACGGCTTACATTCGTGAACTGAGAAACAGCTTGAATCCAGTCGTCTGTCGAGCGGCGGCAGGTCTGGCACGAGTCGGCGATGAACGTGCCGTCGCCCCATTGATTGAAGCGCTCGTCACATCACATCGGTATGAAGTCCAAACCAATGCCCCGGCAACTCAAGTCTATTCCGCAACGACCGATGGGAACGCGGCAGTAGCATCGGGCGGGGTCTTGCCTCCGGAAGTGGAATTAGCCGTTCGAACTGGCCAGTTGCCACAGGGTGCCATCATTGCTCCACCGATTGGCGGCGTGCAGATCCCTCGCAAAACCACGGTGATGACAGTCAATGTCCCAAACCACGACACATTGACCACACTGCAAAAACTGACCGGCCAGAACTTCGGATTTGACGAACGAACCTGGCGCCTATGGTGGGCCGCTGAAAAACATGCCGCGTCTGGGCCGAATCCGAAGAAATAGCCCGCTGCGATGGGCCATCTTCTTCCCGTATGACGGACATTCTTGTCCGTCGTAGAACTGTTTGTTCGCATTCGGCATTTTGCTTGTAGGCCCACAATGGAAAACGGTGGAATGTCCAGTCGGACAGGATTGTCCGACCTACTGAGGAACTTCGCGTGGCGATCACGATGTTCTTGCTTTCCAATCACCGCGGTACGGCAATCAAATCAAGGGTCATTGACCGTCCCTTTCTGCCAGTTCCAACGACCTTGGCTTTCGACGCGGCGGGAGGACGATCGGGGTGGTAAAACTCGGGGCGAACGGTATTCAGATTCTTGCTGACTTCTTCCGTGGAGACATAGTAGGTCGCCTTGGCCAGATGATGCAGATCGCTCCCTCCTGATTTGGCGATTCGCTCGACTTCCCTGAACACCTCGCGAACTTCATCTGTCCCGTTGGGATCTGCTGTTGATCCGTACAACCCCGAAATGTAAATCGTCGTCGGATGATTCAAACGCGTGACTCGCGCAAAAACAGGTGACGGCTTCATCCAGGGTGGCGTCAGGAACTCGATTGAAGGAGCTTCCTTCATCGAGGGTGACGCGGCAATCAGCTCGATCTCGATGGGGGCTGAAGCGGATTCCCATTCGACCAGAACCATGGGTGGTGGGGATGATTCAGGAAATGCGGCAGCCATTGCTTCAATGGCGACCGCGGCATCACTCATCGGCCTGAGAAATGCCTTCAATTGAACAACATCAGTAGAACGTAGTCCAAGATGTTCAAGAGTCTTCTGCAGGCTTTGCATCGTCTTGATCGTTGCATCCTTCAATGTACCGTCGCCCGCTTCCGCCTGGCCCGAAACGTAGACGCGGCTTCCGACGGGCAGAATCGCAGCCGACGACTTACCGACCGTGACGCCCGTTGCTGATTGAGCCGCGAGTTCCATGAACGAAAATCTGTGGACGTTTCTGGCCGATGCAGTGTCTGCCACCGTGGCAACGGCATCAACGGCGATTCGCATTCCCGTCTGCGGAAGTGGAGTCGTTACGATGCTGATCGCCGGGCAGACTCCCTGTGGAAGCAGCTTCGGCAAGTGACGCTCGGCCTCCATCGCGTCCTGATCCGACGCGGCGTAGAGATTCAGTTTGACGCAGTTGGACAACGAACTTTCACCTTGCTTCAAGACTCGCTCCAGGCTTTTCAGCGTCGACTCCAATTGGGGAACAAGACCGCTGTTCATCGTCTCCGGGCCCGGAAGTAACTGAGCGGTATGAATCAACGCCGAGTTCGACACCACCACGGCACGGCTGATTCCAAGCGACAAATCAGGTTCCATCTGCCGTGTTTTCGATGGGCCGACCGGATCGCTCGCCAGAATCGTTTGCGTCAGGCAAGAGAGCAAAATCATGAGTCTGAAAATGTTCATCTTTACGCAAACCCTCCTTTGCATTAAGAACCCGTAAGAATTTAGGTCAGGGAGTTTACCGAGTTCGATCCATTCGGTGCGCACCATTACTTCTTCGTACCGCGAAGTCAGTTCACAGGTCAAGGACTCCCGCGAATGCCTTCAATAGACTGTTCGTCGGTTCGGCCAAATGCAGGTCGTGTCGTACGATCGCGGACTTACAGCACACACGTTCGCGTAATCCTCGTCGCGCTGGCAACCCTCCTTCTGCAGAACCGTGGATCGGCTGAGACTTGGGCTGTCAAACCGAAAGCAAGTCACGAAAAGAGGCTGGCACCGGAACTGGATCTGTTGCAACGAGGAGATTGCCGATTCCGCGGTATCAGCCGATGTGGGAAAGCGGTCTACACGATCCCTGCTGAGAAAACCAATTCGATTCGTTCGATGGCTGTCAGAATGGACGCGAATGTTCCCGAGGTGGACGAAAAGTCGCGACGGATTCTGATCAGTTATCCTGCATCGACCAAAAAGCCTGCTGCAGCAACACTGGCAGCTGCCGGATTGAAGCAGTTGGAAGACTACGAAAAGGGTTCGTTTCTGGTTGTCGAACCGGAACAGGAGGTTTCGGGCGCTGCAGTCAAAGCGCTGCTCGACGACGACGCGGTTCTCTATGCGTCTCCCGATTATGTTGTCACGGCAAATCCAACACAGCGAGCAGACGTTGCGCAGACAGCGGCGGCCGGAGCAGTCCCGAATGATCCGCTATTCGATCAGCTCTGGGGTATGCGAAATATCCGAGCCACCGAGGTCTGGCCGTCTGTGCGCGAGGCACCCAAGGTGATTGTTGCCGTGATTGATACAGGAGTCGATTACAACCATCCTGATCTGCGAAACAACATGTGGACACGGAATGGGACGTACGGTTACGACTTCTACGACAACGACAACAATCCGATGGACGAAGAGGGGCATGGGACACATTGTGCCGGGACGATTGCCGGGGTCGGTAACAATGGCGTCGGAGTTGTTGGCGTTGCCTGGAAAGCGCAGATCATGGCGATGCGGTTCATGGGGCCCGATGGTTCCGGTTCTACATCCGACGCCGTGAAGTGCATCGACTGGGCTGTGGCAAACGGCGCTCACATCCTTTCCAACAGCTGGGCCGGACCTGACAATTCACGTGAACTCGCCGAGGCAGTCAGCCGAGCGGAAAAGCGTGGGGTGCTTTTTGTCGCGGCTGCCGGGAACACTGTCGGGAACGGGAACAACAATGACACTTCGCCGTACTTCCCGGCATCGCTTCCAAATTCGAACGTGATGACAGTTGGTGCGATCGACGTGAACAACGCGCGTGGTTCGTTCAGTCATTATGGCCAGCGAAGTGTCGATATCGGGGCACCGGGTGTGGGTATTGTCAGTACGGTTGTGAATGGCCAATATTCACGGCAGGATGGGACATCGATGGCAGCACCGCATGTCGCGGGGGCTGCTGCACTGGTCTGGTCCAGAACATTTGCGACACCCAGCCAGGATCCTGCCCAGATGACGACCGTTCGAGATTTGATCTATGCAAACGCGCGGCCGGTCCCAGCCCTCAGAAACTTCTGGGGTTACACTCCGCCGGCTAAGGTTCCTGGTGGCGTTTTGGATCTTACTTTCCTGGTCACACCAACCAACGGGCCTGCGGTTCCTCGGCGTCTGGTAGAATTCCGGATGAAGGTCGATACGGCCAAGTTACGGTGACAGTAGAAATCGAAGTTCCAATTATGACAGCGACCATGGAGTGCATCATGCAACGACTCATCACAGGGGTGATGCTCCTCATCAGCCTAACTGCACTTGCCGCTGAATCCGCTGGCAATCCCGAACGAGGGAGGCCGGTCACTGCACAAACAAGTATGCCAGCGATTCGCGTCGAATGTGTCGGGCGATTGCGCCATGGTCTTGTCGCCATCGGGGGTGAGACGACTGGCACAACGATCACGATCGACCGAATGGTCTGGGAATTGAATCTGCACAACGACGCTGCCCGCAAGTTCGCCACAGACCATCATAAAGAAGTCGTGATCGTGAACGGATCGCTACGCCGGGTGCGTGGGACCGCCGTTGCAACCCGTTGGATTGTTGATGTCGAAAAACTCTCAACCCCGGAACGAGAAACGAAATCGGACTTCGCCAAAGTCGCCATGACCGGGGTGATTCGAAATGTCCCTCAAACGGATGGTAAGGACAGTGATCATCTGGTGATTGAAGCGGATGAGATCTCATTGCCGCTGGACTTCACCTCGGATCCTTCACTACCCGTCGTTGCACGTTCGCTGATTCGAGAAAAGGCGATTCTGAAGGGATTGATCGAACGCCAGCCGGGATTGGAACTCCCTCCAAAAGTCCTGATCAAAGTCACTCAACTCGACAAAGCAAAGTGACATTTCCTGCGTCCGTTTATCCGGTTCGCAGCTCAAGTTTATGGAGCAAACTTCTGGCCCGTCTGGGGCCAGTAGTTTGCTCTTCGCTTCCCAATGACTTATCTGAAACTGGAATCTACGCGGGTCCAACTCGCTCAACCAACATTCAAGAGCGACATTCCCTGCCCTCCGCGTAGTCCGTATCCAATTCCAGCTGTTACGACAACCCGAAGGCTTTTTCCATCTGCTTGCGAACGATCGTCAGTCTTTCCAGTCCACCACCGCCAACCTCGGCCGTGGTCCAGCCTGTGAACCCGATTTCTTCCAGGCCCTTCTGGACTTCGCCCCAGGGCAGATCGTCTTCTTCCGAAGTGATATCGACAAACTTGCTCCTGGCTCGACTGAAACCCTTCACATCCAGCTTGACGGCGCGATGGCCGAATGCCTTCAGCCATTCCCGCGGCTGACCGTACTTCCAGTGATTACCGATGTCGTAGTACTGGCCGATCCACGGGCTGTTGAAACTGTCGATGAACTGAACGAACCGCTCGGGGGTCTGCTCGGGCGGCTTGGCATGATCGTAGTGCATCTCATTCCAGACGTTTTCGAACAGAATCATCTGGCCAAGGGATGCGGCGAGCGGAATCAGTTTCTTGATCTCCTGGCGAGCCCGCTCGTCGATCTCAGCTGCGGGACCATCCTTGCCATGTCCGATGACGATCAGAACGCCGCTGCCACCGGCAGCGTGCGAAACACGCAGGCAGTGTTCGATGTTCTTACGTCCCGTCGCCCGCTCTTCTTCTTTAGGACTGGTCAATCGCTGACCCCAGTGAGCGTGATTGATCGCATTATGGACAAACACCCCCGATTCGCGCACAGCGTCACGGGCCTGCTCGGCCGTGAACGACCCCGCTTCGTCGAAGTCGACGCCATCAAAACCAGCCTGACCTGCCAGCTTCAGCCGTTCCGTCAACGTCAGGTCTTTGCCATCAACCTTCTTCGCGATCATTCCCAGCTTGCATGACAACAGAATCCGCTTGCCAGCCGGCGGGACAATAATCGGAGTACTTGTTCCTTCTGCAGCCTGTACCGACTGGCTGGCAGCAGCACCAGCGGCAGCCAGGGTCGCCCCCGCTGCGAAGAAAGAACGACGACTGATTTCCGGGAGAGAGTCTGTCATGAGGGAATTCCGTGAGTGCAGGGTGTTGGAGAATACGTGTTTGACTATTTCCAGCGAGCGAATTCAGAATTTCATTTTCCGGATTCACTGGTGGATTGCGAGTCCGCCGCTGCGCTTTTTTCTTCGGGAATCGGCAGCAATGATTTCTGCAGGTAATCCGCCATCAAACCGTACAAATGAGCCGTTGTATTGCGGCCTTCCGAAATGGAATGTGATCGTCCGGGATAGGCCATGACGGAAAACTGCTTATTGAGAGCAATCAGTTCGTTCATCAGTTTCTCAGTCCCCTGGTAATGACAGTTGTCATCTCCCGTTCCGTGGATCAGCAGCAGGTTCCCTTTCAGTTGTGCCGCATGAGTGATCGGTGAGCCGTTGCGATAGCCTTCGGCGTTATCCGTCGGCAATCCCATGTACCGCTCCTGATAGATTGTGTCGTACAGCAACTGGTCCGCCACGGGCGCGATAGAAATTGCCGTCCGGTACAGTTCAGGATACCGGAAGATGGCATTCAGACTCATGCTTCCCCCGCCACTCCATCCCCAGATACCGACGCGGCGAGCATCAATGAACGGATAACGCTGCATCAGTGATCGAACGGCGGCAGCCTGGTCCTTGGGAGCCTGGATGCCGATCTGTCGATAGACCGACTTTCGCCAGGCTCGGCCGCGCGGTGACATTGTGCCACGATTGTCGATGCTCGCCACTACGTATCCTTGCTGAACCAGCATCATGTGCCACAGCCCGCGATTTCCCTGCCAGGAATCTCGTACGGTCTGGCCGTGAGGTTCTCCGTAGACATAGACCAGCAGCGGCAGCTTCTGGTTGGGTTCGATCTGGGGAGGCTTGATGAACCATGCGTCCAGCGGTGTGTTATCACCAATATCCAGTCGTAGAAATTCGGTGGTGGTCGGCTTGAGTACCGCAAGAGCCTCACGCAGTTTCTTGTTCTCGGCCAGCGTTCGAATGGTCGAATGATCGCCTGACTTGATCAGATCGACGACTGGCGGAGACGTAATCGTCGAGTATGTGTGCACCGCGAATTCTGCATCGGGCGAGAAGGAATAGCTGTGCGAACCCGGTTGGTTTGCGGGAGTCAGTCGCTGCATCGGTCCTCCCTTCAAAGGAACGCGATACAAGTACGACTGGGTCGGGTTGTCGGGGGAAGCGGTGAAATAAAGCTGCCCCGATTTCTCATCGACCGCTTCGATCTTCAGGATGTCGAACTCGCCCGGTGTCAGTAATTGCAGAGGTTCGCCATTCACACCGACAATGTAGGCATGACGCCAGCCATCCCGTTCTGAAAGCCACAGGAATCCGCGACCTTCGTTCAACCAGCGAACCGGATTCTCGTTCTCGATCCAGCACTCATCGGTTTCGGTATGAAGAGTTTTAGAGGTCATTCCTGCGACTTCGTGCAGGAACACCCGGTTTGTGTTCTGCAATCGATTGAACTGCTGAAGAATGATTTTTCGGCTGTCCGGTGTCCACTCCATTCGGGCGATATAGTGATTGCGCGAGTCACCCGGCAGATCGATCCATCGCGTGGCACCTCCCGCAGTCGGAACGATGCCGATGCGTGCTGCCGAATTCTGTCCTCCCACTTTGGGGTAGGCAAATCCGATCGTCTTCGAATGCGTCCCGGCGGTGTTGTCGATCATGAAGAACTCGGGCACCCCCGTGGTATCAAACTGCCAGTAGGCAATCGATTCTCCATCGGGACTCCATCGATACCCGTCGCGGATTTCGAGTTCTTCTTCGTTCACCCAATCGGCCGTTCCGTTGATCAGGTGTGCAGCTCCATCTTTCGTCAATGGAACGACCATCATGTCGCTCAGCTTCTGAACATAGAGATTGTTCTTGCTGACAAACGCGACGCGGCTGGCATCGGGAGAAAACTTGGCGAACATCATCGATGTTGCGGGGACTCCTCCCCCGAGCTTTTTCAAAGTTCGACTGGCGATATCCATGATC
>CAZSTW010000001.1:0-27063 GCA_964609845.1 uncultured Planctomycetaceae bacterium | reverse complement strand
CCATGATCCAGTAGTCACCACGGGTGTTCTGCCGCCAGACTCGCTGGATGTTCGTAAAGATCAGCAGTTTTGATTCATCGGAGGAGAATTCAAATTTGTCGATCCCAAGTGGCTTCCCGGAGTCTGCAGGAATGAACGCTTGTGCAGGAATCACAACTTCCTTGTTACCGGTCACAGCGTCAACGCGGACCAGATCACGTCCTTCCCCTTTTTCGGCAGGGGCCTCCAACGTGAAATAGGAACCGTTGCGTTTACTCCAGACGATGCCGGGAAGCCGTTCTTCCTGGAAATCGCTGGTGCGAAAGATTCGTTCAACGGTGAGCAGTGGATTCGGCTTGGCAACTTGATTGCGTGCCTCGGCCCCCTGGCGAATCGCAACTTTGACGGCAGCCAGGCGGTCTGGCCAGACGAACTTTGGTGACTTGGTCGGATCGTAACCTTGCAGATGATCTTTCAGCCGTGTGACTGGTTTGGTGTACTTCAGTTCTGTATCGCCAAACACTTCACGGCAGATGGCTGCCAGACCTGGATCATATTCCAGCAGTTCCGCCCGCGTATTGACATGATTGTGATCGTGATCGTTCTCGCGATTGTTGTCGAACCACGACTGAACCCCTTCGGCGAAGTATTCGTGGTGGTTGACTGAGGCATACTTCCCTTTCCACAAGCCTGCATCCATGGCCTTGCGATAACATTCTTTCAGACGTCCGTCGAAGGTCGGGTCAACATTCTGCAGGCCTCGCAAATGAATGTTGTGTGCAATCTCATGGATCAGAATGCATTCGGTGGAATACGGATCGCCGTCGTATCCCAGCAGGTTTTCTTCACCACAGGAGCAATACGGGTCGCTTTCGCTCCCCCCGGTTCCGCGGGCTCTGGCATCCCAGAAATCCTTGGCCGAAAACCGCTTCATATTGGCCCCGGGGGCTTCTCCCTCGCCAAGGCGTGCGAATTCCGGCAGGTCAGTCGTGAATTCGTTATGAGCGATGATGCACAGCCGGGCCCCACTGCTGACCATGGCCTTCAGAACATCCGGCCGTCGGGCCAGCATCATGTTGACCAGGTACTCGGCTTCTTTCAGTGCATAGGGGTTGACGTTTTTCGACGCAACGATGGGGAGGCCATTCGCGCTGGTGGTTTGCGTGTAGAATCGAGGTGCCTTGTGCGAAGTTTCGGGGTCGAACCGGAACCCTTGAATCGTGACTTCGCTGGTGACAATCGCTTCTGATTTGTCCTGACGACCGACGACAGCAAATCGATGTCCCAGAGTTGTGGTGATCGTGGTTTGCTGCCCGGGGTCAACGGATCCATTCGGGACTCGCTCGGTATCCGACTTCAGCCAGAAAAGATCGATCGGCTGAGCCGACCCGTTCAGGATCTGCAATTGAGGCCGCCGAACCTCAGCAGGCTTCTCGGCAGAGAAAGCCGCATTGTGAGTGATTACACCACCGAGCAGAAGCAATGACCAGAGCGACAGACGCATGGGATCTCCGATACCTCCCGTCGAATCAATAATCCGATCCCCAGCACGGGAACGGCTTTACAGGGATCGCGGGGATCATACCGGAAGAATGACGCCAGATGCAGTCGGAAGCCGATTTTCTCACGTCAATTGGGAGCCGTGACCAGAATGTATGGCCCTGAATCGACAGAGAACCGCAGGGCATTTTCAACGCAGGATGGAGACAAGCTCGCTTCGAGCGCCGGCCCACCATCTTCCACTTCAAATAGACATTTGCCCTGATGAGGCCCTGTCGCGGCCTTCGACATGAATTGCGGTCTTGATGCCGAAGAAGCACCCCACCGGAAAGCAGCTCAGCATCACGATCTTGAACCAGAGGGGATATGGAAGCTGCGTCACATTGAAAACGATGGCAACTCCCAGCTGGAGTGTCACTGTAATTCCCGCTGCGAGATTGCCCACGCGGCTTGCAGTCCACACGCCACCAAAAGCAATTGCACTCCAGAGGACCACGACAACCCCCAGGACCCAGTGTGGATATCGAGCGACATGCTGGCACATTTCATCCATTGTCCCCTGAAAATCTGCCGGGATAGGATGCACAACGGAACTGAAGGCTTCCACGGCAATCACCAGGACAAATGACAGCCCCATGCCCAGCAACACTCCCAGACCGGCTCTAAGTACTGACTTCACTGGAATTCCTCTCTGATTTCTGAAACGCAAGCAAGCTGATTCCCAGCAGCAGACAGGTCGGTCCTTCGATCGCAATCCACCAGATTGGCAAACCTTCGCTGCAATCAATTGCGAATACCACAACCCCCTGAATCGCCATGGCCCAGCCGAGAAACGCGATCAATTGGGAATAG
Organism: uncultured Planctomycetaceae bacterium; assembly: GCA_964609845.1. Lineage (GTDB taxonomy): Bacteria > Planctomycetota > Planctomycetia > Planctomycetales > Planctomycetaceae > Schlesneria. Next base: position 24,732 of record CAZSTW010000001.1, on the reverse strand, counting down.
CGAGGTGTGTCTCGTGAAACAAACCACAGCAAAATCCCAAACGACGCAAACCAGAGCGAAGTCGTGCGGGCGAGATATCCCGCAATGGGAGCCGCTGGAAACGGTCCCAGGCCCAGCAGTTCGTGACATCCTGCCAGCCAGGAGCGTGGCGCAATCACAGCGACTGCCGCCGCGAAGTTAACGGCACCTAATCCCCGCAACAGCCGCACCAGGCGACTCATTCGCTGTGACATGAAACCTTTCCTGACGCGGTCGAGGTGATTTCCTTCCACTCGTCGATCAATCTCGCATCACATCGGCCAAGATACGGATAGAGCAACGACAGGCCGGCAAAGAGCAGGCCCAGGCCACCATACGCCGGGGCAAGATGCCACAGGCTCGTATACCCGACCACCAGGTGGACGATAATTGCAGCACCATACGCAGGAATTCCGGCGAGCAGCAGCATCCACCATTGCCAGCGTGCCCCTTCGCGAAATCCCCAGAGAGCTGTCAGCAGGACTAAGATCCCAGTGGCGATCAGCATTCCACCGAAACTGGCACGGTCATGGGCAATCAGCGGAATCAGTCGCGGATTTGCCGTCGCGAGATCACTCGCACAGAGACCCATGAATTCCAGATCTTCGGGAACAAAGACCACCGTGCAGCCGACGCCCGAAATGATCAGCCCTGCTGTCATCAAGACCGCCCCGTGGACTACGAATGACAACTGGCCCCACTGCCCCCAGCGCCACTCGGGGGTCTCGCGCAGGTTCGGTAGCGAAGTGAATTCTGGCTTCCCAAGTTCCCCCTGCCATGCCATCAGACTGAATTGAAACATGATGGTTGAGACAAACGCGTGAAACGGGTCGAAATATCCAAACCCGAGAAACGAAAAGAATGTCGCAAAGCCAACGAGCGCCGAGACCATCACGGACACCATCGCCCAATGGTGACCTCGACGGATTCCGTACCAGGAAAGATACAGATACAGGACTGCGACCGCGAACATCGTCCCCGACAGCGTGACACGATCATGTTGCATGAACGCCAGCAGTCGCGGGTTGATCAGATTCAATTCGGCTCGTGACATCCCGACGAAAACTTCGTCGTACGAGAGAACAACGTGAGTACTTGCGATCACGACAGCCATGAGTCCGCCGATCAGCATCGCTGCCCCTTGAACAAAGGTCCAGAACCAGGCGAATTTCTGAATCGGGATTTTTTGTTCTTCATTCTTGCTGATGTCAGGTGCGAAGGCATGATCTGCGTACAGCACCGCTTCATTGATTCGCTTGGGAAGACCAGGTCCGGAAAAGACCAGGCCGGAATCGACGACAACGCAGTTGCCCCCCTTCTTTCGCAATGACAGTGCATCGATCGGTTCGTGAACTCCACCGGCCATCAATGAGATCTCGTGCCCGTACGCTGCTCGCAACAGGGCCACGGTTTCTGATACGGCACTGAGTGTCTGCTGGCCGATGATCCACCCCCCGGAAGAGTCTGCCATGCAACCTTCCACCACAATCCCACGGCATCCTGCTGCGAAGGCCTGGCCGACGATGAGTTGTAACTGTTCTGGTTTCAAATCGGCGCGAATTGAAAGCCAGACAGGACGTGCGGATCGTAGATCTGCGGCAGACTCAAGAACTTGCTGAATGTGGCGGGACCAATCGCCTGCGGACCAGTTCGAATGTAGTCCATGATCGGATGTGGCAAGTATAAATCCGTTCACCAGCGGAGCAAGCTGTGCCATCATCGTGCGGCAATCATCAGTTGCCGATTCGCAAGTTGAGTCAGGTGCGACGGTCAACCGGGCCAGATACTGGGCGGTATCAGATCGCTTCGACAATCGGCAGACCCATTCATCGAGGCTGTCGGCAGCGTCCTTGACGGGAAGGTGGATCGATCGCTGTCCGATGTTTAACTCGACCGGCCCCGTTACTGGTATCGCCTGGCGTGCGATGGGACCGACCTCGATAAATCCTACGCCGAATCGCGCCAGGGCTCGTGTCGCGGTGCCGTGCGGATCTACCCGATGCCCGATCATGACCGGACCGGGAATCTCCAGCCCTTGCTCGGTCTGGCCTAACCGGCGATCAGGACGCATATGCCCCATCAGATCGATGACCGTGGAGCCGAACGGGAACCGGCTGAGTCGTCCCATCGCATTCAAAGCCAGATCCCTGCCTGTTTCTGCAGGGAACAGAAACAACAGGGGCTGGAAGACTGTGCGATAGGACCAGTCAGGCATAGTCGGCGCAATCCGTATTCGCAGGTGTCAGATGCAGAGATCGATAATGACTCGACCGCAACAGCGACGGCAGGTTAACGGATTCGCACCGCTCCTCCAAGAATCTCCGAATGCTTGAAAATCAGAAGTCCATCTGGCAACGCAAATCAAACATGCTCGTGTGGTTCCCCAGAAACGTCGCCGCAGGAGTGTTCGTCGCAGGTCCGCCGACCGCGTAGCGGTAATTCGACGCCGAGTAAATGTAATTAAATTGTATCTTCCAGAAGGGATTGAGATACCAGTTCAAGCCCGCCGTGTAGTCACTCATCTGACCGCCACGGATATTCTTGTCATTCAAATCGATATACGAATATCGCCCGGCAACTTCCCATGCCCCCCATCCGCAGTCATCTCGCCAGGGGCCGAAGTTGTGCAACGGGACAATTCGATCAATCGCCCCGGCCTTCCGGTCATAGGGGCGATGCTCACCCGTGAGGAAGTAACCCGTTTGAGCATAGACGCCCGGCAGAACTGCCATCGAACCACCACCGGTATTCTGGGTACCGGCAACATGTGCCGCTTGATCCACCAGGTTGACCATCGCTTCAGACTGGAAGGAAAACGGCCCGTTCACCCACAGAACTTCCGTTCCAAGCACATTGAAAGTGCTTACGCCGATGTTACCCGTGTTGACAAAGAACGGCGTTCCGTTGAATCCTCCATGCGCCGCCTGGCCGCTCGTTCCGACCGTGCCCGGTGCATTCGCTCCGATATACATTTCCGGAATCGAACGGAAAATGGTCTTCTTGTCAGGCGGAGCGTTGAAGTAGTGCCCGAGTCCCAGGTGCAGGTATTCACGTCCTTTGCTGGCTTCATCGTAATACGGGAGATACGTGATGCGTTCGGCTGTTCCCCACCCGCCCGCTGTCGAAACGGTTCCACCGAACTGATCCTGCCCCGTCTGGAACACCGACACGGCCCATGTGGAAGAAAGATCTTCCGAATTGTTATAGAAGCCCGCCCCCAGGTGACGGAACGGAGTAAATGCCTGAAACAGAGATGATCGTTCGACAAATGTCGTGTAACGAAAGCTGCTGACTACTTCCAGGCTGAACGGCTGTTTCCATTGCCCGACTCGTACAGTTCCCAGGCCTGGAATCTGTGTCTGTTCAACCCAGACATCGGTAAACGTCGGACGGCCGAAAAACGCGAAGTCCATCTGAAAGAAGTAGTTCGTCGACTCAGTCAGACTCCCCTTGGCAGACAGACGCGCGCGACGGAAGTCGGAACCGTTCTGAATTGTGCCATAGGCAAGCTTGCTGTTCTCATCCTGACTGAAGAAGCCGGTATCCGCCTGGAACACCCCGTTAATCTGAACAGTCGGATACGTCTTCTTATTCAATCGATCGAGAATCCCGGACACGCTGCCATGCAGCGCCGAGATGTTCTGATCTTGAGTCGAGTCCGCAAGGTTTGGACGTCGCTGCAGATACTTTTCGATCAGACCTTCGATCCGCTTTTCTTCTTCACTCGGAGGTTCGTTCTCTTCGGGAGCGGGTGGGACTGGGGCAACGTCGATAGCTGGTGTCGGCTTCGGAACCATCGCGGTACGAAGCTCGCGATTATCCTCTTCGAGTTGCTCAATCCGTTGACGCAATTCTTCAAATGGATCACTCGCGGCCGCGGACGGGGCTGAGTAACCCAATGCCGCAACGATCACGGCGGTTACGCCCGCGCGCAGCAATCTGCTGCTGGCTGACTTCCATGTCAGAACCATGTCCAAATCCATTTCGTGAGAAACAGGAAAGCAATGTCATCGGGATTCAGGTGGCCCCGCGACATGATAGTTATCGGGTTGAGCCTGCAATCCGCATGACAGAGGTAGGTTGAATCCTCTTAAGGTTGATGGATTCGCCGTAAGCGGTGAATCAGAAATGCTTTGCAACTCTTGCAATCAATGCACATTTTGTCGCGGCGTACCAGATTCTGGTCAATCTGCTGGTGAAAATCAGTTCAGATCGTGAACGAACAACTCTTACGCACAGAATTAGACTAAAGTTGCCATCATCAATCCGCACGATCAGCCGTTCCTCGTTTGAGGCGGAATTTGTGTCATCCGGCCACAACGCAGCCATACCGTTCGTCGAATCAATTTCAGCGGGCAGAACGATGTAAGAGCACATCGTTCTGCCAATGTCTGGCTTTCATGAACTTGAAAAGCAGACCTTCGGCGGGGCGTTTCGGCAGTGTCGAGAGACTACTGCTATCAACGTCTTTCAAGGGCCGGAAAATGCCGTAAAAACAAGGGACGTCCTGAAGTGCGTTTAAGATTCACCACAAAGGACGCGAAGAGCACGAAGTTTGAATACGAAGAGCTTTCCGAATGAACGACGGGTTGCTCCCTGGAGGTTTACGGACTGTTGGAAACGTACTTCATTCTTCTTTCCCTTCGTGCTCTTTGTGACCTTCGTGGAAAAAAAGCCGAACAGTCCGCCAACTCGCCAGAAAAGGCGACTCGCAATGAGCCACCGCCAAACGGCCGTAAGCCCGGATCCCCTACGTTTCCAAGGCCATGCCATGACGTGATGACTGGCGTTTGATATGTTCCATCCTTCACCAAAACCATTTTGCGTCGTCGCAATTCTCAACCAGAATCGCTTCCACGCGAAACGCGACCTCAACCTGATCAACGCCGGCAATCCTGGAAACCGACATGAACTCGATCATCCGTTTCGTCTGTGTCGCCATGCTCCTCATCAGTTGTCCAGCAATTGCGACGGCTCAGAAAGCAGGGTTGAGCGAAAGCGTTGAGCGACGTGCTGACGAAACCTGGAAAATTGCTCTGCAGATCTGGAACTTCGCAGAACCGGGCTATCAGGAAGTTCAATCTGCCAAGCTGTTGTCAGACCGGCTTGAGCAGGCAGGCTTTGTCGTAAAGCGAGGGGTCGCCGATATCCCCACCGCGTTTACCGCCACATTCGGTGAGGGAAAGCCCGTCATCGGGATCATGGGGGAATATGACGCACTGCCCGGGCTGTCTCAACAGGCCGTCCCCGAGCAACTGCCGCGCGCCGGAGCCACCTACGGCCATGCCTGCGGTCACCATATGTTTGGAGCCGCCTCCATGTCTGCAGCCATTGCTTTGGCCGAACAGATCAAATCAGGACAGATTCGCGGAACTGTCCGGTTTTATGGCTGCCCGGCTGAGGAAGGTGGCAGTGGTAAGACATTCATGGTTCGAGCTGGCTTGTTTAACGACTGCGACGCCGCACTGCATTGGCATCCCTCAGGGCGAACCAGTGCTGGTGATGGCTCGTGTCTGTCTCGAGTCGCCGTGAAATTTCGATTCCGCGGAAAGAGTGCCCACGCGGCGGGTTCTCCCGATCAGGGACGGTCGGCCCTGGATGCCGTCGAACTGACCTGTCATGCCGCAGAACTGATGCGGGAACATACCCCCGACTTCACTCGCATCCATCACGTCATCACGGCAGGCGGGGGAGCCCCCAACGTCGTGCCAGACTTTGCGGAAGTTTTCTTCTACATCAGGCACCCCAAATCAGAAGTCGTCAAAGAACTGTATCCACGCCTGCTGAAGTGTGCGCAAGGAGCCGCCATTGCCACGGATACAAAACTGGAAGAAATGTATCTGGGCGGCACCATGGAGATTCTGCCGAATGACACACTGTCCCAGGTGACAATGTCGAATCTGCGCCAATTGAACGACCTGAAGTACACCGCCGAAGAAACTCAATTCGCGGCACGCATCCATTCCACACTCAGTAAACCACTCCCCCTCGAATCACTTGCCCAGGTGTTTGATACCAGCGGCGACGTCGGCAAGGGCTCGACCGATGTCGGTGATGTTTCCTGGGTCGTACCCACCGCTGGGTTCACGACGGCATGTTACGTCCCCGGAACCAGTGCCCATTCCTGGCAGGCAGTCGCCGCAGGAGGAACCTCGATCGGTCGTAAAGGGATGCAGCTGGCCGCCCGTACGATGGCGGCGAGTGCCTGGGACCTGTTTCAACAACCACAGACTCTGGCCGCAGCCAAGGCTGAACACGCCCGCCGCATGGGTGGCCGAAAGTACGATCCCCTGCTGCTGCCCGGCCAGAAACCACCACTCGACTATCGGGATTCACCGACAGGAGCAAACGATTGAACCGTTGCTTTTGTTCCGGTGGAGCCTGGAGACGATCTTGAGACCCGCGCCGAACGGTGATTGCCCCATCAGCCGGAACGCGCTAGCGTCCGGCTCAAAACGCAGGCTATCGCCCAACGGCTAATGTTCCTTATCAGATGTCCTTGTTCGATGTGAGCTTCAACATACGGGCAAGCCGTTGAAAATCTTCTGTTTCCAGAAACGACATCCATCCCACCAGCATGATCCAGTGAAACAGGAACAGATACATCGCATACTCACAGGCCAGGTGAAATGCGAGCACAATTCCCAACGCAACTCGACGAGTCGGTTGGAACCAGATCAGCACAGGAACAACAAACTCAGCCGCCATCGTTGACCAGGTCAGGCTGCGAACGATCCACGGTGATTCCAGCAGACCTGATGGAATTGGAAACCGACCCCAGTATTCATCCAGTCGACTGACATAATAGAGCGCCGTTCCATCACGCCAAGGAGCCCCCAGCAGCTTGCTCCACGCAGCCGAGAAGTAGATCAGCGCCATCTCAATCTGCAGCAGACGCAGCGACCAGCCATCAACAAGAATCGGCTGATCCTGCGGCACAGGTCGGGATCTCATCTGGGAATCCACGGACCATGTACTTCCCAGCGGCATGAAAATCAGCAGGAATCCCATGATGCGGAAAAGCGTATCTTCTCCGTCGAAGATGAGGATATTCCGATGCTGAAACGAGACCAGCCAGACGAAGCAGCAGATGGCCTGAAGACGTGATTTCCATCCCACGAGCAACGCAACGATCTGGCAGAGAAACAGACCATACACCATTCGCAATGTGACGCCATCCGTCGGCAGAATCTGAAATAGTGACAGACATTTGACATCGATCACCTGGCGGGAACTCGCCAGCGTCATCACTCCTTCGTCCGAAAACCACCGATCGAGATCAGGCCACCAGCAGAGGACATTGATCAGCAGCAGCATGGCAAAGCCAATGCGCACGGTTGCCACGGTCCGAACATCGACGGGAGAGTGCAGGAACTCACTCGCATCAGAGTACCATCGGGAAATCTGGCGGATCGCAAAACGGACCAACGGCTCGACTCCAAAAGACGGATGTTGGTATGCCAGCGATGTTGTCCCGGCGGTAATCGCACTCAAGTCGTCAGGTCAGTTCGCGGATCGGCGTACCACTCGTCAGGATCGAGATTGGCCGACCGGCAAAATCCGAAAAAGCATGATTGGGATCAATCTGAAGATGGCGATAGATGGTCGCCAGCAGATCCTGTGGCTTCAGGGGACGCTCCGTCGGATACTCTGCCTTGGATGTTGTGGCACCGATGACCTGTCCACCACGAACACCGCCACCGGCGATCAGGGCGGACATCGCCGAAGGCCAGTGATCTCGCCCAATGCAGCCATTGGCCTGCGACAGCTTGGGAGTCCTGCCGAATTCACCCACCGCAACAACCATGATCTGGCGATCCAGACCGCGTGCGTGAATGTCATCGACTAGAGCGGAAATCGCCGGGTCCATGTACTGGGCTCGCAACTTCATTCCGGTCGTCAGGTCCCAGCCCGGCTGCGCATTCGCGTGATCATCCCAACTGAAATAAAGCGGCATCCCCGGCTTGGGTGCGAGAGCATCAATCGTGACCACACCTGCCCCCGCTTCCGCCAGTCGCCGCGCCAGCAGACAACTCTGGCCCCACAGATGGCGACCATAGCGATCTCGCAATTCGGCGGTTTCCTGGTTCAGGTCGAAGGCATCTCGAACTGCAGGACTCGTCAGCATTGAGAAGGCCGCCGAACGAAACTGGTCCATTCCTTCCAGCGAACCATTCTGATCCAGATTCTGCTGAAACCGATCGAATTGCTGAACCAGGACTCGCCGTTCGTCCAGACGTGTTCCGTCGGTTCCTGCGGCGAGCGAAAGATTTGGTACAGCGAATTTCTCGACCGACGGGTCGCCGGTCACAAACGCTTTATGACTGAGTCCCAGGTAAGCGGGCTGCGTCATGAACGGTTGAGTCGGAATGCCGACATACTGCGGCAGTCCATCCCTCCGTACTCCTCGTAATCGACTGACAACCATTCCCAGATCGGGATGATCGGACTTCGCAGTCGAGGTCGGATCGGCCACGAGTGGCGTCTTACCCGTGAGCAATTCGATACTGCCGTCATTGTGCGACGACATTTCGTGATGAAGAGATCGCACGATCGCCAATCGATTCATACGCTGGGCGAGTTGCGGAAAGAGTTCGCAGATTTCGATCCCGGGAGTGGCCGTCGGAATGGCCTGAAAGGGACCGCGATAGTCAATCGGTGCCAAAGGCTTGGGATCAAAGGTCTCCAGTTGACTCGGCCCACCCCACATCCAGAACAGGATCAGTGACGGACTGGCGGTCGAATTTCCGGCACATCCCCGCGCAGCAAGCAGATCGGACAGGCTTAATCCGCCCAGACCCAACACACCCGCGCGCAGGAATTCTCGACGCGATCGCGGATGTAACGTACGGTTTGCAATGTTCGCAGATCGCCGCTGCTCTGCCATGGGTCGCCCGTCGTCAGATTACGAATCTCGATCAAACCGCGAGGTCACGGCTACGAATCCAAACTCAAAACAGGACCCTGGGGGTCCGGCTGATCAGAGATTCAAAAAGGAGTCGTGACGATTCGATAGCCAGAATTCTACTGATTCACCTGCCCTGCGACTACGTCTATCACCCCATCCCGTGATTCGTTCGGATTGCCACAAATGCCCACCGTTTGATGATCGGCAATGCTCTGGGAGTAATTTCCGGCGATCCGGGTTGCACATCTTGTTGGACTCAACGGGGATTCCCCGGGGTGACGACACCTTGGTAGAATCGATCGTGCAGCGACTCGGTTTGGAATCGACAATTCGGCCGCGAGGCCAACCTCAAATTCGCCCCTTAGTTCCCCCAGTTGGGGACGCTAACGACAACGAAGAGTCCTTTGCTCACTTTGAGTTCCCTGCGTAGGGGCCCCGAAAATGTCGATCAAACGAAATTTGCTATCTGCTGTAGCCCTGTGTTTCGCCATCTGTGTCGTGTGGATCTCAATGTCCGCCGTTTGGAGACCCACCGCGTTTGACAGCACTATTACGACGTTATCGCTAAGCAATAGCAAGCAAACAAACGTCAATGTTTTCATATGGCCTGCCGTGGTACCTGGGGGAGATGAAAGTTAAATTGTCCTTGAACCGTGGCTGCCGACACCACTCAGAAGAATGATCGGTGAAGGGCAAGCGCGCCGCTTCGACGTGATTCGTGGGATTGGAATCAAAGCATCCCCTGCGGGCGTTATCGGAAAACTTGACGTTATCCGTAGCCTTCGCCAGATCGAGGTTGTGGACAGCACTCTTAGTCACGATGACATCGAATGTCTTAAGCAATGCCACGCTCTCGTGGAGTTGTGTTTGGCCGGTACAGGCATTACGGATGAGGCCTGCGCATTGCTTGCACTTCGGAAGAAGATTCAAGTCTTATCGTTGTCCCGCGAAAACGGCATTACTACTTCAGGTATCAATTCCTTCAACATGGCCTCCCTTCAGCGGCTATCTCTGCTCGACTGCCACAATGTCGTCGAACCAATCGATGAAATCCTGCGTGCTGCACCGCAGTTGAGTGGCCTCGAATTGGCGGGCTCGCAGTTCAGCGACCGAAGCATCGAGGCCGCAAGTACATGCCCGCTTTTGACAGAAATCCATCTCAGAAATCTTGATGTGTCTGATGCAGGTCTCGGTGAGTTGAGTAATGCACCGCAACTTCAGCAAGTCTTTCTTAGTGGCAGCAGTCGGGTTACTGAACGTGGTATTGCTGCGATACTAGGCAAGCCACAATTCCGCTTTTTCCTGTGGTCGGAAATTGGCGTCGATGAACAATCTTTCGCTGAACTGCAATCGATTCAGACAGATTTCACATGGCGTGGGACAGCGTCGTATGCACGTGTACGCCGCAAGTAGCAGGGTGGCCGTAGTTGACCTTTTTTCGTTCTAACCGACGAAGCAAATGGAACCAAACGGACTGCTTTGGGGTGCCACTCAACGCTGGTAACGATATTTGCCTACACGCGCGGTTTCGGTCTTGAGGCCCAAGTGGGCCAGCAGTTCACCCAGCCAGGGCCTTGCGGCCCTGGAATTCGATGTCAAAACAGGATATGAGGCCTGAAGGGCCAAGCATTCCTTTCGTCTTTAGTTAGTTAGACTCGCCAAAGGGAAACCCGGCCCTTCAGGCCTCAGGAAGAGTTTTCGTGGGATCAATTCCAGGGCCGCAAGGCCCTGGCTGGGTGAACTACTGGCCCGTTGGGCCTCCTGAGGAAGATCACAACGGTATCAATGCCGAATCGCCGAGGCCCCGAAAATGCCCAATCATTTACCAGAGTTCCTCCCCTACGTATGCATCCCAAGGTGCGGGGGAACTACGGTCTGTGATCGCTTCGCGATCAAGAACTGAATTACACGCCACACCTGGCCCGCAGGACTCGAGGTCGACCTGCCAGATCTTTGCGAACGGTGATGTCTTTGTAGTGCGCCGCAGCCACGAGTCGCTGACAGGCTGTATCGGCTTGTTCGGGCGAAAGTTCCATCAGGAACAGAGCGTTCGGTACCGCAAAACTCGGTGCCGCCGCTACCAGTCGATCAATGACCGTGAACCCGGTCGGACCACCGTCGAGTGCCAGTCGCGGTTCATGCCTGGCCACCTCAGGATCCAGGGTGTCGATCTCGGCGGTGGGAATGTACGGTGGATTACTTACCAGAACGTCGAAGCGTGAATCTTTGGGAAGGGCGTCGAATAAGTCACCCTGATGAAACTCGATCAGATCCCCAACGCCGTGTTTTTCTGCGTTTTCCCGCGCGATGGCCAGCGCGGCGGGGCTGATATCGGTCGCGGTAAACTTCACATTCAGCTTCTGATTCAGACACTGTTTTGCCGCCGAGACTGCGATACAGCCTGATCCAGTGCAGAGATCCAGGACGCGAATCGCTGTGGTGTCACCCGCTTCCTGTCGAGCGACCGAAAGCTGCTTGATCTCTTCCGTCAGCTCGATCACAAGCGTCTCGGTGTCTGGTCGCGGAATGAGAACGTCTCGCGTCACCTTAAAGTCGAGACTGAAGAATTCACGATGTCCCACAAGGTAGGCGACCGGTTCAGCCTGAGCCCGGCGCTGGACCAGTTCTCGCATGGTTGCCCGAACGGCATCCGTCAGGGGTTGATCGTACGCCGTGTACAACTGAATCCGCTGGCAGCCGCGAGCCTGTGCCAGCAGGATTTCGGCATCCAGCCTGGGGGTATCGCTGCCATTCTTTTTCAGATGCGCAGTCGTCCACTCCAGCACCTTGCGAATCGTCCACTCATTGGCGGGAGTCGGTGTTGGTGGAGTGGCATCAGTGGACACAAGGCACCATCGATTCAGAGGTATTTGTCACGAAGCCACATTACCGCGTAATCGCTCTTCACGGTCAAACGAAACCATGGCCTGAATGACATCATCCAGGTCACCCGTGATGATCTGATCCAGCTTGTGAACGGTCAGGTTGATGCGATGATCCGTCAGGCGGTTCTGCGGAAAGTTGTAGGTCCTGATACGTTCGTTACGCTCACCCGATCCCACCAGGGTCCGGCGCTGAGCAGACCGCTCCTGATTCAACGTTTCCTGACGCTGTTCCATCAGCCGGCTGCGAAGAACTCGCATCGCTTTCGCTTTGTTCTTGTGCTGGCTCTTTTCATCCTGGATTCGAACGACGATCCCGGTGGGGATGTGAGTGATACGGACGGCCGATTCCGTCTTGTTGACTTTCTGACCGCCGGGTCCGCCCGCCCGCATCGTATCGATCTGCAGGTCTTCGTCACGAATCTCGACATCGACGTCGGTCGCTTCAGGCATGACAGCCACTGTTGCTGCGCTCGTGTGAACGCGTCCTTGAGTCTCCGTTTCGGGAACACGCTGAACGCGGTGACCGCCGCTTTCGAACTGCAACTGGTGAAAGGCACCTTCGCCAGAGATGGATAAAACGGCTTCTTTCAGCCCACCCAGCTCCGTCGTCGACATTTCCAGGACTTCGAATTTCCAGCCTTTTTTCTCGACAAACCGCGTGTACATTTCGAACAGGTCGCGAGCAAACAGGGCTGCTTCATCCCCCCCGGTTCCCGCTCGAATTTCCATGATCAGACTGCCGCGGGTGAGTGAATCGCCTGCGGTGACCATGTCTTCCAGTTCGACACGCATCGCATCAAACTTTGTCTGCAGTTCGGTGCATTCGGCCTGCGCGTATTCGCGAGTTTCTTCGTCTTCGGCCGATTCCAGCATCTCTTTGGCTGTCGCCAGATCGGCTTCGAGCTGGTTGAACTGGCGAACAGTGAGAGCAACTTTGCCGAGTCCGCCATGTTCGCGCTGGATTTCCAGCATCCGCGTCGTATCCGCGAGGACAGCTGGGTCCTGAAGTTGGCGTTCCAGTTCTTCGTAGCGAGTCAGCTTGGCCTGGAGCACGGGGAACATGATAGAGAGCCGTAAGAATCAGGGGATGGTCGATGGCTGCAGCCTCAATCAACGAGGGCAAGGCCATTACGGCAAACGGAAAGCGGTTCGTGCGAGCCGCCAGCCTGCATCGGTGTGCCATATCCGGTTGACACGGCTGAACGATTGCTGGTTCAGCCCGTCAGGCGCACAGGTGATTCGGCAAAAGTTGCCCAGCTGTCGAATCACCATACCGACGACGGGCGCAGGTGTGACCTGCGCCACATAGGTCCAAAGCTACCCCTGCGCAGCTTCGCCTTCGGTCTTTTCGTCTTTCTTGCCCCAGTTGTACTTGCGCTGGAACTTTTCGACGCGACCGGCGGTGTCGATGAACTTCTGCTTCCCGGTGAAGAACGGGTGAGAAGCGGAACTGATATCAACCATTACCAGCGGATATGTCTTTCCGTCTACGACACAGGTCCGTTCAGATCTGATCGTCGAACGAGTCAGAAACTGTGCTCCCGTGGAGGAGTCCTGGAAGACTACCTCTTGATAGTTGGGATGAATGCCTTCTTTCATGATCCGCGTGCCTGCAAGTTTTGAGTCAATTGAGGTCTGGCCATCGGTCCCGACTGGTGGAAAACCGAAATCCGTCCGGCCGTTCATTCCCCGCAACAACCCTTGGGGAATCCAACATTTTAGGGGGGCCAGACTTGAACTGCAAGCCACTCTGCGGGGTCGATTCAAATCGGCCAGAAACCGAAGAATTGTCGCAATGTTCGTCGCGAAAGAGGGTTGCGCGGATTCGGCAAAATCTGCCGGTGCTTGATTGCCACTTTGCCCCGGTGATCTGCGGCGACCTTTCTGCCTTTAGCGATCGTTTCGGTTCCGTAGACACCAATCTGCATCACAAAATCGTTACCAAAGGACTCTTGCGGACACCGATACCGAAAAGACCTGAAGTCCTACAGAGCGTTCACTGGATGGGCCTGATGGGGAGTGAGTTTTGTCGCCGCCACGCCAGCCATGGAGTGGTCATGGCCGGGTCCGTTTGTGGCAACGCAGACAGGTCGGTCCCTGCGACTGGACGGTCGCAATGAAGTCAGTGGAAAAAAACACGCAAGAGGAGTTTCGAGATGTTTGGCCTCAGGAAGCTGCGATTTGTCGACATCGGGACAGGACTGTCCATGATGATCGCCACCGCCGGGTTGCTCGCTGCGAGTGCCCTGCACGCCGCAGACCCCGGATGTGCTTACCCAAGCGGACCCGCGGTTTGCAATGACAAGATTTTTGAAGACGCTGCTGCGAAGTTGAAAAACCTCAATCCAGGCTGTTGTTCACCTGCTCCGGCATGTGCTGCTCCTGGTGCAGCCCCATGTGTCCCCAGCGCCCCAGCCTGCGATCCCAACACGGTCTTCAGCGATCCGGGCTGTGCCCACGGCTGCAGCCTGCTGGGTGGCGAACTTGGCGAGCCATGGGCGATGATTAACCTGTTTGACGATGGTTGTGGAAACAACCGCCTGAAAGACAAGGGCTGGATCGTCGGTGGTCACACCCAGTTTGGTTATCAGAACAAACCAGACGGTGCATTTACTGGTAACGGTCCTTACCTGAACCAGAAGGAATGGGGTCAATTGACCCTCAACCAGCAGTACTTGTACATCGGTAAGGTTGCCGATGGGAGCAAGGGACTTGACTGGGGTTTCCGCGCCGACATCATGTACGGTGTCGATGGTAACGAAGGTCAGTCCTTCGGTAACATCAATGCCGGGCACTATGATTATCTGAATGGCTTCAATCACGGTATTTACGAATGGGCTCTGCCCCAGATGTACGCCGAAGTTGCTGCCGGGAACACCTCGGTTAAGGTCGGTCACTTCTATACCATCGTTGGTTACGAAGTCGTCCCCTCAACGGGGCAGTTCTTCCTCAGCCGTCAGTTGACCTTCTGGAACAGTGAGCCTTTCACCCACACCGGTGCATTGGCGACTCACAAGGTCAATGACAAGTTGAGCGTCAGCGGCGGTTATGTCTACGGTATGGACACCGGCTTCTACCAGTACGGTGGCGGTAGCGCTTTCCTGGGTGGATTCACCTACAATCTGAGTGACAAGACCTCGTTCATTTACTCGGTCCTCGCTGGTGATATGGGCTGGCGTGGTGATGGTGCGATCAACAGCTGGATCCTGTCACAGAAGTGGACAGACAAATTCAGCACGGTTCACCAGTTCGATATCCTGAACAGCAATCTGACCGTTGATGCTGCTGGTGTTCCACGTCAAGGAAACATCCCTGCTGATTTCAACACGGCTGCTGGTGGTTTCATCGCTCAGAACTCGCTCGGCTTCATCAACTACGCGTTCTACGACATCAACGCGAAGTGGAAAGCCGGCGCCCGAATGGAAATCTACTCACCAGACGGCCAGGAATACTACACCGCGACGTATGGTGTGAACTACAAGCCGATCGCCAACCTGGTTATCCGACCTGAAGTTCGCCACATGTGGTCACCAAACCACGATCAATACAGTGGTGCAGGTGGCAGCAACATCGGTCTGTTCAACCAGACCGTTGTCGGGATCGATGCGATTCTGTCGTACTGATTGATTCAGGTTTCCGACTTGATCAAACTGGCAGCCGGGCTGAATTCCTTCAGCCCGGCTGTTTCGCATCCTGTATCTCACCCGATCACCTGAGAAATAGCGGTTCTAACAGCTTTCGCAAAGCCTGTCGGGCGCGATGCAACCGAGTTTTGACGACTGAGGTTGAAATCTGCAGAAGGTCGGCCGTCTGATCGGTATCCAGGCCTTCGATATCGCGCAGCAGCACGACGATGCGAAAATCGTCAGGAAGTCGATCGATCGACTCGCGAATCTGGACGCGCAACTCCTCACGTTGCAGCGGTTCATCCGAAGGTTCTGACCAGCGGCTGACGGGTTCCAGATGATGACCAGTCTGATCAAACCTCGGCAGCAGATCGTCGATGAGGATCTCAGGACGCCGAGTCCGGGTACGCAGTTTTGTCAGCGATGCATTCGCGACGATTCGATGTAACCACGTTCCTAATGACGACTGGCCACCAAAGCGATCCAGTGATCGAAAGGCCAGAAGGAATCCTTCCTGCACGGCATCCGCAGCGGCCTCGTCGTCTCTCAGGATCCGTTTCGCCACGACAAGCATACGACCGGAATGTGAACGCACAAATTCTGCAAACGCCTCTTCGTTTCCCGCACGCATCCGTTTCAGCAGGTCGTCGTCCGGATTGACGGTGGTCATCGATATTCCTCCGCAGCAATTCGGCAAAGTCGCGCAGAAACCGGGTGAAGAAGGTCGAAGTCTGTCACCCGATGCAGTTCACAGGTTCTGGACTGCATGGGTCAGAGGGAATGGGAGTCAGAAGCTTGAACACGCCGCGCTGCCAGGATCGCCTTCACCAGGTCTTCCGGGACGCTCGCTTCCTCGCTCGTGGAGAGATCTTTCAGCGTGCAGATCGCGCGGTCGGTTTTCTGATAGGAATCGAGATACCGCCGGCAGTCACGACACAAGAGCAGGTGCAAACGAAACACCAGACGCTGCGACCAGGGCATCGTACGATCCAGATACTCACCCAGAAACTCTGCGATCTCTTTACAAGTCATCATGTCCGGCTTCCAAACTGGCGGGCCACGTCAAATCGCACTGAAGACCACGACTTCGAGCAGATTGCCTCGGCTATTTTACTCCTGCGGAGCCGTGTCCTGTAGTCGCCCCTTCAGAACTGAATCAGGGACCGGTCGATCCCCGTTATTCCGAGAGCATGATGGCGTCTGAGGTGTGCCCTGTTTGATGCTTGTATCCGGCCGCTTCGCAACAATGCCCGTTCGTCAAAATACGATGGGGTATTACTTACAGGTTCAACAGATCGCGCAAGTGGAAATGGTGCTTGCCGAGTTTTCCGCCGTAGTTCCCTGCAGTGATCCTCAGGACGCCTGCGGATGCCGCGGCAGCATGCAGGCCGCGGCGCATTGCGGATTGAACGGCATCAAAGCTCAGCCCATCAATGACGATTTCATAGACGGCCTGACAGCCCTTCGGTAGTTCGGATTCCGTCACGCCGCGCAGCGTCGGGCAATAGGCATCGTTTGTGCTCGCCTTCAGCTTTGGATACTTCGAACCGACCTTGCTTCCCGAACGGACCAGCCCCCCAGGAAAGGGCAGTGCAATATCAGTCCCCAGGCGAATCGCGTCGACAGCCGCTTCGGCTGCCTGCAGTGCCGTTGCCGAGTTTGTTCCGCAGATCAGCAGGTTACCACCAGCCACTCCGGTAATCGTGCCGAAATAGTCCTCGCACAGGAACTCACCATCCATCACCGGAATGCGCCAGAACCTGCGGTCTTCCAGTTTTTTGGACTTCTGGAAGGTATCTCCGAAATAACGAATTCCCCCGCCAATCCGGATTCGCTTTTCCTTGGGGCAGTCGAAGATTCCATTGAAACAGGCGGTCGTGGGACAGGTGAGAATACATTGCCCGACTCGACCCTGCAGTGACTTCGCCAGACTGTCTGTACTGAATCCAAACACCAGCACCGAGACACCCGGCCGACCGTCCGGCGTTTCCCCTGCGGGGATATGCCGTTCAATAGCAGCTTCGACATCACAGGCGATCACGCTGGTGGCGTTGCCACACAGGACCGTCGCCGCCGTTTCGGCCCACTTCGCGTTGACGGCGGTGATAATGAGTCGAGCCCCCTTGATCGGGAATGCTTCCGCAAACGTGTCGACAATTTCGACGCCGTTGAAGTTCAGCAGGGCTGGTGTTGTCGCGAGGTCCGACGTCATCTGGATGTCCGAAAAATTCTGGTTAGCGTGGAGGAATCACGCACGATTCGTGCAAGTAATCGAGGCCGACCGGGTAGTTGCGCCACTGAATGGAATAGTACTTTTCGAACCACTCCTGGATGCTGCTTTCCACGTCGTGATCATAGTCAGGCTCAACGTGCAATGTCTTGCCGATCAGCGGATCGCGGATCTCACCCTGCTCGACAATCACCCGGCCCGACTTGATCACCAGCCGGGGAAGTTCGAACATGGTTTCTTTATTCTCGTGCGGCGTATAGATCGTAATGTCCGCGTCAGCACCAATCCCCAGGTGCCCCTTGTTCTTGAGCCCCAGGATCCGAGCCGGCCCCGCTCGCGTGATGATCGCAATCTCGTTCAGCGTGTATTCGCGCGTCAGGTCATTCAACGTGGAACGCTGCAGGATTTCGATCGGACAGCTTTTCAGGATATCCTGACGATAGGTTCGGTCCATCAGCAGGCGAATGATCTGTGGATATGCCAGGAAGGAACCGCCGTTCGGATGATCTGTACTCATCACGACTCGCCACGGATCGTTGACGAGCAGGTACCATTCCAGACCGATCGCCCATTGCAGTGCATGGACCAGCGATTTGTTCTTATACTTGATGGGCGTGATACCGCAGCCGGATTCCATTTCCGTATCGCTGCTGAACCACTTGCCGCCATAGACCTTTGACAGGAAGTATCCGAGTGGCCCGTCTCCAGTCATACTGGTCGTTTCGCCAAACAGCACCTGACCGACGTCAACCGTGATGTTCGAGTGCGAATTCACATAGTCTGCCAGCTGCACGACTTTACTGTTGAAGGTGTTTTCGTCGCCATCCCCGCCACCGTAGCTGTGGAACTGAATGTGCGTCAGGTGCCCGCCATGTCCTTCGAGAGCCTGCATCGTGTCGAGAGTCGTATGCCAGTTTCCAGGCATACCAAGATTGTTGCAGTGAATGTGGACCGGATGCGGCAGACGCAATTCCGAAGCGGCTTGAGCCACGCCACGAATGATCTGGCGGGGTGTGATATGAAAGTGGTCGACATCGGAATCGAGCCCGCTGACGTTACCGGCCTGATGCGACTTCCAGACTTCGACGCCACCGGGATTGACAAGCTTTGGTGCAAACCCGCGTGTCGCCGTCAGCAGCCAGCCGATGAAGGCCTTCAGCTTTTGTGGCTCGTTCTGAGCGATCGATTGCATCACAAAGTGATTATTCCCCATCAGGACATAAAAGCCCTTGTCCAGGCAGGGGGTATCATCGAATTCCTCGTGAGCGTGACGGGCACCAAGCGGCGGAACAGCTGCATCGAAAGCAGTGGTATAGCCCAGTCCTGCATACTTGTAACCCGTGGCAAACGTACTGGGAACGCTTCCCATCGAACCGCTGTGAGCGATCGAAGTCCGCGGCATCTGTTCGCCACGGCGTTTTTCCTCGGGCCGCATTTTGCGAGCGACATTGACCTTGGGCCCGGCGATATGGCAATGCATATCAATCCCGCCCGGCATGACAACCAGACCTGCTGCATCGATCGTGCGTGACGGGCGGACAGTCGGATCGGTGGGGGCTTCGACGATCCGTCCGTCGGCAATCCACAGGTCACGTACCTGACCGTCGACACCATTGGCCGGGTCGTAGATGGTCCCTTGCGAGATCTTCAAATAGTCCATGTTGGGCATTGAGTCGAATCTTTGCTGGGTGGAAAGCTGTCGGATTTCCGCAGTAGACGGCAGTGACTGGCTAGCTGGTAATCCCCTTGATCAGCTTGACCCGCTTTTCGATTTGCATCAGGACTTCGAAGTCGCTGGGGTGCGGGGAGTCAAATGCAGGACGCAGTGGAATCGGGACATCGTCCATGCGATAGACGGTACCGCCGGTGTTGATGCCATACGTCGCCACCGTAAATGCCACCGCCGCAGCCCGCGTTGTCGGCGTCTCTTTGGCATCCAGCGCAATGTACGGGATCCTGGCCAGGTGTTCGCGAGCGGGCTGAGAGAAATTCGCCATCGGGTCACAGGCGATCGTCATCGCGCTGTCTGCTTCACCATTGGCCAATGTGTCTGATGTGGTGTATTCGCCAGGATTGAATCGTGGATAGCCGCGCGAATGGTTCACTCCAAACGGATAACCGGTTCGCCACGAGACCACGTTATCGGCCCCCGACACGTTTCCGTGACCTCGGTTTGCCTTGGCGGCGAAACGTGTGAATGCGTTGAGATCACGAGTCAGTGCCAGCAAGGCTTCGGTGTTGGCGTGCTTGCCTCGCGTCATTGTCAGGCCCATCCCGAAAAAGATGACGCCGAACTTGGCTGCTTTCATCTTGTCCATCAGCCCTTGCCAGACCGAGAGTTCGACTCCGGTGTCTCGCAAGACCGCTTCGGGATCAAGTTCGACTCCCTTGGCGAGTGCCCGCAGCGCCCAGAGTGCCTCGAAGTCGGCACGTGGCTTGATCTGGATAAATTGGTCAGCCGCCTTGGCACTCTTGGTTTTGCGCACATCGATCAGGACGCACGTACGGTCCTTGCGACCGTTCGGCAGAAACATCCCTTTGGGCATCAGGCTGTAGCGAGTGAAATGGCGTGGGTGACTTTCGGCCGGGTTGGAGCCCCAGAAAATGATCAGGTCGCCACGATTGGCCACTTCGCCCAGGGAACAGGTCACTTCACCGACCCCCTGGAATGCCATGCCCGACGGACCATGGCAGACACTGGTCGTGGTGTCGATCGTTCCGTTGATCCAGTCGACAATACTGACCGCGACTCGCTGAGCTTCGCAGGGGGAATCGCTGAGGCCGTAAACGATCGGATATTTTCCATTCGTCAGAATCTGTGCCGCGCGATCGTAACCCGCTTCAAGTGACGCCGGTTTTCCATCGATCAGGCAACTCGGTCGATCTTCGATACTGTGACTCAGGAACCAGGCCTTGCCCAGCACACAGGCTCGTTTGGCTTCGGTGATGTGACTGTCCTGAACGGTCAAATCGATATCATCGCAGACGCAACCGCAGAACGTGCAGGTTGCATCTGTCACGATCTTCAAAGCGCCCGGAGCGGCGGCGGTTTCAGTGGAACTGACCATGGGAATACCTCGTGAGAGAAATCCTGAATCATCGAAGTCGGCAGATTGATTCGAAACTCTATTCTGTACAGGCCGACTGTCAGACGCAACCACAATTGCAAAAGGAGGTTCTGTCCAAGACAGGATCGACAGTCGGGAATGGTTCTCGCCAGTAAACTATGCTGTGCTGCAGAAATTATCCCTTGGGAACAACGTCCAGCTGAACATCCATCCCTTTGCTGGTCGGCATCCCGGAACCGTGGGTATCACCTCCCATCAGTCGGCTGGAAATATCACCGTAAGCAATGAACAGCATTCCATCAGGAAGTTCATCCTTTTTCGCGGCGGAAACGGCGACTTCGACCGACTGGCCTTCGTCGCTGGTCAGACGGACCCGATCTCCTTCCGCCAGGCCGAGCCGTGACATATCGCCAACGGCAACCATCAGCGTATTGATTTCACGCTGGTACTTTTCCTGGAATTTTCCCTCGCTGATTCCACACCCCTGATCGCTGGTTCTGCCGGGAATCAGAATAAATGTTTCAGCCATACGGTAGTTTTCTCAGTGCGTTGACGTATACAGAAAAAATCTGTCTCCAGATGGTACCGAACTGTGAAACCCGAGGCCATGCCAGAATTCATTGACACGCCACAAATGTCGCACTGAACTGGATTTATACAGATTTTGACGATTCGCCAGCACCAACAGGCTCTCGTCACATCGATACGACGAGAGCAAGCACGCTCGCAGACCCAGTTACTTCAGTTTGGCTGATGCTTCTTCAGCAGCCTTTCGTACGGCTTCGTCACTGTCCTTTGCGGCAGCCTTCAGGGCTTCTGCGGCTTCAGCCGAGCCTTTTCCAATCTTGCCCAAGGTTCGTGCGGCTTCAATCCGGACGTCATTCCGAGGAGAACCTTGCAGAGCAACAATCATCAGGGGGATCGCGGTCTTCTTTGTTTCATCGTCAGGAGCGATCTGCAGCAATGCCCATGCGGCAACGGTCTGCTCGTGATGAATCCGACTGTTCATCAGGCGTCGCAGGGCTGGAACCGCATCCTTAGCTTTCGCACCAATTTTTCCCAGGGCATAACAGGCAGGGCGTCTCAATGAGGGATCTTCGCTGACAATCAATGCAATCAGATCGGGAACAGCGGGTTCACTGGCGGGGCCGATTTCTGCCAGAGCGATAATGGCTTCGGCACGTACTTCCGTCGACTCGTCACTGATGGCCTTTTGCAGTTCCTTGACGGCACCACTCGCCTTAGGACCGAGCTTGGCCAATGCGGTCGCGGCTTCAAGACGGACTCGCGGGCGATCGATCGACAGGGCTGCGGCCAGGCGTGGGACCGCGATTTTCGCGTATTCATCGTTTTCAGGATCGAGTTGCAACAGCGACCAGACACTTGCCAGTCGGACGAGCGGGTCTTGAGCTTCCAGAGCACTCTTCAGGGCTGTTGTCGCTTCCTTAGAACCGATTTTGCCGAGCGAAAAGGCAGCGGCCCCGCGATAGGCAAAGTCTTTGTCATTCATCAGTTTGATCAATTCGGGAACTGCCACTTTTGCAGCAGACCCGATTCCAGCCAATGCCAGGACAACTTCACGGCGCGTCTCTGCGTCTTTGACGTTCAGCAACCCGACCAGAGCGGGAACCGCATCGGCTGCGTCAGGACCAATCTGGCCTAGAACAGTGACAACAAGTTGCTGGAACTGGGCAAGCTTCAACTTTTCCAGAAGTGGCGCGACAGAGGGTTTGCCAATCTGGCCCAGAGCACTGGTCGCGGCAATCGTCACGGAACCCTTTTTGTCGTCCATCGCAGCGACCAACGCAGGAACGGCAGATTTGGCACCGGGACCAATGCTTCCCAGAGCTGTCGCGGCGTTGAGTCGCACGAACTCGTCCGCATCCTTCAGCAGTTTCGTCAGATCTTCGACCGCAACCACTGCTGCAGGACCGAAGTCAGCCAGGGCTGCAGCGGCGTGCGTTCGCACTTCGGGCTTGGCGCTGTTCAATCTTTTCACGATGGCGGGAATTGCAACCTTGGGATCGGCTTCCACGGCCGACAATGCTCGCATCGCATGCCAACTGACGTCGTCGTCCGTTGAAGCAACAGCGGCCACCAGTGCTTCCGTCGCACCACTCGCTCCGGGCCCGATGGCGGCCAGGGCGTCAGCCGCACGAATCTTGACCTGAGCGTTTTGACCAGAAAGTGCGACCTGCAGGGCTGGTGTGGCGGTTGGTCCGACAGCCGTCAGGCCTCGGACGGCTTCGTTGGCAATCCCAGGAGCCTGAGCCAGCCCCGCGATCAAAACGGGAATCGCAGCTGCCGTATCAGCTTTCTCGCTGGAAATATCTTCAATCGCGAAAGCCGCAGCGACATTTGTCGCAGCATCTTTGGACGCCATCAGTTTTCGCAACTGCGGCACGGCTGCCTTGGCATCTGAACCAAACATTCTCAGGGCATCGACAGCCGCGTGCTGCAGAATCGGGTCCTTGTCCGAGAGGACCCCGATCAGTGCGGGAACAGATTTGGCAGCGTCTGCACTGATGTGCCCCAGCGACATGACACATTCCAGCCGCAGCGAAAGATCGTCGTGACCAAGTCCCTTGATCAGGGCAGGCACCGCAGCGGCGGCTCGCGGCCCCATTTCACCAAGCGACTGGGCAGCTCCGACTTGAGCATCAACCGACCCTGTTTCCAGTTGCTTCACGAGCCCCTGAAGATCGGCTGCAACGGCCAATTGGGACGCACACGCGACAACCACGACCGCCGTCAAAATACTACGCCATTGCATGTCACGACCCTTTGGAGAGCTATCAAAGCTTGAACGCGGGATGTCCGATGGATACAACTAACCGTTGTGAACACATTTGCTAAATGAGTTGCCAACGGTAATTCTATCGAAAGTGGCCACCGGGATGCCACTGATCCCGCATGCTGAAAAAGTTACTTTCACCCGCATTTCCATTTCGCCGGTGAGAAATTGAGGTTAGCTGACATGAATCGACTGTTCGCAATTGTCTGCGTTTTGACGATCAGCACACTATGTGGCCAGGCTTCTGCCCAGAACCGCTGGTACGTAGGGCCTCACGTCGGTTACGTCGGTTACGGCGGATATGGTGGCTACGGCGGATACGGTTTCGGGGGCGGAACCACACCCGCATCAGCAGCCGGCCACGCCATGGCAGATATGACGCGCTCGCAGGGGATGTACAACGTCATGACATCGGCAGCGATGATCAACGTGGAACAAGCCCGCGGTGAATACATCCAGAATCAGAAGCAGTGGACGGAAGTCTACATGATGAAGCAGCGAGTCGTGCAGGCAGAACAGGCCAAGCGACTGGAAGAAGCCCGGGCCCGCAATGCTCGCATTGCCGAACAGCAGGCCGAACATCCTTCCAGCCTGCCGCCACGTCTGAACAGCAGTGAACTCGATCCTGCAACCGGCAAGATTGCCTGGCCATCGGCCCTGAAACGCGATGCATTTGCATCACAGCGCAAAGAAATCGAAGGCTTGTTCGAAACACGTGCTCATACCGGTTCGACATCTGAACTGACAGAAGCGATCTACAAGAAAGTACGCGGTATGCAGGATGAGCTGCGAAAGCACATCCGCGATCTCGTGACGCAAGAGTACATGGAATCACGAAAGTTTCTGGATCGCCTGTCGCTGGAAGGCCGATTCCCCGTCGGCTGATCTGCCGAATTGCTGGTGATCGTGGCTCCGTCTGCAAAATCGCAAGGCCTTCAGCCCACGGGAAGTCAACGCGTTTTTGCCCCGTCGAGAATCAGGTCGCCCATTGAGCCACAGGAACGCCCCGATCGTCGCTGAGGACAATGGCTTGGGGGCATGATGGTGGGCCTGCGCTCGAAGCGAGCTGGTCCCACCCTACTTTTGTGATGTGTTCAATTCGCGCCATGAGTCCACCGCGACAGGGAGGCGAGCTCGGCGCCCCGAAAGCTCGTGCAAACTGAGGTTTTGCAACTGAAGATATGGGTGCCACGGTCTTGGAGT